>NZ_JAQITD010000009.1 GCF_028618555.1 Bartonella sp. CM31XJBT | reverse complement strand
AAAATAATTTAAATAGAAATATTAGTTATTAGAAAGAGCAAATAAATTAAAGTATGTTTATATATATATTTCTAAACATAACTTTCATTTTTTGATCTATAAAAAATGTAGCTTCCATAGACTGATAATTATATCTCGCTTACATTTCTTCAAGAGATGCTTTAAAAAATCTACTTTTTTGATGTATAATAAAGAATTAAGCAAACAGTTTTAATAAGTTAGATGTTATTTCATTTATAATATGATAATCGTTTCATCAAAAAAAAGAACATATAATTTGTTGATGATTTAATTGTTTTTCATAGAAAAAATGACGAGAAATTTCTATTCATTATGAAATTTATAAGAGAAAGAATTATTATGATTCATATAAATTTCCCATAAAATACAGCATATACCGACACTTCCTCCCATTCCTGATCCTATCAGTGCTCCTATTATTATTCCGGCAGAAAGTGCTACTCCTATACCCATTGCGATAACTGGACCAAATCCTGGAAGAGCAATATAACCATAAGCTGAAAGAATTGCCGCGATAGCTCCTGATATGCTTCCATTTAAACCGCCAATGAAAGCAAATTCTTTAATAGAATGGCAGCACTTTTTTAAGTTTTTTTTCTTATGGCTGTAAAAAGAAACGTTGCTGTAAGTTTTAAAATCAATCATATTCTTTTCTTTCATTTTGAATGCTAACTGTTCCTGAATAGTCAACGGATACGAAAAAATGGGACTTTTTAAATTTTACTAAAGCACGCCAGATGCCATTGTCATCTAAACGCAATCGTTTAATATTCTCAAAACCATTTTGCATAAGACAATTTTTAACTTGTGAAGCAGTAAATGAGTTTTGACCTATTTTAGTGACATTTTGAGTAGAGCTATAGGTAAAGGTTTGACAATAAGGAAGGTGAAAAACTTCACTTATTGAAGTAGTGACTATCAACGAGACACATACAATCATTATAAAAAAAGTACTTAATTTCAAAAATTTATTTAGTGTCATCTTGTTACCATTTGTTAAAACAACACTTCATTAACCTCTGTGTTACTAACAGGTTCCAAAGATGATTTTATTTTTAATATTATACTTAATAATAAAAAGATTTTAAAATCCATTGATTAAATAAAACTGTTTTTTATTATTTATTTTCTTATTAAAATTAATATTATAAAATAACTCTTTAAAAACGGTATTATTTTTCATTTTCTTTATAGTGCAAAATTTAACAGATGTGATTTAGCAAGATATCTTTACAATTTAAGCTTTAGTCTATAATTAAGTTTTATCTTATTTCATATCAATATGCTAAATATATATAATAATTTTTTCTTTCCTAGAAAGAACAAAGATATTTTTTGCATCAGTAATATGATATGATTGCAAAATGCAATTTATTATTTTTTTATTTTACGTTATTATCCATTATTGTTCAGTAGGGCTGTTTTGATGATTTTGTTGGAGATATTTGCATAATTTCCTTGAATCCATAACCCGGATACATTCCTTCGCGCATAAATAAATTACGTAATGGTGGAAAACTATGTAACAAACCAAGCCCAATGCTTCGTATGATATGAACAGGCAACATATGAGAAAGTAGAGCAGAGTTCAGTGTATGAACAGCTCCACTTCGGATTAATATATCTGGTTTGCGACATTTGTTATAATGTGCAACAATCATTTCAGAGTTAGAATTGGATATTTTATTAGGTAAAATATCAATTAAAGTTTGGACATCACGGAATCCTAAATTCAATCCTTGTGCCCCAATAGGGGGGAAAACATGAGCGGATTCACCGACTAAAATTGTTCGATTAGCAGCAAAATGACGAGAAAGAAGTCCGAAAAGCGGCCATGCTTGAATTGATGTTTCTAAGCTTAGCTTTCCAAGCATTGATTGCATTTTGTTTTCGATCATTTTTGCAATTGTTTTTGGTTCTGTATTCAATAATTCTTCAGCACGGGAAGGATGAACAACCCATACAAGACTAGATCTTCGTCCTGGTAGTGGAACCTGTGTAAATGGACCGTGTTCTGTATGAAATTCGGTTGATGTATTTTGATGAGAAAACTCATGAGAAAAGTTGAGAACAAGTGCTTTTTGTGGATAATTCCACTGTTTGACACTTATCCCTGCTGCGGCACGTGTAAGAGAGTGACGTCCATCAGCTGCAATAACAAGTGGTGCTTGAATGACTCTACAATCAGCAAGAGTAATACATACATGTTTTTTTGTGTGATGAACAGATTTGGCTGCAGAAACAAATCTTGTAATATTGGGCGTATGTGTAACAGCATCGACTAAAGCACTGTTCAATTTTACATTAGGTATATTATAGCCAAAAGCTTTTTCACCAATTTCAGCAGAAGAAAAATGCACCGTAGGAGCATGCACAATTCTAGAAGTTATATCTATAATTCTCATGGAAGATAAAGCTGCTGCATGTTTTTGAAGATTATCCCAAATATTGAGTTTTTGAAGCATGCGTATTGCAGGCATCATAAGAGCAGTTGTCCGTAACTCATCTGTATGAGCAGGGGGCCCAACAAGAAAAACAGAAAGCCCCTCATGTGCAAGACTCAGCGCCGCTAACATTCCGACAGGGCCTGCACCAATAACAGCAATATCTTTATGCTCTTCCTTTTCAAATATCACAATGACTTGAACCTTTCTCCATTGAGAAAATATTTTAACATTTCCAAATGATCGCTCTCTTTTTATTATATGAAGCTCTTCTATTATAGTATGTAATAAATAATGCGATATAAAAAAGTAACCTTTTTATGATTTTTTAAAATGCTGAGTTATATCATCGGTAAAAAATGGCGTATTGATAGATGGTTGAAGACTTTAAAAACGAGGATAAGAAAAACTTGAAACGTAAACTAACAAAGAAAATCAAAACAAATGCTAAATTATTACGCCATAAAAAAGTAACAATGCCACAAGCAAAGGCCTTTTCTGTTCATTTACTAACAGCTTCGGGATCATTTTTAGCGTTTCTTTCTCTTATATCAGCCTCTCAAAAAGAATGGACAGCTATGTTCTGTTGGCTTGGGCTTGCTCTTCTCGTTGATGGTATAGATGGACCAATTGCACGTAAACTTGATGTTAAATACGTTCTTCCAACATGGTCTGGAGAGCTGTTAGATAATATTATTGATTACGTGACTTATGTCTTAATTCCTGCCTTTGCACTCTATCAAAGTGGTTTTATGGGGGTAGGGTTATCATTTTCATTGAGTGCAATTATTGTTATTTCATCTGCTATTTATTATGCAGATACTAGTATGAAAACCAAAGAAAATTTTTTTAAAGGATTTCCTGTTGTTTGGAATATGATGATTTTTACGCTTTTTGTCGTCAGACCAGGAGAGTGGATTACTTTTATCATTATTGTTTTATCGGCGATTATATCTTTTTTGCCAATTTATTTTATTCATCCAGTAAGAGTCCTTCGTTTACGTAGGGTTAATTTTCCCATTTTTCTCTTATGGTGTTTTTTTGGTATTTCTGCCTTCTTTTATCAACTAGAGGCTCCCTATTGGGTTAAAATAGGAATTTCGGTAACAGGAATTTATATATATTGTATTGGTGCAATCATGCAAATATTTCCTCAACTTGGGGCAAAAAATATAAAAAAAACAATGAAATAGTTGTTTTAAGAAGGGTGTGAGATGCAAATTAATTTTGGAGCAGATGATGATATTTCTTTTACGAAAGAAGGGCGGGCTGGTATTATAAAGCTCACACGTCCTTCAGCATTAAATGCTCTTAATCAACGAATGGTTTCAGCTTTAAAAAAAGCTCTCAGAACATGGGAAACAGATGATAATGTTTCTTGTGTCTTAATTGAAGGGGAGGGGCGTGCTTTTTGTGCTGGTGGAGATGTTGTAGAAATCTATCATATGGGGAAAAGTGTTGCTGCTTGTCAATACTTTAGGGATGAATATAGCTTAAATGCTTATATCAAACATTTTTCAAAGCCCTACATTGCTTTCTTAAACGGTATTTGGATGGGAGGAGGGGTCGGTATTTCTCTCTATGGTTCGCATCGAATTGTTACAGAAAATACAGTTTTTGCTATGCCAGAAGGTGCGATTGGATTTTTCCCAGATGTAGGTGCAAGTTTTTTCTTACCATCTCTTCCCAATCATTTTGGCATCTATCTTGCATTAACGGGCGCACGCATAAAGTGGGGAGATTGCTTAAATTTAGGATTAGCAACACACGCCGTTGCTGAAACTGAATTCGATATGATTAGAAAAGCTGTTATTGAGCAAGGAGATCCTACTTTAGCTTTAAACGAGCGAGCAATTACAAAAGACTATGAAACAAGTCATGAAATACGTTGTATTATTAACAGTTGTTTTAGTGCCCATAGCTTAGAAGAATGTCTTGAGTTGCTACATAAAAAAAGCAATGAAGATGTTTTATTTGCTAAAGAATGTTATGATATTTTGCAGTCACGTTCCCCGACAAGTTTAAAAGTTATCTGGAAACAAATGAAACAAAATTCATCTCAAACGTTGGAAGATTGTATGAAAATTGAAAACCGCATAGTGCATCATATGATTCATTCACATGATTTTTATGAAGGTATACGTGCTATGTTAATCGATAAGGATAAAAGACCTCAATGGCAGCCAGATAAACTTTCAAATGTGACAGATGAAATGGTAGATTCTTACTTCCAACCTGTTGAACAAGAGTTATTATTGTGAAAAATAATTCTCACAAACAGATTTCAAAAATCAATTTAATCTATAACTGTTACTTACGGTTTTTGGCACTTATTTGCTTAGTTCTAGGTATTTGTTATTGGATACGCCTTGTTGGTGTTTTTCCAGGTATTCTATGGCGTTTTGATCTTATGCCTTGGCAGTGGCAATTTGCATCAGTTATATTGGCTATTCTCTATCCTATTGCCTTAGTTGGACTTTGGATGTATTCACTATGGGGCATCATTGTGTGGTGTATTGCAGCATTGATTGAAGCAATAACAATGTATTATTCCGATTTTATTTATCAGCCATTTGTACCATTATTTCATGGAATATTGTTTTTAGCTTTTATAGCACTACAAATTGTGATGATTTTTTTTAAAAGAGTAAAAAATAAAAAACATTGTGATTGAAATTTTCAAGCCAGAATAACAGGCTCGATTTTCAATCTTAGCTAACTTAAGTAGCTCATTTTAAAGATTCGTTCTTCAAAGCGCTGATGCTAGATATACTTTTTCTATAAAGTTCCATAATATATATTATGCGATAATATGATGCAGAAGATAAATCCTTTATCCAAAAAGAAAACCCTACTTTAAAACATCATCATAATATTTATATCATACAATTTACTTTTAAAATAAAATTTGGTCTTTAAGGTATATTCCTTAAAGACCAAAAATAGTGATAATGAAATTACGTCGTATAAATAATAAAAATTACTGTACTATTTTACAACGTTTCATACGTGCAAGATCACTCAAAACAGCATTACGGTTATTTAAAGCCGAAATTTCATTACTTTCACTGGATTTAGTATCCATAAAAAACAAAGCAGGTACAAATACAACACTTGCCGCTGCTAAAGCCACGTTTTTATTTCTTGCTTTAGAACGCTCTGCAATTGTATCATTAATCTGACGTTTATTAGCAAAAAACTCCCGTTGAATATCGGCACAACTCATTGATCCGTCATGTAATGTTGTCGTTGCAATATTTTTTTCTAAACGCCCCCCACATGCTGTTAAGGAAACCGCTAAAACCACAATACATACACCCCGCTTAAAATTCTTATACATAAAAGCCTCATTTTTGACATAAAAAACACTAAATATGTCAAAAATGAAATAAAATAAAGGATAAATTTAAAAGTATTTTATTTAACTTAAATATTGCGCATAATAAGCTTATGCATCTGTTTCAAAAGTAAGACCTTGATATGCAGGTTTTACATAGGATGGAACGTAATTTATAACCTTATTGTAATCCAGCGATCTGTCCATATGTGTGAGTATTGCTTGTTTTGGCTTTAAATATTCTATCCACTGTAATGCTTGATCAACAGAAAAATGACTCGGATGGAATTTAAATTGAAGAGCTTCAATGATGAGAACATCCAAATCCATTAATTTGGATAAAGTTTTTTCAGGAAATTTACTAACATCCGTACAATAGGCAACATTCCCAATCCGAAAACCTAAGGAATGAATGTTTCCGTGGTGTTGTAAATGTGTATTGACGCTTATTTCTCCGCCCTGCCCCTGAATAATAAATTGGCTATCTTCATTGATAAGATGCTCTTTTAAAATGGGAGAATAAGATGAATCTTTTGGAGTTTGAAAACAATATCCGAAAGCACTTTTGAGATGCTCTAGTGTAAATCTGTCGGCATAGATATCTATTAAACATTTTTGTGCAAGTGCATAGCTGCGTAAATCATCAATACCGTGGATATGGTCTGCATGAGAATGCGTGTAAAGAGCAGCATCAAGATGGCTTACACGCGCATCGATCATTTGTGAGCGAAAATCTGGACCTGTATCAATAACGATCGTTGTTTTTTCTCCTGAAGGTTTAATACGTTCAACTAATAAAGAACTTCTGTAGCGTTTATTTTTAGGGTTATTCGGATCACATGTTCCCCAATCACCATTAGGTCTTGGCACTCCTGGAGAAGGACCACAACCTAATATTGTAAATCGGTATTGATCACACATATCTTTTGCCTTATTTCATTTTGCTAAATAAACGAAAAGCATTACGCGTTGTTATTTGAGCTGTTTCTTCAATGCTTAAGCCAATTGTTTCAGCCAAAACAGCTGCTGTATAACATACAAAAGATGGTTCATTTGTTTTGCCCCGATGGGGACTAGGTGCTAAAAATGGAGCATCTGTTTCCACTAACAAATGCTCATGGGGCACAATTTTTGCTATTTCACGGATTTCAAATGCGTTTTTAAAAGTAAGAATACCTGAAAAAGAAATATAACCACCAAGTTCAATTCCAGCACGAGCAAGTTGCATTCCAGACGAATAACAATGAAGGATAAAGGGAAAAGCTCCTTCTTTTGTCTGTTCACGTAATATTTTCTCCATATCGATATCGGCATTGCGTGAATGTATAACAAGAGGAATCTGTGTTTCTCGAGAAGCAATGATATGTTCATGAAAAACTTTCTTTTGCTCTTCTGGAGTAGAATAATCATAATGATAATCAAGTCCCCCTTCCCCAAACGCAACAATTTTAGGGTGATTCGAGAGCTGTATAAGCTCTTCCGCTGTAATATTTTGTTCTTCATGCGCATGATTGGGGTGTGTTCCAACGGAACAAAAGACTTGATCATAGCTTTGCGCAATGGCTAACAGCTTATCTAACTTATAAACATGGGTTGAAATTGTTATCATACGTTTAACGTCAGCATCTAAAGCCCGTTGGATAACATTATCCAAATCTTGTGAAAAATCTTCAAAATCAAGATGACAATGTGTATCAATCAACATGATGAGTATCTTCTTTCTTCAAGATATAACGAGGAAAAATTGGTTCTGGTGGTGGAAGATCAAGCCCTTCTTGAATTTTTGAATGACTTATATGATACAATAACCGATCATCTTCAGCAACCGCAAGGCTATCAAGAAGTTTCGCTGCTGATTGGGGTATGAAAGGCAAAAGCATAATTCCTATTCTCCGCAAGATTTCTACAGTTATATAAAGAACTGTAGAAAATCGCTCTCGATCATTTTTACGTAAACTCCAAGGTTGTTCGTTGGCAAAATAGCGATTGGCATCTGCTACAATTGAAAAAATAGCTGAAAGTGCTAAATGCATACTATAAGAAGACATAGCTTGGTGTACAGTTTCAAGTACTTGAAGAGATTGTTCTAAAAGCTGTTTATCTTGAGCTGAAAATGAAGCTGGTTTCGGGACTTGTGCATTACAATTTTTGGCAATCATAGACAAACAGCGCTGTGCTAAATTACCAAGATCATTAGCAAGATCAGCATTAATACGGTTCACAAGGCTTTCATGACTATAACTACCATCTTGTCCGAATGGCACTTCACGGAGAAGGAAATAACGGACCTGATCAAGACCATAGTGTTCAACCATTTCAAAAGGATCAACGACATTTCCAATAGATTTTGACATTTTTGCACCACGATTAAGTAAAAAACCATGTGCAAAAATATTTTTAGGCAATTCAATTCCAGCAGACATTAAAAATGCCGGCCAATAGACTGCATGAAAACGAATAATATCCTTACCAATAATATGCGTATTTGCAGGCCAAAAATCACGTTTTTTTGAATTTTCATTGAAAAAACCTATTGCTGATAGATAATTTGTAAGCGCATCAACCCAGACATACATCACGTGCTTTGGATTCTCAGGAACAGCAATTCCCCAGTTAAAATTTGCGCGTGAAATAGAGATATCTTTTAAACCTGATTTGATAAAACTTATAATTTCATTACGCCGCTCAAATGGAGCAATAAAATCAGGATGTTTTTCATAATATTCAAGAAGAGCCTTTTCATAATGAGAAAGTCTAAAAAAATAACTTTCTTCTTCATTCCATTCAACTGGAGAGCCTAATTCCTTCTCACGACGGATGTTGTCTGGTCCAACTTCCGTATCTTTTTCTTCATAATAGGCTTCTTGGCGAACCGAATACCACCCCGTATAACGACCGAGATAAATATCGCCATTTGCTTCCATCTTTTTCCAAATTTCTTGACAAGCTTGATAATGGCGTTCTTCTGTCGTACGGATAAAATCATCGTTAGAACAATTTAATACTGCAAGCATTTTTTGAAACACCGCACTATTATGATCTGCAAGCTGCTGAGGTGTCATGCCTAATGCAGCTGCGGTTTGTTGCATCTTGAGACCATGCTCATCTGTACCAGAAAGAAAAAATACATTTTTTCCGTTTAACCGTTGAAAGCGGGCTAAAACATCGCTTGCAATTGCACTATAAGCATGTCCAATATGTGGAGCACCATTAGGATAAAAAATGGGAGTTGTTATGTAATATGTGTCACGCATGTCATACTCGTTGTAAAACGCTATAAATAAAAGATATTATGACATAACGTTTGTTTATCGCATTGTCACGGAAAAACTAATCCTCATGAATGATCTTATGAACTTTAAAAAGCAAGTTAATAACAAACTGCTTTTTATCGAGATTAAACAGTTGTATTTCCTCTATTTCTTGATGAATCTCCCGCCATTTTTCCGCATATTTTTTTGAGAGAAATAAGTCTCCCTTTTCAACGAGCATGATAGCTTTTTTTTGAATTTTATTAAGAATTTCATCACAAAATTGTTGAAATTGGAATGTAGAAGAAACAGATGAAAATGTTTGTGCAAGAGTATGTACAATCATTGCGTTACAAACAGGTTTCTCTAGGAGAGCATCAATTGTTTTAATAATTTCAAAACCGCCATGGCAAACAAGTAAAGCAGCTTTTCGAGGACTTCCTTTAGATTTTTCAATAATCATTTCAATTGTTTTCTCATCAGGTAAATCCTGATTGGCGAAAATATGTGTAATAACTTTTTTCATTTCATCGTTATTCAAGGGACGAAAAGAGATTTTTTGACACCGTGAATGGATTGTTGGGAGCAATTTGCCAGAAGAATGCGCGATAATAACAAATAACGTTTTTGTAGGTGGTTCTTCAAGTATTTTAAGAATTGCATTTGCTGCATTTCTATTCATATCATCTGCAGAATCAACAATAACTATACGCCATCCATTTTCTTGTGATGTTCGGCTTAAAAAATGCATAATATCACGGATATCATCAACGAGTATTCCTGTTTTAAACTTTTGCGTTTTCACATCAAATCGACGTGAAATATACAAAAGACCAGGGTGACTTCCTTGTGTAATTTGGCGCCATGGGGTAGAATAAGGATCGGGTTTCAAGAAAGCACTCTGTTGAAAACTTAAAATGTTCCAAGTAAGATGAAAGGCTAATGTAGCCTTTCCAATCCCATATTCTCCTTCAAATAATAATGCATGATGTAAACGCTCTTCTTTAAGCATTTGTGTCAAAAAATGACGCACATCCTCATGACCAAAGATAACATTGTTCTGGGATGGTGATAAAATTGTATCAATATCATCATATTGGCGTAAGGTATTTACATTACTCATGAAAGCTGATCCAACAATACCTGATGACAAATATTTTTTATTTGATGAGCAATGGCTTCCACTGAGCCAGTGGCATCAATAACTCGAAATCTATGGGGTTCCTGTTTGGCCAATTGAAGAAAAGCCTGACGCCTTTGTTCTTGAATTTCCAACAGATCTTTTTCAAAATAATCAATTTCTTCTGTTTTTTTTCTTCGCAAATTTGCACGCTTCATACCACACATTGCAGGCATATCTAATAAAAATGTTAAATGAGGCAAAATACCATTGAGCGCAATACACTCTAAAACAGAAAGAAGAGAAGAACTGACGGTATCATTGAGTCCTTGATAAACGCGTGTAGAATCAATAAAGCGGTCACATAAAACGATTTTACCTTTTTGCAAAGAAGGTGCGATAACCTCAGTAACATGGTCGACACGTGCAGCTGTAAACAAAACAGCTTCAATCAACGGTCCATACTGTCGCGCCTGCCCCGACAACAAAATATGCCGGATTGCTTCTGCTCCTGGTGTTCCTCCTGGTTCTCGTGTTGTGACAACATCATAACCTTGGTGTGAGAGAGACTCAGCAAGTAAAGAAATCTGCACCGTTTTCCCTACCCCGTCCCCTCCTTCAAATGTAATAAAATAACCTGACACGTATGATCTTAACCTTATTAGCGCGTAACTACAAATATTTTCGTAACCATCCAATTGTTATTTCATAGAATGCATTTTTTACTTTTGCAAAGAAACTTCCTTCCTGAACATTCATTCCGGCAAAAACTGGTTTTTCCAGAAGAACCTTTTTATCTTCTAAAATTTGAATAACGCCAACTGATTGCCCAGAAACGATGGGAGCTTTCAATGGACCATGATATTTAATTTTTGCTTTAACATTTACTTTTTTTTCATTCGAAAGCATAAAACTTATTGGTGTTTTAACAATGAGTGGAACAAAATTTTGTTTACCACCATAAACAGAAGCACGACCAACCGTTTCTTCTTTTGTAAAAATCGTTTTGAGATCAAAAGCCGTCATTCCCCATTGAAGAATGCGTTCTATTTCTTTTGTATATTTTTTACCATCTTGCAAACCATTGATTGCTAAAAAAAGACGTCGATGATTTTTAGAAATGGTGGCAACCATTGAAAAACCTTCTTTTTCACTGTAGCCAAAACCAAATCCTTCTACACCAATTTCCTTAGAAATAAGAGGATTTTTATTACGTTGAAAAATATTATTCCATGTAAAATGAGGCTCACAATAAAGTGCATAATAGTCCGGATATTCCTGAACAATATGACGTGCTAATATAATCATATCACGCACAGTTACAAATTGTCCCTCTTCGGGTAACCCTGTTGCATTAACAAAATGACTCTGAGATAATCCGATTATTTTTGCGCGCTGATTCATCAACTTTGTGAAATGAGCTTCATCTCCCGATATTCCTTCAGCAAGAATAATAGCAGCATCATTTCCATTCACAATAATTAAACCACGCAACAGATCAGAAACACTGATTTCTGTTTTTATCTTTGCAAACATAGTGGTTGTACCGGAAGGTGCTCCACCCTTGCGCCAAGCATTTTCACTGACCTTAAATTTCTGCGTACTTTTTAATAATCCTTTTTTTAATTGATGAAATACAACTTCTGCTGTCATCAATTTTACTAATGAAGCAGGAAAAAAAGGAATAGCACTTTGTTTTTCATAAAGTATTGTCTCTGTATCATCATCGAGTAATAACAATTGTGAAGCAGAAATTTGAAAATCTTCTGCTTTCCCCCACATGACAAATACCAATATCCCCCATAAGGTCAATAAGATCCTTAATATTGTGTACATAGCTGCTCCTCCCATCCCAAAGATCAACATAAAAAATCTTATATAGGAAAAAACTTTTTTATTTCCGCAAATTGAGGAATTATTGATGACTCAAGAAAAGATTTTATTTTTATTCAGCGTTAGTAAAAGTAAAATGATGCACTTCTTATATTCCACCTAGATTCAATTTTATGTTTTAAAGCATGAGAGACAAAAAAATTTTTTTATTTGTTGTTTTATATTGATAGTAGATTGATTTATTATGATAAATTATAATCTTTTAACGTGTATCTGATTCAAAATACTGTAAGATTCTTTCGTTATATTTCCTCTCATATTGAATTCAATAAAATCGCTTGCTTACGCATCATAAGTAGGGTTCGTATATAGATAAAAATTATTAAAAAAGAGAGTAAAAATACTTCTTATCAACCTCTCAAGTGTTAAGAATTATCGCATAAAACATTGGGGCTTGCAAAGTGTATGACGGTGTCGGTTTATATCTTCATAAGTGTGAAGATGGTGATATCTAAAGGCGTTACAGTTATGCCATTCACAGGCGATGTCGTAAAATAGACCTGTAGCGTGTTGAAGTATGTCTCTTTTAAATAAGTTCGCGAATTGGCAATGTAAGCGTATTTTGTTTGAGACGCTCTGTTTTTCGTGAGGGAACTTACTCCATTAAAGAACATGATAAACAAAAGCATGAGGTAATATATAATCTCTTCATAAGATATTACCGTGGATACTTTGGAAAATTGCAAAGCCGAATCAAAAGAAAATATTTTTTTACTTGTTAAGCTTTTTATTCCTCTCAAATCGATTGTACAGTTGTTTTGGAGATTACACAAACAGACTGATACAATAATCTACCTTCGTCTAGCAAAAGCTATTACAGTAAGAAAAGTACGCGCTTTATTAAGCAAGCAATATCATAAAACGACGAATAGACCAGCAATGGAGTAGAAAGGCCGTACTGAATTTATAATAATAGCACCCCACCACGCTTTTTGAAAAGGACAAAGCGCTTTAAGATGAAAATCTTACACTAAATCCGTAAGTTCTTACCTTTTTTACTAGAAAATTATATAGATAAAAAATCAATGCATTTTTTCTTAAAACAGTTGTAGCCAATTGACCTTTGTTTTTTTGTTTAGCTTATTTATAGAAGCAACTTGATCGAATGGAATCGGCTTATCAACCATGATAGGACCAATTTCTGGCAATTTAACTGCAACAGTTTTATTACGTTGTTCCTGTTCAACAGCAGCTGCTTTAGCTAGTTCCTTTTTGTTTCCTGTATTGCGCTGCTCTTTTAACAAAACAGTTTCTCTTTTTTTCGAAACATTTTCCGACGCTAATGAATATGGGGCAGCATTTCCAGGAGTATAAGAGGACATTAAATATGCACCATCATAATAGCCAACAGGTGCTTCAGCAATATATTCTACTTTAACATCTGCAACCCCCCTATCTACATACCCCAGTATTGTCGCAGCTTGCCTTGATAAATCAATGATTCTGTCTTTCATAAAAGGTCCGCGATCATTCACTCTAACAACGATTGAAGATCCATTTTTCAAATTAGTGACACGAGCATAGCTAGGTAAAGGCATTGTAGGATGAGCAGCAGTCAAAAGATTCATGTCATAAATTTCACCGTTGGCAGTTAAACGTCCATGAAAATCTGAACCATACCATGATGCTTCGCCAACACGTTTATAAGTTGGATCACTTTGAGGATAATACCACTTTCCTTTTATTTGATAAGGTTTACCAACAATCGCTCGTCCACGCTTTTTTTCTTCCGATTGATTCTTCTTATTGGAGACTTGTTGAGGTAGTACAGAAGTGTTTACGTTAATTGGTTTATTATGATAGGAATCTTTTATTGAAAAATTCATAGTTTGGCTTGCGCAACAAGATACCAGTGACTGAGAAATGACGATCATAGAAAACAATTGAAGTGTTGGTTTAATCATAAAAGTAAATTTCTTTTTTCTATTTGAAGGCATCTATTCAGTCCACTTATTTCTGTTAAGTACTACTGTAAAAACCACGTCACGCTTTTTGTACGCAACGGAAGAATTTACGTTTTTAAATGATTCCCCTCGCGCATATACCACTCTTGAATTGGCCCCTTCTATCAAGAAATTAACGTATTGTTAACCTTTTTATGATCTTCATAAGAAATAAATGTACTATAGTAGATGTTAAAAAGAGTAAAAATTAAATAAATCAACATCTTATAGAAAAGTCATTTCATAATATAAAGTGTGAATAAGTGGTGATTTTAGCAACTTGTTTTGCGAATCATGTAATGCAGTGGGTATTAAAAAATCAACCTATAGATTGAGAAAATTAGAAACCACATGTGCTGCCAACGCAGGTACAATCCTATCGTAATCTTAAAGCTCTTTTTTGTTGGACAGGAGACAGCATAGCATCGCTCTATTTCAAAACTGCTGATAGAAAATGACAGGTTATAGAATCAACAAAAAACTTCAAAAAGAATAAAAACAAGAAAGATTCTTAAATTTTTTATAGCCTATTGATATTAATTTAAATTTGGTGAGCGCGCAGGGATTCGAACCCTGGACCTACTGATTAAAAGTCAGTTGCTCTACCAGCTGAGCTACGCGCTCTCATACAAGCTATCTAGTTTGCACACTATCTAATTTGTAGAAAGTGAAGGGAACATACGGTTGACTTTCCATTTGGTCAACACCTTTTGGAGAAAAATATTATTATTTTCTTCAATTATCAATAATTTTTCGTTTTCACCCCTTTACTTCATCATTGTATAAGTACTCTTTAATCTTATTTTTGAAGTTTCAATAAAGGAAAAATTTCACTGCAAAATATTGCATAGATTCGAAGCGTTAAAATTATGAGAAATTACCCCCTTCCCCTCACATGGGTTGTTGAGCATAATGGGTAGAGAAGAAAAAATACCTTTTATTATAATATTATTTTTTATATCTTTATATCTTAGTGTTCAATTTTCAAATATAAATACAGATTTATAAGATAATATATTGATTTATAATAATTTATCATTTTTATCACTTGAGTGATAAGTCTCAAATACTGTAAGCTTATCTCATTTCAAATCTTTTTTATATTGAAACAATAAAAAGCATTTTCTTGACCAATATAAGTGAGAGAATAAAACTATAAAAAAGAAATGAAAATACCTTTTATGCCTCCTTTCAATAATCAAAATTTATCGTAACATTAGGGTTCATGAAAATAGTATATAGCAGTTGACACGTTAGACCTGAAAATGGAACAATGAGCAACAATGGCATTTTGAGAGTATAATTTTATTTATGCATAATGAATATATAACGAAAGCCAGTTTATCCTATAGAATAAAGTAGATATGAAGCAAAAATTTAGTCTCATTGAAAATATCTCGAATGACTATAAATTGTGTTCACTATTAGAGCTGTAGATAATTTTACTAAGAATAAAAAAGCAGAAATAATATGCAGTATGTAAAATGATTTTAAATACCCATAGAGAGTTCTAAATATATAGAATACCTTCTATTTAACTTTTTTATATCAGAAATTACAAAACATGTAGATATATTTTTAGAAGAAAAGGATAATACTGGTCATAAAATTTGGTGTTAGATAATTCAGTCAGAACTATAAAGTATTTTATACATTATTTAATATTAATGTAGCTATATAGTATATAAATAATAATTTAAATATATCTATAAATAAACATATTTATTTATTAAACGATAAGATCAAAAATAAAGAAAATAATTTTGATTTGGCGATAAAAATTGTAAAAGTTTTATATATACATGTATTTTTACTTTAATAATTTTTATTATTTTGATTGGAATATTGAATGCTAACATGTAAACAGTATGAGCTACTCTTGTTTATTCATAACCATATAAAAGAAACTGGTGTTCCTCCTTCTTTTGAAGAAATGAAAAATGCATTAGAACTTTCTTCAAAGTCTGGTATTCATAAGCTCATTATAGCCTTAGAACAAAGAGGTTTTATACGTCGTTTGCCCAATCGTGCTCGTGCTGTGGAGGTAATTCGACTTCCTGAGAAAATAACATTTAACCTTTCTTTAGCACGTAAAATTTCTCCCAGTATAATAGAAAGAAATAAAAGGGAAATATCAAAAAGCTTGAGTCCCTTTGATGAAGAAGAAAAAAAAAATATCACCATTCCTATTATGGGACGTATTTCTGCAAGCGTACCCGCCTCTGCTATACTGCAGCAAATAAACAGCCTTTCTCTTCCACTCGATATGGTTAATACAGGTGAGCACTACGCATTAGAAGTTAAAGATGATTCTATGATGGAGGCTGGTATCTTTGATAAAGATACGATCATTGTGAAACGTCAAAATACAGCAATAACAGGTGAAATTATTGTTGCGTTTATTGATAAAAAAGAAGCAACATTAAAACGTTATCGACGCAAAGGAGCTTCTATTGCATTAGAAGCTGCAAATCCTCATTATGAAGTACGGACATACGAATCCGAGCGTGTAGAAATACAAGGCAAACTTACCGGACTTATTCGCAAATATTAAAAAATAAACCTTATAGTACGCGATATATATCGCAATAAGAAGCTGTTGAGTATTTTTTTATTGTGCCACACGCAATTGACTTCTTCTCCACAGCCAAAGGATGCCCCCAATTCGGTTTATAAACAATCCAGATCCTTATCGAGCGGATTTCACTTTCCCTTCCCTCCATGTTCTTCACTTATGCAAGGCTTGGCAAGTAAGCTTTAAAATATTCACCACGTACTTTGAAAAGAACTTGAATGCTTTTAAGAAAGCAGCCTTATATCCTCGTCCTCAATGATGGAATTTTACGATATAATAAGACAAAATTGTATGCATGCATAAAAACACATAAAATTTTGTAGAAAAAAATCAAATAACTTTGTAACAGACTGTATTGCATAGGTATAAAAATAAAGAACATTATTTTTAAGTTAATAAAAACGTAACTGAATCATTCATAGTAATTGTAGGATCATCATGGTAGCACCTCGTATTAGTTTTGTCTCCCTCGGATGCCCAAAAGCACTCGTAGATTCTGAGCGAATTATTACACGCCTTCGCTCCGAAGGGTATGAGATTTCACGTCAACATCAAGGAGCTGATGTCGTTATTGTGAATACCTGTGGTTTTCTTGACTCGGCAAGGAAAGAATCATTAGCCAATATTGATGAAGCTCTTAAAAAAAATGGAAAAGTTATTGTAACAGGGTGTCTTGGTGCTGATCCTGATGCTATTCGCCAAACATATCCTAATGTATTGGCTATTACAAAACCGCAAGCTTATGAAAGCGTTATAGAAGCTGTTCATACAGCAATTCCTCCAATTCATGATCCTTTTCTTGATTTAGTTCCTCCCCAAGGTATTCGTTTAACACCTCGCCATTACGCCTACTTAAAGATTTCTGAAGGATGCTCTAACCAGTGTAGTTTTTGTATCATCCCTACTCTGCGTGGTGATCTCACTTCACGTCCCATCAGCGATGTTCTTCGTGAAGCTGAAAAACTCGTGCAAGCGGGTGTAAAAGAACTTTTGGTTATTTCACAAGATACGAGTGCTTATGGTGTTGATCTTAAATATCTCGAAAATTCTTGGAAAGATCGTACAATCAAAACGAAATTCTTTGATCTTTGTCGCGAACTAGGCGATATGGGTATTTGGGTACGTATGCATTACGTTTATCCTTATCCCCATGTTGATGAAGTTATCGAACTTATGGCTGCAAAAAAAATTCTTCCTTATCTGGATATTCCTTTTCAGCATGCATCACCGGCTGTTTTGCGTCACATGAAGCGTCCCGCACTTATGGAAAAAACAAACCGTAGAATTGAAAAATGGCGGAAAATCTGTCCAGATCTTACTTTGCGATCAACATTTATTGTTGGTTTTCCTGGTGAAACGAATGAAGATTTTAATATACTTCTAGAATGGCTAGAAGAAGCAAAAATTGAACGCGCTGGGTGCTTTAAATATGAAGAAGTAAAAGGAGCTGCCGCAAATGATTTGGGATTAGAAAATATTCCTGAAGAGGTGAAAGAAAACCGCTGGCATCGTTTTATGGCAAAACAACAACAAATTTCTACATATCTTTTAAAGAAAAAAATTGGAAAAAGACTCCAAGTTCTTATTGATGAAAGTCAAGGAAAAGTTGCCAAAGGACGGAGTCAGTACGATGCTCCAGAAATAGATGGTGTTGTCCATATATCATCACGACGCCCACTGCGTGTTGGTGAATTTGTCACCGTTAAAATCGAACAATCGGATGCCTATGACCTTTATGGTATAGCCGTTTAAAAATTTAACTCCTTCTCTGTCCTCAATGATGAAGATTTCTATCAGCATTGGTTTATAAAAGGTCGGCTACTCACAATCGAACTTGATCACTTATGTAACTCACTTCATGAGAATTTACGAGCAATTCTTGCCCTGAGTGTTGCTATACACTCCCAAAATATCAAGCAGTTATATATTCTCTTAATTTAATACCTTAAATGACGGTGATGGCGGCGCAACAGAATAAAATAAAATCCACAAGGTTCACTATTTTTAATTAACAAAAGAGCAAATCAACAATCGTACTATTTTCCTATTTTTGATATTGCGACAGTCATTGGTTAGTGAAAGAAAAATTTTTTCAAGAGAGTTTGATGCACACGAGAATTTCCTTTGTGATATGCAGGCAGATGTTTTTTATAGATGCAATATAAGAGAATTTGAAACAAAACAATCTGACGTATCTAAATTAAAAAAACAATAAATTATCATTATAAATAAGTATCTTATCTTAAACTCTTTGAACGTATTTTTTTTAAATATCTAATTATTATTAACACGTTTTAAAATCAAAGAATTTCTTATCAAGCAAATGACTTGGGCGTACATTTGTTAAAGCGCGAATCATCGTATCTTTACGTCCTGGCATTTGTCTTTCTATATTTTTCAGCATTTCTTTCATGGCATTACGTTGCAAACCATCTTGACTACCGCAAAGATTACAAGGAATAATCGGAAATTGCATTGCTTGAGAAAATTTTTCCATATCTTCCTCAGCAGCATAAACAAGAGGACGTAACACAAAAAGATCTCCTTCATCATTTTTAAGTTTTCCAGGCATGGCAGCTAATCGGCCACCGTGAAACAAATTCATAAAAAATGTTTCTAAAACATCATCACGATGATGACCTAAAACTAATGCAGAACATCCCTCTTCACGTGCAATACGATAGAGATTACCACGTCGTAATCGAGAACAAAGTGAACAATATGTCTGCGACTCTGCCAATTTATCTGTAACAATGGAATAAGTATCCTGATATTCAATACGATATGGAATTTTATAAGAACTTAAAAAGTCTGGAAGAATATGCTTAGGGAATCCTGGTTGCCCTTGATCAAGATTACAGGCAAGAATTTCAACGGATAAAAGACCTCGCCACTTTAAGTCTAAAAGAAGCGCTAATAAACCATAAGAGTCTTTTCCACCCGATAAAGCAACAAGCCATTTTTCTCCTGTAGAGAGCATAGAAAAATCATCCAAAGCTTGTCGCATATGACGTAAAAGTCGTTTGCGTAATTTATTAAATTCTACGCTTGAAGGAGCAACACGAAACATTGGATGACAATTATCTGCTTCGCTTATTAAAGGATCATCTCTCCCTTCGTTTTCTTCTATTACTTGATATTCAACTGGAACATCATTCATAATACCATATCCTGCACAATAAACAGCTCGTTTTGCAAAGATAAAAAAATATTAAAGCAAGCTTACATTTATGTTTTTTGAATTTATAAATTAGATACACAAAAAAGAAATGGAACTATACAAATTTATGACTATAAAACATAGCAATAAACTTAATATAGAACCATTTACAAAAAGAACTTATTAACTTCAAATATTGTAAGAATAACACAATATTTTGAAGTTATCATACTAGAAGAGAGAAACAATTTCTCTTACAGAAAAATTATCGAGAATAAAATTCAACAACCAAATTAGGTTCCATTTGCACAGCATAAGGAACATCTGCAAAAGCAGGAATACGCGTAAAGGTTGCTTTCATCTGTTTATGATCTGCTTCAATATAATCAGGGACATCACGTTCTGCCAATTGCACTGATTCTAACACTAAAACAAGTTGTTTCGATTTTTCCCGAACCTCAATAACATCACCTGGTTTACAACGATAAGATTGAATATTTGTGCGCCGCCCATTGACATTAACATGACCGTGATTGATAAATTGGCGAGAAGCAAAAATCGTAGGTACGAATTTTGCACGATAAACAACAGCATCCAAACGTGATTCTAACAGACCGATAAGATTTTCGCCAGTATCGCCCCGTCGACGAGCTGCCTCTTCATAGGTTTTATGAAATTGTTTTTCTGAAATATCTCCATAAAACCCTTTCAATTTCTGTTTAGCGCGCAACTGCACCCCATAGTCAGAAAGTTTTCCTTTACGACGCTGTCCATGCTGACCTGGACCATAATCACGACGATTGACAGGAGATTTTGGACGCCCCCAAATATTTTCTCCCATACGACGGTCAATTTTATACTTTGTTGTTTCGCGTTTACTCATCGCATTTCCTTATAAAATAAAACACGAGATCTTAAGACCCCAAGGAAACGCGCCCTCCTCTGCCTTTAAATACTATAAAGACTGACAGAATACCTTAACATATCAATATGCAAAGTTATCCACGGGACACGTCAATTAATGCTATTTTCTTGAAAAAATAGCTAGATCATCATTATTGGTCTCGTAACCCAAAGTCAACTCCTTTCATGAGTTTTAAGCCAAATCCTTTAAACAAATTCTCCGTTAAAGAAGTGATATTTTTCGATGTCAACAACGCAAAATCTTGATATTTCTTTATATATTGATGGTGTATTTCTCCCGACAATGGTAATAAAGATCTGATATGTTTGGCGATCGCTTTCGCCGGATCAATCCACTCAACGGACCATAAAGCATGTTCACGAAAGAAATTAATCAAAAAAGGATAATGTGTGCAGGCTAAAACAATAACATCCGTATATTGTCCATTTTTTTCCACAAAACATGGCAGGATTTCTTTTCTTAACTCTTCTGAATCGATAGATTTTCCCCGTAAATAATCTTCAGCAAGTCCAGCCAGCTTTTTACTTCCCACAAGCTGAACATGACACTGTCCAGCAAAAGAGTTAATTAATTCATTTGTATAAGCACGTTTAACTGTTCCAGGAGTCGCTAATACGGAAATAAAACCAGATTTTGTTTGTTCTGCAGCTGATTTAATTGCAGGAACCGTTCCTACAAAAGGGACATGAGGAAAATTCTGTCGTAAATCTGCTATCATCAGTGTAGAAACAGTGTTGCAAGCAATCACACATAAAGCTGGATTGTAGCGTGTTAAAAGATTTGTAAAAATCTTCAAAATACGCTCTTTCAAAATATTTTCTTTCCAATTTCCATAAGGAAATCCTGCATCATCAGCAACATAGATAAATTGCATTTCAGGAATAAGAATACGCGCTTCCCTAAACACTGTTAAACCACCAATACCGCTATCAAAAAAAAGAACAGGTCGTTCATCCATTAGTTTTCACACTTATTTTTAATTTTTTTACGATCACGTTCTTCAGGTGCTCTACTCCCTCGTGGATATTGTGGCGAAAAATGATCCAAAGAAGATATAATGCCTCGCAATAAACGAACCTCAGGTTCACTAAAGTTAGCGCGCGTAAAAACAGAGCGCAAATTTGCAATCATTACTTCTTTGCGTTCTGGGGGTCTAAAATACCCACGGATATTCAAAGCCTCTTCTAACTGAGATAAAAAACCATGAAATATTGTTTTATTTGCAGGTTCCATCTCTGCGGCACGAAATGCCGTATCGCTGACATTCTCTAAACCAGTTTTCATCCATTCGTAAGACATTAAAAGAACCGCTTGCGCAATATTAAGTGACGCAAAAGCAGGATTAACTGGAAAAGTAATAATTTCATCAACAAGGCTGATTTCATCATTTTCTAGTCCCCATCTCTCTCTTCCAAAGACAATACCTGTCTTATGTCCGATACTTTCACGCTGACGTAATACGCTTGCTGCTTCGACAGCACTTTTTACAGTTTTAAATCCACATCTTTCACGTGCTGTTGTGGCAAAAACATAGTGTAAATCTGCAATTGAATCACGCAATGTGTTAAAAATCACAGCATTGTTAATGACATGATCAGCTTTACTTGCAGCAGCTCTAGCTTTTTCATTTGGAAACATTTCTCGAGGATTGACTAATCGAAGCTTAGAAAGCCCAAAATTTGCCATTGCCCTTGCGACCATACCAATGTTTTCAGGAAGCTGCGGTTCAACTAAAATAATAATGGGACCATTTGTTAAATTTTCACGATTCTTATTCGTTCCTGCCATCAATCTTACCTAGTTTCACTTAAACTATCTCCCTCTCCACTATTTTTTACGAAACCTTTTTCACAATACTCTAATGCTGTTTAATAATAAATTATAGACAATGTTATCTTTTCATTCAAAGATAATAGTTTCTAAACCTAATAATAAATTTTAAAAGCCATTAAAGTGAACGATATCGTAGCGTTTTTTACATCAATTTTATCTACTTTTAATAGGAAACAGCCCCTGCAAATCATAATCTCAGTTGAATTATGAAATCATAAATCCTAAAAAGGGATATGCACTTTATTCCCAAACTTTTTCCTGCAAAGCTTATCCGTCGTTATAAACGTTTCCTTGCAGATGTTCAACAAGATGATCAGCATGTCCTCACCGTGTCTGTACCTAATACAGGATCAATGCTTGGATTAACAGCTTTCAACTCCAATATTTGGCTTTCTTATCATAACGACATCAAACGAAAATATGCCTATCAATTAGAAATTATTGAAGCCGATAATACTTTGGTTGGCATTAATACTTCTTTACCCAATAAGCTTGCGTTAGAGGCAATTCAAAACGGATTACTACCAGAATTAAGTGGATATAAAACAATTTTAAAAGAACAACGCTATGGGACACAATCACGAATTGACTTTCTTTTACAAGATGACATTCTTCCTGATTGTTACCTAGAAGTCAAAAATGTTCATTTTATTCGTCAGAAAGGATTAGCAGAATTTCCTGATAGCGAAACAAAACGTGGTGCACGTCACCTTGATGAGCTCATAGGAGTTGTACAACAAGGAAAACGAGCTGCTATGCTTTATATTATTCAACGAGAAGATTGCACAGCTTTTACAATTTGTCATGATCTTGATCCACTCTATGGACGTAAGTTTGATTTAGCATTAAAATCAGGGGTAGAATGTTATGCTGTAAAGTGTCATGTAAGTGTAGAAGGCATTTTTCCGATTCAGAGAGTAAAAATAGAAAATAGAAGAAACAATGACTGAGTATATCGAATATAATAAAATCCCTTTAAAATTTAATGGAAAAATCCGCATTTTCGATGATTATGCTTTTGCTAAAATGCGTGAAGTTGGTCGTATTGCTGCAGAATGCCTTGATGCGCTTACGGATATTATTAAGCCGGGCGTTACTACGCAAGAAATTGATGATTTTGTATTCGTTTTTGGAGCTAAGCGAGGAGCACTTCCTGCTGATCTAAATTATCATGGATACAGCCATTCATGCTGTACATCTATCAATCACGTTGTCTGCCATGGCATTCCCAATAAAAGACCTTTGCAAGAAGGTGATATTGTAAATGTTGATGTAACCTTTATCCTTGATGGTTGGCATGGGGATTCAAGCCGAATGTATCCTGTTGGAAAAATTAGGCGTGCAGCAGAACGCTTGCTAAAAATAACCTATGAAAGTCTTATGAAAGGAATCGCTGTCGTTAAGCCTGGAGCAACGACAGGTGATATCGGGGCAGCCATTCAACAGTATGCAGAATCCGAACGCTGTTCAATTGTGAGAGACTTTTGCGGACATGGTATCGGCCAGCTTTTTCATGATGCTCCCAATATCCTCCATTATGGAAACCCTGGAGAAGGAGTCGAATTAAAACAAGGTATGATGTTTACAATTGAGCCTATGATTAATCTTGGTAAACCACAAGTTAAGATTTTATCTGACGGTTGGACTGCTGTTACCCGTGACCGTTCTCTGACAGCACAATATGAACATACAATTGGTGTGACAAATGAAGGATATGAAATATTTACGCAATCTCCTAAAAATATTTTTTATATTCCAAATTCGCATACCTAACGCAACGTAGAGATGTTATGGCTAAAAAATTAAATCAAAAGGAAGGTACTCAAAGTAATCACTTTGCATTAACATCGAGCTCTCCACTCACCCCAGTATCAGAAAGAAAAAGTGAAGAGCCTCAGAAAAACGCACAGCTTCATAAACATTATCAAGGACATCGTGAACGTCTTCGGAAGCGCTATTTAAAGTCAAAAGGAAATGCAATTGAAGATTATGAGTATCTTGAATTATTGCTTTTTCGCACAATACCCCGTGCAAACACAAAACCCATAGCTAAAAATTTGATAGCGCGTTTTGGTTCATTAGCTGATGTGTTGGGAGCGGATATTCACCGACTTCAAGAAATTCCAGGATGTGGTCCCGCCACTGCAATTGATTTAAAAATTATTTCAGATGTTGCTGGACGTCTTGCTCGTGCGCAATTGTTTAAACGCGATATTTTTTCATCATGGGATAAAGTTTTAGCTTATTGTAAAGCTGTTATGGCTCACGAAACACGTGAACAATTTCGTATTTTGTTTCTTGATAAGAAAAACGGCTTGCTTGCTGATGAGGTGCAACAAACTGGAACCATTGATCATACCCCTGTTTATCCTCGTGAAGTTATTTCTCGAGCTTTAGAGTTATCCGCCTCAGGACTTATCTTAGTCCACAATCACCCTTCTGGCGATTCCACCCCCTCTGATGCAGATATAACAATGACATATAGATTAAAAGATGCAGCAAATGCATTAGGCATTATTATCCATGACCATCTTATTATTGCACGAAATAACCATACGAGCTTTAAAGCGTTAAAACTTATATAAATCTTATGGGATAAAAAAGACTTCATTCAACTATGAATAACGAATCAATTTTCTAAATCAATATCTAATATAGCCATTGAGAAATTATAGGAGAGCTCTTCTTCATCTTCATCTCGATAGATAATGCCTAAAAACTCATCTCCCATATAAACCTCACAAGAATCACTCTTTTTAGGCCGTGCTCTGACTTGCAATGCTGAGTTTTGGAATATATTTTTAAAATAATTATTAAGTTTTTTTATTTCATCAGCATTCACTATGCTCTCCTGTTTTTTGAAACGATTAAAATAATTGCGTGTCGCGCAAATAAGACACTCTTATGATTCTGTAAAGTCAGTAAAAAAGCATAATCTGAATATTTACTTAATGTTACATATATTTACAACGTTCTTTATAAATTTATAAAGAACGTTTACAAAAAGAGTCTATCATTATTAAATATACCCGTATAGATTAAAAAATGGCAAAAAAAACTGTATATTTTTAATAATTTTACTTTATCTCCAATTTTAGCATCTGTATTTAGAATGCATATTCGTAAGAATAAATTGATCAATAATTTATAATTTTGTTCCTTTTATAAAAAATATAAATAACAATATTTTTTTATTTAAAACTACATTTTTTAGCAAAAAATATTTATTACATCATTCAAAAATAATTCTTTTTAATAACTTTTAAAGTATAATTATCTAATCTTAGAAGAGTTACATCTCTGAAAAATATACAAAATAAGCTAATAAGAGTTTATTTTTCTTTTCATTCTTTATAAAAACTTATGTCACAAAAGAAAGATTTTTAAATAAGCTTTTTTAATTTATACGAGATAAAAATATTGGGTATTTCTGTAAATTCTAAAAGCTATGAAGAATTCTTATTTTATAGGATAACGAGAAAGAAAATCGATAACACCTTTTTTATAAACTTTATCGCCTACAGCAAGCATATGATCTCGATCAGGAATTGATATAGCTTCACCACAAGGCAACAAGGCTGCCAATGGCTCTGCAGCACCGCCAATTTCATCTAATGAACCAACAGCAACAAGTGCTGGTTGTTTGATTTTGTAAACTTCAGACGCCGTTAACTCCTGTTTTGATGTAATGATACAAGCAGCAAGAGCACGTCTATCGCTTTTCGTTTGATCTGCAAATTTACGGAACATTAAACCGCGTGCATTGGTAATGGTGGAAATATCTTCTGCTAAAAGGGCCTCAGCAACGGGCTCCCAATTTCCTGCTCCCGTCACCATACCAATACCTAAACCACCAAAAATAACACTGTGTACATATGTTGGATGCAAAAGAGCCATAAAAGCACTAATACGAGCCCCCATAGAATATCCCATAACATGAGCTTTAGATAACTCTAAATGCTGTAGTAACTTTACAGCGTCGCCAGCCATAGCTTGAGGTGTATAAAAGACAGGATCATAACTTTTAACTGAATCTCCGTGACCGCGATTATCAAGAGCAATAACACGATATCCTGCTTCAGTGAGAATACGAAACCAACCCGTTGCATACCAATTCACCCGTGCAGAAGATCCAAAACCATGGATCAACAAAATAGGCGCGCCCTGCCCTTCTTCTCGATAAGCAAATCGCAAACCATTATATTCAAAAAAACGAATATCTTCAGCGGTCATTTTTTATTGCACTTTCCACAAAGTACAGGATGAATAACACGTTGCCCTTTTTGTATCTTTTTTTCAGAAATTTCACCAGCGTTAATCTCAAGTGCAAAAGCTGCAGGAACTTCTGATGAAATGGTCTTTGTTGAAAATGGAGAAGTATTTTCAACAATCGATACAATAATTCCCTCAGAGTTTAAAAAAATCATATCTAAAGGTAAAGGGGTATTTGCCATCCACATAAAAATTTTCTGCTCATCTCCCGATTGAGAACTTTTTAGCTGCTTAAAGAGCATTGCACGATCGCGTGGAAAATCAGTTCGATACATTAAACCAGCTGCTGCTTGAGATGGCGTAAAAGCAATCTCTACCTTATAAAAAACCGGACCTTGCTTTGTATGTATTTCTAAAGGAATCGGATGCACAGGAATCTCTATGGGCTCCTTTGCTACAACAACACGCATATCTAGCATAAAAAGCATCACCAATAAAACAATATGCCCCTTTTTAAAAGGCTTTAACATTCTTGTCTCCACCACAGAAAAATTTTAAATTTTGTTTATAAAATAAAAAGTACCAGAGTTTAAAAGTCAAAAAACAAGAGAATTGCTTCCTTGTTATTTTCTAGTTTCTTTCAACGTAATATGCACAATTTCCTTCATTTGGTTTATAGATTCACGAGAGCTATATTTTCTTTAAAAATCTACTTCTATAGCAATTTATGAAACAATCACCTTTAAAAACACAGGAAACATACTGATTTCACTCGTGAAATTTAATGCGTAGCTAAAGGAATGCCTATATCCGGATAAATCTCTGCTGTCATTAAACCTTTTTCTCCTTTACCAAACCGTACAAGAACAACTTGACCGGAACGAAGCTCTGCTAAACCAAAACGGCGCAATGTTTCCATATGAATAAAAATATCTTCCGTTCCTTGCCCACGGCTAAGAAAACCGTATCCTTTGTCACGATTAAACCATTTAACAATTGCTCGTTCTAGTCCACTTTCTGGAGTAACAACAACATGGGTACGGGCTGGAACTTCTGATGGATGAATCGCTGAAGAACAATCTATGGATTTCACCTGAACGCACTTTAATCCTCGTTCAGTTTTTTCCACAGCACAAATGACTTTAGCTCCCTCCAAAGCTGTTTGAAAACCATCCCTTCGCATTACTGTAACATGCAATAATATATCGGGGAAATGAGGTAAATCAGGTACAATAAATCCATACCCCTTACTACCATCAAACCACTTAATGACACCACTGATTTCGATAATCTCCCCACAAGCACCTATACTATCCTCAGATGGGGAACAATCCTTTAATGCATCCTTACTCGTCATAATAACGTGATCCTGTAGCTTATAAATTGTACGATATTGATTCTCTAGGTTTAAGTAAACATTGCTCTTGTATCAACACGCAAGCCCCAAGATAAGATTTCCCCACATTGTCGTATCTTCTATGTTCATGTCAGAGAATATCAACATGAATATTTATAAAACTATTTGATTGTACACTTTACATACCTTACAAGAAGTGCCCTACAAAAGAGGTCATATAAAAGTTTTTTTACATAATGATATTTTGATTAATGTGTAACTTGCATGATGAAGAAGTTCAATATAAGGTGAAAAAACGACAATTCAATTAAGGAAAATGCGCAATGCAATTGAAGAAAATCCTTACGATAATCGCAGCATTTATGGCATTTACAGCAAATGTTTATGCGAGTGAACCTATTAAGATTGGTGTTTATCTTCCATTAAGTGGTCAAAATGCATTTGGAGGTCAGCTTGAAATTAGAGGTATAGAATTAGCCCATAAAAAAGTTCCAGAAATTTTAGGACGTAAAGTAGAACTTGTTATTATTGATAATAAGTCTGATAAAGTAGAAGCGGCTAATGCTGTTATGCGTTTAACAGCAAGTGAAAAAGTGAGTGGAATCATTGGTAGCTATGGTTCTTCGCTCTCGTTAGCAGGTGGTGAAATATCTGAAAAGGCAAAGACTCCAACCATTGCAACGTCCTCAACAAGTCCCCTTGTTACACAGGGTAAAAAATATTACTTTCGTGCTTGCTTTATTGATTCCTATCAAGGAGTAGGAATCGCAACTTATGTAAGCCAAACTTTACACGCAAAAAAGGCTGCTATCCTTAAAGATATTTCAAGCGATTATGCTATTGGTCTTGCAAGTTATTTTACGCGTGCTTTCAAAAAATTAGGTGGTGAAGTTATCTCAAATTTAAATTATAATTCTGGAGATCAGGACTTTTCAGCTGTTCTCACGCAAATTATCGCCCAGAAACCTGATATCTTATTCATTCCATCTTACTTTTCTGAAGGTGCTATCATCATGAAACAAGCACGAGAATTAGGGGCTAAGTTTCAAATTATGGGTGGAGATGCTATGGATAATCCAGAAACCATTACGATTGCAGGAAAAGCTGCAGAAGGTTTCTTACATACGACACTTCCCTATAGTGAGGATATGCCAAATATGTCAGTAGCTGCGCAAGAATTCACAAAAGAATGGAAAAAAGCTTACCCTGACAAAGAACCAAATATCAATTCTGTTTTGGGATACACGAGTTATATGATGTTCATGAAGGCTATTGAAAATGCTGGTAGCACTGATCGTGAAAAAATTACTATCGCACTTAGCCAATTAAAAGATTTTCCTACCCCCTTTGGGGATATGTCAATGGATGAAAATCATAATCCTAAAATTCCTATTGGTATCATTAAAATACAGGATGGAAAACGTGTTTATTTAGAAGAAGTTAAACCTGCTTTTTAATTAAAAAGTTGTACTTATTAAAATGCAAGAATTGGTTGAGGATCTTTTTCTCAACCAAAAACTTAGAAATTTCTTATTGTCCTATGTAAATTAACAAATGTGGAAGGATGAGAGATGAGCACTGAAATGTTCATCCAGTACTTTTTTAATGCACTGGCATTGGGATCTCTTTATGGGCTTATTGCTATTGGCTACACCATGGTCTACGGTATACTGAGACTCATTAATTTTGCTCACGGTGATATCTTTATGCTGGGAGCATATTTTGTTTTCTTTTCCACAATTGGCTTTATGCCTGCTTGGGCAGCTTTTCTTCTTTTGTTCCTTGCTGCTCTTGTTTATTATTCGGTCTTTATAGGCTTTAAAAGGCGTCCTCCAATTTATTGGATTGCTACTTTTTTAATTCTTGCGCTAGGATTTGTTTATTATTTTAAAATTTCCCCACAAGATTTTACACCGATTTGGGTTTTAGCTCTTTGTTTTTCCATTTTTATTACAAGTGCTGTGGGTGTTGCTGTTGATCAATTTGCTTATAAACCTCTACGCCATGCTCCGCGCATTTCGGCACTTATCGGTGCAATCGGTGTTTCTTTTTTTATTGAAAATCTTGCTACTGTACTCTTTAGTGGTGTTCCGAAAGGTGTACAACAGCCAGATTTTCTTGTAACACCATTTTTATGGCATCTAGGATCAGGAGCAGATGGTATCATCAGAATTGCTCCCATGTCTTTGATCGTTCCCTTTGTGTCATTAATTCTTATTTTATTACTATTATGGATTATCCATAAAACAAAACCGGGTCTTGCTATGCGCGCAATCTCCCATGATATTGAAACAACACGTTTGATGGGTGTGTCTGTCAATAAAGTTATTGCGTTTACATTTGGAATAGGCTCAGCTCTTGCCGCCATAGCAGGCATTATGTGGTCTTTACGTTATCCTCAAATTCAGCCTTATATGGGTGTTCTTCCTGGTCTCAAAGCATTTATCGCTGCTGTTATCGGAGGTATTGGTTCGATACCAGGTGCAATGTTGGGAGGATTGTTATTAGGGTTTATTGAAATTATGATTATCGCATTTTTTCCCGCGCTATCTGGATATCGAGATGCCTTCGCTTTCATTTTATTGATTCTGATTTTATTGATATTGCCTACAGGATTAATGGGTAAAAGAAGTCAGGAGAAAATCTAATGGCGAAGTCAGCGACAACTGTTTTATCGTGTATAAGTATTTTCGTTTTTATAGGTTTTTTATTTTATGCTGATAGCCATTTTAATGACTATACGCTTCGTATCATAAATCTGATTGCTATTAATGCGATATTGGCAATTTCGCTTAATTTGATTTACGGTTTCACAGGTATGTTTTCTCTTGGACATGCTGGATTTATGGCTATTGGTGCTTATGTTTGCGCAATTTTACTTCTTTCCCCTGAACAAAAAGAAATGATGTGGATTCTTGATCCTATTGCTGAACCATTATACCATTTACAGTTACCTTTTTTTATCGCTGTTGTTGTAAGTGGTTTGTGTGCTGCAGTTGTAGGTTTATTGATTGCTTTACCAATATTGCGTCTTGGTGGTGATTATCTTGGAATTGCAACATTAGGTTTTGCAGAAATTATTCGCATTGTCATTACGAACGCAACATCGCTCACAAATGGCTCTTTGGGAATCAAAGGAATACCTCAAAATGCAACATTATGGTGGAACTACGGTTGGCTAGCATTTACTGTTCTCTTTATTGTCCTCTTACTGCAAAGCAATACTGGTAACGTATTACGTGCTATCCGTGATGATGAAATAGCTGCGAAAACTATGGGAATTAACGCTTTTTTCTACCGTAGTTTTTCTTTTACTGTTGGAGCGTTTTTTGCAGGTATAGGTGGCGCATTAATGGCGGCTCTTATTTCAACCATTGATCCAAAAATGTTTAATTTTCTTTTGACTTTTAATATTTTGATGATTGTTGTTGCTGGTGGTCTCGGTTCAATTACAGGGAGCATTATTGGCAGCATTATTATTACAGTAATGCTTGAATGGCTTCGTATTATTGAAAGTCCATTTGACTTAGGTTTTATACATATTCCAGAAACCCCAGGACTTCGTATGGTTGTTTTTTCTCTTTTATTGCTGGTAATTATTTTGTTTTGGAGAAAAGGGTTAATGGGACAACGAGAATTCTCATGGAATGGAATTTATAGCTTTTTGACACGCAAAAAGCTTTCTAATACTGAGGGAAAGCTATGAACGACAACATCCTTTCACTCAATAATATTGTAATGCGTTTTGGCGGATTAGTTGCTGTAAATAATGTTAATATGGCAATTAAACGAGGAAGTATTACTGGGTTAATTGGTCCCAATGGTGCTGGAAAAACAACAGTTTTCAATATGATTTCTGGATTTTATGCTCCTACAAGCGGCATCATTCTTTTTGATGAGAAAAAAATTTCTGGAGCGTCTCCTTATATTATCTGTAGAAGCCATATTGCCAGAACATTTCAAAATATTCGTCTTTTTTCAGGGTTAACGGTTTTGCAGAATGTTATGGTAGGAGCGCATGTTCGACAAAAATATCCTTGGTTTTCTTCAGCTCTATTTTTTTCAAAAGCAATGAAAGAAAAGAAGGAAGTTTATAAAAATTCCTTGGAGCTCCTTGAACAGCTACAACTTGATCACCTTGCCAATCAATCGGCAACAGCTTTACCTTATGGTGTGCAACGACGTCTAGAAATTGCACGCGCGTTAGCCACAAAGCCCAAATTGCTTCTTCTTGATGAACCTGTTGCTGGCATGAACCCACAAGAAAGTGAAGATCTTAGAAAATTCATCGCAAAAGTGCAAAAAGACTTTGATCTTACAATTCTTCTTATTGAGCACGATATGAAAGTGGTTATGGGGCTTTGCCAACATATTTTGGTTATGGAATATGGCTGTTGCATTGCCAATGGTACACCAGATGAAATTCGTAATAACCCTAAAGTTATTGAAGCTTATCTTGGCGGAGATGTTTATGGATATTCTTAAAATAAAAAATCTTTACGTTCATTATGGCGCCATTAAAGCTGTCCAAAATCTTTCTATGTCCATAAAGCGGGGCAGTATTGTCACTTTAATTGGAGCCAATGGTGCAGGAAAAAGCAGTATTGTACGTTCTATTACAGGACTTAATCGCTCTGTTTATGGAGAAATTACCTATAATGGCAAATCTATTATTAAAAAATCACCAGAAGAGATTTTGCGATTAGGGATTGCTCTAAGTCCTGAAGGACGACGTATCATGCCCCATCTCACTGTTTTAGAGAATCTTCATCTAGGTGCTTATATTCGTCACGATAAGCAGGGAATTTCCCGTGATATTGAATGGATATTTGACCTTTTTCCGCGCCTACGTGAAAGAGCAAAACAGTTGGGAGGAACAATGTCAGGTGGTGAACAACAGATGGTTGCTGTGGGCCGTGCACTCATGAGCAATCCTGATATGGTCATATTAGATGAACCCTCGTTGGGGTTAGCGCCACTTCTCGTTCGAGAAATTTTTTCTATTATTCGAAAAATTAATGATATGGGAAAAACTGTTCTTCTTATTGAACAAAATGCATTTGCTGCACTTTCCATAGCTGACTATGCTTATATTTTAGAGGTAGGACATATTTTATTTCACGGTGAAGGAAAAACTATGCTCTCTGATTCGCGTGTTAAAGAAGCCTATCTTGGTGGATAAAAACTACGAATTAAGGAAATAGAGCTCATTCCCTCCACCTTTAAAAAAGCATTTCTCATTAAGGATGAGAAATGCTCCTTTGTGAATTTTGACTATTACATCCACCATTTTTCTGCACTGAATATTCCTGCTTCTTGTTCAATAATATGCGCTATCTGAAAAATGACTTCTTCAGAAAAAGGTTTACCAATCAATTGCAATCCTAGAGGTAAACCATTTGATGACAGACCAGCAGGAACAGAAATTCCTGGTAAACCAGCCATATTGACTGGTACCGTAAAAATATCATTAAGATACATTGCTACAGCATCAGTTTTTATTTTTTCATCAGCAATACCAAAAGCAGGTGTTGGTGTTGCTGGTGTCAAAATAGCATCAATGCCTGAAGCAAAACATTGATCAAAATCACGTTTTACGAGTGTTCTTACTTTTTGAGCTCTTAGATAACAGGCATCATAATAACCAGATGAAAGGACATAAGTCCCCACCAAAATACGCCGCTTAACTTCATTACCAAAACCAACAGAACGTGTATTTTCATACATCTCAATGATGTCTTTTCCAGGCATGCGCAAACCAAAACGCACACCATCATAACGCGCTAAATTAGAAGAGGCTTCTGCAGGAGCTATAATGTAATAAGAAGGTAGAGCATATTTTGTATGAGGCAAAGAAATATCCTTAATCTCAGCACCTGCTTCTTTTAACCAATTTATTCCTTTTTGCCAAAGCTCAATAATTTCTGGAGACATTCCATCCACATGATATTCTTTTGGAATACCTATTTTCATTCCTTTGATTGATTGACCAAGATAACTCTCATAATCAGGAACTGGTAAATTGACGGAAGTAGAATCTTTTTCATCAAAAGAGGCCATTGATCTGAGTAAGATAGCACAATCACGAACATCTCTGGCAACAGGTCCAGCTTGATCAAGAGATGAAGCAAACGCGACAACGCCCCATCGCGAACAACGTCCATAAGTTGGTTTTATTCCTACAGTTCCAGTAAACGCTGCTGGTTGACGTATTGAGCCACCTGTATCTGTTGCTGTTGCCCCAGCACAAATTTGTGCAGCAACAGCGGCAGCAGATCCTCCCGATGAACCACCGGGTACGAGTTTTTCATTCGAGCCTTTTTTTCTCCATGGACTAATAACGGGGCCATAATATGATGTTTCGTTGGATGAGCCCATAGCAAACTCATCCATATTAAGTTTTCCTAACATCACAGCACCGTCTTGCCATAAATTAGCTGTGACAGTTGATTCATAGTGCGGTTTAAAACCATCAAGGATATATGAACAGGCTTGAGTATGAACACCATAGGTTGCAAAAAGATCTTTAATCCCCAAGGGGATTCCTTCTAAAAGCCCTCCCTGCCCTTTCGCTAAGCGACTGTCTGATTCAGCAGCCATTTTCATTGCCTGTTCTGCTGTTATTGTTACATAAGCATTCAAAATTGGATTAGCTAATTCTATTGCTTGTAAATAAGCTTCCGTTAATTCTGTTGCTTTGAGATTCTTCTTTGTTAAAACATCACGAGCTTGCGCAATTGTGAGGGTTGTTAAATCAGTCATATTGGTTCTCAAATTTCAAAAATATAAAAAATTACTCAACAATTTTTGAGACAAGAAAAAAATTTTCTTCTGTAACAGGAGCATTGGCTACAATATCTGCTGCTTTATCACCATCTGTAACACTATCTTCACGCATTCGTAGAGTCATTGGCATCACAGATGTTAATGGCTCAATTCCACTGACATCAACTTCATTCAATTGTTCTACAAAACCTAAAATAGCATTGAATTTTTTTGTCACAGGTTCTATCTCATCATCGTGGAGGGCAATCCTTGCTAAATGTGCTATCCGCTTGACTGTCTCTTGATCAACAGACATACTCTTTACGCCTTTCTGCTTTTTTGTTTATTTATTGATCTTTATTCTGGCTATACAAGGCTGCACTTGTAAGTGCAAGAATATTAGATAACATGAATAAAGAATATAACTATAGATCTGAAACATTAAAAAACGTATTATCCCCTTATGACTGTTATTAATATAGATGAAGTTATAACACATCTTTTGCCTAGACAAACAATAGCAGGCTTAGATTTAGGGACAAAAACTATCGGAATTGCCATTTCTGATATGGGGCTGACTGTCTCAAATCCGCGTCCTGTACTACAGCGAAAAAAATTTACAGAAGATGCTTACACACTTATTAAAATTTTTGACCGTGAAAATGTAGGCGTTATTATCATTGGCTTACCTCTTAACATGAATGGAAGTAGTGGCTCTCGTGTTCAAGCAACCAGAGCTTTTGTGAGCAATATGAAAGCTTATACAAAAATTCCATTTGTTTTTTGGGACGAACGTTTATCAACAATTGCTGCGGAACGGTCTCTTTTAGAAATGAATGTATCGCGCGCTAAAAGAGCAAGCCGTATTGATTCGGCAGCCGCCGCTTTTATATTGCAAGGTGCTCTCAATAGAATTCAACACTTTCATCATATGGAAGGATAGAGGACATTGAGCAAATGCCCTGCATTATATCGTGCGATGAGCATCCCGTAAGAAGATCTCCATTGTCCCCCAAGGCGGCTTTCCATATAGGCATTTGCAACATGTTCTATGTCTGTAGAACGTAATGCTGCTGCTGCTGCTGCATAAGCTACCTGTTCAACAAAAAACCTTCCTGCACCTTCATTTGCTGATGCCATATCACCTGCTGACTTAATGATTTCAATTGCTCTGGGTCCCGCTGGTCCAATATCAAGAGCAATTTTTTCCAACAATTTCTGAAACAATCCCGGTGCTTTTTCAGCAATAAGAATGGCATCCTTTACCAATTGATTAGCAGAACTATTTCTCACAATTCGCGCAGGCCCATTATGCAACATTTGTGATAATGGATTATTCTCTATAAAACTTTCAATACCAAGTTGTGCAATAATTTCACCAATAATAGGCACAACCAATTGACTTACATGATAAGCAATAATAGGTGTCATAATACGGGCAAAAGCTGCTTCAGAACGGTCATTTGCTGCATTGTCAAATGCTCTCGCTAAACGCAAAACCAATGCTTGTGAGGCAGCTATATCTAATGCAATATCTGCAAAAATACGTTCTGTCAGTGGAGGTAACGGCTGATTGGGCATTTTTTTCCGGAAAAAATCTATACCAAATTGAAGAGCCGCTCGTAAAACACCTGCCGATATGACAGATTGATCGAAACGCATCATCGTCTCGATATCTTTAATAACTTTAAGCCCTTCTCCAGCATTTCCCAAAAGCCAGCCATAACTGCCTTGGAAATCGACAACCCCCTCTGGTGTTAAAAGTTCTCCAGAACGCTGAATTAAATGACGAATCGATATAGATCCATTTAATGCGCCATTTTCTTGTATGCGTGGAATAAAAAAACAACTTAAATGACCATTTAAATCTGCACTAACAAGATATCCGTCAGCGGTAGGATTAATAACATTGGTTTTTACAACATTTAAACGATATAGATCACGTTCCATACTTTCATCGAAAGAAATTTTCTTAACACTTGGAAAATTGAAAGCGTATTTTTCAATATCGTCAAATGCACAAGTTAGAGAAGCAGCCTTTTTATGATGAATAGGCTTTGATGAAGAATCATATTGGCGTGATAAAAGTACATTTTGCCATTTTTTGAAGAGCTCAATATCACTAATTAAAACAGCAATAGCTGCACTCGTTATGATAACTTCATTTAAATGTCCTGTTTCTAAACCAGCAGATAAAGCTAAACGAATCGCACGCGCTTGATAGCGTACTCCATTTTCTGAACTCGCATTTTCCCAAAGTGAGGTAACCAAACCTGCTTGTCTAGAATATTGTTGAAGAGCTTGATAGGAAGAATGGATCTCTAATTTTTCTGTTGGTTGCCCCCATTCATCATTATAGCATAGTAAAGGCTTATAATGATTCGCTAAGCAAGAAAGTTTCCATGCTTCTCGACTCGCGGCAAAATCCCCTATTTCTTCAAAACTTGCTAACAAAAACTTAGGCAAAGTAGAAGCAATACGAAACATAAGCGTATCGCTAAGAAATGTATTTTTTCGACGAGTATTTTGCGCAGATACAGCACTCATAGGTATATTCCTACATTCAAATCATTCATATCATAGACTATTTGTCTTTTTAGAGTTAAGAAACATTTATCATATTCAAACAAATGCTTGTTTAACCTGTTTAGAGAGAGATAAAGAAGAATGCTATGATGCAAGATAATTTTTTTCCACTTTTCCCTCATCAACATCTTTTAGCTATTAAAGATCTAAGTGTACAAGACCTTAATACATTGCTTGATCGTGCAGAAGCAAATGTTATCCTTTCTAACAAAATTGATAAAATAAAATCTACTTTGCATGGACGGACTCAAATTAATCTCTTTTTTGAAGCCTCTACGCGAACACAATCTTCTTTTGAATTAGCGGGTAAAAGGCTAGGTGCACATGTGATGAGTCTTGCGATCGGCAACTCATCTGTAAAAAAGGGAGAAACATTACTTGATACAGCTACAACTCTCAATGCGATGAAGCCAGATATACTGGTTTTTCGCCATAACAGTGCAGGAGCGGCAGCTTTATTAGCGCAAAAAGTTGATTGTTGTGTTATTAATGCAGGTGATGGTGCTCATGAACATCCAACCCAAGCTTTATTAGATGCTCTAACCATTAAAAGGGCAAAAGGTCGTATTGAAGGATTAACTGTTGCGATTTGCGGAGATATCTTACACTCACGTGTTGCCCGTTCCAATATCTTGTGTCTTAATGCTTTGGGTGCTCGTGTTCGTGCTGTTGCTCCCTCAACACTCTTACCCGCAGAAATCGCTCATATGAGTGTTGAGGTTTTTAACACGATGAAAGAAGGTCTTAAAAATGCTGACGTTATCATGATGTTGCGCTTACAGCATGAACGGATGACAGGCTCTTTTATTCCCTCTACGCGTGAATATTTCCATTATTTTGGCTTACATAAAGAAAATTTAGCCTATGCCAAAAATGATTCTATTATTCTGCATCCTGGCCCATTAAACCGTGGTGTAGAGATTGCATCCGACATAGCAGATGGACCACAAAGTATGATTCATACACAAGTAGAAATGGGAATTGCAGTGCGTATGGCTGTCATGGAGGCTTTATTAGATTCACGCGCAAAGATCAGTGGAGAAAAAAAATGATAAAACCAATTGTTTTTCAAAATGCTCGTATTATTGATCCTTCGCGCACAATCGATGAAATTGGTACAGTTATTGTTGAAAATGGACGAATTATAGCCGCTGGAAAAGAAGCTCTGAATCAGGGATTCCCTGAAGAAGCAGAAGTTATTAACGCACAAAACAAAGCAATTCTCCCTGGACTCGTTGATGCGCGCGTTTTTGTTGGAGAATTAGGGAATGAGCATTGTGAAACAATTGCATCAGCAAGTCAAGCGGCCGCTGCAGGTGGTATTACTTCCTTTCTTATGATGCCAAACACGCATCCAGTTATTGATAATATTGCTCTGATTAAATTTATTACGCATACAGCACAGGAAATCTCATTGGTCAATATTTATCCCGTTGCTTCAATCACACAAGGTTTCAACGGACAAGAAATAACCGAATTTGGTTTGCTCAAAGATGCAGGAGCCGTTGCTTTTAGTGAAGGCAAAAAAACACTTCAAAATTCATCTGTTATGCGGCGTGCAATGACTTATGCACGCGATTTTGATGTTCCATTGATGCATGAAACGCAAGATAAAGATCTTACAGGGCAAGGTGTGATGAATGAAGGACTGCTTGCCAGTTGGCTTGGTCTTTCTGGCATCCCTCGCGAAGCAGAAGTTATTCCACTTGAAAGAGATCTGCGATTAGCAGTATTAACGCAAACACGCTATCATGCCGCTCAAATATCGACAGCACTCTCTGCTGATGCATTTCGTTTAGGTAAAAAACGCAGTGAGAAAATTTCAGCGGGTGTATCTATTAATCATTTATCTTTCAATGAAAATGACATTGGTGAATATCGCACCTCTTTTCGCTTAATGCCCCCATTGCGTACAGAAGAAGACCGTATAGCAATGATTGAAGCAATAAAGGATGGGACTGTAGATGTTATTGTCTCTTCTCATGATCCTCAGAGTATCGACAAAAAACATTTACCATTTAATGACGCGGCAGTTGGCGCTATTGGTATGGAGACCTTATTGAGCGCAGCCTTACGCCTTTATCATGATGAGAGCCTATCTCTTCTACGGATAACGGAACTTTTGTCAACGGCGCCTGCAAAGCTCTTTGGACTCAATGCAGGAACACTCAAAAAAGGTGCTCATGCAGACTTTATTGTGGTTGATCTTGAAGAACCATGGGTTGTTTCGAAAGAGAAGCTCTATTCACGTTCAAAAAATACCCCTTTTGATAATGCACGTTTTCAAGGACGTGTGCTCCAGACCTTTGTGAAAGGGAAATCCGTTTTTAAACTTGATCAACAAACTTAATGAGATTCTTAATGAATGAAGCAGAAATATTTTTTCAGTCCACTCCATGGTTTATTTTCCTCATATCTTATCTCATTGGCTCGATTCCATTTGGTCTTCTTTTTACGAGATTGTTCAAAATTGGTGATATAAGAACAATCGGTTCCGGCAATATTGGAGCAACAAATGTTTTACGAACAGGAAATAAAAAGCTTGCTGCTCTAACACTTCTTTGTGATATGTTAAAAGGAACTATCGTTGTTTTGATTATAAAGTTTTTTAGTAATCCGCTAGACAATAGTATACTTGTTTCTCTAGCGGGTTTTTTTACTTTCTTAGGACATCTTTTCCCCGTATGGCTTAAATTTAAAGGTGGCAAAGGTGTTGCTACCTATCTAGGGGTCTGTTTAGGAATCTATTGGCCCGCAGCAATTATTTTTATTATTGTATGGAGTGCGATTTTTCTTCTCATGCGTTATTCTTCATTATCTGCGCTTATTGCTGTTACGATCACACCGATATTTGTTTTTTATTTTTCCGCTTCTTATTTCTATTGTATGCTGATTGTGATGAGCGTATTTGTGTTTATAAAACATTCTGCAAATATCAGTAGATTATTAATTGGGGAAGAAAGTAAGATTGGTACGCAACACGGAGATAAATAAAGGAATCCTGCTTACTGATCGTCAACGTCTAAGCTGGTTACGGTTATTGCGCAGTGAAAATATTGGAGCTGTTAGTTTTCGTAATCTCATTGATCATTATAAAACAGCAGAAAATGCTCTGGCAGCGCTGCCAGAGCTTAGTAGAAAAGGTGGTGGTTCTGTATCTATAAAAATAGCAAGCTTAGAAGATGCAGAAAAAGAAATGCAAGAAGCTGAAAGATTAGATATTCGGTTCATCGGTATGGGCGAACCAGATTATCCAGCTTTTCTTAAGGTTACAGAAGCCCCTCCGCCGCTTATTGCTATCAAAGGTAATATTTCAATTTTTCAAAAAACTTCTATTGGAATTATAGGTTCTCGAAATGCTTCAGCTGCTGGGAAAAAGCTTACGGCTCAATTTGCGCGTTTTCTCGGAGAAGCAGACTTTGTAACAATTTCTGGTCTCGCTCGTGGAATTGATAGCGTTGCGCATCAAGCAAGTTTAAAAACAGGAACTGTTGCAGTCATGGCTGGAGGAATTGATCATATCTATCCTCCTGAAAATAAAAAGTTGCACGAAGATATTATAGCCAACGGTGGGGCCATCATCAGCGAAATGCCCATTTCTTGGAAGCCGCGTGCTATCGATTTTCCAAGAAGAAACCGTATTATTGCAGCTCTATCACTTGGTCTCTTGGTTGTAGAGGCAGCCCTGCGCTCAGGGTCCTTAATTACCGCACGTCAAGCAGCTGAAATGGGACGGTTAATTTTTGCCATTCCCGGTTCTCCACTTGATCCAAGATCTGTTGGTACAAACAATCTTATCAAAGACGGTGCTCTACTCACCACACATCCTTCTGACATTATAGAAACACTTACGCCATTAATTTCACCGCTTCCAAATTCGCAACTCAATTTTTTTGAGGAACCATCCTCTTTACAACTTGAAAAGGAGAATTTTAATTTAGCAGATGAAAAAAACAGCGGTCTCTCTTCAGCAGATGACAATGCAGCACGTGCAGCAGTTCTCTCCGCTCTTTCAACAACGCCAATCGATTTAGACACACTTAGTATCCACTCAGGTGTTTCACTCCCAGCTCTCTACCTCTTGTTGGTAGAACTCGACCTTGCTGGAAAGCTTATTCGACACTCTGGTGGTTGTGTGTCATTGTCGAATCTTGATCTTCCCCAAGAGCCTCAGCACTATTAATAATGCTTTGCCCTTCTTTGGCAACCATATCCAAAAGCAATGCTAAAAGCGGACTATGCGCCTGACGCGCCATCTGATTCATTTGCTTTGACATGTCTGTAATATATTGGATAACTTTTAAATGATTTATAAACATAATCCTCTATCCTTGAGCATTTCCCCTCCTACCTCTCAATAGACGTCTTAGTATTTCGCCGTATGTTTTTGTAATAACAGTGGAAAATAAATCGTGTAATTCTATATAGGGTGTATTCTAATAATGACAATCATAAGTTGTACAATATTCATGTTTTTTATATGGCTAATATTTTTTTATGTGCTCTTAAGCAATTGGCATTAGCTATTCGCGTAAAAGGCGTTTATAAAAAAATTTTTATTTCAATATTTGGGTAAAATTATGAATATCGTTATCGTTGAATCTCCAGCAAAAGCAAAAACAATTAATAAATATCTTGGATCTCAATACAAAGTTGTCGCATCATTTGGACATGTTCGTGATTTGCCTGCAAAAGATGGTTCTGTTTTACCGGATCAAGATTTTTCTATGAAATGGGATATAGATTCTGCTGCCGCTAAACGTTTAAATGAAATAGCAAAAGCCGTTAAAGAAGCCGATAGCCTTATATTAGCAACAGACCCTGATCGTGAAGGGGAAGCTATTTCATGGCATATTCTGGATGTTCTCCGTCAAAAAAAAGTTTTAAAAGATAAACCTATTAAAAGAGTTGTCTTCAATGCCATCACCAAAAAGTCTGTGCTTGATGCTATGAACAATCCACGTGATATTGATACATCACTTGTAGATGCTTATCTTGCACGTCGCGCTCTTGATTATCTCGTTGGTTTTACACTTTCACCTGTTTTATGGCGGAAACTTCCTGGTGCCCGTTCAGCAGGACGCGTTCAATCGGTTGCTTTGCGTATTATTTGTGATCGTGAATCAGAAATAGAACATTTTATCAAAGAAGATTATTGGTCCATTACAACACAGTTAAAAACCATCCGAAATGATAGTTTCCAAGCAAGATTGACAATGTTTAATCAAAGAAAAATAGGCAAGCTTGATATTCAATCTCAAGAACAAGCAGACCAAATTCGCCTTATGTTGGAGCAAGCCCAATATCATACACTCAGTGTTGAAGCAAAACCTACAAAGAGAAATCCTTTTCCTCCATTTACAACCTCCACACTACAACAAGCAGCTTCTTCAAAATTAGGATTTTCAGCTTCTCGCACTATGCAAATTGCCCAAAAGCTTTATGAAGGCATTGAAATTAATGGTGAAACGGCAGGGCTGATTACTTATATGCGTACCGATGGTGTGCAAATAGCACCAGAAGCTATTGATTCAGCACGAAAAGTTATTCATGAAACTTTCGGTAAAGACTATATTCCTGAAAAACCACGTTTTTATTCAACAAAGGCAAAAAATGCACAGGAAGCACACGAAGCGATCCGTCCAACAGATTTTCAACGCAATCCTAGTCAAGTCCGTAATTTTCTCGATAGCGATCAAGCAAAGCTCTATGAGCTGATATGGAAGCGTGCTATTGCCAGCCAAATGCGTTCTGCTGACATTGAACGTACAACCGTTGAAATTGAAGCACAGCAAGGAGAAAACCGTGCAAATCTACGAGCAACAGGATCTGTTATTCGCTTTGATGGCTTTATTTCCGTCTACACGGATCAACGAGACGAAGAAAATAATGAAGAAAATGAAACAACACGTTTACCACAAATAAACACTGGTGAAGCACTTACAAAAGAAAAAGTTGAATCCGTACAACATACCACAGAGCCCCCTTCTCGTTATTCTGAAGCTTCATTAATTAAAAAGCTTGAGGAGTTAGGAATTGGTCGTCCTTCGACTTATGCCTCCACATTGGCGACATTGTGTGACCGTGGATATATTGTCATTGATAAACGAAAGCTTATTCCCGATGCTAAGGGACGTATTGTTACGGCCTTTCTTGAAAATTTCTTTAATCGCTATGTAGAATATGGTTTCACAGCAGATCTTGAAGAAAAGCTGGATCTTATATCTGACGGCAAACTTTCTTGGAAAGACGTCTTAAGGGATTTTTGGGATGGATTTAATGCATCTATTAGCAATATCCAAGAACTCCGTATAACCAATGTCCTTGATGTTTTAAATGTAACATTAGCACCTCTCGCCTTTCCTGAACGCGAAGATGGAAGTGATGTGCGTTCCTGTCCTCTTTGTAAAAATGGTCAATTATCATTAAAACTCGGTCGTTATGGTGCTTTTGTTGGCTGTTCCAATTATCCCGAATGTAAATACACACGCCAACTTGGTACAGATACTGGAGAAGATAATGAAGCTGTACGCAATGATGAACCTGTTATACTTGGTATTGACCCTGAAACAGGAAAAGATATCTCTCTTCGCAATGGCCGGTTTGGACCCTATATTCAACTTGGTGAAAGCAAAGAAGTTAAGCGTGCAGGACTACCAAAAGAGTGGCAGGCAGAAAATGTAACCCTTGATAAAGCCTTGGCTTTACTATCCCTTCCCCGTGAAATTGGCATTCATCCTGAAACTGGAAAAATAATCACGGCTACGATTGGACGATATGGTCCCTATCTTAGCCATAACGGAAAATCTGCGCGCCTTCTTCATGCAGATGAAGTTTTTGATATTGGTATCAATCGCGCTGTTACAGTATTGGCAGAACAACAAGAAAACAAAACCAAGCAAAGCAGAACAACACCTGAAGCATTGGCAACATTAGGAGAGCATCCAGAAGGAGGAACCATTACCGTGCGCAACGGGCGTTATGGTCCTTATGTCAATTGGGGTAAAATTAATGCAACATTGCCAAAAGATAAAGATCCCATTAGTGTAACACTTCCAGAGGCACTAGAACTTATATCGGCTAAAGCATCGAGTAAAAAAACAACTTCAAAAAGAGCTTCTTCTAAAACAAAAGCAAAAATAAAAGAGACATAAATTTTGGCTAAAGGTGAAAAAAACATAAAATATCTCTCTTCATTCAAGGGGAAAACTTTTCCCAATAAGGAAGCAATCCTTTCCTTTATAATTGAGAATCCTAACTACTCAAGTAAACGAGAAATCGCTAAAGCTTTTAACTTAAAAGGCGATTCTCGTATCTGGCTTAGAGATATGTTACGTGAGTTAAAGGATCAAAATCTCATATCTAAACACCACAAAAGAGCAATAAACAAAGGAAAATTACCCCCTGTTTCTTTAGTAAAAATTAGCGGACGTGATAAAGATGGAAGTTTTATTGCACAACCTCTTGAATGGGAAGATTCTCCAAAGCCCAATATTGAAATACACTCTTTTCATCACATAACAGGAAGTAATATTGGTGTTGGAGATCATATTCTTGTAAAAGTTTTTCGAAATAAAAATTCTGAAAGCTCAAGCCATCCTTATACGGGACGAATTATTCGTAAAATTGATGTATCTCCCAAAAGCGCATTTGCTATTGTACAAAAATTTGAAAATAATCAATGGCGCCTTGATCCTATAGACCGCAAAACCAATGAACTCATTGTTGAAATGTCTCCAGAAATGAAGATTCAAATTGGTGATCTCGTTGAAGTCGAAATAAAAAAAAATACTGGTTACGGATTAAAAAGCGCAAAAATAAAGAATGTTTTAGGGCACATTAAGAGTGAGAAAACACTCTCAATGATAGCGCTTCTTTCGAAAGGAATGCCTTATATTTTTCCTGAAAGTGTTCTTGAGCAAGCCAAACATATCAAAGCTGCCAATATGGATAATCGTGAAGATTGGCGACAATTACCCTTTATTACAATTGATCCACCAGATGCAAAAGACCATGATGATGCAGTTTATGCAACCAAGGATAAGGATCCAGCAAATAATGATGGTTGGATTATTATTGTAGCCATTGCAGATGTTTCTTATTATATCAAAACAGGAAGCGCTTTAGATAAAGAAGCATTGAAACGTGGAAATTCTGTTTATTTTCCCGATACCGTTGTGCCAATGTTACCTGAACGCCTTTCTCATGATTTATGTTCTCTTCGTGAAGGAAAAGAAAGACCAGCTTTAGCCGTTCGTATGATTTTTGATGCAAACGGTAATAAACGAAAACATAGTTTTCATCGTACTATGATTCGTGTAAGAGCCAAACTTTCTTATCAAGAAGTACAATTGGCAATTGAAGGTAATATAAATGAAAAAATAACCCCTCTTTTTGAGAGCATTTTGCACCCCTTATGGGAAGCCTATGCATGCCTTAAAGCTGCGAGAAATCGTCGCCAACCACTAGAATTAGAAATTGCAGAAAAAAAGATTATTCTTGATCAAAATGGATGCATAAAAGATGTTGTGAGTGAAACACAATTAGAAGCGCATCGTTTAATTGAAGAGTTTATGATACAAGCTAATATTGCAGCTTCTGAAACATTAAAACAACATCACCAGCCGCTCATTTATCGTATTCATGAAAAACCTTCTCTTGCTAAGCAAGAAATACTTCGGAGCTTTCTTCAAAGTTTGGGGATACCACTCTCCCGCGGAAGCGAACTTACCTCAGCGCGCCTTAATAGAATTTTAGAAAAGGTCGCTCATACTCAACAACAAGAACTAGTCAATCAAGTTATTTTGCGTTCACAATCACAAGCAGAGTACAACCCTAAAAATAGTGGCCATTTTGGTTTGAATTTGCAGAACTATACACATTTTACATCACCAATCCGTCGTTATGCTGATCTCATTATTCATCGAGCACTCATTAAAGCTCTCAAATTAGGAAATGATCAATTAACAGATACACAAGAACAAAATCTTGCAGAAATTGCTACGCAAGTTTCTTTATACGAACGCCGTGCAATGATGGCTGAAAGAGAAACGATTGATCGGCTTGTTGCTCACTATTTAACGAATAAAATCGGTCGTATTTTTACAGGCCGCATTTCCGGAGTTACAAAAGCAGGTCTTTTTATCTCACTTGATAAACTCAATACAGATGGTTTTGTCCATATTTCTACACTTAAAAATGATTATTATCATTTTGATGAAGCACAACATGCTCTTGTAGGACAGCGTAGCCATAAAGGCTATCAGCTCAGTGATGTTGTAGAAGTAAAACTTATAACGGTACAACCTTTTGCTGGCGCTTTATGCTTTGAACTGTTAACAAAACCTCGTCCAATAAAATTTTCACCGACATCCTACCATAAAAACAAATTAAAAAAACAAAAGTATACTTTTTATGGGAAAAGAAAAAATTAAGCTTCTTGCCCTCCATTGAATATAATATGAATAATAAATTCAATTTAAGAAATGACTTATATTATATAATATTTATATGTACAATCTTCTTTCTTTAGTATACAAGAGGATAAATTTTATTGTTAAGTCTATAATAACCATATAAAAATCTTGCAGTTTTTTATACTTAGAAAATGAGAGAAACTGCAAAGGATATTTTTGGCTCCCTTTCATTTCAGCTCATCTTTTCATTGTTTAAATAAACAAGAGTACCTTCAGCCATGTTTAAATAAACAAGAGTACCTTAAGCCATTCTCATGAAAAAAAAACCTTTTGACTCTCAAAATAATTCTTTGCGTGCAATTATTGCCGCTATTGCAACCATTGGCACTGTTGGAACAGCATTGGCAATGGGAACACAACTTGTCTCTCTTCTTATGGCAGAGAAAGGACTTTCCAACAGTACAATCGGCTATAGTGGAACAGTTGGTGGAATCGCCACAATTATTGCAGCTATTTTTACGTCTCGAATTGCCTTATGCTTAGGAATCGCTCAAACAATATTGCTTATGATGGCGATAGGATCTTTAAGTTTTTTAGGATTCTATTTTTTTGATCCCATATGGATTTGGTTTATTTTAAAGTTTATATTACATTTCAGCATGACAGTTATGTTTATCCTATCAGAGTTTTGGATCAACAGTTATGCTCCCCCAAAAAAACGCGGTTTGATCCTTTCTATTTATGCTATTGTCTTAGGATTAGGGTTTATAATAGGTCTAACGCTGCTAGCAAAAGTGGGAACACAAGGATTTATTCCTTTTGCTGTTGGATATAGCCTTATTATACTTGCTACTATACCAATTCTTACCGCTTGGAAATTAAGTCCAGAATTTCAAAAAAATCAATATATGCCATTTTTTCGTTATCTTTTTCACGTTCCAAGTGCAATGATGGCGGTCCTTGTTTACGGGGCCATTCAAATGGGCGTATTAACTCTTATAATACCCTTTAGTTTATCCATTGGTTATAATGAGAATGAAGCAGCACATTTTATGGCAACCCTTGCACTTGGGAATATTTTCCTCTTAATTCCTATCAGCATTATAAGCGACTACGCCAAAGATCGACGCTACCCGCTGATGAGTTGCGCTATTTTAGGTTTTATAGGAACTTTTATAGTACCATGGATTCTTCAATATCCATGGATTCTGATGCTTGATTTGTTTTTTCTGGGTGGTGTATCAGCGAGCCTTTATACAATTAGTCTTGCACATTTAGGAGCCCGTCTCAAGGGGCAAGAGCTTGCTGCTGCTAATTCTGCTTTTATTTTTTGTTATGGAATTGGTATGCTCATCGGACCGACCTTTATCGGAAAATCCATGGATATCTTTAAACCCTTTGGTTTTTCAATAGCCATGGCTGTTTTTTTCGGTTTATATGTCATTTTGGTGTTTGTCCAACTTATGAGAAAATTAATCAGCTCTTGACTTTTTTGAGAACATCCGTAGTGTTGCCGGAAAATCTGATGATGTCGGAAATAAGTTTTGACAGAAATAATATTTTTTCAGTATAAATAGGGTATTTACATTATGGCTAAAGCAGCAACCATTAAGATCAAGCTTTTATCAACTGCAGATACTGGTTTTTTCTATGTAACAAAGAAAAACAGCCGTACAATGACAGATAAAATGAGCAAGCGTAAATATGATCCAGTTGTAAAAAAGCACGTTGAATTTAAAGAAACAAAAATTAAATAAATAAAATTATTATTAAATTGATAGATTTTATACTCCAAAAGAAATGTTGGAGTATTGCTCTTCAAAGTTATTTTTTGAGGGGTGTTTTTTTATTTCCTTAAGTTTAAAAAGTTTACTTTAAACTTTGTATGTTTTGTACGGATTTGGATAAGTTGATTTATTATTTAAGTTGCTTACATATATTCTGTATGAGCATTTGATTATTGTGATATCTAATGAAAATTTTGTCATTAAAACGAAACACTGTTTCGTCATATGAATAAAGTTTCTCGGGTCAATTATAAACAATACTAAAATAGAGTTATAATAATGTTAGCAGTTTCTTTATTTCATGAAAAAATCTTTTTCTCATTTTAATCTAAGAAGCTTTAATCTAAAAGTTATCGGTTTCAGTATTTTTGTCGCTGCTAGCATTCTTATCATTATGTCAACTTATTTTAAGCAGACTCAACGGTTGCTTCAAAAAGAAAAATTTTCTTCTCAAAACTCTGTTAAAGGGAATGCATTAATCATTGATGGCGATACCATTATGATTTCTTCAATTAAGATTCGACTAGCTGGAATTGATGCTCCTGAACTCCACCAATTTTGTGGAAAAAAGGAAGCGCGCTACCCTTGTGGGCTTGAGGCAAAAAAATATTTAGAACAACTATTAAAAAATCAAACTGTTACATGTCACTGGCAAAAAACAGATAAATATCGCCGTATTCTTGCAACATGTAAAACAAAACAAATTAGCAATATCAATGCAACACTTGTACATAATGGTTGGGCTGTAAATTATTATGAATACCCCAGAGAAGAGCAAGAAGCTAGAAAGAAAAAGAAAGGAATATGGGCATCAAGTTTTCAACGACCAAAAGAATGGCGCAAAGCAAATCCTCGCACAGAATAAGAAAAATATTTTTTAATTTCATTGAGTAATGAAACGATGTAGCCAAATTATCAAACTTGAAAAAGAGATCTATTCCTGTCGTGTTTGTATCCAACAACCCCATTATTTTCCTCCTCTTCCTCACGAACCAAATCCTGTCGTTTATTTATCCGATACGGCTTCGATTGCAATTGCAGGACAAGCACCGGGATTGCGTGTCCATGAAACTTCTATCCCTTTTAATGATCGCTCTGGCAAAAGGCTGCGTGATTGGCTAGGGGTAACGAAAGAAGAATTTTATAACAGATCTCTTTTTGCTATTGTTCCTATGGGATTTTGTTTTCCAGGTTATGACAACAATAAAGCTGATTTACCACCAAGGCGTGAATGTCGAGAAATATGGCATGAAAAGATATTTCAAGCGATGCCTCAAATAAAGCTTGTTCTTGCTATTGGCAGTTATGCGCAAAAATGGCACATTACAGAATTAAAACATAAAACCGTTTCTGCAACTGTTGGTGATTGGAGAAATATCCTTTCCATTCCCCAACCTCGAGGCTATAATGTTATGCCTTTACCTCATCCATCATGGCGAAATACTTCTTGGTTACAGAAAAATCCATGGTTTAATGATGAGCTTATTGTATATCTGCGTTGTTTAGTGCGTAAATTTTTATAAATTAAAATATTGAGAAAAAATATGGATCGTCTTGACCGAAAAATTTTACATCTTTTGCAAGAAAATGCGACACTTTCTGTTGCTGATATTGCTAAAAAAGTGGGACTTTCGACCACTCCTTGCTGGCGTAGAATTCAAAAACTTGAAGAAGATGGCGTTATTCAGCGTCGTGTTGCCGTTCTTTCCCCAGAAAAAGTAAATGCGCACGTCACTGTTTTTGTGTCTATTCGCACGAACACACACAGTCATGAATGGTTTAAGCGTTTTTCAAAAATTGTACAAGAATTCCGTGAAGTCATTGAATTTTATCGAATGAGTGGAGATATTGACTATTTATTGCGTGTTGTTGTGCCCAACATTGAAGCTTATGATCTTTTTTATAAAAAATTAATTTCTAAAATTGACATCCGTGATGTCTCATCTTCTTTCGCAATGGAACAAATTAAATATACAACGGAACTTCCACTTAACTATATTAAATTACACGACAAGACGCACGAACAAAACTCTTAAGAGTTTTTTATATCGTCTTATTATCTTTTAGGCATTCAAACTTTCTTGTTAAAAAACTACCATTTGTGCATGTGTTAAAACAGCAGCTTTGACAATACCAGCTGCCATAGCTGCTCCTGTCCCTTCACCAAGACGCATCCCCAAATCCAGAAGTGGTTCTTTGCCAATTTTGTTTAAAAGTTTACGATGAGCTTTCTCAGAAGAAACATGTCCAACAAGGGTATGATCAAGAGCTTTTGGATGCATTTTATAAAGGACCGCTGCAGCTGCTGTTGCCACAAAACCATCTAAAATAACGGGTATTTTTTCTATTCTTGCTGCTAAAATAGCACCAACCATAGCAGCAATTTCACGTCCTCCTAAGCGACGCATTATCTCAAAAGGATCATTAAAATAATCCTTATGTAAAGAAATGGCTGTTTTAACCGCTGCAATTTTACGCTGATAAAAATCACCGTCTGATTCCATGCCATTTCCTGTCCATTCTTCCACTTCTCCTCCAAACAATGCTAAGCATAAAGCTGAAGCTATTGTTGTGTTTCCAATGCCCATTTCTCCAATACATAAAAGATCTGTCCCTCCCGCAATGGATTCCATTCCAAATGCCATTGTAGCAGCTGCACTCCGCTCATCCATTGCGGCATCCTTCGTAATATTCATTGTTGGATATTCCAATGCTAAATCAAAAATTTTTAATCCAAGATCATAAGCAATACAAATTTGATTGATAGCAGCTCCACCCGATGCAAAATTTTTCACCATCTTTTGTGTCATAGATTGTGGAAATGGTGTAACATTTTCTTCTACTATACCATGATTTCCAGAAAAAATAGCGACTAAAGGTCGCGTTACGATAGGTTTTTCTGTCCCCCTCCATCCCGCATACCAAACAGCAATATCTCCCAGTTTTCCCAATGTTCCTTGCTCTTTTGTTAAGTTTTTTTGCCGTTTTTTTGCCAAAATTATAGAAAACTCATCAGCAACAGGTAAATTTGTAAGCAAAGCACGAAAATCATCAAATGGACTAGCGGTCATAAGGATACCTTTTAAAATTTACAATGTTTATGAAAATCACGTCATATAGATAGGATATGAATAATTTATTGTTTTTTTAACAGTGCTTTAAAAAAGTTAAATATTATGAAAGCAATGATTTCTATATTCTAATCAAATAACGAACATGCAAGATTTAAAATATTATCAATATGTTATTACTATTTTTACATCATGCTCTTAACCTATTTCTCTATTCAATAGGAGCAATCAGAATGTTGTTTAATACATAAATTCTAACACTCCTCCTATAACAAAAGTTATAAACTTTCAAAAACTTATAAAATTGAAGAGATCAAAATTATCGCAAAGACATCCAAACGCAAAGGATCTCAACTTTAATATATGTTAATTATTAGGCTATTATTAAATGAGAGCATAAAAAGCTTCTTTTAAAATACATATATCTGCATGTGGTTTTGCCGCATCATTTGATAATATTTGCCTCCATCGACGTGCCCCACCCCGCCCATGAAATAAACCAATCATGTGACGTGTCACATGAGAAAGCCGCCCCCCCGATGCAATATGTCGAGCTGCATAATCACACATAACCTCAATAAGATCACTCTCACTCAGATTATTTTGCGTCTCACCATAGAGTTCAAAATCAATATGTTTTAACAAAGCTGGATTATGATAAACTTGGCGACCAACCATGACAGAATCACAGAAAGTTAAGTGTTCTTTGATCTCATCAATCGATTTAATTCCACCATTTATCCCAATGAATTTATGGGGATATTTACGTTTTAATTTGTAAACTCTTTCATAATTAAGGGGCGGAATATTACGGTTTTCTTTCGGACTCAATCCTTGCAGCCATGCCTTGCGTGCATGTATCCAGAGCGCATCACATCCAGCATTCCAAACCTGATTAGCCAAAAGATCTAACGCTAACTCTTCATCTTGTTCGTCCACTCCAATCCGACATTTGACAGTTACAGGTATAGTAACCTCTCGTTTCATCGCTTCCACGGCATTTGCCACAATGTCTGGATGTAACATCAAACAAGCCCCAAAGACACCTGCTTGAACACGATTTGATGGGCACCCGACATTAAGATTTATTTCGTTGTAGCCAAAATCCTCAGCAATTCGTGCAGCTTCTGCTAACTTTTTCGGATCAGCCCCCCCTAGTTGTAATGCAACTGGACATTCTTTATCGCTAAAAGCCAACAATTGTTCGCGAACACCATGAATGACAGCATCTGCTACCATCATTTCCGTATAAAGGAGAGCTTTTTTCGTTAAAAGACGATAAAAAAACCTGCAATGTCGGTCTGTCCAGTCCAACATTGGTGCTACTGCAAATTTTATAGTCGATGGAAGGTTGTAAAATATCATGAGGGTATTACTCTCATGTCCCTATAGCTCTCTCTTTATACATAGAAAAATACTTACTTTTAGTTTACGGAAAATTTTATTCTCTTATACTATCATGAGTATAATAACAGTTCATTATTTTCAATTGATATCAAGGTTTACTACAATCAATCATGATAAAACACAATTTTGCATTTCTCATAGATTAGTGTTCAGGTATATAAACATGAAAAAAGAAGATTTTCACCATAATATAAAAAACTCATTTACAAGTTCTTCTTACGCTCATCAAGCCTCCATCCTTACATGATTTAGCACAGCATTTAAGATAATAAATGCTAAACTAACACATTATACAATTTTTTTATAATAGATTTAATTTTCTTTAGATTTTTTTTAACTTATTGTGCAAATAAATGCTACAGAAAGTATCTTTATCTTCTCCTAAAGAAAGAATAAAAATCCTTATTTCACATGAATCTAATTATAAATCATTTTTTTTCAATGAGTTATTCTTGGTAACATTCTTGAATTTCACTTTATAAGATAGACAAATTTCATCCTAAATATTCTATCTAATTTTGCCATTTTATGATTCTTGCAAAAAAAACTAAAATCAGGGTATAGACAGCCATTGCCTTTTTAATATCTATGACTGATATCAGTACCTCTTTAAGAAAAATATTTTACAATATTGCAGATAAAATCTGTAAAATGAAATGATCATAAAAGTTGTTCAATCTCTTGTTGGCTTTGCATATAGGAAGAAAGAGTATCAACCTCTTGTTCATTAAATAGGAGACCCAGTTTTGAACGACGCCATAACACATCTTCACATACTTTAGCCCATTCTTTTTCCATCAACCATTTTACTTCTACTTCATAAAGCCCATGTCCAAAATTTTTTCCTTTATTTGCCTTACCATGTGCAAAGATCACCAATGCTTCCGTACCGTAGGAGCGTGCAAGCCTGCGATGTGTAAAAGCATCTAAATCTGGCATCAAAAGAGCAATCCTATTTTCGATTGTATCTAATTTGTTATAGGGAAAATCACCCCCTGGAAGTACTGCCTTAGCCGTCCATGATGCTCCCTTTTTACCAAGCTCTTTTTCAACAAATTTCATCGCATCTTCAGCCAACTTACGATAAGTTGTAATCTTTCCACCATAAAGATTAAGAATCTTTGGTGTTGTTCCTGTTCCCATTTCTTTTAAAACATAATCGCGCGTAATTTCTTGTGCTTTTGAAGCTCCATCATCATAGAGTGGACGAACTCCAGAGTAAGACCAGACAATCGTTTCAGGCAACACTGGTTGTATGAAATATTCACTGGCTGCTGCACAAATATAATCAATTTCTGTATCAGTAATATGAACGTCAGCCGGATCTCCTTGATAATTACAATCTGTTGTTCCAAGCAAGGTAAACTCTTCTTGATACGGAATAGCAAATATAATACGCCCATCACCATTTTGAAAAATATAAGCACGATCATGAGTATAAAGCTTGGGAACCAAAATATGAGAACCTCTAACAAGCCGTACTGGTGGATGTTCTTTACAATCTAATATGCTTGCCAAAACATGATCAATCCAAGGTCCTGTCATATTCGCGACATAAGAAGCTGTGACACTATATTCTTTGCTACTTAACTTGTCTTGAAGAAAGATGCGCCATTTATTGTCTTCTTTTTTTAAAGAGAGAACTTCTGTTCGTACTTTTATATCAGCGCCCCTCTTTTCTGCATCACGAGCATTGCCAATAACTAAACGCGCATCATCTACTCTTGCATCAGAATATTCAAAACCTCTCTGATATTCTTTCTTCAGTGTAGAGCAAAATTTTTGTGAAAAATTAATCGTTTTACTGCGCCACAATTTCTGATTCCAATTCCCTAAATAATCATAAATAAAAAGTCCAAAACGCAACATCCAAGCAGGGCGCAATTCTTTATGATAAGGAAGGAGAAAACGCAAAGGACGCACAATATGTGGAGCCATGCGTAAAATGATCTCGCGTTCTTTCAATGCTTCACGAACAAGTTTGAACTCATAGTGTTCAAGATAACGAAGCCCACCATGAATAAGCTTTGTTGACGCACTTGAGGTCCCAGATGCAAGATCGTTCATTTCAGCCAATCCCACTTTAAAACCGCGTCCTGCTGCATCTCTTGCCAATCCACACCCGTTTATCCCTCCCCCAATGATAAACAGCTCATAATGTGTTGTGGTTTTCATAATTTCACTTTTCATTATTTAATTTTTTTCTCAGTACTCAATAAAGCAACAGGAAAAAAATAATACAAGTGTTCTTCATTGTATTATCAACGTACTTTTTCCTAAAATAAACACGCACAAAAAGCTTTTGATATCCTTATACATCAAAACAACATTTGACAAATTAAAGAGATTTTTTTTATCTTTTACAAAACATAATCCTTGCCAAACCAAGGTTCATCATATGAAATCTTTTTAGAGAAAAATTGATGTTTTTTCTCATTCTTAAAGACACACTATAGCTAAATGCTTTATTGCACATAGAGAGCGCTTTTCCTATAGTTCACTCAATGACACCCTAGAAAATGTGAAGGTATACAGATGAATTATCACTCTCAAAACTCGAAAATAACACTTCTTTCAAAAATTTTAGTCCCAGTTATGTCGAGTATTTTAATCTTTTTACCTTCTTTATCAAACGCAACATCACACTCAAAAACAGCAAATAATTTAAGCTTAGAAAAGCTTAAAACACAACTTTTGGAAGATTCTAGCTTTTTATCTAAGCTTAAAGAAAAAATGATACCACATACTGATTCTCATCATATTCAACAAATTGTCAGAGAGTACCTTCTTACTCATCCAGAAATTATGATTGAAATGCAGCTTATTCTTCAAGATAAGCTGGAAAAACAGAATGAATACGAAAACCAAAAACAAACTTCTGTCATTCATTTATTAGAAAAAGAAATTTTTCATTCTCCTCATGACGCTGTTTTGGGAAACCCAAATGGTAAAAGAGTGCTTGTCAATTTTTTTGATTACAACTGTGGATATTGTAAAATTTCCTATTCAAATATAGAAGACTTGATAAAAGAATATCCAGATTTAAAGGTTATTATCAAGGATTTACCAATTTTAAGCTCTGATTCTATGGCAGCCCATACTGTTGCCTACGCATTTCGAAAACAATTTCCAGAGAAATATCCTCAGTTTCACAAAACGCTTTTAATGTATCAGGGTCGTGCAAATGAAGCTAAAGCTATTAAAGTAGCTGTTTCATTAGGAGCAGATGAAAAAAAACTACGTAATGCAATAAAAGATCCCACTCTGCAAAACGCTTTTAAAGAAAATATTCAAATTGCCTCTACACTTCATATTACGGGAACACCTTCTTACATCATTGGTAATAAAATATTCATTGGCGCAGCCAAACAAGATATTCTAAAACAAGCGATAGACAATACACAGTGAATTCCTGATCCGTTTTAGAAAGAATACTGTAAATGAGGTAATTTTATGCTTTCTCTTTTTTGACAACAGGCTTATAAGTGCAATTTTGCGTAAAGCAGATACGAGTTTTAAATTGCAAAGTATAATAATTTAAAGGAAATAAAAATCTTTAAAGCCTCAAAAGATGTCATCCCTAATCTAGAGATATTCGGTCATAAAATGAGATAATGACGATCTTCATTGATCAAGGAGTTAGAAATAAAATGACAACAAAAAAAATGGATTCGGCAAAAACCGCAATTGATACGAAAATTATTCGTGATCTTGCTGAAATTTTGAATGATACAAATTTAACGAACATTGAAGTTGAACAAGGGGAGCTTCGTATTTGTGTCTCACGCCAAAATACCTTAATTTCTTCTGAGCAAGCAATCTATGCTCCTGTTTCTACTCCTACTTTTTCTGTAACATCTTCTCCAGTTCCAACAGCTGAAGCTCCTATACAATCTATCCAAGAAGATAAATCAAAAAACACAATAACCTCTCCCATGGTTGGAACAGCTTATCTTGCACCTTCACCAGGCGCGCAACCTTTTGTAGAAGTAGGACAAAATGTTTCTGAAGGGGAGACATTACTTATTATTGAAGCCATGAAAACAATGAATCAAATTTCATCACCACGCTCAGGCACAGTAACCTCTGTTCTTGTCAAAGATGGTCAACCTGTTGAATTTGGTGAACCACTTATTATTGTTGAATAAAGCGAGGGGCAACCATGATTCGAAAAATCCTCATTGCTAATCGGGGAGAAATTGCTCTTCGCGTTTTACGTGCATGTAAAGAACTTGGCATAAAAACCGTGGCTGTTCACTCTACCGCTGATGCAGATGCAATGCATGTTCGTCTTGCTGACGAAAGTGTTTGTATTGGACCTCCTCCCGCTCGCGATTCTTATTTGAGTATTCAGCAAATTATTGCTGCTTGTGAAATTACAGGAGCTGATGCTGTTCATCCAGGTTATGGCTTTCTTTCTGAAAATGCAAAATTTGCGGATGTTCTAGAAGCCCATGATATTACATTCATCGGTCCAACAGCTACTCATATCCGAATCATGGGAGATAAAATCGAAGCAAAGAAAACCGCCCAAAAACTTGGTATTCCTGTAGTTCCCGGTTCAGATGGGGCCGTCACTGAAGAATCAGATGCTTTACGCACGGCTCGTGAAATTGGTTATCCAGTTATTATCAAAGCTTCTGCCGGTGGTGGTGGACGTGGTATGAAGGTTGTTCATTCTGAACAAGAATTTTCTATAGCTCTCAAAACAACACGTTCAGAAGCGAAAGCTGCTTTTGGTGATGACGCTGTTTACATAGAAAAATATTTAGAAAAACCCCGTCATATTGAAATTCAAGTCATAGGTGATGGTGCGGGAAATGCTATTCATTTAGGAGAACGCGATTGTTCACTTCAACGACGGCATCAAAAAGTATGGGAAGAAGCTACATCACCTGCACTTAATGAAACAGAACGGAAAAAAATTGGAAGTATTGTTGCAAATGCCTGTGCCAAACTTGGATATCGTGGAGCTGGTACTATTGAATTTCTTTATGAAAATGGCGAATTTTATTTTATTGAAATGAATACACGTTTACAAGTAGAACATCCTGTAACTGAAGCAATTACAGGTATAGATTTAGTCCATGAACAAATCCATATTGCATCAGGCTGTAAGCTTTCAGTGACACAAGATGAAGTCTGTTTTTCTGGTCATGCCATTGAATGCCGTATTAATGCAGAAGATCCTATTAACTTTACGCCATCACCTGGAACCATTACACATTTTCATACACCTGGAGGTTTAGGGATTCGTGTTGATTCAGGCGCTTATTCAGGTTATCGTATCCCTCCTTACTATGATAGCATGATTGGAAAGCTGATTGTTCATGGACGTACCCGTTTAGAATGTATGATGCGTTTACGGCGTGCTTTAGATGAATTTGTCGTCGATGGGATAAAAACTACACTACCTCTTTTTCGCGATCTTATTAATAATCAAGATGTTGCTGATGGTAATTATAATATTCACTGGCTTGAAAAATACCTTTCTCATCAATCAAAGTCTTCAGATTCGTAATTTGATAGCAAAATAGTGCATTCTTATAAAAGATTCTATAAGATATCAACATAAGGATAGTGCCAACCTTGCTGTAAAAAGTGGTAAAAGAGGAAATAAGTTAGTTATTTTTATTTATTATATAGTTTTCACTTAATATGCACAAAATTTGATAATTTTCTGTTTTCCTTTTTGTGAGTTTGTGCTAATCCCTACATGGTTACGCCCTTATAGCTCAGTTGGTAGAGCACCTGATTTGTAATCAGGGGGTCGGGAGTTCGAGTCTCTCTGGGGGCACCATTTTATATCTTTAATATATTGAAATATATAGATTTTTTCTTTAAATAGACATTTTCAGACCACCTTTTAGACCACCTTCTACAGTTTATATAATTTTACCTAATTTGTTCTTATTTGCTCCTTATTTTTCTTTGGAGTGAAGGCTAAGATCTCTTTTTTTCTCCACCTCACTGCTCTCCCTAGCTTATATGGCTCCGGAAACACCCCTTGGAGCACCCAATTGCGAATCGTTGTTGTGGATACACTAAAAAGTTGTGCACACTCACGTGTCGTTACATATCTATCTCCATCATCAAATATCATCTCATTACCTTTCTCTTTTTTATGTTAATTAAATGGGCGGGGGTGCTGGGAGGAGAGAGCACCCCCATAGGTTTAAGCAGCTTTTGTCAAAATCTTTTGCATCTCTTGTTCTATTTCCCCTAAAAAGATTTCGACCGCTTTATTAATCTCTTCAATGTGTTTCTCATCGCGGAGGATGCGTTTGATTTTCATTCTCAAACCAGTAGATTTGCCTACAAAGTTTGAATTATAGCTCATGAAATCACACCACTTTCGTCCAGTGCATGCCATTTGGAATTGCATTTGTGCGTGATATTCTGGTTTGATTTCGTCATACATAAAAAAACGCAAATGCGTGGTTGATTGTGGACATTTGACTTCGATTAAACCGTCCTCTCCAATCAACCCATCAGGACTAGCCCCCGCCATTTCCATTTTTGGGTGGGGGATAAACCCACATCTTGTGACATTGGTGTCATAAATGAATTCATATTCTCTCAAGGCATTCTCTTCATGTTCAATGCCCCATTGCATAGCAGGTGTTGTATAAGATTGGCTTATTTCCCCTATTAAGCGTTCTGTCATGAGTTTCGTTTTGTAATCTTCATATTTGCTTGTAGGCAAACCTTTAGCTGTCTTACTGAGTACGTTGTAAACATTAGATGCGGTGACTTTTCCTAAGCGCGCTTGAAACCATTCTGCTGTTCTTTGTTCCATCTCACACCGCCGTTTGTTGCTCTTGTGGTGGTAAGGATTGTTGTGCTTTATTCATTTGTGAACGTTGCTTTTTTTTCAAAGAAAACAAAGCGATTTGTGCGTGTTTATAAGACATATCTGTTAGATTTTTTGCTCCTACGAAAGAGATAAGCTTACTTTCTTCAGATTGTATTTTTTTAATTAATTCTTTGATTTCATTCATTTGTTCAGGAGATATACCTGCAAGAAGCGTGTTGCCATCTGTATCGTCTTCTTTTCTTGCAACATTAAGAAGCATGCCTAAGAGATATCTACGTGCGTAGGTGAGAGTAGAACCAACCGCTTGTATGTTATTTTTGCTCCCTGTAGCATCAAAAGGAAATGTTCCTTCTGTTGATATTTCATTGCCCGATATATGCTTTAAAGTCATTTCTACAGTTATGTCATTTGAACTCTGGTCTTTGATACGAGAAAACAAGGCAAAGTGATGTGTTGCAAGAGGTCCTTTGATAGCATCAATATATTTATCAAGCGTGGTACAGAGGCTTTTAGTATGTGTATTAATGGCGTTTTGTTCGATATTTTTGTATTCCATTTGCGTAGCCGAAAGATCACGGACAAAGTTTTGGCGCTCTTGTCGTTTTATCTCTTGTTCTCGCAATTCAAGAAGACGCTTGAGACGATCCATATCGACATCATTTTCTAAAGCTCTTTCTAAAAGAAGCTCCATAGCTGTAGGTTTGATTTCACAATCGTTCGTTGTTTCCACTAATTCCGTTTGTGTGGTACTTAGTTCACTCATCTTGATTTCCTCCTATTTGAGCGCAATTCTCCCGTGGCGTGAATCACGCATGTTTTAAAAAGTTGTTTGTGTGGTTAGAAACGGCTTATAGAGACACTATAAGATTAGTAGTCGGTATTTTTTCATCTGGTTTGTTCTCTAGTTGAGGTGAGGTCAATATTATCAACATACCCATAAGCACCTGCATCATTGGCAATGTATATAGCATCGCAGTTACCAAAAACACGTACATCGCCGTAAACTTCTATATATCCATAAAAATGTATACCCTCGTAAACTTCTGCATTACCAAAAACTTGAACATTATCAGAAATTTGTGCATCATCATAAACACGGGCACCTTCATAAACCCATGCATTATCACCAACCCAGCAATCCCCTTCGTGACTTAAATTGCCCTCATGCTCTATACCCCCCCTAAATCGCCTTTCTCGACGTTTCCAAAGTCTCGTAAGGCGCGAATGCGGTGGAGAGTTCTGCCATTAACTTCGATTGTTGCGTCTGTCAGTTCGTATTTCTTTTTTATCATAATAACCTCCTCTTAATGCATGCTTTGTCTTTTAAGCTCTTGAGACAGCACACCAATTCCTTTTGCTGTGATTTTTGCGCAAGGAATGACTTTTTCTATTCCATTTGCGGTTTTAAGTGTAATGGTTGGGCAATCCATAAGTTTCTTTTGGATTTTGTCTTGATAAGGAAGCAAATTTCCACCTGCTGCACGTCTATAAATCCACCCTTTTTGCTGTAAGAAGAGAATGAACTGTTTTGGTTGCATCTCGAGTATTTTAGCGGCTTCTGTAAGACCGAAGAGTCCGTTGTGACGTTGCAAACTTTCAAGAGCAGCTGCTTTTGGTTTAAGGATACTCACTTCACTTTTTAAGGTCTCTAATTGTGTGACGCTTTCTAAAAGAAGTTTCTTAACAAAGAGAGGATCTTCTAAAGCATTTGCAAGGTCTAAAGGTTTCTTTGCACGCCGTTCACATTCAATAAAATATTGACGGGCTTGTTTACCTTTTTCATTACGCTCTACCATGGCGAGCTCTTTTGCCATGTCTAATGTGAGGTGATAGTCTATAGCTGTAACAGCTCTAGATTTTGCGCTCCCCAATTTTGGGGACCGCAAATCTTGTGTTTTTACAAAGTCTTGTCCTTCTATAAAATTGTATCTGGTAATACGGTCCTTAATCCAATTGGAAAAGTCACGTTTTGCCTCTAAGAATGCATGCAGATCACGTGCATTTACTGTCTGAACAGTTTCCTTATCAATGGTTTTTTCTTTAATCTCTATGAGAGTATTTATGATGAACTCCTTTCAAAAAGTTCATATTTTTCAGATGTTATAATAAGGCTTTTCATCATCACCCCCTTAATTAATGAAAACACAAGTTTTGGTATAATATTCTGCCATAGTTTCTATGGCGCTCTGCTTTAGCGATTTTACTTGCTGCGTGAATTTTGAAGTAATGATTATCGGTTTTATCTGTTTCTATTTCAGATTTTGGACAAATCTTCTGTCTGTTCCATTCTTGTTTTGTAAAAACCAAATCCACGCCTTCTTTTAGATCAAGCTTTTCAACACAATCATTAAACCAAGTGGAAAAATCTTGTTTCAAGTGTAAGTGCCTATGCATTACATGGGCATTGACCATTTGGACATAATCGATTTTGTCTTCTACCTCGTTTTCAGGTATGAGATATCCTTCACTATCTTTATTAGTGTCATGTGTGTTCATGAGTTTACTCTAATTAATTATTGATGGATTAAAGGGGGCGCTTTTAAATGCGCCCTTCAGAATTTAAAGCACATCACAAGGACGCAAACGGTGTTGTTGTTCGTAAGTACCGTAAATCTCATCATTATATTTTTCGTCTGCGATCTCGTCTAAAAGTCTATTGTAAACATCACTTTCACGTATAAAGTAATGAACCTCACTATCTTCATCGAGACGTTCAATATTTTCTTTTACATATGCCTCTGCGATCTCTTCAGAAATATCTTCACAGTTCTTTTCAGAAGGATTGATGCGAAAGATTTGGATTGCATCATCTGCCTCATCAACAATGCTTAGAATTTGGCTTTTATCCAGTGGTCCCGATCGACCAATGTTTTGATCATCATCATAGACAACTAATAAAATTTCATCAGAATTTATAAGAATTGGCTTATCCATAATTTCTCCTCCCTAACGCCTCTTGGCGATTGTTTGTGCGTGGTTTATGGATATATTAGTACACTATGCACGAAATACAGTCAAGTACATAATGTACTATTTTTTTTAAAAATAAAAAAATGACGAATCACGGCATAATTTAGAGAATCAAAAGTTTGCTGTTTACTGATAAAAATCAATCAAACTTGCTTCAATCTGTTTATGGCAATCTAATTGATAACGTGAACAGAGAACCGTATTATGTTTACATATCAAGAATAGTGCGCCGTACACGACCTATTATAGAGATAGCGCCTTCAAGTTTTGGAGCCTTTATTGTTTTGTCGTATGAAGCAGGCTGAAAAGGAGGATCATCATTAGGTCTATATCGTTTATATGTCGCTTGTCCAGATTCATCTGCAATTACATAGCAGGCATTAGGTACAAGTTTTTTGTCTCGCATATTTACAAATATTATAGAATCTGGAGGGCTAATTTTATTCATAGATGCGCCATCTACACGTAAAGCAATCCATTCACCGGCAGGAAGATTAACAGCCTCTGTCATAGGATAATCTGAAAAATCCATTATCCCATCTTGCTCACTTAGTTCTCCAGCGCTAATCCATGAAACGAGAGGAATACTTATATTGAGGTTAGGATTTTCTTGAGGAGACTCGCCATACAAAATCCACCCCGGATCTACATTAAATACTTGTCCATAGAGTTCGGCTATTTGGCGCGAAATACCACGATTTCCATTTTCGTGACTAATTAGGGTATTTTGATTAAGAGCTGGTATAGCGCGCGCAGCTTCGCTTGGTGTCGCATATCCAGCATTCTTACGCGCTATTTTAAGTCTATCTTTTGGCAAATAAGTCATTTGTACATTATCCACTATTTTTTTAATTCATTGTGTACGATTTTATCTTGATTTAAAATTGTACGTAATGTACTGCATGTGTCATGGTTAATGATTTTTATGTCAAAAGTTTGATTGAGTCTTTGGGATCTATACGCCAATTTGCAAAGGAAATTGGTTGTAGCTATGAGGCTGCGCGTAAAATGCGTGATCGCAATAGTATTTCTCCAAAATACTGGAATATAATTATTCAGTTGTCTAAAGTCAAAGGTCTATCTTGGGTTACGCTAGATTGGTTCCTACATAATTATGGGAGTAAATCCCATAGAGTTATTCGTCCAATGACAAAACGAAGAAAAGATACGCTTCATCTGGTGGAGAAAGTTAGTACACCAAATACATCACAAACAGTAATATCTTCTCAGAGTGCCGCCTCTACAGATAATAATGAACAGCAACAGCAGCATACACACTCTTAAAGAAGAAAGATTAGAGATGATAGATGTCCCACAGATCACTATAAGCAAAGTCCAGTTGATTGACCTTGTTAATAAGATTGGACAGAAAAACATATATTATGGTGTCGTTTCGACTCAAGATGCATATTTTGAAATAAGCATAGACCCCTCATCAACAGGTTGTCTTGTCTATATGCTGCATAGTATCTTTGCGCGTGATGATAGAAAATATTTTCCGTTATTGCCGTACGATGATTTTAATCAATGGTTTTTATCTGTGTTTACGCAAGCTTTTACAACTTGGTTTGATAATTATTTTTCTCAAGAGTTGTCTTCTTTTTATCGCTTAAATGAGCTGATCTTGTTTATAGCCTTAGTCAAAAATAGGCTTGATTTCTTAAGGGATAAACTCATCGAAAAAAGAAAAGAAGAAATCGAATTAATAAATGATGTGTGCAGTGTGTGTCTGAATTGAGTTAATCCAATTTTTTAAAACTTATAACTACGCGCTCTGTCATAGCGCACATATAAATACGTAGAGCCTTAAGGGGGGATTATGATCACTAACGCACAAACCATTTTATGTCTTGATCTAGGGACCAAGACAGGCTGGGCGATACGTGGTGCGGATGGTTTTATCACAAGCGATACAGAAGATTTTCAACCACGCCGTTTTGAAGGCGGTAGTATGCGTTATTTACGCTTTAAACGGTGGCTTACTGAACTAAAAAGGTCTGTTGATGAAATTGACGCAGTGTATTTTGAAGAGGTGCGCCGGCATGTGGATACAGACGCTTCTCATATTTACGGAGGCTTTCTAGCAACCTTAACAGCGTGGTGTGAACATCATCAGATACCATATGAAGGCATTCCTGTTGGCACAATTAAGAAGGCAACAACAGGAAAAGGCAATGCCTCAAAAGAAGAAATGATTAAGGCGGTATGTGCAAAAGGACATACGCCTAAAGACGACAACGAAGCAGATGCTTTAGCAATTTTATATTTAATGAAAGAAGGGAGGACACATGTCCAGTAAATTACCGTGGACGAGGCTGTTTGCAGATAGGTGGATTCTTGATCTTGCTTGTTTATCTCCCATTGAATGCAATGTTTATATAAAGTTGCGTTTGCAAATGCTTTATACTGGAGAACCGCTTTTAAATAACACGAAGGTCTGGGCTAATTACACTGGCTGTTCAGTAAAAATGTTTATTAAAGCGTTAGAAGTTTTAATAAGCATAGGTCATATCGAAAGTTTAGACGATGGATGTTTATGGAGTTTAAAAGTTGAAGAAGAACTCAATAACTCTAATGAAAGCTTAGATAAGGTATCGAAGACATCTCGGTCAAAGAAGTTCTCAGAGAGAGCAAAGAAAGCAGCGCAGGCAAGATGGGATAAACATACAAATGATGCTTGTGATGATGCTAAAGCCATGCTTAATGATGCTAAGCATGATGCTTACGACATGCTTAATGATGCCTATATATATAACATAAACAATAACATTAACAGTTATAATAAAAAAACTAAAACTATCGTTTTAGCAAAAAAAGAAATTGGTTCTGAAGATTTAGAAACAATCGATTTGGTTGACGAGCCAACAGAGGATGCTGCTGTTGAGACCACATCAGAGCAAATCGAAACCTCATCAGACAATCAACCTCCCTTTCACGAGCAAGAGAACGTTTCCCAAAAAGCAAAACGAGCGCAAGCTAATCGCGGCTGTCGATTGCCTACGGATTTTGAACCCGATTACGATTTTGCCATTGCAAAGGGCTTGCCTCCAGAGCGCGTCAAAGTCGAAATCGCAAAGTTTAGAGATTATTGGCGTTCAAAAGCCGGAGCAAATGCAACCAAAACCGATTGGCAAGCAACATGGCGTAACTGGGTGCGAAAGGCTATCGAGGATTTAGAAAAAACGAAAAACACGAATAACAATGGTGGAAACAATGGAAACTTTTCAAAAGATCAAAGAACTCGTGGTGGTACCGGAGAGACAATCCGTAATCTTATCGGTGCAACACAGCTTAGTGACACCTCTACAAGATACCGTGCAACAGATAGAGCAATGTGTAACTCTGGAGTTCCCATGGACCTTGAGAAATGGCATTCAATTGACAGCAACCCTAGAGAAACAAGCTTTAGAAGCTTATCAGACTGTTCAAAACTTACTTACCGTGAAAGCGTCTGTTGAAGACATAGCAGAGGCTCTTGATGTGCTTGAAGGTGGTTTGACAATGCAAAAAGTTTCGAATGTAGAAGCGCGTGCAAAGGCTTATATCGCAGCTCTTAACGGCATTTCACTCTGGTCTTTGTTGCAAGCTGTTAAAAATCTTATACGTGGTGAAGCAAAAGGCATGTCAACAACCTTTGTCCCCTCTTGTGCTGATCTTGCGCAGTATTGTCGTGATTTAGAAAGCAGGCTTTATGGTGTTGCTGAGAGAGTTTTTACAGCAGTTGAAAATACGCGTAACCTAGCCTTAGGAGGCAAGCGCATTTCATTCATGAGAATAGGCAAGCCTAGTGAAGAGTGTCATGACAGTAGCAATTCTAAAGCGGCTTAAAACAGCAAACTAGTGAAAAGTGCTGATCATTTTATGATTAGACATGCATTTAAATCGACAAAAATGCACCGTACAAAGCGATTTAAAGATTTTACGATGAAAAACATACTGTAATATAAAACGCTCTGTACGGTCAAATTTTAGGTAAATAGACCAATTGGTAAAATTATGGACTAAAAACATGAAAATATTAAAAGACCTGTTCTTAAAAAAGCGTAAACAACCCATGCAAAAAGAGTTTGTTGCAACAGCTGTTGGTTATGTTCCTTGGGGGGACGGAGCAGAGGAGTATTTTTACAACCTCTACGAATATGAAGATGGCACAAGAGAGTGTGAAAAGTTTGATGGCGGACAGTATTATACCACACCAGAAAATGCGGATTTTAGTACCAAAGCGCAAGTAAAAGCATGGGTTTACGGTGGGAATATTCCGAAAAGCGTTCTCAATTACGAACCTCTTATAGATGAGATCAATAAAGAGATCAAAAAATTATCGAAAACCGCAGGAAATAAATATGTTTACAGATAAACAGCTAAGAGCCTTGTTTGGCATTATAACTTTTATATTTTTATGTTTTTTAGGAATAAAAAAAAATCCCTACTTTATTCAAAGTATTTTGACATTCGCATCTGTTTCTTTGGTAATAGTCACAGCGGTTTTTGCAATTTTATGCAATTCTCATATTCCTTTTGAGTTGCAGAACAATCCAAAATACAAACGCGGCAATACAACAGGTTGGAAGACATTAACACGTGATTTACAACAGTATATGCACAGACTTTTAAAGCTAATAAGTTTAGCGCTTGTCGTTTTAATTTTTCCAAATAGTTATAAAGAAACTGTTTCTTTACCTTTCATTTCTAAGTACGTGGAGTACAAGCTTTCTTTTCCATTGGATACTGTACTTTGGTACTCAGATATTGCTCTTTGGTATTCCTTTTTAGTCTGTGTATTGTTTCTTATGTTACGTACACGCAGTTTAATAAACATATCTATTTACACACTACAGTGCTCAGTTAAAAAGCTATAGTAAAATTTCCGATTTTATAAAACTGTTTAGATTAAATGGCGTTGTCTCTTCTCAACGTTCATAGATGAAATCAACAAGAGCATAAAAAAATCATTGAAAAAGGCGCGTAACAATGACTCATGTCTGCTCACCATTGAGATATCCAGGCGGTAAGGCTGCACTGTATGGAAAAGTCAAAGAAATATTTGAGAAAAATGCATTAAATGGCTGTTCCTATAGAGAGCCATTTGCTGGCGGGTGCGGACTTGCTTTAAAGCTTCTTTTTAATGGTGATGTTAAAGATATTCACATTAACGATATTGATCTGTTCATTTGGAGCTTTTGGTATTGCGTTTTGCACAAGACAAAAGAATTAATAGAAAAAATCAATATAACGACCATTAACTTAGAAGAATGGTACATACAAAAGAAATTTCTCCTGCAAGTGCAGATGTGCTTAGCGCAGGATTCGCAGCACTCTTTTTGAATCGCACAAATAGATCTGGAATTATTAAAAATGCTGGACCAATTGGAGAAAAAGGACAAAGCGGTACCTATAAAATAGATTGCCGATTTAACAAAGAGAATATAATTGAACGCATTCTTCGCATAAGTGAACAAAAAGATAGAATACATTTAACTCGTTTAAATGCACGGGAATTTTTGCTGCGTTATGGAACTGATGAAAACACCTTTTTTTATATGGACCCTCCTTATTTTAAAAAAGGAAAAGGTCTTTATACTTGGTTTTACAAAGCTAATGATCACCACAATTTAGAGAATGTCATCTCCCGACATGTGACGGCACCTTGGCTAATTACTTATGACAACGTTGAAGAAATTAAATTATTGTATAGGCAATATCTCTCAATAGAATTTAGCTTACAATATTCTCTACAAGAGAAAAGGAAAGCTACTGAACTGATGATTTTTTACCAAAAATCAAAATGCCTCAATTCTTAGAAAAAAACACAATATCACGTCTTAAAGCAGCTTGATTGCATGAATAGGAGCTTTAATCACATGCTTACACCATTTGGCAAAACTTTACGCAAAATTCGCCTTGATCGCTTTGAAAGGCTCTTAGATATGGCGGATAAACTAGGCATCTCTGTAGCATTTTTATCTTCTATTGAGATTGGCAAAAAATCTGTTCCAGTAGGAATGGAAGAAAAGATCATAAAGCTGTACGCTTTAGATCAAAACATGGCTTCTCTTTTAAGAAAAGAGGCTGATATTTGCCGAAAGAATTTTATAATGAATTCTTCTGATCCACTTAACCGTGAAATTATTAGCACGTTTGTTAGAAATTTTAAGTGTCTTTCACAACAAGATCTAACAGTGTTCAAGGAATTCATGGTGAGAACGGAAAAGAAACGCTGCTTGCAAAATAAAATACCTTGATCTCCTTATTTTATACACCGTAAACATAATTTTATATGTTAAAAAACAATAATATACTTTTGAAATAATTGAAAAAATAAGCAAATTATGCTAAGATTTTGTATATATAAATTGCTAATCTAATGGGGCTACAAATATGCTAAATAAAGTGACTTTAATCGGGCGCCTTGGTGCTAATCCCGAAAGCAAAACAATGAATTCTGGAGCAGAAGTGGTTAATTTTCGTATGGTAACTTCTGAAAGCTATACAGATAAAAATACACATCAAAAAGTAGAGAAAACAGAATGGCATTCTGTTATGATTTTTAATCCACATTTGGCAAAAATTGCACTTCAATATCTAAACAAAGGTTCAAAGGTTTACGTAGAAGGCAAATTACAGACACGCAAATGGCAAGATAAAAATAGGCATGACCGTTACACAACAGAGATTGTCTTACCGCAATTCAAAGGCGAATTGTATTTGCTTGATGCAAAGAAAGATCAATCAGCATCCCCTACCCCTTCACCCATTACTTCTCAACATTATGCCATCGCTTCAGGTGCTGCTGATCATAGCACATCTCTTAATAATGCTATCCCATTCTGATTGAAAAAAAATATGACAAAAAGAAAAAAACGTGCAAAACGTGGTCGTCCTCGGATTAAGGGGGGTGTGAGAGAACCAAACGGACGCATCTCACGAGCAAAAACACCGCATGAACCCATGGATAAATTGGCAATTGAAATGCGTGCCAAACGCTTTGGCTTGACCATAGAAGAGGCTAAAAATCCGCTTTCCGGTACCTATATCGGGCGGCTTTATTTGCAAGGCGAAATCAATCAAGACCAATATGATGATGCGCAAAAATATCTTGAAGTGAAAAACAATTACCTATGTGCAAAAGGATTGCCTAATGCAATTTATGATAACTTTACTCCTTCATCAAATGAGGAGGCACAAAAACGGTGGATTGAAAGAGCAACTCATTGTTATGAAGAGACGAAAGAGGTTATCAAAGAAACACAACACCTCTATAGACAGTATAATCTTTATGCTGCATTACAATATCTTGTTATAGAAGATCAATCGCTAACACATCTTGTTAATTCTTTGCGTATTGTTCTTAATGCGCTTCATAAGCATTTTAGCCGTTAAAAAAGAATTGACATCAGATGAAAAATCATTAAAATGTGTATATATTTACACATTATAAGTTTAGGTAATGGAACAAGATAGCCGAAAAATCATTGCAAAATTAAAGCGTGATGGCTTTGAACTTATCAAAGTAAAAGGTTCTCATCATAAATTTAAAAAAGATGATAAGGTTGTTATCGTTCCACATCCTAAAAAAATCTTCCGATTGGTACAGCACGTTCTATCGCACAACAAGCAGGCTGGTTAAAAGAAGGAGAAGAAGAATGAAAAGATTTTTTGCTCTTGTTCATAAAGATGAAGACTCTGCTTTTGGTGTTCAGTTTCCTGATTTTGAGGAACTTTTTTCTGCTGCTGATGAGGAAGAAAATTTAATCGCAAATGCAACAGAAGCACTCCAACTTTATTGTGAAGATATAGATAGAGTGCCTATTCCTTCAAAATTTGAAGACGTCATACAACGGGAATCTGTCAAAACAGCTTTGTCAGAAGGAGCTTTTTTAATACAAGTCCCCTTTATTGAAAATGATGCAGAAGTGGTACGCACAAATATATCAATTGAACGAGGGCTTTTACGTGCAATTGATAATTGTGCACAAGAGAGAGGTTTAACAAGATCTGCTTTTTTGGCAACAGCAGCCCGTCACGAGCTTAATATTTAGCTCATCAATCTGGAAAAATTTCTCACTCTCGATTTTTTTTGCAAAAGCGTGTAATTGCATATGATCCGAAAACTATTAATGAAAATCAAAAGGCGGCAGGCAAACAAAACGCTATAGTTAAGAGGGATATAACTATCATTGATATTATATACATGGCATCTAATATTTCTGGACCTGTCATTGTCTTTCCCTCCTATAATAATTTCACAATAATTTATAAAATCTAAAATGTTTTAGAAAAATCTATATATTCTATTTTAAAATAAAAAATATAGATTTTTTTGTTGACATGGTGTAAAAAATAGTATTGAATGACAGCACGGCACTAGTTGAATTGCGTCTAAAATTCAAAAATATCCCTTAAAAATTCAGTAAAATGTGAACTTGAAATGTAGCTAGAAAGCCCTGTTTTCTTGCTAGTTCTGGCTAATCTATTTTTCAAATAACAAAAATTAATATTTGACTAATGATGTCATTAATTATGACGCAAAAGGAGCAATGATGAAAGCTGTCATCACTAAGCCAATGTGTGTTATTGGAGACAATAAAAGCACTGTTCGATTTGAACCATCAACACCCAATAATCCATTTGTTGAAGTTTCCAATCAAGTCTACGCACGTCTCAAGCGCGCTAATGCTGTAAAACCTTTTGTTGGAGTCAAGACAACAGCAAAACCTGACAAGGCGGTTGAACAAATTAAGAAAATAGAACAAGAAGCTGTACAAACATCATCTGAACCAGTGACAGAGGAAACCTCACTCGAAAAACCAAAGGAATCTAAAACTTCCAAGTCATCAACACCTACCCCTAAAAAGGCTTAGACGTTGAAATTAATCATCCACCAAAAATGGTATCTTCAACAGGCAAAAGATACCTTCACCAGTCTTCAAGCACCACGCCTTAACTGGGTTCTGCGTAATGCTCTAAACACCGCAGCAAAACAAGTTGAACGCTTTACTGAAAAGCAAGTTGCGACATCTCATCTGCCCAATCAAAGCGTGTCAAAAAAGGGGGGGTATATTAAAGAAAAAGCGACAGCAAGGTTTCTCGAGACAGATATCATTGGTTCTGGAACACCGATACCTCTTAAATTTTTTCAAGCAAGAGAAACAAAATACAGCGTAACATACAAAATGTTTGGAAAGAAAGAAATCTTACCCCATGCTTTTATCAAAGGTGGGAATTTTCCAAAGCGTGTTGAATTGAAAATGGGAGGGAATGTGTTTCAAAGAGATGACGGAGATCAATTCCCCATTGCAAAACAAGAAGGACCTTCAATTGCTAAAGTGATGTCCAAGCCAGAAATTGCAAGTGCTATTGTAAACGAAGCCAATGAAAGACTAATCAAAAACATACAGTACCAACTTGCTCGTCAAGAATATGCCGCCAATAAGAAAGCTAAATAATGTTCTTAAGCTATGTCAACACATTACTCACTTTAATTGTAATTTTTAAAGCAGATTATCACTTTCGTTTTGGTTTTTTTCAGAAAAAATACAATAAAATCAATGTAAAATCTACTTCCCAGCGGGTTGGATCTGTTGCGGGGCAGGCGAGCGCGAACTATCGCTAGCGACAGAATTTTCAATTTGACTGTACATTGTACACTTAACACATTGATAAATAACGAATTTAGTGTGTACAGTATGATATGTAAAATGTCTCCTTATCGCATTGAAGCCCGTTTTTCAGTTCGTGACGTAAAGCTTTCTTTATCCTGATACGCCGAAAACCCCATTCCTCAAGATGGGAAAAATATCAAGGCAAAGAGCAACTATGGATAAGAAGTATCGTGAGGGGATATCGGTTCGTGCGTTTACGAAGAGATGGGTGTTTCACATAATGCGGTGGTTTCTCGGATAAAGACAGGTAAATTTGATACGGCTCTTTTTGAAGATGGTTCTGTCAATGAAGCCCTTGCCACAGCCATCTGGAATGAGAATCCAACAAAGCGCCCTGCTTCACTTTTAGCGCCTGATGGACAACCGCGGACAAAGATCAAACAAGCTTCCACAGATGGAGCCAATGAATACAAGATAAAACTGGAGCGAATGCAAGTTGCGTTTGAAAGCGAAAAAATTGCCCTTGAACGACTACGCGAAACCACTGTTGATCGAGAAGAAATGAAAAGGCAGCTCGTGAGTTTGGAAGAGCGCACCGTAATGTCATATGTTGAATTTTCCTCATCGTTTTGGTGCAAGCATTGCTGCACAAGTTGGATGTGATACAGCCAGCCTTATTGGTGCTATTGATTACACTATGAGAACAGCTTTGCTTGAAGCGGTTAATATTCCAGTGCCTTGTCATGATCCACATTCTCCAGAGTTAGAGAACTTGCAAGAAACGAATAATGGATGACAATGCAGTCGAAGAATTTTTCGCCAATGCCAATGACGCATGACAACCAGACCCACCGTACAAGGTTTCGCAATGGGCGGGAATAGATACCTTAGCACCGTAGCAAGTGCTGAGCCTGGGCTTTGGAGAACAAAGCGTACCCCTTATTTGCGCGAAATCATGGATAACCTTTCCTCTTACGTGCCAATTGAAATAACAATTGTCATGAAAGGGACGCAGATCGGCATGTCAGAAGCAGAATTGAACTTTTGCGGTTATGCCATTCATTATAGTCCGGGACCTGCCCTTTATGTGACGCCAACGGTTGAGACAGCGAAGAAATTGTCCAAAACCCGTCTTGACCAAATGATTATGGCAAGCCCTGCTTTAAGCGAACGCATTGCCAAAAGTGATACGGTGAAATCAGAAGAAATCCAGAACCGTCGTGAATTTGGTATAGAAGATCAGTTAGAGACAGCAATGAAATATATTGCCAGAAAACAAAAGAAACTGATTTCTGGAATCGAATTGACATGGGAAAATATGCAGCTTGGCGCTGTTCAAGGTGTTGTCCTTGATGCTGACGGCTCGGTGATTGTCGATTGGTACAAAGAATGGGAAATCACACCACCAAAGCCCATTGACTTTAAACTAAATACAGAGACAACCAATGTTGCTGACCATGTTGATCAAGTCATTATGAGGATGATTGAGGCTTCAAAAGGAGCGTTTTCTGATCGTTCACGCATTATTGGGCTTTGTGGAAATGAATTCTTTTCCAAATTGAAAAACCATAAAACAATTCGTGAGACCTATTTAAACACAGCCTTAGCACAGACACTCAATAGCGCCGGAGGTGTTGCAACACCAAGTTCGATTGGCTCTGGGAGCTTTGGTAGTTTTGACTTTGCGGGTGTGACTTTCATTAATTACCGGAGTATTCACAACTATAATGTGAGTGCGAAGGCTGGAACAAAGCGCGCCATAGGCATTAAGCCTGATGAATGTCAATTCTTTCCTGTTGATGCGCCTGGTGTCTTCCAAAAAACCTTTGCTCCTGGTGAAAGCTTGGATTTTGCCAACACGGTTGGAAGACCTCTCTACACGATGCTTATCGTCGACCACGACCGTAATGCATGGGTAAAACGGAGGTCTATAGCTATCCGCTTTACATCTGTACACGCCCTGAAATGCTGTTTAAAGCAGTTATTGGAGCGAAATAACATGCGATGGCACGGGCTGCTAAACCAAATGGTTAAAGATGTAAGCAACACTTTTGGGCAGCCCATCATCTACACGCGAAAGGACAACCAGCAATCTTTTCGGATTACAGCGATTTACGGCATTAAGCATTCAGAATCGGACGCCGGTGGCAGAATCTCTACCACAATTGCAAGAAAGGAACTTGATCTTTGTATCAATGATATCGGGGGAATACCACCAAAACCGGAAGATAGTGTTATTGTGATGGTTCCTGAAAACAGCAAATCTTCCTCTTCTCAAGAGCACTTCACTGTCACAGATGCTCAAGCTTCAGAATCCGGTATGTATAAGCTTATCTTGCGAGAGAAAAAACAATGAGGAACCTTTGTCTTGTGTGTTTCAAAATCAATAAGGCTGCCCAAGAACCCGGATTACTGCTGCAAACCTTGGATTTGGAATAGCACTAAATCGGTAATTCCATGGTGCGCCGGTACGGTGACTGATGTGACATCCTTGGTATGTTATAGTTACTGATGCAATTCTTGCCCAAGTAGTCCTTTCATTATCTTCAGGGCTTTCAAATACAATAGCTTGATTTGTTACTAAAAGACGTCCTAAAATTGGATTCTTTTCGCCAATATCAAAGGTAACGCGTTCTTGAACTCCCAACAGTTTTTCATTTTGTACTAAACGATAATCATATTCACTTGCGTCAAGTTCTTGAAACATTTCACATGCTTCCTTAAAATTAGAGGGAGGAATATCTGATTGCCACAGAGCAACTTCTTGCTCAAAGCTTTTTTCCTTTTTTGTCTCACGATAGGCAATAATAACAAAAATTAAAACAATAAAAATGGGTACTAATAACCACGGCGTAATAGTTACTGTTACCACAATGCCTCCAATCAGTAGAGCACAAAGGAGAACGATCTGTACCCTCTTTTCTAACCGTTTTTTTTCAAGTTCCGGCGACATTTTATTAACAACTGATAAATCAGAAGAAAGATGGATATGGGGGGGAGGCATTAAAACCTGCTCTGAAACTTTTTCTTTAAAACGTTTGTTGCGTTTATCTTGCCAATGAACAAAAATAGACAATGCAATAAATGCAAAGAAAATTAACCTGAACCATCCCCAAAAACCTAGACCATCATTTTCGTCTGACTTTTTATCTTGAACATGGATACTTTGCTTATCAGTATTCTTAGGTAGTGCCTTTGTCACGCTTTCATTTTGAGTAGCAACATCTATTAATAAAGTCGAGGAGGAGGAAAAAATTTCATTATTGTACGCAACTTGATCTGGTTTGATTTTGTGAAAAAAAAACGCACCTAATATTGCAGAGCCGAGAAATAATAAGACTCCAATACCAAGGGTTTTCAATCCATTTTTACGCCATTTTTTTATACACACTAAAACAAGTCCGACAACCATCACCGGTAACGACAACAAACATACGATCATCGCAATTGTATCAAGTATGTCGAGCATTATTGTCCCCTCCACTATAAATAAAAAACTAAGCTGGAAAATCTAAAGTGAGTCGACAAATAAAGTAAATATGTGCTTATGATTTTTAGAAAAAAGTGATATTATTACAGGAGTATGAATAATCGAAACAGTAACCTAACGAACACCTTAAATACTAAGCGGATAAGCTACCGAGATAGTTTATTTTCGCACATTAAAGGCTTTGACTCATTGTATGTTACTCGCATATAGTGATCTTGTGGGGTGTGGTTATGCTATAAAACACCTTCATAGGAAAGCATAACGATGGACTTACTACCGTGTTTTTCAGTGCTCGGCACTTTCTAATTAAAGAGTCAATGAAAAACATCTAAGTAGTAAGGAGTTCATTATGAATACTCTATAGAAATTAAAGAACAAACTATTGGCCAAGAAACAATTCAAACTGTTAACGCGCGTGATTTGCATGCGTTTTTGGAAATAAAGTCTGAATTTAGAAATTGGATTAAAAATCGCATTAAAGAATGTAAATTTCAGGAAAATATAAACTTTATAACGCTTACTAAAAATTTAGTAAGCGGTGGAAAGGTAAAATAATACCACATTACGTTAGACATAGCTAAACATCTTTCGATGATAGAGCGTAATGATAAAGGGCATGAAGCACGTCAATACTTTAACAAATGTGAACGGCTTTTGAAACAAGTAGTGACACCACAAGTTGACTACTCCAAACCTGAAGCATTACTTGGTGTCTTGAATCACCTACAAAATCAAATAGAGCAGAAAGATCATGTTATTGCTGAATTAGCACCAAAAGCAGAAGCACTTGATGGTTTAAAACGCTCTGATGGTTTGTTTGGTCTTATTGAAGCAGAAAAGATGTTAGAGGTACGACCTAAGGACTTAACTGATTACTTGCGTAAACATGATTGGGTGTATCGACGGGCTCCAGGGGCGCCTCTGTTACCTTATCAGGCAAGATCAAGAAAGGATTTATGGATTGTCCTGCTATCACCATTCAAAGACCGGATGGTACAGTAAAGGTGCTGCCTTCAACGAAAATCACATCCAGAGGATTAGCATGTTTAAGAGAGCAAATCTTTTGGGGGGGGCAATGAATACCAGTATCGATTTTTTGTGCGATTTATGGATGGCATTGTTTTAATTTTCTGATCGTGATGATGTCGAAGATAAAGCTTTTAATGCTCTCATTGAGACCATGGATGCAATAGAAAAAGCTTTGATTTTAAAACTTCAAGATGAGGTGCCGAATATTACAAAGATTCTTGCAGTTCTTACAGGTTTTGGAACTTCAGAACTACCGCATAGCATGAATCCGTTATTGCAAGCTTATGCTCCTACTTTGGAAAGTCCTGTTGTAAAAGCTGCTTAACTTAAAAACACAACTCCCCTCCCTGTTCTTAAAATGGGGAGTGGTTAAACCCTACATTCAAATTTATTGATTTTGGCAAATTCGTCTGCTTTTTCAGTTTGTAATATACTAACGTCATAAGCAGCTTGCATGTTAAGCCAAAATTCAGCAGTAGTATCAAAAAAATAGGCTAATCTTAGTGCTGTATCGGGAGTCACTGGACTATTTTCAGCAACAATACGTTCTATTCTCGTACGTGGAACATTTAATGCTTTTGCAAGAGCATAAGCAGAGAGAGCATATTCTTTTAAATATTCCTCTCGTAAAATTTCTCCGGGATGAATCGCTATATAATTTTTCATCTCGACCTCCTACAGATCAATGATAATCTACGATTTCAACTTCATAGGCGCCATTAGAGCGCCATTCAAAACAAATACGAAACTGGTCATTAATACGGATAGAATATTGACCTTTACGCTCTCCTTTCAATGCTTCTAGACGATTTCCCGGAGGACTACGCAAATCTTTAAGATCAACTGCTTTATCGAGCATAAACAATTTTCTTTGGGCTATACGCACTAGAGTGGTGGGAAAGCCTCTGGGCGGATTGCCTTCTAAAAGATCTTTACACCGCTTATCAGCAAAAGATTCAATCACCAAATCACCTTTATTCGTTCTTTTACGTATCATAACACGATACCAACATAAAGAAAAGGATAAATGTTAAATAACAGGAGCCCCCATGCATCCGAGAGAAACGATAAGGGAAAGCTTTGTTGCTTTGATAAAGGCAGCAAAAACAGCAGCTGGTGACAATGTTTTCAATATGCGTGATTTCAACTTCTCCCCTGAAAACACGCCTGCAATTAACATTTTCACACAAAGTGAAACGATTAAAGATGGGCAAGATTATGGAATAAGGCGGCGTATTTTAACGCTAGATGTTGAATGTTATGCGACATGTGAAGATGGTGCACGCTTTGTTGACCAATTAGCATGGGAAGTTGAGGAGGTTTTCTACGCT
>NZ_JAQITD010000085.1 GCF_028618555.1 Bartonella sp. CM31XJBT | reverse complement strand
CAGCTATATGCTCTAGGGAGCAGTGTTGCGCAATCTTTAGGTGGTAAAGCTAAGTATGAAGGTGGCACATGGACAGCTCCGACTTACGAAATCTCTAATGTTTCTGCAGATGGTGATGTGGAAAAGACGAGCTTCAATGATGTTGGTAGCGCCTTTGCGGGTCTTGATACGAGTGTCAAGAATGTGAACACTCATCTGTCTAATGAGGTTAAAAGGTTTGAGGATAAAATAAGTAATATTACTCAAGCGGTTAATGGTGATGCTTTATTATGGAGCGACGCTGCACATGCCTTTGTAGCGACGCATGGGGACAGTAAAGAGAACAACAAGATTACGTCTCTTAAAAATGGAGATATTAGTGGAACCTCAACGGATGCCGTAACGGGTAACCAGCTTTATGTCCTAGGTGATAAAGTTGCGCAATCTTTAGGTGGAGGAGCTAAGTATGAGGATGGCCAATGGAGCGAACCTAAGTTCACGGTTAAAACAGTAAAATCTGATGGTACTGAGAGTGAGGAGAGCTATACAGATGTGGCTTCAGCGTTTGCCGGTGTAGGCACTTCTTTCACGGATTTACATAAAGAGATTACCAATGAAATTAGCACTGCTCAGGCTGATGCGTTGTTGTGGGATAAGTCCAAGGGTGCGTTTGTAGCGACGCATGGTGAAGAGAATGCAAGCAGCAAGATAACATCGCTT
>NZ_JAQITD010000084.1 GCF_028618555.1 Bartonella sp. CM31XJBT | reverse complement strand
CAAACACTCAAGCATTTTCATTTCACTAATTCCTCGAAATTCTCCACTTAAGAGTTTAGACAGTTTTGGTTGAGTCATTTTCAAAAGTTGACTAGCCTGTTTTTGTGTTAAGTTCTTTTCTTTCAGAATTTGACTAATCTTATGAGCAAGTTGCGCTTTGATAAGCATCTCTCTGGAATCTGAAAAGCCAAGATCCGCATAAACATTGGAACTACCGTGAAAAACATTGATCATTTTAATTCCCTTCTAATTGTTCTGCTAACTTGAGACGTTCTTTAATCAGATTAATGTCTGGTTTTGCTGTTGCAATGCCACGGGTCGATGTTTTCTGAAAACAATGCAACACATAAAGAGATTTTTTATATTGTATCGTATAAACAGCGCGATAAGTTCCTTGAATATCGCGTTCAATAATTTCTAGAACATTGGCAGATCCAAACCCCTTGAGAACCTTAACATTTTCTCCTCTATCTCCTATCTGAGCAAGATAAAGAGCATAACCAATCCTTTGTTGAATAAGATCAGGAAGACTTTTTATATCTTTGAGTGAAGAACCAAGCCATATGATACGTTTTATTTTACTCATGATTATTAATATACCCATATGGGTATATTTTCAAGTGGTTATTCTAATTTTGTGATTTTTTAATAACTATTATTAATAAAATTGACTTGATAAAAATGGTAACAAAAAACCATAATTGTTTATTT
>NZ_JAQITD010000083.1 GCF_028618555.1 Bartonella sp. CM31XJBT | reverse complement strand
TTAACATCAGCAAAGTCTTTTAATGCTTTAATGCGATAAAGGGTATGATTATTAATTACACGCGTTTCATTTGTGAGTGCAAACTTCTTTTGCATGAGCACAATTCCTTTATAGAGATTTAAATTTTTAAATGAGATGTTTAAAGGAGGGCGCCCCCGCCGCGCCCGCGCGTGTCATTTACGCAGCATCACTTTCATATTCGCTGTCATTATCATCGCCATAATACCCTTCAAAATCAGCATAATACTCATGACGATAATAATCATCTTCGCTACCAAACTCAGGATATGCATCATCACAGATATCTTCATTAGCTGTTAAAGAGGCATTGCTATGAATATATGAAGAACCAGAGATAAGAGCATCACAAATAACGGCATCATCAAAAACACGTGATTCATCACAAATGTAAGCAGAGCCACTTATTTTTGCATTGCCTCCGACATGAGCATCATCACAAATGACAGCATTATCGGAAATATGAGCGTGATCAGTGACACGGGCGTTATCATAAATTTGTGCATTGCCTTCAATTACAACGGCGTTGTTAGCATGCGCATTACCAGACAGCTTTGCATTGTCCTTTAATGTCATACCTTCAAAAATAGCATTCCCATAAATTTGCGCATTACCATAGACATCAACAAAAAAGCTTTTTACTTTAGCATTTCCAAAGACGCGTGCATTTTGAAAGACCCGAGCTTTATTATACACCCAGCAATT
>NZ_JAQITD010000082.1 GCF_028618555.1 Bartonella sp. CM31XJBT | reverse complement strand
TCTTTGTTCTTGTGATACATATTCTATATCTTGGACGTGAATATATTCGGCATCTTGTATAGGCGCTTCTATTTGCTTTTGTTGTAGGAAAGATTGTTCTTTTTCATGCTGTCTCTTTTGCAAAATATCCAAAATCCTTTGTGCTACTTCATCAGGAAGATCTTCAAGCCTATCGACTTGTGCATAATCAAGCACTTTTTCTTCTTCTGTTTGAGTGATGTTTATTAATTGTTTGATTTGCGTAAGCACATCATAAGAAACTAACTTCGTTTGTACGTTATGGTTTGTTTCATTGATACGTTTTGCTTCATCTTCTTCATAAATACCGGAAAGCCCGAAAGCATAGCGAGCACACTGTATAGTAGCTTTATGGCGCAACATACGTGCGGGGTATTTTTTCCAAGGTTCACTTTTGTCTTGTTCGCATTCTTTGAGATATTCGGTGACTTCGATAGGGTCTTTAATTCCTTTGAGACGAATAGCACATTTGATAGCAATGATATTCCCATCTTCATTGAGTTGATCTTGAAAGGTCATGCCATCAAAGTCAGGATTTGATTTGATGATCTTTATCCAACCGTCGATAGAAACAACGGGTATGATGCCGCCGCCTTTTTTAGGGAATGCATAGATTTCTTTTGTTAAAGGGTTAAGTCCATAAGTATTGGCAACAAAAAGAAAAACGGCAAATTCTGCATCAGTGATGACATTAGCATTTTTATCTCCAATACAAGTTTTTATGATTGTGGTTCGAAATTCTTCAGCAGAAAATCCATATTTTTCTGCCATTTCTTTTAAAAAAGTAGAATTTGTCATCTTGATTTCCTACATTGCGCGCAATTCACCCGTGGCGTGAATCACGCTGGTGTTAAAAG
>NZ_JAQITD010000081.1 GCF_028618555.1 Bartonella sp. CM31XJBT | reverse complement strand
AAGGGGTAGCGCAGGATTCTTTGAATTGGAGCAAGGAAGCTAATGCCTTTGTAGCACGTCATGAAAAGAGCAAAGAAGAAAAAGGCAGAGCTGTAAGGACACAAGAAAACAGTAGAATTACGTTTCTAGCAAATGGTGAGATTACCGCTAATTCAACGGATGCTGTAACGGGTAGTCAGCTTTTTGAAACGAATGATAAGGTTATTACTTATTTAGGGGGCAATGCAGCTTTTAATAATGGTGCGTTTACAGGGCCAACCTATAGTTTATCGGAGATTGATAAAGATGGTAAGATAACAGCCAAACCTTTTACCAATGTTGGTTCAGCATTTGAAGGACTTGATACAAATATCAAGAATGTGAATCAGAGGATTAAGGAAGTTTCTGAAGGAGTCGCACAGGATTCTTTGAATTGGAGTAATGAAGCCAATGCGTTTGTAGCTAAGCATGGAACGGAAGGAAGCAATAGCAAATTGAAGTTTCTTTTAGATGGTGACATCACGGCAAACTCAACGGATGCGATTACCGGTAACCAGCTTTATTCAGTGAATCAAACAGTTGCGACGTATTTTGGTGGAGGCGCTGGCTATGAAAATGGAAAATGGGTTGCCCCTACCTTCAAGCTTAAAACTATCAATGAAGATGGTAGTACTGGTGAGGAAAAGGTTTACAATAGTGTAGCGGAAGCATTTGCTGGTGTTGCGAGTTCTATCACGAATGTTCATAATGATGTAACCAATGTTGTCAGTGATAGCCTTGCTAAGCAGGATGATGATACGAAGGTTATTACTATTGGGAAAGAAGCAGAGGGTACAGAACTCAATATTGCCAACAGTAAGAAAGAAGACCGGACACTTTCAGGTGTTAAGGCAGGAGTGCTTTCAGCAGAATCGACAGAAGTTGTAAATGGCTCTCAGTTATTTGCGACTAATAAAAATGTTACGACAGTGACTACCAGTCTAGACAGTGTTTCTA
>NZ_JAQITD010000080.1 GCF_028618555.1 Bartonella sp. CM31XJBT | reverse complement strand
CACCCCCTTGTCAAAAAAGGCATGTGTATTAGCCAAGAGCAAGCAGAAGAAATCCTTTGTGACGACTTAAAGCAATTTGAGAAGACGGTAGAGGAATCGGTCACGGTTTCGTTAACGGATTGCCAATTCGCGGCATTGGTCTCATTTTGCTATAATGTAGGAACAGCTGCTTTTCGCAAGTCAACATTGTTGAAGAAGCTTAATCAAGGGGATTATGAAGCCGTACCTGTTGAATTACAGAAATGGAATAAGGTGGGTGGGAAGCCTCTTGCGGGTTTAGCCAACCGTCGAGCAGCAGAAGCAGGATTATGGGTAAAAGGGTCTTATGTTTCTTCAAATTATCAAAGGGTAGAAACGAAAACGGCAACCGGACTTCTTAAAATAGAAGCACTTGCCCCGATTATAGGGTCTTGTTCTGGTTTTGGTGGCTTGTTAGCAGGCAATGGACCGGTGCAATGGGCATTAGCAGGCATCATGGTTTTAGCGGCTGTAACGGGCATAGTGATTGTCGCCAAGCGGTTTCGGGAGCAACGCTTATGATTTTTTGGCTAAAGAAATATTCTCTGATGTTTACAGCGGCTTTAGCCGTTTTTTTTATGGCTTTAGCCAAGGCGTTTCACCTTGGCAAGCAAAGCGAAAGGCAAAAGCAAACAGAGAATGCTTTAAAGACAGCAACAACGCGGCTTGAGGTAGAAAATGAAGTTAATCAAAAAAGTGATGCTGGTGTGCGCTCTGAACTTTCTCGTTGGGTGCGCGGCAAATAGGTCTGTTTCTTGTGGTGGCTGGTTGCCCATTTATTTGGATAATAAGGATGTTGCGGTCATCAGTTCCAACCTTGCAAGAGATATTTTGAAGCATAACAAGCAGGGAGCCCATTTATGTGGTTGGAAAGATGGTCAAGAAACGAAGCAGCAAAGATAAAGATCTTACAGAAAAAGAACAACAGCTCCTTCACGAGATGATAGAGACCTATCAAGG
>NZ_JAQITD010000008.1 GCF_028618555.1 Bartonella sp. CM31XJBT | reverse complement strand
GGCACCTTCACCTTAAGCGCAGATCAGTCTATTCTAGAGGGCAGAGCAAATATTGCTAAAGACAGAAATGTGCACTTTGATCTGAAAAACAATACAAAATGGACGTTGAAAATCAGCAAAAATGAAAAAGATGATGATGGCAATCTCCTTGATATCGCTCAAAGATCTCGTTCTGATATTTCCACGCTGAATCTCGATAACAGCTCCATTATCTTTAATGGACCAACAGAAGATCATTACCAAACATTGCATATAGGTTCTGGTAAACCAGACACGCAAGAAGTCTACAATGCAACGGGTGATGCAAAGATTTACTTCAACACGGCTTGGAGTGATGGTGCTGCAATAAATGACCAAAAAACCGATAGGCTTTTGATCCATGGGGATGTCTTTGGCAACACATCAGTTTATGTCACGGGGCGCTTAGAAGAGAACAATATCGAAGCAAATACCTCTGCTGCTGCCAATGTCCGGGGTCTTTCACTTATTCAAGTTTCTGGAAAAGCAGAGGAAAACTCTTTCAAACTGGTAAATGGCTATACCACAAGAGGTGGCTTACCAGATATGTATACACTACGTGCCTATGGACCAGATTCAAGCCAAGGAAACGCCGATATTGCACAAAACCTCTTTGATGAAAAGAATGAAAATTTCTGGGATTTCCGTTTGCAACCCGAACTGCTTGGCTCCAATTCTGGTTCAAATCCTGATCCTGAAACAAATATCCCTACCGTTGCCCCTGTACCACAAACAGCAAGCTATTTGGTCATGCCAAATGCTCTCTTCTACAGTGGATTAACCGATATGGCTAAACAAAACGCACTCTTAGCCAATATCAGAACATCTGTTTTAGGAAAAGAAGAAGAAAAACAAACCGGTTTCTTCCTCTATACTTACGGAAACACAGGAACCTTATCTTCTGAACGTGGACCTCTCAAATATGGTTATGGTGCTGATATCCGCTATGCTGCTCTCCAAGCCGGTGTTACATTCGCAGCATTAGAAGGACAAAATACCACAACACATTTCGGTCTTGTAGGCACCTATGGGCGGCTGTCTTTCACTCCAAAGGATATGGATGATGTAAGTAAGAGCACATTGGATAAATGGTCACTAACAGCTTATGGCAGCGTGCAGCATAACAATGGTTTCTATATGGATACACTGTTATCCTATGGAATTCTAAAAGGAGATATCGGCAATGCTATCATTGGCAAAACCGCAAAATTGCAAAATGCCAAAATGTTGAGTATCTCCACCACCGTTGGAAAAGAATTTGCAACCGGAATGGAAGGTTTAACCTTCGAGCCGCAAGCACAAATTGCTTATCAACATTTGATGTTTAATACCATTGAAGATGCTGATAATTTTACCGTTGATATGAACAATCCTTCTCAATGGTTGATCCGTGTTGGTGGACGTTTGACAAAAACCATTTCCACTGAAAACAACCGTCCGATGTCTTTCTATGGAAAAGTAAACTTGATCAAAACCTTTGGTGATAATGGTACCATCCAGATTGGCAGAGATTTTGACCTTGATCCTATGGGACCAGCAATTGAAGGCGGCGTTGGCATTAATGCGCAACTGTCTCACAATTTCTCCCTTCATGGTGATGTGAGCTATCAACAAAAGCTTCAGAAAACTGGTATAAGTGGTGCAAACTTTTCAGGCGGCATACGCTATCAGTTTTAAAATAAAACTGTCAAAACAGCGTATTTCTTTTCTATGCATTAACAAAAAAGGCAGCTACAATATGCTGCCTTTTTATCTCTCCCCTATTCTTCTCTACCAATACACACCGCCAACATTTTTCTTTAAGAAAATTAGTTAAAAAACTCAAAACAATAAAATAGCGCGCTTTCAACTAGTAAAAATATCCCTTGAAAAAAACTAAACGTCGATTGAAAAATCAATGAGCGCTATTTTATCGTAACCGTGTTAAAGAAAAACATGAAAGATATGGTATCATCTTTGGTTTCATGATGTTGAAAGAGATCCCTATCAGGCTCAAGCATACAGTTTTTTTAAATTTTCTTGCCTACTCCTTTTCTTTAAGCATAAGCAACAAGTTTTATGCAAGCATAACACATATCTTGAATAGAAAAACTTATAATACTTATATAATATTAACATAATGTATTCATATAATACTAAGTGAATTTAAGTATAATACATTATGTGTTAAATGTATAATTTATTTTATACTTTACATAAAAATAAAAATCGCCTATTCACGTTCCATCTCTAAAATACCCATCCATTTGATATCCTTCTTATAAGCGGGGGAAGAGTGTGGGGCACTTATAATTTAGGAAAATCTTGATGTGTAAAAAGTCCCTTTTATCCTGCACGGCTGTCATAGCTGTCATGCTATTCAACACCCATCTCAATGTATATGCTGAAACTCTTGAAGTTTCCGGCGAGAAAAAAGAAATATCTAACACAACGTATGAGATTATTAATGCGAAAGACAACGGGGAAATTACCGGCACACATTTAACTGTGGTTGGGAATAAAGACACGGATATTTATGCTGTAACAGCTGACGGTTTTGGCAGTGCGATTACATTACTGCAAGACACAGCCATTAAAGGAACTGATTTTGACATTCGTCTCGGTCTTAATGCAAAAGATGGTGCTACAATCAAAATGACTGGAGGCATTATTACGGTTTCTGAAATTGGCGCTTTCTTCGAAAACAGTATGAATGATAAAAACAAGCTGGAAGGTGTAACAATATCAAGCGGTAAAGATGACCACTTCATGGACAAGGGAATAAATGCCGATAACAAAAGCAAAGTTACTTTAGAAAACGTAACGGTTACGCAAGCAAACACCAGTATATTTGCAAATGATCATTCTGAAATAACGATTTTAGGAGGAGCATTTGATGGAGAACTCAAAGGAATATCTGCTACGGAAGGCAGCGCTATTACTTTAACCTATAGTGAATTAGCCGATAATAAAAAAGGCAGTGTTCAAGTTACATCATCTCATGGTGACGGACTCTATGCAAATGGTGCACAATCCACAATCACAATGATAGGAGGATCAGTCACTGGAGAAAATACAGCATTACTTGCAGAAAATGGCGGACATATTGACGTCACAGATGTTACTTTAAAAAAAGATGGCACCGGAATCGGTGCAATAGCTAATGATGTTGACAGCACAATTGAACTGCACGGAAATACGGTAATTAATGACGCTGTAATTGGGCTTTATGCAACAAACGGTAGCACAATCACAATGACTGGAGGAACCATTACGGCTTTTGAAACTGGTGCGTTCTTCAATGAGAGTAAAAGCGATAAAAACAAGTTAGAAAACGTAACCATTACTTATGCAAATACCAGCATAAGTGATCAAGACAAGCTAGAAAATGTAAAAACATCGGACAATGAATTAGACCCTGGATGGGAAAGTGAATTAGAAAATGAAAAAGAAGAGTTTTTATTCACAGGAATAACGGCCTTTGCCGGAAGTCATCTCACTTTAGAAAATGTAACCATTACGCAAGCAGACACCAGCATATCGGCAGAAGATGGTTCACAAGTAACGATATTAGGAGGAGCATTTGATGGAGAACACACAGGGCTATACGTAATGAACGGCAGCTTCATTACTTTAACCAATAGTAAAGAAGGCAGCGTTCAAGTTACATCATCTGATGGTGATGGACTCTATACAGACGGTTTATTCTCTACAATCATAATGATGGGAGGGACAGTGACTGCGGGAAACAGAGCATTATTTGCACAAAAAGGTGGATATATTAAGGTCACAGATGTTGCTCTAACAACGATGGACGGAAACGGATACGGGGCAGCTTCCACCGATCCTTACAGCTTTATTGAATTGGATGGAGAGACAACGATTACTAATGCTATAAATGGACTTGATGCGGAAAACAGTGGTGTCATCATAATGACGGGAGGAGCTGTAACTGCAAAAAGTGCAGCATTGTTTACCATGAACGGTGGATATATTAAGGTCACAGATGTTGCTCTAACAACGATGGACGGAAACGGAAACGGTGCAGCTTCCACCGATCCTGAAAGCTTAATTGAATTGGATGGGAACACAACAATTAATAATGCTCTCATCGGACTTTATACAGAAAATAGTGGTACTATCTCAATGGCGGGTGGAAATGTGACTGGGAAAAGCGCGGCAGTACTTACAAAAAGCGGTGGACATATTAAGCTCACAGATGTTGCTCTAACAACAATGGATGGCAACGGATATGGTGCAGCTACCAGCGATCCTAACAGCTTGATTGAATTACTTGGAAAGACAACGATTAATAATGCTTTCATCGGACTTTATACAGAAAATAGTGGTACTATCTCAATGGCGGGTGGAACTGTAACCGCAACAAACATGGCACTGTTTGCAGCAAACGGTGGACATATTAAGGTCACAGATGTTGCTCTAACAACAATGGATGGCAACGGATACGGTGCAGCTACCACTGATCCTGACAGCTTGATTGAATTGGATGGAAAGACAACGATTAATAATGCTTTCATCGGACTTAATACAGAAAATAGTGGTACTATCACAATGGCGGGTGGAACTGTAATCGCAACAAACATGGCATTGCTTGCAAAAAGCGGTGGACATATTAAGCTCACAGATGTTGCTCTAACAACGATGTATGGCAACGGATACGGAGCAGCTACCACTGATCCTGAAAGCTTGATTGAATTGGATGGAAAGACAACGATTAATAATACTTTCATCGGACTTTATACAGAAAATAGTGGTACTATCACAATGGCGGGTGGAACTGTAGCCGCAACAAACATGGCATTGCTTGCAAAAAGCGGTGGACATATTAAGCTCACAGATGTTGCTCTAACAACGATGTATGGTAACGGATACGGAGCAGCTACCTCCGATCCTGAAAGCTTGATTGAATTGGATGGAAAGACAACGATTAATAATGCTTTCATCGGGCTCAATGCAGAAAACAGTGGTACTATCACAATGGCGGGTGGAACTGTAACCGCAACAAACATGGCATTGCTTGCAAAAAGCGGGGGACATATTAAGCTCACAGATGTTGCTCTAACAACGATGTATGGCAACGGATACGGAGCAGCTACCTCCGATCCTGAAAGCTTGATTGAATTGGATGGAAAGACAACGATTAATAATATTTTCATCGGGCTCAATGCAGAAAACAGTGGTGCAATCACAATGACGGGAGGAGCTGTAACCGCAACAAACATGGCAGTGCTTGCAAAAAGCGGTGGGCATATTAAAGTCACAGATGTTGCTTTAACAACAACAAATGGTAACTATGGTGCTGCTGCAACCGATCCTGAAAGCTTGATTGAATTATATGGAAAGACAACAATTAATAATGCTGTAACCGGACTTGATGCAGAAAATAGTGGCACAATTATAATGACTGGTGGAACAGTAACTGCGAAAACCATGGCATTATTTGCAATGAACGGTGGACATATTAAGGTCACAGATGTTGCTCTAACAACGATGGATGGCAACGGATACGGTGCAGCTGCCAGCAATCCTTACAGCTTAATTGAATTGCATGGAAATACAGCGATTAGCAATACTTTCATCGGACTTTATGCAGAAAACGGTGGCACAATTAAAATGAATGGAGGGACCGTAGCAGCAAAAGGATCAGCATTTGTTGTAAAAAATAGCGGATATATTGATGTAACAAATGTTTCTGCAACAGCAGAAAACAGTGGCATAACATTTGATAAATCCGAGGACGATAATGCCTTAGAAATCAACTTGACAAATACAAAGATTCGCACTGAAAATAGTATTGGAATTAACGCAGACCAATCAATCGGTATAGCCAATCTCAAAAATTCAGAAATCAGTGCCGATATTTTATTAGCAGCAAAAGCTTCAACTAAAGAAAATAATTTTGCTTTTACATTAAATGCTAATCACTCCGTATTAAAGGGAAGAGCAAAAATTGCAGAAAACAGAACTGTACGCTTTGATTTGACAAACAAGACAACATGGATATTGAAAACCAGTACAAAAGAAACCGATGATGACGGAAAACTGCTTGCTATTGCTCAAAGGTCACGTTCTGATATTTCTGTGCTCAATCTCAATGATAGTTCTATTGTTTTTAATGGACCGGTAGAAGATCATTATCATACATTGCATATAGGATCTGGAATACCGAACATTCTAGCAGTCTATAATGCCTCTGGTGAGGCAGAAATTCATTTCAACGCTATATGGAGTGATGGTGTTGCAATAGATGCACAAAAAACCGATAGGCTTCTCATTCACGGTGATGTAGCAGGCACCACAACAGTTTATGTCAAAAATGTTTCAGGGGATAAAGAGAGTGTAGAAAATGCCTCTGATCCTTCAAATATAGGTGGACTTTCACTTATTCAAGTTTCTGGAGAAGCAAAAGAAGACTCCTTTAAATTGAAAAATGGCTATACCACCATAGGAGGAACTCCTTATAAATATACGCTGACTGCCTATGGACCAGTCTCAAGCTATGGCAAAGCCAATGCTAACCAAAACTTATTCGATGAAAAGGATAAAGATTTCTGGGATTTCCGTTTGCAGCCTGAATTTTTTGACCCCGATTCAAAAGTAAGAGCAGTTGTACCACAAATGGCAAGCTATTTGGTTATGCCAAATGCCCTCTTTTATACTGGATTGGCCGATATGGCCAAGCAAAATGCACTTTTAGCCAATATGAGAACAACAGTCTTGGGAGAGCAGAAAAATCTAAAAAACAGTTTCTTCCTCTCTACCTATGGGGGTACAGGAACCTTATCCTCGAAACGCGGTCCCCTTAAATATGGTTATGGTGCTGATATTCGCTACGCTGCTATACAAGGTGGGGTTGCATTGACTACGTTAGAAGGGCACAGCACTACTACACATCTTGGTCTTTTAGGTACCTATGGGCAGCTGTCTTTCACTCCAAAAGAGATGCAGGATGCAAGTAAAAGCACCCTAGATAAATGGTCTCTCACTGCCTATGGTAGTGTACAACATGACAGTGGTTTCTATATCGATACGCTTTTATCCTATGGGATAATAAAGGGCGATATCACCAATGCTATCATTGGTAAAACCGCGAAATTGAACAATGTAAAAATGTTGAGTATTTCCACCACCGTTGGCAAACAATTTTCTACCGGAATGGAAGGTTTAACCTTCGAGCCCCAAATACAACTTGCTTATCAACATTTGATGTTTGATACCATTGAAGATGCTGATAATTTAAAAATTGATATGAACAATCCTTCTCAATGGTTGATCCGTGTTGGTGGACGTTTAACCAAAACCATTATGACCACTGAAAATGGTCCTGCCATTTCCTTCTATGGAAAAGCAAACTTGATCAAAACCTTTGGTGATGATGGTACCATCCAGATTGGCAGAGATTTTGACCTTGATCCCATAGGAACAGCAATTGAGGGCGGCGTTGGCATCAATGCACAACTGTCTCACAATTTCTCTCTTTACGGTGATGTAAGCTATCGACAAAAGCTTCAGAAAACTGGTATAAGTGGTGCAAGCTTTTCAGGTGGCATACGCTATCAGTTTTAAATCAAGGCTGTAAAAATAGCCTATTCATTCTATTCAATTTAACAAAAAGGGCAGCACAATATGCTGCCTTTTTTGTACATTAAAGTCATCCTTTTTCCTTTTAAAGCACCCTTCCCTCTTTATACTTAGTTCTTTACGAAAATCCCCAAGACAAGACACAACAAACGCAACAGAGCACTTCTATCCCCAGTGGATGAAGAGTACTTCCTACTTTGAAAAAAAGAGAAGTCTATTAGAAATAAATTAATACCACTGTGTTGAAAGATGACAACCCACTTTAAGCCCAAGTAAGTTAGCTTTTTTATAAGCTTCTTCTACATCCTTTTTTGTTCCCTCATAACCCCAATTTGCGTCATATAATAATCCCTACCATCACGTAAAAGATGTTATGGTACCACTATATCAGTATCTCAGAATATTTCTCTGAATAATAATATTCAAAATTATAATTCTTTAAATAAAATCAATTATAAATACATTTTGTATTAGACATAATTAATATCAATTATTTTTTAATTTTGACAAAAAACCAAAAATGTCTTACCAAATAAAGACAATTACTGAAATTAATAACAACTATCCATTTTCACTTCTTCTTATGAAGTTCGCGGGGAAATGAATATTTGGGGGCTCTCATAAGGAGAATACTAGTGTATAAAACATCCCTTTTATCATGCACGGCTGCAGCCGCTATCATCCTATTCAATATCCAGTTCAGTGCACATGCTGAAACCCTCGTAGTTTCTGGGGGAAAACAACAAGAAGTATCCGATAAAACCTACGAAACTATTCACGCAAAAGACGGTGGCAAAATCATTGGAAAACATTTAAAAATAATCGTTTCTGAATTTGAAAAAACTGGTGTAATCTCTGAAGGTGATGGTAGCGAAATTACGTTAAAAGGGGAAACAACCATTGAAAAAGTCGTAAATGGGCTTTGGGCAAAAAATAAGGGCAAAATCGTTAGCAAAAATTTAACAATAGAAGGAAGTAATACAGGTATTGGTGTAACAACTGAAGGTCTTGGTAGTGAGATTGAATTAATGGGTGAAACCACCATTGAAAACTTTCAAAACGGGATTCGAGCAGAAAGTGGAGGCAAAATCACTGGGAAAGATTTAACGATCATCCTTCCTGGAGCTGGAGAAAAAAACATTGGTGTATTGGTCGATGCGCTTGATAGCGTGGTTAAATTAACAGGACAAACAATCATTAAAGATGTTGTTAGCAAGGGTCTTGTGGTGAATAAGGGCAAAATCGTTAGCGAAAATTTAACAATAACAGGTTCTCAGAACGAAAAAAATAGCAATAGCTCTGGTGTAATGTCCTTCACACTTGATAGTACGATTGAATTAAAAGGCTCAACAACCATTGAAAAAGTAACAAACGGTCTTACGGCAACACTTGGGGGCAAAATTGTTAGCAACAATCTAACAATAACCGGCTCTGAAACTGAAAACAGTACTGGTGCAATAGCCTACAACAACAGTATGATTACATTAAACGGTACAACAACCATTGAAAAAGTTGCAAACGGTCTTGATGTACGAGATGGAGCGACTATCAAGATGATTGATGGTTCCATTGCTGCATCTCATATAGGTGCTATTTTCGAACAGAGTATTAACGAAAGCACGTTAGAAGATGTTACAATATCAAGCGGCAAAGATGACATCCTTATGGATAAGGGAATAAGAGCTTACTACAGCACAGTAACTTTGAATAATGTAACCGTAACTCAAGCACTAACAGGCATATCTGCAAATGGTTTCTCCATAGTAAAAATCTCCAAAGGAACATTCAATGGAAAAACTGATGGAGTATATGCTCAAAACTATAGCAGAATTACTTTAAACGGCACTGAAGTCATTTCATCTTATGGTTATGGTCTTCATGCTGATGGACAAAAATCCAATGCACAAAACGCCACTATCATAATGACGGGAGGAAAGGTAAATGGGAAAGACGCTGCATTATTTGCAGAAAAAGGCGGAAAGATTGATGCCACGAATGTTGCTCTAACAACAGAGGGAACAGGAAGCGGTGCATTTGTAATTGGCGATAACAGCACAATTCAATTGCATGGCGATACAATAATTAACAATACTTTGAGCGGACTCGATGCCGGTAATGGTGGTAAAATCATTAGCGAAAACTTATCGATAATCGGTGGTGAAGCACTTGAAGGCCCCGACAACGAACGCACTGGTATATGGACATCGGACTCTGGTAGTGAAGTTAGGTTAATGGGCAAAACAACCATTCAAAATGTTGATGAAGGGTTTTATGCAGACGGTGGAAGTCAAATCATTAGCGGAGATTTAATTATAACCGGTGGTGAAAGTAAAACAATGACCGTTGGTGTAAACGTTGCAGAAACTGATAGTTTAATTAAGTTAAATGGTAAAACAATCATTCAAAATTTTGATGTTGGTCTCACCGCAGAAAATAATAGCACGATTAAGATGACGAATGGTTATATTGGAGCAGCAGAGAATACAATAAAAAATAAAATAGAAGCAAAAAAAGTTGCACTATGGGCGGCATTTAACGGACATATTGATGTCGTGAATACTTCTATGATAGCAGGAGTTGCTGGTTTGCAATTTATAGCTCTCTCTAATCCTGATCTAGATTATCCAGATGATCCACAAAAACGTAAAAGCAGTGAAATCAATTTAACCAATGCAGATGTTCACGCTGAAAATGGTACTGGAATTTTTGTTGGAGCTTTTACTAACGATAACATGGAAGATATTCCAGGTTTGTCAATCGGTACAGTCAATCTCAAAAATTCAGAAATCCATGCTGATGTATTGTTAGGAGATGGTCTTTTTGAAGATCCAAAATCTTGGAAAAATGACAATTATTGGAACAATAAAGAGGTTAAAGCGATCTCCAACGGCACCTTCACCTTAAGCGCAGATCAGTCTATTCTAGAGGGCAGAGCAAATATTGCTAAAGACAGAAATGTGCACTTTGATCTGAAAAACAATACAAAATGGACGTTGAAAATCAGCAAAAATGAAAAAGATGATGATGGCAATCTCCTTGATATCGCTCAAAGATCTCGTTCTGATATTTCCACGCTGAATCTCGATAACAGCTCCATTATCTTTAATGGACCAACAGAAGATCATTACCAAACATTGCATATAGGTTCTGGTAAACCAGACACGCAAGAAGTCTACAATGCAACGGGTGATGCAAAGATTTACTTCAACACGGCTTGGAGTGATGGTGCTGCAATAAATGACCAAAAAACCGATAGGCTTTTGATCCATGGGGATGTCTTTGGCAACACATCAGTTTATGTCACGGGGCGCTTAGAAGAGAACAATATCGAAGCAAATACCTCTGCTGCTGCCAATGTCCGGGGTCTTTCACTTATTCAAGTTTCTGGAAAAGCAGAGGAAAACTCTTTCAAACTGGTAAATGGCTATACCACAAGAGGTGGCTTACCAGATATGTATACACTACGTGCCTATGGACCAGATTCAAGCCAAGGAAACGCCGATATTGCACAAAACCTCTTTGATGAAAAGAATGAAAATTTCTGGGATTTCCGTTTGCAACCCGAACTGCTTGGCTCCAATTCTGGTTCAAATCCTGATCCTGAAACAAATATCCCTACCGTTGCCCCTGTACCACAAACAGCAAGCTATTTGGTCATGCCAAATGCTCTCTTCTACAGTGGATTAACCGATATGGCTAAACAAAACGCACTCTTAGCCAATATCAGAACATCTGTTTTAGGAAAAGAAGAAGAAAAACAAACCGGTTTCTTCCTCTATACTTACGGAAACACAGGAACCTTATCTTCTGAACGTGGACCTCTCAAATATGGTTATGGTGCTGATATCCGCTATGCTGCTCTCCAAGCCGGTGTTACATTCGCAGCATTAGAAGGACAAAATACCACAACACATTTCGGTCTTGTAGGCACCTATGGGCGGCTGTCTTTCACTCCAAAGGATATGGATGATGTAAGTAAGAGCACATTGGATAAATGGTCACTAACAGCTTATGGCAGCGTGCAGCATAACAATGGTTTCTATATGGATACACTGTTATCCTATGGAATTCTAAAAGGAGATATCGGCAATGCTATCATTGGCAAAACCGCAAAATTGCAAAATGCCAAAATGTTGAGTATCTCCACCACCGTTGGAAAAGAATTTGCAACCGGAATGGAAGGTTTAACCTTCGAGCCGCAAGCACAAATTGCTTATCAACATTTGATGTTTAATACCATTGAAGATGCTGATAATTTTACCGTTGATATGAACAATCCTTCTCAATGGTTGATCCGTGTTGGTGGACGTTTGACAAAAACCATTTCCACTGAAAACAACCGTCCTATGTCTTTCTATGGAAAAGTAAACTTGATCAAAACCTTTGGTGATAATGGTACCATTCATATTGGTAGAAATTTTGACCTTGATCCTATGGGACCTGCAATTGAAGGTGGCGTTGGCATTAATGCGCAACTGTCTCACAATTTCTCCCTTCATGGTGATGTCAGCTATCAACAAAAGCTTCAAAAAACTGGTATAAGTGGTGCAAGCTTTTCAGGAGGAATACGCTATCAGTTTTAAAGTAAAACTGTCAAAACAGCGTATTTCTTTTCTATGCATTAACAAAAAGGCAGCTACAATATGCTGCCTTTTCGCTTTATAAATCCTAATAACACTACACTATCCCTCCTTAAGAGAGCCCTTGCTTTTTCTACTGCCTGTAAAATCAACATCCACGCGCAAGCCCATGTTTAAAACAAAGCTTGAGACGCATCAGTGCTGTATTAACAGCTCCAGCTTTTGTATGACAGATGGGAGCGAGGATATTGCGTATTTCTGTTTGTGTAATCTCTGAAATAGGCAGACAGCCTAATTTGAGGAGAATATGGAGTTTTAAATGTGAAAACCCGTTTCCATCTTTACCATCACTTTTAATTCAGCTTTACAACTTTCAAAAGCATCTAAGGCAATGTCTTTTAAGTAATGGAGATTACGCATTGCCTCACGTTTTCGTTTCTCACGTTCTTTAATGGGGGCACGCCCCTCACGTAAAACAGCACGCCACCCAGTTGCCAATTCACGAGCTTGTTTTAAAGAGACATCTCTCAAAGCACCCAAGTCCATTTAGCAACAGCGCCCCCCGTGAAAGGTATAACGGTAAAGCCATTGAGCACCCCCATCTTTACGTTTGTGAAGGAGCAATCCGGCACCATCATTATATTTTCCAGCTCGTGGGTGTTGCTAAAGCCCTTGGCTCTTGAGACGATTCATAAGAGCCATTTTAGACCTTTCTTATACATTTTTTACCCACACGCCAGCCCCGCTTGTGGTGTGCAAGAGAATGGTTTTGCTTGATTTAAGACAAACAGGTTTAAAATGAGAAAATCTTACGTTATTCAGAACTCTAACTCAATGAAAGTAACGCTAAATTATCATTATAAATCAGCATATTATACCATTTTTATCAAGATAAAAGATAAGGTATTTTTATCTAGAATATGTCACAAAGTATGCTGCCTTTTCGTACATGAAATCCATTTTTTCCTGAAGTGTTTTCTTTTCTACTTAAATACAATTTTCCTCCTCTTCACACGGATTGCGCAGCTATTCATCATCGAATTTGCCCATAAAGCTAAGCAAAGTGTATTTTTAGATAATATAAAGATAACAGCATTAAGAATAAATCTTAAAAAATAGAAGATTTCTTGCTTTTTCACTTATGGAAGTACAGAAACTCTACCGTTTGATTATGCTCCTCTTTGAATATAGATATGGTGCTAATATGCACCATGGAGCTATCCAAGCAAAGATGATATTAGAAAAATGAAAAGTTAATCACTGCACATTTGAAATAGATAAGAACCTACAGCCACTCTCATTCACTCCAAAGGATATAGAAAATGAAAAAAAAGCACTCTGGATAAATCATCAATCATAGCTTACAATATAACAGAGCATAACGGTGTTTTCATATGGCTACACTCTTCCCTTGTGATATCTGTACAGCAGATATCTCTAAAACTTCTATAAAAAAATACTATTAAAGTTATGCTGTAAAAATGTTAATTGCCTCAACAATCATTTGTCAAAAATTTGCAAAGAATAATCAGAGAACTAACCTTTTGAACCACGAACATAATTTGTGTGCTAAGGATTTGATTTTTACCAACTTTTAACATATTGATGATCTTAAAATTAAATCAGACAGCCTCCCCAGTTAGTCCGGATAGGTAGGTATCTAACAAAAACTATTGTTAGGACCGTAGAAGATCGTACCCCATCCTTGTATGAGAAAGTGAACTTCCTTAAAAACTTTGATATTGATGATACTAAACAGATTGGTATTCATTTTTACCTTAATCCGATAGATCCTGCCATTAAAGGTGCGTTTAGCACAATACACAGTTATCTCACAATTTAACCTTCTATATTGATGTAAACTATCAGAAAAAATTTTAAAAGACGTATAGCCGAGACAAGTTTTTCTGATAGAATACACTACCAATTTTAATATAAAATTATAAAAAAATAAGCATATTGATCCGTTTACTATTAACAAAAAAACGGAGTGTATTTTTTTGTTATTTACAATCTATTATAGCAATAAAATAAATTCTTTCTTTACGATGTGTTGTCACTATCTATAAAGATTTATTTACACTTCCATTGCTGGTTCTTCTAAACAAACAGTTTTGAGAAAATTAATGCATGAAAAGAAAATCTAACAACAAGCGCTTTATCTTTCACATACAAAACGCTCAAGAAAGCTAATTTTTTCATTTATAAAATGAAATAACTCAATAAAGTTCTTTTTGTATCAATAAAAGATGTTTTAAATGAAATATTCAAAATATTGATTTACAATGATAATTTAGCGTTACTTTCATTGAGTTAGAGTTCTGAATATCGTAAATTTCTCTCATTTAAAATCTGTTCCATGTTGAACTAATCAAAATCATTCACTTACACATTACAAGCGGGACTGGCGTGTGAAGCAAAGTTATATAAGAAAAGCCTAAGAATTCCTCTCATGCACCGCCTCAAGTGCCAAAGGCTATCCACACAACATTGGGAGCTAGCAAAGTATGTAATGGGGTTGCTCTTTTATTAAGCCGTAAAGGTATCGGCTTGCTCCTTCGTAAGCATAAAGATGATGGGACTCTATAGCTTTAGCGTTATAGCATTCATGAAAACCATCGCGAAATGGGCTGTGCGACCTTAGAAAAATGGACTTTGCTACCCTTAAGGAAAAGCTTCTTTAAAGAAAGCCTGTGAATAGCCCCCTCATCACTTCTTCTAGCAGAGAAAATTTTCTGATCGTTTTGGTGAGTACATCAAATAATACATCTCAATGCGATAGAGCTTTTATAGCGATTATCTTTAATAGACAGTTTTTAAATATCATACTTCATAGTGCTTTTAGCATAAGCTTAACCAAGCTAGGTTTTATGAAATCCACTTTTCTCGACTTTTTATGATCATGAACAAGTTTTTCTGAAGCAAAACTTCAATCATAGAGAATAGTATAAAATATAATTCGTTTTGTTATTTACAATAAAAACGTAATGATATAAAAAACTGATCGGGTACTTGCGCCATCAGGGGAATGAAGTAAGCATCAAAGCATACCAAATACTAAAGGCATATCTATGTGTAAGAAATATATTTATAAGAAAAATTTTTTGTTATGTACAATTGCTGGAACTTTCATTTTTTCTCATTTTGCTCCAACTTATGCAAATAGACAACCTCCTGAAATTATTAGTGAGTTTAAGCTGGGGAAAGGAGAAGAAAAAACTCTTAATAATGTTTTTATCCGCAATGGACCGAGCGCAGTGTATGCCAAAGAAAAAGCAATTGCCACAATTACAAACTCAACAATACATTCAGCTTCGTTTGCTTTTGCTGTATCACAAGGTGGACGTATTAATGCTAAAGAAGTAAAAGTCAATGCCTTGTATACTGGTCTATCAATTTCAAACGGTATCATTAACATTGAAGATTCATTCATAGAAACCAAAAGAAAATCCGGTATTATTTTTCATAGCATTTTAGATTATTTTCTGAAAGATGGTGAAGAAGTTATCAATAAGGCAATTCTTAACAATACAAAGCTTCTTGTGAGAGACGGTGTCGGTATTTTAGGACCATCATCTTCAAAGTCTGTTGCCGAGGTTCAACTTAGAAATTCAGAAATTCGTTCTGATGTATTATTACAAAACAATGTAAAAAAGAAAACAGATTCAGATCCTCATCCTGTGACTTTTGTATTAACTGCCGATAATTCGATTATGGAAGGAAGAGCAAGAACCTTGGCAGTAAATACAACTGTTTTTAATTTAAACAACAATAGCAAATGGTATTTAAATGTAAGTCAATACGACATAAATCGTGATTTTGGTTCATTTAATTATGCACTGCATGACATTAAACAACGAGCGCTATCTACCGTTTCAGTACTGAACTTGAATAATAGCTCTATTGTGTTTAATCCGCCACATGCGCTAGCAAAGGGGCAATATCAGACCTTGAGTGTAGGACGAACAATTGCGCTTCCTAATCCACAGGAAAACAGGGGCTCCGCTATAAAAACCGTTTATAATGCAGTAGGCAATGCAAGGTTTTATTTCAATACAGAATGGAGTGATGGTTTAGAAAGAGAACAACAAAAAACGGATCGCCTTCTTGTCCATGGGGATGTATCAGGCACCACAACAATTAGGTTCAATAGCCTTTCAAAAGGTGAGCCATCAAAAGAAGAAGCTTCTATTCCCGCGAATATGCGTGGACTGTCGCTCATTCAAGTATCTGGAAAAACAGATGAAAATGCCTTCAAACTAGCAAATGGCTATGTCACAATGGGCGGTTTGCCTTATAAATATGTCTTAAATGCCTATGGACCAACATCACGTCTTGGAAAAGCTGAGAGTACACAGAGCCATTTAGGAGAAGTAACTCAGCAATCACAAGAAAAGGGCTCAAAAACCGACACGACCCCCGTTGTATTAGGTGGAGTGGTTTTAAGGATTGAGAATAATATAAAAGGTGAATCAACACCAAGTTCTGAGCAAGTAGGAAGCATACAAAACCATTTGAGAAAAAATCAGAATTTCTGGGATTTCCGCTTGCAAAGTGCAACACTTGATGATGAAGGAAAGATCAGAGCTCTCGTTCCTCAAGTGGCAAGCTATTTGTCCATGCCTAACGCAATATTCTCAGCTGGACTGGCTGATGCAAACAATCAAAATACTTTGCTGAACACAATACAAGAAACAAGCTTTGAGACAAAAGATCATAAAAACAAAGGGATCTTTTTCTCAACTTATGGCAATAAGATGACATTATCCTCTCACCGTACACCATTACAATATGGCTATGGTGCCGATATTCACTATGCTGCTTTACAAGCAGGCATTACATTAGCAGCTCTAGAAGATCAAAACATGACCACCAGTTTTGGTCTTTTGGGGACATATGGGAAATTAGCTTTCACTCCAAAAGATATGGAAGGTGCTGACAAGAGTACACTCGACAAGTGGTCAATTGCTGCATATAGTGGACTGCGCCATAATAATGGTACATATATCCATGCACTTTTCTCCTATGGAGTGCTCAAAGGAAATATCACCACAGCTCTCATCGGACATACTGCAGAGTTGAAAAACGCTGATACATTCAGTGCATCGGCGACCATTGGACAAAAGTTCGAAACCAGTAAGAAAGGATTGGTCTTTGAACCACAAGCACAACTTGTTTATCAACATCTCATGCTTGGCACACTCTCAGATGTCGATGGCTTTGACGTGAATATGGGCAATCCTCATCAATGGTTGGTGCGCGTTGGTGGACGTTTAACGAAAACAACGCTTTCTAGCCAACAAGACTCTACCCTTTCTTTCTATGGTAAACTAAACATTGTTAAAGCTTTTTCTAACAATGGCACAATACAGATTGGTGAACCATTCCACCTTGATTCTATGGGAGCTTCTGTTGAAGGTGGACTTGGTGTAAATGCACAATTGTCACAACATATCACACTTCGCGCTGATGTTAATTATCAACATAAGCTTCAAAAAACTGGTATATCTGGAGCAAGCTTTTCAGGCGGAGTAAGCTATCAGTTCTAAGAAAAAGCAAAAACAACTGATAATCTATTCATTTTTAATAAAAAAAGCAGTACGAATGTACTGCTTTTTTGCAATCTTTCGGAAAGAACCATTAATAACGGTTCTTTCTATACAGCTTTCTTAAAAGGATTAATTTCATTCAAACCAAATACAATAAAATTCTTTATCTCTCAATGACGATTGAAATCTCAAGAGAGCTGCCTTTTTGATTTATAAAAATCGAATAGATTCAATAAAAACTGTTATATATTGATAAAAATACAAAATATTTTAGTTTTTTTACATCAAAAAAATTCATAGTGAATAATTCTATATGCAAGAAAACCATCTGAAAGCTTTTTGCAAGCGCGCAACAAATCTTCTCTAAAAACTTTTAGAGTTTTCATAATAACAGCCTTAAGAAACAAACATCCTTGCAAAATATTTTGGTTCTTAGCACTTTAAAACAAAAATACTTATCAAGCTAGGTTTTCTGAAATCCATCTTCACTGCATTGCGCTTTCTATTTTAAAAGTTCTTATAAGACCAATTTTAAAACGATAAATAACAAAATTTAATATTCGTTTTGTTATTTACAATAAAAACATAATGATATAAAAAACTGACTGGGTACTTGCGCCATCAGGGGAATGAAGTAAGCATCAAAGCATACCAAATACTAAAGGCATATCTATGTGTAAGAAATATATTTATAAGAAAAATTTTTTGTTATGTACAATTGCTGGAACTTTCATTTTTTCTCATTTTGCTCCAACTTATGCAAATAGACAACCTCTTGAGATTCCTACGGTCCAAGTAGCTAATGGAGAAGAGAAGAGCCTTCATAATGTTTTTGTTCGTGGTAAGTATGATGCCGTGGTTGCTAAAAAAGGTCATATTACCATTACAAACTCAACAATGCACTCAGGCTTTACTTTGCTTTCTGCAACGTCAGGTGGTCAAATTAATGCCAAAGGAATTGTAGGAAGGGCAGAAGAGCATGGTTTGTCACTCAAAAACGGTATAATCCATATTGAAGATTCAACATTAAGAGTCATAGGCCACAGCAAAGTCTATGGTATCAATTTTGGTTATATTCTAAGCTCTACAATAAAAGAAGGAGAAGAAGTTGTAAACAAGGCAATTCTTAATAATACAAAACTTCTTGTAAACGACGGTGTAGGTATTTTCGGACCTTATTATTCTAAAACTAACGCAGTGTACCTTAAAAACTCAGAAATTCGCTCTGATGTGTTATTAAAAAATGAAGTCTCACCATTCGTCGAGATTCAACCTACTATTTTTACATTAGACGCTGATAATTCGATTATGGAAGGAAGAGCAAAAACACTTCCTCAAAATACAACAGTTTTCACCCTAAACAATAACAGCAAGTGGCATTTAAAAATTAGTCTATTTGAATTGGAAAATAGTTTTAGTCTATTTGATTATAAGCTCCTTGATCTTAAGAAACGTGCACAATCAATCGTTTCAGTCTTAAACCTTAATAATAGCTCTATCATATTTAACGCACCACATAAACTAGCAGACAATCATTATCAAACCTTGCATGTAGGAAGACATCCACAAAAAGCAGAGCAAAACAGAAGCTCCGATGCAACAACGGTTTACAATGCATTGGGCAACGCAAGGATTTACTTTAATACCGAATGGAGTAATGGTCTTACAAAAGAACAACAAAAAACTGACCGTGTTCTTGTTCATGGTGATGTCTCAGGCACCACAACGATCTATTTCAACAATCTTTCAAAGCATGCAGAACCATTCGATGATGAAGAAGATTCAATTCCTTTGAATGCGCGTGGTCTCTCACTTGTTCAAGTGTCTGGAAAAGCAGAAGAAACCGCCTTCACGCTGGCAAATGGCTACACCACAATGGATGGATTACCCTATAAATACATACTCAATGGCTATGGACCAACATCCAGCCGTGGGAAAGCTGATAGGGCACAAAGTCATTTAAGCGCAATACCACAAGAATCAAAAAAGCAAGATGCGCAAAATACCAATGCATCATCTCTTGGAAAAGAAAACAACGGACAAGCTCCCTTGGAAGAAAATGAGAATTTCTGGGATTTCCGCTTGCAAAGTGCGACTCTCGATGATGAAGGAAAGATCAAAGCTCTTGTTCCTCAAATGGCAAGCTATTTGGTTATGCATAATGCAATATTCTCCTCTGGCTTGGCTGATATAAACAATCAAAATACACTGTTAGATAATATGCACTCAACAGTTTTCGGATTAGAAGGTCATAAACAGAAAGGGATATTTTTATCGACTTATGGCAACAAGATGACGTTATCTTCCAGCCGTAGTCCATTGGAATATGGTTATGGTGCTAATGTTCACTATGCTGCTATACAAGCAGGCATGACATTAGCAACGTTAGAAAATCAAAATATGACCGCGAATCTTGGTCTTTTAGGCACATATGGAAAGCTCGCTTTTGCGCCAAAGGATATGGAAGGTTCTGACAAAAGCATACTGGATAAATGGTCCTTTACGGCCTATGGGAACCTCCACCATGACAGTGGTCTCTATGTTAATGCACTTTTCTCTTACGGCATTTTAAACGGACATATTACAACAGCCCTTATCGGCAACACCACAGAATTAAACAATACGGATACATTAAATATATCAGCTACCGTTGGACAAAAACTAGCAACTGGTGTTGAAGGAGTGTCATTTGAACCACAAGCACAACTTATTTATCAACATATTGCCTTTGGCACTCTTTCAGATATTGATGGCTTCCAAGTTAATATAAAGCCCCCTCATCAATGGTTGGTCCGTATTGGAGGGCGTTTAACAAAAACAATGCTTCCTATTGAAAAAGATCGTGTTCTTTCTTTTTATGGTAAATTGAATGTCATCAAAGCTTTTGGTGAGAAGCGCACTATCGATGTTATGGAATCTTTCCATCTCGATTCTATGGGCTCGTCCCTTGAAGGTGGGCTTGGCATTAACGCGCAGCTTTCTAAAAATATCGCACTTCATGCTGACGTTAATTACCAACATAAACTTCAAAAAGCTGGGTTCTCTGGAATTAATTTTTCCGGTGGAATGCGTTATCGCTTTTAGAAATCTTAGCTCTCTATTTTGACGCGTAAGCAGCGCTGAGATGAAAAACAGTGCTGCTTATATTTTGCTACATTACAAAAAAACGCAATGTGTCAAAAAGTGGTTCATTTTTAGCAAAACAAAGAAAATATCTTAAGGAACATCTCTATGCATAAGAATATTTTGTTATGTACAGCCGCTTGTGCTTTATTTTTTTCTTCTTTTAATTTCACATCTACCAGCACCGACTCTGGTCTAAGCCACCAGGAACGCCATGCTCTTGAAGGGATCATGAAATTACCTGAACAATATCGCCATGCCATTGATTCAATAAACACACCAACACAAGCAGAAAAAAATCTTGAGAAGATAGCCTCTGGCGCCATGATGGAAGATAATTCGCACTTCAACCAAGCACTTGAAAATCATATGGATCGTGTAAGAGATACGATTAACAACTCTTTTGCAGGTGAAAGTCGTTACGGTTCTGATGCACATATGAACGTAGTGAACCACGAAATGGATAATATACGTACCCAAGCCATGGCAAACAAACACCATCTGGATATGCAACATATGATGAAAGCCATAGCATACCTTGAACAATTACGTCAGAACCGATTAAAAACAAGAGAAAATTTATTACGTGGCTACGACAAAGTAGTTTCCGATGCCGTGCAAGCAGAAAAAATTCTTGATGCTGATAATCAACAGCGTTTTAATACCGCGCGCCAACAATGGGTGAGCCAAGACAATCATAATTGGTTTGAACTGCAAAATAAAGCAGTACAAATAGATAGTGCTTTACAAGAACACAACAAGGAACTTTCCAATACTTTACGCAAAGCGGTATTAGAAGCTTTGAACAATAATGAAATAACCAACGTGGAGAGAAAAGGAGATATAACCTCTCCTTCATCTGAAGAGAATAGACAACCTCTTATTGTCTCCAGTACAAGACAAAGACGCTCTAGTGATAAATTACCACCCGCTCATGTTGCTGCCCAACACAAGGATAATTCAAAGGACAATTCATTCACAAGAACAGATCATGGAATGAGACAGCCTAAAATAAATGAAAATTCGCAATCTGATATTGATCCCCAAACAAACACCACTTCCTCGGAATCGAAAACGACTCTTCCATCCGAAAAAGCGCATATGAATTTGCTCCCAAAAGTTGGAAATACCGCTACCGCGGCTACAGAGAGCACCTCTAAACTTACAGATGATGATAAAGCAACCGCAACTTCTACTTCTCTTGAAGGGACAGCAAAAAGAACAATTCTTACACCACAAGAAGAAAGCTCTTTAGTCATGCCTATCGCGATGTTTGCTGTTGGGTTTAGTGATGTCAACAATCAAAATATCTTGTTAGACAATATGCAAATAACAATGTTTGAACCCAAAGATCATCCAGAAAGAAGCGTTTTCTTATCCTCTTATGGCAATAAGAGCACGTTTTCTTCCAAGGTTCAAGCAGAACAAGATGGTGTCCAAGCAGATATTCGCTATGCTGCATTGCAAGCAGGAGCAACATTAATAGCGCTAAAAGATAAAAATATCAGCAGCAACTTTGGCCTTTTCGGAACATACGGAAAATTATCTTTTACTCCTAAAAACAAGGAGAGCTTTCAAAAAAATATGTTTGATAAATGGTCACTCACCGCATATGGAAATATTCAGCATGACAGTGGCATCTATGCAAGTGCATTTCTCTCTTATGGGATTTTCAAAGAAAATAACGCCACAGCTCTCATCAAACATACCTCAAAAGTGAAGAATAGTAAAACATTAGGAGCCGCTGCAACTATTGGTCAAAAACTGTCAACCAGTTTGGAAGGTGTAATCCTAGAACCGCAAGCACAACTTGTGTATCAACGTCTCATGCTTGGTTCTTTATCAGATAGGAGCTCTTTCTCAGATGACGATAACTCTAAATCAGATGGCGATAACTCTAAAATAGACATAAGCAAACCTCATCAATGGTTGCTCCGTATTGGTGGACGTTTGACACAAAACAAAGGCCATGCCCTTTCCTTCTACGGCAAACTGAACATGATCAACACTTTTAGTGAAAACTTTCCGTTTGCTGCTATGGAATCTTTAATCGAAGGTGGTTTTGGTATTCAAGCGCACTTATCGCAAAATATCGAGCTTCATAGTGATCTCAGCTATCAACATAAACTCAAAAAAGATGGCATCTCTGCAATAAATATTTCCGCTGGAATGCGCTATCACTTTTAAAAATACTTATATTCCTATCTTGAAATATAACGTGCTCTCATTATGTTTCGTTTTGTCTCTTACAAAATAAACATAATGAGGCCAAGGTTTTATCTTCTATTAAGAGAGGGGAAACATTTAGGAATACATCCATATGAAAAAAAGTTTTTTACTATACACAGTTTCTGGAGTTCTGTTTTGTTCTTCCACCAGCTTGTCTAATGCTCTTCATGATACGAATACACAACCTACGATAGCTCTCTCTTCTCTGCAACCCACTCATCAAATAGGTGCATCCAGAACTTCTAATCCCTATTCAAATGCATCATCTTCGTATCCACCTTCAACATCTAGGTCTACAAGAACGACCAGAAGCTCTTCTCCTACAGGGAGTGAATCTACAACGCCTACTTCCACGAGCACTCTACCTCCCAAAACGCAACTTGAAGGAAATACAGAAGATGTACAATCTACCCCTACAGCCACACAAGACACTATTACACAATCTCCAGCGATAGGAACAGCTTCAACGACAGGAATGGAAGCAAAATCTAGAAGACGTTCAGGGGCGCCATCCTCTTCTACAAACTCTTCCAGAAAAAAAACGCCCGAAAATTCTGCTGTATCCTCACAGTCAGAACCTACAAGCACGGAAGCTACAAGACTAACAACAGAGCTATCGCCAACGCCTAAAGAACCAGAACTCGCACAGCCAATATCTTTAAGGCTAGAAACTGGACAATCAGCATTACCGGTACCGCCAAAATTCATAAAACCAGCGCCCGTGCAATCTGCCTCAACACAAAAGGTATCTGCAAAATCAGAGCTTGAAAAACCAATATCGCCAACAAAACAACCTGAAAAACCTGCACAAACTGAGGATATAAGCTCTGGAGTTGAGGCTACAAACGGTAAGACCATAACGCTACATAACAAAAAAATTCAAGACAATGGTTTTGCTGTACATGCAGATGGAAATAATTCAAAAGTCAACATGATAGGGGGAACAGTTGATGCACGTTTTGTTGCACTAAGCGTATCAGATGGTGGAGAAATTGATGCTACAGGTATTACTGCAACAGCAGAAACAGCTGGTTTGCTAAACATGAGGGGCACAATCAAACTTAAGGATTCAAGCGTACATGTCACGGGAAATCATGAAGCAGACGGTATTATTTTCCGCAATAATCAATACTATACCCCTAGAAAACAATATACACGCAATGCTGAAAGGAATAACAATGTCGTTCAAGAACAAGCTATTCCTAATAAAGATAAAGTAACCCTAGAGAATACAAAGCTTTTTGTTGAACATGGTAGCGGTATCAACCTTTATGGAACAGGCGTAGACGGAGAAGTCAACCTTAAAAATTCAGAAGTCCATGCCGATATTTTATTAAAAAATATAAAGAACGAAAGTGCCTCCACAAACACTATTACATTAGTTGCAGACCACTCTTCTTTAGAAGGTCGGGTAAGAACTTCTAAAGATAATAGAACAGTTTTTGATCTAAAAGAGGGGACGAAATGGCTTTTAAAGGCGAATAAAAATGCCACAAATAATGATAATATTTTAAATGACTATAGACAGTTTGATGTTGATGAAAAATCATACTCTAATCTTTCTGAATTGCACCTTACAGACAGTGTCATTATGTTTGACAAGCCAGTGGAGGGACATTATCAAACTCTGTTTATAGGACCTAATCTTTCGCAAGAAGACGAAACGACCCACACAGCAGCGGTTTACAGTGCAACAGGTGTTGCAGAAATTTATGTAAATACTCAATGGAATAAACATTCTCCTATCACGGAGCAACAGACTGATCGCATTGTGATTAATGGTGATGTCTCAGGGAGTACTGTTGTTCACATCAATCTCCAAGAAACAGATAAAAAAATAACCGATAGCTCTGCTGTTTGGGAAGAACGCATGGCGTCACTTCCTTTAGGGACACATGGGATTTCAATCATTCAAGTTTCCGGACAAGCAAATGAAAATTCCTTCACGTTAGCAGGAAACTATATGACAATAGGGAAACAACCTTATAAGTATGTACTTACAGGCTATAAACCTGGAACATCTCATGAGAGCCAAAATCTTTTTGGTAAAAACAGTAATTTCTGGGATTTTCGCTTACAGAATGCCTACATTGATAAGGATAAAAAGGTTCGAGCCCTTTTACCACAGGTAGCAAACTATTTAACCATATCTAATACTTTGTTTTCTGCTGGATTTACTGATGTAAACAATCAAAACGCGTTGTTAGATAATATGCGCACAATAGTATTTGGGGCAAAAGACAATAAAAAAAATGGTATCTTTTTCTCTTCCTACGGCGAGAAAGTCACCTTATCTTCCAACCGCGATCCATTACATTATGGCTATGGTGCTGATGTAAACTATACTGCTTTACAAATAGGTGTCATATTAGCCGCCTTGGAAGGTAAAGACATAAGCACACATTTTGGTCTTTTAGGAACATACGGAAAACTTGCCTTTACGCCCAAAGAGATGCAAGATTCTGAAAAGACAACTCTTGATAAATGGTCTCTTGCCGCTTACAGCAGCATCCAACATAGCAATGGTATATATCTAAACACACTTCTTTCTTACGGAACCTTAAAAGGAAATATTACCACGGCTCTTGTTGGGAATGCCGCAAAATTGGATGGCACCGAGATGCTTAATATATCTGCAACCATTGGTCAGAAATTAGCAACCAATACAAAAGGGCTGGTCTTTGAACCACAAGCTCAATTCATTTATCAAAATCTCATGTTTGATATTTTCTCAGATACCAATGGCTTAAAAGTAGACATGGGCAATCCACATCAATGGTTGATCCGTTTTGGTGGACGTTTAACAAAAACGATAATGGCTGTTGAAGAAAACAAGGCTGTTTCCTTCTATGGTAAAATGAATGTTATCAGAACTTTTGGCGATGGTAAAACAATAAAAATTGCTGATACCTTTCATGTTGATCCTACCGGCTCCTCAGTTGAGGGAGGCATGGGGGTGAACGCATATCTTTCTCAAAATATCGTACTAAACGCCGATATCAGCTATCGGCAAAAACTGCAAAAAGCCGGTGTATCTGGCACCAATTTGTCTGGCGGAATACGTTATCGTTTCTAAAGCAGAAGTTAATTTTAACTTAAATAAAAGGGCAGCACAAAGTGCTGCTTTTTTATTTAAATTTATATATATATTTTTAAATTCTCAAAAATCATTATCACATCAAAGAAGATTTTGACTTATAATATTTCTTTTGCATATTGAATAAAAAACTGAATATCTTAGCATTCTCTCATCAAAATACCCCATAAAGTTTTATGTCTTATATCACCACACCTCAAGCGATGATGTTTTTACAGCACAACAGAATAAGCATTCATGCATATTTTTAAAAAAGTCAGCCCCTTCTTCGCTGTGGACGCTCTATTTATTTTAGATGATGTGCATTTAATATACCTGCTATAAAGACTTAGTATCTGGTATAAATTCTTAAAGGCATGTTTTTCCTCTAAAATCTCAATGCTACAGCAACTCCATCATAAGACAAGCATTTGATTTATAAAGACAATTAATTGTTTTGCATGTTAAATGAGAATCCAGAATATCGTAAGATTCTTTCATTTTAGACCTGTTCCATGTTGAATCAACCAAAACCATATCTCTTGCAAGTGACAAGGGGGAAGAGCCATAGGGATAAAAAACTATTAAGAAAGGATTAAAAATGCCTCTAATGAACTATCTCAAGTGCCAAGGGCTGTAGCAACATTGGAAGAAAGCAAAGAATATAACAATATCAACTTGCTCTTTTATTAAGCATAAAGATGGTCGTACCCTATAGATTTTATATTATTTCCATGGGGACTTTTTATTATACCATTCACAAGCGCCGTTGCATCAAAGATGTCGTTGCGCCCCACAACCACCATCACGAAATAGACTTGAGAGCTTAGATATCTCTTTAAAACAAGGCCGTGAATTAGGAATAACAAATCCATTCTATTTTGAGCATTTTGTCGTGCATGAAGGACATGCCCGCAGTAAAAAACACAATAAAAAAAGCGTGAAACAATGCGGAATCTTCATTATTTAACAGATAGTGCTTTAGATACTTTTGAAAGACATAAAGCTAAATTAAAGAACGGCGGAACAGAGGGAAGCTGATTTCTCCCCCTTTATTCTTTCCCAATGAGATTGCCGCCCCATTTCAAATATTACGCCAACAAAGATATACGCAATATATCCACTCAAATCTGGATGCTCTCTCCAATCTGACATACAAAAACTAAAAACAGCAGAAAGAAAATACTAAACCGCTTTAATTTTTATCTCAAACATATAGATTTAAACAACGAACCGCTTCATATCACCACACTTCAAAGGACAATACTCCATGAGGCTTATAGGCAATACTCATCACATACTCTTCATCATTCATGCTTTTTGCTGACTTGGTGGTTATGGCGGAGTGAATGCACCAGATCCCATCCCGAACTCGGCCGTGAAACGCTCCAACGCTGATGGTACTTTGCCTTAAGGCACGGGAGAGTAAGTCGCTGCCAGATCTGCTAAATGCATGCAAAAGACTCTAATGTATGAACCTTACATTACCACAGCCCCAAGGAAGCTGTTTTTAAGGCATCACAGGCTGGTCTAAATATCCTCTTGATCGGCCTCTCCCTAAACTAAAAAATGAAGCCCCCTATTAACTTAGTCTGCAAACAATTCTCTGTAAATAATCCGCCTTCTCTGAGTTCTCTTTCAGCCAGTTTCCCAAAGCATGCGGTTCACATCACTACACCTTAAAAGACACTGTTTTAAGAACAGCGTTTTACAGTACAACAGGATAATAATTTAAATACCCAAATGCACTTAAAACAAGTCTACTCACTAAACGCACTATTTATCCAAATCAACTGCCCTACCTAATCATTTTTGATCATTCCTCTATTTCTTTTGCACGTCCAGATAGTTGTATAGCTCTAGAAAGATCATTAACTGCATTTAAATGTGTTTGAAGTAATTCACTATTACGCTGTAATTTTTCTTGTAAATCAGACAACAAACTTTCAACCTCATGCTCAATATCTTGATTCATATAGCGCTTCACATCACTCATGGATTTATTAAGATCACGCAAACCACGTATTTTACGCAAATTTATTTCTTCGTAATCTGGAACACCACTGCTCTCTAGCATATTGCTTTCATAATCAACAACTTGAGCTAATCCTTTAACAGCAGCAACAAATTTTGTCATCGCCCAATCACGATCAATAAGATTATTATCAAGAACTTTTGCTTTTGCTGCAAAACTATCATCACCATATTGCACTACAGACATTTTTACTTCCCCTTCAACACTATTGTTCAATCTTACTTTCAAATGAGGGAGATTAAACAGGTTCTCTTCAATGCTGATACACTCAACCAAGCTCGTGGTGCAAACATTGCTCAAACAACAGCACGACAATCCTTCAAAGCGTATACCACTTCAACTTTCAACGCATTCTCTTCAAATATTTTTCTTGCTTTGCTCCAAAACCATCATTGCGGCTATACTAATTCATCAAAACGCTATAAACTCAAACCTTACGATAATATCGAAACTTCCATATTTGTTCTGTCTATTTCGCTTTACCGATTTTATCTTTGCCTATTTTATCACCAGTACGTCTTCAACAGAAAACAACAATGCTCTCACGAAAACTTCGGCCACAAAAACTATCTGCCGACAAAAACCCGCAGCCTATCTTGCAGCATATAAAAACGTAAGCCCATTAAAAATTTCAGCATTTTACCGATAGCAGCATTTTACCCTCCATAACCGTATGGCTCTCTCTGCACCTAAACCTGTATACCTTCTGGCGTCCCATAAGATGGCACCCTACAAGATCAGTTTGCACCCATTCAAAAAGACACCCCCTCTCCCATGCTCTTTCCGCACACATGCAGTATTTCGCATAAAACACAAAAAGAATGCTCTTTTGAACAGATCAGCCATACAGCAATATAAAAAAAGACATCTTAAAATAGCTAAACAGCCATCAATCTTCCTTTTTTAAGTTATCATTCGCTTTTCTTTGCAATGAACGACTATATAAGATTTTTTGAACCTTTTCAAGAGTTTCTTAGCCAATCAGTTTGATACGTCTTCAATCGCATATTCACGCGCTTGTTTTAAAGAAACATCTCTTAAGTGCACCCAAGCCTATTTCGCGCCGCGGCCCATGAATGGTATAATGATAAATCTTCCATGACATGTATAAAATCCATTGAGCACTTTCCATCTTTACGCTTAATAAAAGAAGCAAGCCAGCACCATCACATATTGTTCTAACCCCTTATGTTCTGATACCCTTGGCACTTGAGATGGTTCATAAAAGCGTGGCCTTTCTTGTACAATTTCTCTGCGCATGGGAGCTCCCTGCTTGTAACTGCAAAAGACATTGTTTTGGTTAATTCACCACGAAACAAATTTGGAATGAAAAAAATTCCAGTATTCAGGGCTCTAATTCAAGTTGAATAACGATAGATTATCATTATAAATCAAAATATTATCCAATGCATAATGCTTAATGCTCCCCCACATTGATATTTTCAGAATTTCCACAGTATCTTCCTATAGATTATTTCGCTCCATAAAACAGTTTGCTCTTAATATCGCGACTTTACATGCGCTACTAGTATAAAAACAGAGAAACAATCATTTTATAATCAAGGTACAATTTTTGTTACGAACTTTCTCTCGTTTTTAACCTTTTAAATGCGGCTCTTCTCTTTCATAATCATCACATTTCAAATCTATTCCATGTTGAATAAATTAACATCACTTGCTTGCACATCACAAACAACGCCCTGATGTGTTGATAAAATACGCTGAAAGAAAAATGCCTCTTATGAACCTTAGCAAATGCCAAGAACTATAATAAATATTGGAAGCAAGCGTACGATGATTGTGACTTGCTCTTTCATAAGTATAAAGATGATAGCATTCTACAGATTTTTATATTATTCAAAGTTTATATTATTTCACGAGAGCTTTACTGTTATACTAGTCACATTTACCGTTATACCATTTACGAGTGTCATCGTAAAATGTCTGTCGTGTGCGTTGAGAGATGTTTCTTTAAAACAAGTACATAAATATGCAATACTAATATACTAATATACAACATAAGTATATTTCGTTTGGAACGTTCTTTACTTTTGTGTAAAACATGCCCCATTAGAACAGCATTAACCAATCTTGCTATGAGATAAACGATCAAAAAACATTTTTGTCTTCCTCCGCTCACTTTAAAGGACCAAGATCTTAACTCAATCGGCTCTGTACGCAGTCCGAATTTTTGTCAAACGATCTTCTCTTGACTTCCACTCTTGTGATTCACTTAAACGAAAGGCTCAACAAATAAACCTACGAATATTCATCGCACACTAAAAAATACTTAAACATTCCAAAAAAACTTATATACCTTATATTATCGTTATAAATGATAGTGCTTTATAGCATAACAGGATAAAAAAAGTTTTCAGCAACACAAAACCTACAAAATCAATCACTAGTCCTTTTAAAGCTTTCTTTTTTAGGATTCACAATACTCTAACTCCTTAAGCTTTTATAAAAAAAGAACGATTTATAAGCTTGCCGAATATGTTGTATCAGCATATATTACAGATATGTAACGTATTGTTATTCATAAAATCACCTCAAAAAGAACAGAAAGAGGTTTTTATGGCTGATCTCGTAAAAGCCGCTATGCTTTATTCAACCTTGATTATCACCATCAATACTTTTGTTGTTATTTTAGTTCTCGTAATAGAAATATACTAAGCATACTCTCTTGGCTTATTGTAATTTGCGCAAATAAGCATCTTAATTTCACATAAGAGCAAAGCAAAATTTTAATTCTACAGATAAACCACACACAAAATTTCAAACATCGCTTGCAACTATTTGAGTGTAAACTCTGCTTTTTGTATGCATTTTTAACCATCAGTGTCCGTCTTTTCACGCTATCTTGAATCTCAACTTCATTCCCACCTTAAAAAACGAAATTTTCTACCAGATCCGATCTGTAAATAATTTGTCTCCTTATTGAGTGAGTTTCTCTTGCTCCCCCCTTCAAGGGCATATCACAATTCTAAAGGATAATATTTTCATGAAGCTTATAATAAATCTATTGAAAACCATCTTTACCCTTATGAGAAAATAAACCAGCAGCATCACACACTTTTCCAGCCCCAAATGTTGCAACAATCTTTAGCACTTGAGATCGTTCATAAGAGGCATTTTTACTTCTTTCTTCAACAGTTTTTATCCACACGGCTCTCCATGCTTGTAACGTGCAAGCAGATGGTTTTAATTGATTCAACCTAGAACAGATTTGGAATAAGAGAATCTTACTATATTCGAGATCCTTATTCAGTATAAAATAATTAAATTATTTTTATAAATAAAAGTGTTATTCAAAAAAATATTCATCACACACTCGAGAACAAAAAACACCTCATACGTAAATTTTTATATGAGCTCCACCGCTCAACATGATAATATCACGACACAATCAAGATAAAAAAATAACAAGGGAAACCCTTGCAAACTCAGAAAAGAGAGGGGAAAAATAAAAAGGTGTGGAAGGCGCTCAATTCCTCACAAATCCGGCAAAACCGTCCTAGCAAAACTGCCTCACATCTTAACTAATGTTATAATATTCTCAAATCAAAAGCAATTTTTTAAAATAGTTTGAGAAAAACATTTGAGTATGAAACGATAATAATTACATTCAGAATGTTTTTCTCTTTATTAAAACAGAGAAAAGTAATTTCCAAACAAATGTTTCCTCCCAATTTTTCCGAAATTAGCCGCAACGCTTAAAGACGATCTTAATGTGATGCAACATTTATTTGTGATAAAGGCAAAAAAACACCCCAAAGATAGATTTAATCTCATATTTTAAATACATGTAACCAAAACATTAAAAAATTAGTAGTAACACGTAACAACTCATTGGGAGGAAATACTATCTACAATTGAAAGCACTTTTGGGCTGAACAAATGACAGTATAGCATCCGTTTACACAAAGAGTACAGATCGTAAACGACTAATTCTTGAAGCCATAAAAAGACTCTCTAAAAGTTAGAGAGATCCTAAAAAACGCAATAGAATCAAGAACTAAACAATTCCTTACTTATTGAACTGTATGTTTTTAATGAATGCCAAACATAAGTTCCATATATGCTTGTCTGGCATGTTGGCAATTTTTAGATTTCTCCATAGAAGATTGATCCAGCTTTTCACATTTTTTTGCCCACTCTTCGAGTAATGTTTTATCTTTCTTAAATTCCGCTACGCTGTAAGTTTTTTCGCAACCAGCAACGACAAGTCCAGTACAAACCAGCAATGCTATAATAATGGCTTTATTCATGATTTAATTCCCTTCCTTTTTCTCTTCAGTTTTTTTCTCGTCATCATGTACAAAGCTCGAACCAGGCCAATCTCGGGCATGAACTTCACGATACGCTTTATCTACGTTTTTACAATTTTGAGAATCTAAATCCCCTGATATCATGCATTTCATTGCCCATTGCTCGAGTAATTTTGGATCTTTCTTAAACTCTGCTACGCTATAAGTTTTTTCACAACCAGCAACGACAAGTCCAGTACAAAGCAGCAATGCTGTAATAATGGCTTTATTCATCAATAAAATTCCCCTTTTTTTCAAATTTACAAAGTTTAGGACACAATTTAGCACCCGATTAAAATTGTACATTCGGTTCATTGTGCATTTTCAAAAATTTTAAAATCCACTTCTGTGCGCGATTTTTCCCAATCTATGATGATAAATCGCGTACAAAGAAAAATACCGCTATCAATATATTTTTATGATTTAATTATTGTCCTGCTGTTTTTCAGTTTCATTCCCCTTTTTGCTACTTTCACGAAGTTCCTTTGCAAGATTTCTATAATGCTCTTGAAAAAGTTCCATATCGGCTTGCATGACATTTTGACAATTCTTGGTTGCAAAAGCAGAGGGGCCCATTTTATCGCATTTCTTTCCCCATTCTTGCATCAATTTTTTATCTTTCTTAAATTCTGCTACGCTATAAGTTTTTTCACAACCAGAAACGACAAGTCCCACGCAAAGCAGTAGCGCTGTTATAATGATCTTGTTCATGATTTAACCCCTCTCTTTGTTTTATATTTTATTAACAATATCTTTGGATTCACATCCCCTCCTATATTGTGACCTTGCGTCTAATTTTCCTTTGCAAATACGTACACTTCCAACGCAAACATGTTAAATCATGAAAACTGCTTTCATTTATCAGACTTGTATTTGTAACATTATCTGCACGGCAGCTCTTTGTATTTGAAGTGTTAAAACTTCAGCAAAAATTCTGATATCTTGACATTCTCAAAAAGCTTTTTAATCATTTCTTTTCCTTCAAGAACCTCTTGGTAACGAGAAGCAGCACGATATCTTACCCAAAATTCGTCATGCCTATATCCATTGCAAATTCCCTGCAAACGAAAAAATACACCTTTTAATCAACAGATTGCGCTCTTATCATTTCTAAACCACCGGAAAAGAAAGAAAGCTTTAAGTCCCCCCTGTACTTTTTAAAAGCCAATAGAAATGCTAAAAAAGCGATCTTATACATTCCAATTGAAGAAAAAAGCCTATTGCCTTGCGTATCATTACAACTGGCATTAACTATTTAAGACTATAAGATCATATAAATGTAAGAAATATTGTCTATAATATGCTCAATGACTTCTTTTGTTTATTAGGAAAAATTATAGCGCGTCAATATCAGTAAATTTTACTTATTTTTATCCCCCCCCTTTATAAACATGAATATAATTTAATAAAACGGATTGCTGCATAACAGAAAAAAATAATCAACGCTACTCTTAATTACATTATTTACGCATGTATTAAGTACAATAAACAAAAAAATAACCTGATGTTTAAAATCATTATCAAGATAATTTTTATGGAAGAATAAACTTATCTACTCATCTAGCGGATAAGATCACAAGTAGTATGATGATTATCACATTTATAGGGAAAAGTTTGAAACGGAGAATTTTTCGCAAACTCATAGCTCTTTCATGCGATGATACAGAACCTTATGAAAAACAACTTGAATGAAGCAACCATCGTGAAAAAAGAAGAGCACTTTTATTATTAACTTCGTATAAAAACAATCGATATCATCTCTAGAAAAAGCACTCAAACCAACGAAATTATCGTATCATTTTTTACACTTTTCCGTATTTTTGTGAAAGCAATTCGCGGACCTCATCAGCTATTTTAGTTCCACGACTTGCACAACTGACCTTAATCAATCGATGCAAACTTTCTGGTATATCAATCGTGAGGCGCTTCATACCTCCACTCATGCTCCCTTTGTGGCTTCCTACCCATGCATCCGCTGTTAAAGGAATTGATTTATTCGTTGGTTTTGTGCCAATTTTAATTTTTTTATTCATCGCGCTAACTCCTTGATTTCGGCTGCAACCGCTTCAATCTCTGCTGCTGCTGGTCCTTGCTTATCAACTTCATAAACCGCCTTCCCCTGTGCTGCTGCTTCTGCAAAAATCACGCGCTGCGCAACGCTAGAAGAAAGAACATGCACAGGGTATATGCCAAGAGCTTCGTTCACATCACGCCCTATCGCTGTATTGACTATTTTACGATTAATAACAAAAGCAGATTTGAGATTTTCTTTATAAACACGTGCTTCGTCAATCAGCTTTACAATTCCATCCGCTGCCCAAATATCATAGGGACTAGGCAAAACAGGTATAAGCACCAAATCCGAAGCCATAAGAGCACTACGAGCAAGATCAGTTACACGCGGAGGACCATCGATAATAATATGATCATAACCATGACCAATCTGTGTAATCTCTTTGTGAACCGTTGCACGCGGTAAACCAATAACCGAAAACAAAGGTGCATCTTCACGCGCAGCAGCCCAATCCAATGCGCTTCCCTGTGGATCAACATCAATAAGCAATACCCGTGCACCGGTACGGGCAAAACTGGCCGCAAGATTAACACTCAACGTCGTTTTTCCGACACCTCCCTTTTGATTCAAAAGTCCAATAATCATTTATTACGCCTTTCAGCATTATCGTTTTTACGATTATACAGAAAGTAATAAAAGAAACAAGCATCCAATACGTGCAAAATAACCATTTCTCCTATTTTTAGGATAAATAACAATAGCCCGCAATTTTTTATAATATTCTTTTAGCATGAGCAAAAACATTATGAAGATGATATTCTTGAAAAGAACAAAATAAATTTAAAAGAGGCATGCTCTTCTTCCCCCTCCCTAAAACGAAGATTCTTAAATCCATGTCGATCTGTAAACAATGCGCTGTAAATGATCCAGCTTCTTATTTTGCGCCGGCCTTTTGGGCTTCTCCCTTCATGCTATCCACTTAATACAACTCTACAAGCAAGCTCCACTCTGAATATACAACAAACTATAAGGAGAATTCATTGTTTTGCACGTTGAATGAGAGAGCCGAAATCAGGAAGATTCTCTCATTTCATGCCTCTTATATTAAATTAATCAAAATCATATCTCTTGTACGTACAAGCAGGGCTGGCGTGTGGGCAAGAACTGTACAAAAAAGGATTTAAAATGCTTCTTATGCAGAATCTCCAGTACCAAGAACTATTACAATATTGGGGGCTGGCAAATATAATAGGTGCCGACTTCCTTCTTCATAAGCGTAAAAAGGGTGGTGATCCATGAATTTTATACTCTTTGACGCTCGACAGAGTAAAATGGGCTTAAGAGAAATAAGGGTGCCTCTAGCAAGCGCGTAAACAAGCAACACAATGAAATGTCTATGTTTAGTAAACACTATAGATTATCCATAAAGACCAAACATCCGTCTTTCATAAATCGCATAACGAACATGTTGCGGAGTGAGATATTTTGCATCTTATAGCTCATTTTTCCCAAATAGATTTTCTCGACAAAAAGAATATTTTTGTTAAGATGCCACTGAAAAACTTACCTTCATTATGTTCTTTCTATATACCAGACCAGAGGGTATCGTGAAGATCATGCAATTGGGAATAAACAAAAATGAATTTACAACAAATTGAACCTGATATTTTTATCAGCGCCCAACTTAGCATAGAAAATATCAAAACATTGGCACAAGCTGGTTTTAAAACAATTATCTGTAACCGCCCCGATCACGAAGAGCTCCATCAACCTGACTTTTCTAGCATTAAAACGGTCGCAAATGAATATGGCATAAAAGCCTATCACATTCCCATTTCTCCTCCAACTATAGAAAAGTCAGCTGTTGAAGCCATGCAAACAATTTTAAAAACAGCCTCTCTGCCTCTTCTTGCCTATTGCCATCACGGAGCACGCTCGCTGCATCTTTATCGTTTAGCGCGTCTTTAAACAGAGGGTTCGCACACTTCCTCCTCGCCTTAAAAGACGAAAATTCTTAAATACACATCGATTTGTAAAAAACAATCTGTCAATAATCTTTGTCTTGCGCCTTTCCCTTGGCTTGCCACTTCATAAAACTCTACAAGCAAGCTTTGCTCCTCAATATACAACAAGCATGCACACCCGACGCCATAAAAATGCGTGAAAATTCATATGATGATCAAAGAAAATTATTTTCACCTCACTTTTTATCACTGCTCCACCTTCTTTTTCTCTTCCTTTACCAATACGAGCTCATTCGTACGCCACAGACACCTAAAACGACAGTAAAACCACTAAGAAAACCCCATATTCCGAATAAAAGGCGTGCAGAGTATTTTATAAAAAAAGCCGTAAGCCATAATCTATGATTAACTACAACATATTGATTTATAACAATTAATTATTTTGCACGTTGAATGATAAATCCTAATACCGTAAGATTCTCTCAAGTCTATTTATAGTGAAGCAATCAAAAGCGTGTTTCTTGCATGTCACAAGCAGGAAGTATTCGTGTGAAATAAAACGAGTTAAGAACAAACTCTCATAAACGCTCTCAAATAGCCAAGACTGTACAAAACTGAAGGCTTGTCAATATAACGGATGGTGTCGGATTGCTCTTTTATTAGGCATAAAGATGATAGCGCTCAACGAAGCTTGCACGATACCATTCATGAGAGCCATCATGAAAATGAATATGGGAAGCGTTGAGAGATATTTCTTCAAAAGAAGCGCATAAATTAGCAAAACAAGGATATTCCAGTATTTTATTTTACCTGTGGGGCGTGATATCCTATTCAAAGAACAACAAAAGCCTGAAGCTGTTATTTTCATGATTTAAGAGATATTGCTCTGGACCCTTTTGAAAGTAGCAAAGCCGAATTTAAAAAAGACTGTCATCTGGACTGATTTTCCCCTTTATAACTTCATATTTTTTCCCAATAAGGCTGTAAACCGGTTTCAGAGATTACGCAAATGGATAATGCAATAGGGCTATCCTCATCTAGCATACAAAAGCTGTAACAGCAGGGAGAGCACTAAAGCGCTTTAATCTTTGTCTCAAACATACTGCTCGCGTTGGGGATCGCTAAAGAAAAAGTTTTATAAGAAAAACAACACGATAAAGTCACGAATAGACCGAACATAGATTGGAAAGATGTTCTAACTTTTATCCAATATTTCTATCAAAAAACAACAAAACATTATTGGCTTTGTGTTTTCATATCCTTACAAGACTGTCTTTCCTTTTCATTATAGGCGTTACATTTGTGAAAGACAAAGGAAATATATGGATAGTTTTTAACTTGAAAATCTGAAAGATTGACGTGTTACGACAACAAAATTGTGCCTTTATCCATCAAAAGCATTAGAAATTTTGAAACAAATACACCTGCTTTCTCGCAATGATTTCTTTTATCTACAATCAATCGCAGTCTCCTTAATATGCATTCCCCATCACAATATACAAGAGAAACGAAACTTAAAGCATTTTCCAGCAGCTTCATTCTCGTTTACGTGATTGGTTAGCACGAAAACTGCTGCTGAGCACTAAATCTTCTTCACAAGACTCGACAAACAAAACTTTTGTAAAAATATTCATTACATAATACAAAATATCACATGCGTAAGGTTACACGAACCAACTCTCATCATAAACGATGATACGGCATAAATGACATAATAAGCCAAATTAGAAAAAAGAAACAATAAACTTTTAAAATAAAAAAAGTCATCAATTAAATTTTATCAAACTATAAGCTTAAAATCGCAAGAAGTTTTAAAAACAGCCTTTCTCCTTCTTCACGTCTATTATTGCTAAATAGGCTGGTTGCTTATTCTTTACTGCATCTTTTATGATGAGTTTTAACGTATCAGAAAGAAACAAGCAGTAAAGTTTTGAATGACAACAAAAACCATAAAGTTAACTTTGAAAAAAATGATGCCAAAATCAGATCTTCAGATATTCGATTCTCCCTCTCAACAACGGAAAAAACATATATTCCACGATGTTTTGGAATATATGTTTGTGATTATAATCACTTTAAGTGCTATTTTTACAGCTCTTCTCTCTTTTTCAGATCAGTTTAGGACATATTTTTAAAAGTAAGCAGCCTATCCAACGTTGATAATGGTTGTACTGTCTTTAAAATTTCTTTTGCTTTTTTTTCATCACGATGCATTTGCGCAATCAAAGGTTCAAGCCCATCAAATTTTTCTTGTCCTCGCAAAAACTGGAAAAAAGAAACGGTACAGCTTTCCCCATAAAGGTCGTCGTTAAAGTCAAACAAATAGGTTTCCAAAAGGGGAGCACCATCTTTAACAACCGTTGGACGACAACCAAAGCTTGCAACACCATCATACAAAACACCGTTCGCACGACGCAAACGTACCGCATAAACACCATGAGCCAAACGAACTTGGGGAGGCAACATTTGATTAGCGGTAGGAAATCCCAAAAGACGTCCAAGTTTTTCACCTTGAATAATATTGGAGCGTATCCGATAGTGATACCCTAATAAATGGGCTGCTTTGTCCACTTCCCCTTGTGAGAGAAGTTGCCGAATAAAACTAGAAGAAATGATCAAAGGTTGTGAATCTTGAGAACGAGAAACGCAAGAAACTTGCACAACCTCAAATCCATATTTCTCTCCCCTTTGGCAAAGAAGATGTACATTTCCGCTTTTCTGATGACCAAATTGAAAATTTTCGCCTGTCACCACAACTGAAACATCAAAAACTTCCTTTAAAAACGACTTGATAAATTCGTCCGCTGAAAGAGCGGCAAACTGTGCATCAAACGGCTGTTCAATCACGCAGTCAAAGCCAAGGGTTTTAAAAATTTCAGCTTTTTCAGCTGCCTCTGTCAAACGATAGACAGGAGCTGAATGTTGAAAAAAACTTCTTGGATGGGGTTCAAAGGTTAAAACAACTGCTGGTTTCTTTTTTATACGGGCGAAATCAAGCGCTTTTTGCAACACCACCTGATGTCCGCAATGAACACCATCAAAATTTCCAAGTGCCAACACTGCTCCCCGCCAAGCCGAGGGAAACATATGAATTCCCTGAAGACGCAAAAAATTAGTCATTACTGAAGTGCCCACATGATTGCTTGTGGTTTATAACCATGACGTTCAAGAAAAGAATGCAAAGCTTGCTTATCAACCACACCATTTTGCGTATAATCATAATGATGAATCCCCCCCATAATATAAAGGGCATCAAGACCAAAATGAGCCGCCCCCTTAATATCCGTTAAAAGACCATCACCAATAGCTAAAACTTGACTTTTTTCTACTGTTCCCCGTACTTTTTGAAGTTTTTCAAAGGCACATTCATAAATAGGCGCGTGAGGTTTTCCAGCAATGCGCACCTCCCCCCCTAATTGTTGATAAAGACGAGCCAATGCACCAGCGCACCAAAATTCTTTATTTCCATAATGGACAATCACATCTGGGTTCGCACAAATAAAAGGTAAATTCCGCGACCGCATGCGACGAAACATCTCCTCATAAGCAGAGGGTTCTTCGTCAAAATCCTCAAGAAAACCGCTACAGACGACAACAGAAGCCTCCCATTCTTCAACAAATTCACACTCTAACCCTTCAAACAGCACCAAATCATGCTGTGGACCAATGAAAAAAACTTTACGCGGAGCAGTCAGAATAAGATCGCGCGTTACATCCCCTGAAGTGATAATGGCATCATAATAGTCGCTATGAACATTCATACTTTGTAATTGAGCAGCAACATCTTCCCGTAGCCGAGGAGAATTGGTCAATAAAATGACAGTTTTTCCCATTTGTCGGATTTTATACAACGCCTTCAACGCTGGTTCAAATGCATGTACACCGTTATGCACAACACCCCACACATCACAAAAAACAGCATCATAATGCGCTATAATAGTCTCAATATGGGTAACTTCATTCATGGTGCACCTATCTCTATTTGTCATTTAAAGCTGTCTTTTACTTCAAAATTACTTACCGAAAGATAATACTTGTGTCATCTGCTTTCTCAAACCATATCCCAACTTTTTATCGTCTATAGAGATCATAAGAAATGATAAAATAACTAAGTTATCATTAAGTTGTGCAAAATTCTAAAATGCTTGATAGCAAAAGCTTATCATTCCCCAATGCTCATTTTTCTCATAAAAATTTTAATTCTAACAACAACGACGTTGGTAGAGTTTTTTATCTAAAATACTCAAATTCTTCACTGAGAAAATAAACGTATCCCCCTCTTAAAAACATGCATCATGAGAAAGCCCAATATATTTTCTCATTTCAAATCTGTTTATATTGAATCAATCAAAACTATTGACTTGCACATTATAAGCGGAGAGCCTACAGATAAAAACACGTGAAGAAAGAAAAAATAGCTCTTATGCTCCCTTTCAAAGGCAAAAACTGTCGTAATATTTTGAACTGGCCGAGAGTATATGCCGTCCGAGCATCTTTTTTTCAATATAGCTTTTATCCCATTCATAGAGGCTTTTACACTACACACTTTACGAAGCACCATTGTAAAATAGGCGCTAACATTGAGAAATATCTTCTTAAAAAAATGTGTGAATATACAACAATCAGATCTATAATGTTTTGAGTTTATTTTGCATGAGGGCTCTTTACTCATAAAAGCTTTCCCCTATCATCATGATATCTCAGACGCATCAAAACAAGCCATTTTGGTATTGGTTAAGAGCAACACCGTAAGCGGTGCCTTGAGCTTAAAAACCAAGGTTTACCTTCGTAAAATGCATATCTGATGTCATGCGTTTAGTAAGCAAACCTTAAAAGTTTGAAAGGCAAACAACCTCTCATTTGGAAAAATCTTGTCCGTCTCAAGAAAAACTATTTTTATTGCCAATCTCCTAAAATTACTTTATGAGTCAGAAAGTGTCTTGGTCGCATACGCAACGACCAATAGGGATTAAAAGCCTGAAAACTCAAACATGAATTGACCCCGCTTTGCGGGTATCCCGGAATTCCGGGAGATTTTGCTATGTCCAAGTTCTTCTCAGCACTAAAAGCAAAATGCTGATTTGAGTTGAGTACTTTTAACTCCCGGAATACTCATGCGAGGGCGCTCGCAACCGGTGGGGGAAAAATGCAAGCTCCAAATCTTAATATTGATCTTTTTGTAGGCAAAAAGATTCGCTTTAGGCGAAAAATGCTAAAAATGTCTCAAAAAACATTAGGGCATTATTTAGGTGTCACTTTCCAACAAATCCAGAAATATGAAAAAGGCTTAAATCGCGTGAGCGCAGGACGTTTAAAGGAAATTTCCGATATTTTGAATGTTCCACTTGCCTTTTTTTTACACTGATATCATCAAAAAAGACAACACCCCGTACCATTATGATGAAATCGCCTCGAGCAAAGAGGAATATTTGCTTTTAAAAAGTTTTAGAGTCCTCACATCTGTCAAACAGAAAGCGATTTTAAACTTAATTTGTGATTAAAATTAAAACGCTTTAAAAGCATAGCTATAGGGTGCTACACGCCCTATTCTTAGCTTTCTCCCCACACGCCAAGATGCCCCCCTCCTTAAACCGGTTGATGAATAATCCGCCTTCTCAAAAATAGCTCCTTCTCAGATTCCCATTTCATATGGTTCCTTTCACAAAATTATACAAGCAAGCCCTCCCTTGAATATTCATCACACTCTCTCATCAAAACACCCCATGTATAAAGTCTTATGTCTTATATCACCACACCCGCAAACGATAGCGTTTTACAGCACAACAGAATAAGCATTTATCCGTATTTAAAGGAGCTACCTTTTCGCTATGGACGCTCTCTTTATTTTAGATGATGTGCATTAATATACCTGCTATAAAGACTTAGTATCTGTTATAAAGTTTTAAAGGCATATTTTTCCTTTAAAATCTCAATGCTACAGCAACTCCATCATAAGGCAACATGTTGATTTATAATGAGTATTCATTATTGTACATGTTAAATGAGAATCCAGAATATCGTAAGATTCTTTCATTTCAAATCTGTTCCATGTTGAATCAACCAAAACTATATCTCTTGCAGGTTACAAGTGGGAAGAGGCGTATGGATAAAAACTATTAAGTAAGAATTAAAAATGCCTCTAATGAACCGTCTCAAGTACCAAGAGCTGTAAGCAACACCCACAAGCTGACAAACTGTGTCATGTTGCAAGGCTTACTCCGTTATGAAGCGTAAAGATGGGGGGCTCAATGGATTTACCCTTATACCCCTTTACGAACAGCGTCGCAAAATAGGCTTGGATACCTTGAGAGATATTTCTATAAGACAATGTATCTAGTTCTCTCATGATCATAATCCTCAATCTGATAAAGTTGAAACAAACAATAGGATTGCGAATATGATTTAGGGAGCTCATCTGAAAGATGAAAAATGATAAAAAATTCCGCTATAACAATTGAAGAAGCGAGCATTCGTTGAGCCGTAACTTCTTTATTTTAGAATTTTTATATCACACTTTACTGTTGAGATGCATGACCACTGTCTGTAACATCAAGCTTTGGCGAGAAAAACATTTCAGTATCTGCTTGTAAGACATTTTGACAGTTTTTAGATTCCTTAACAGCTTGTCCTGAAAAAAAACACTTCATTCCCCATTCTTCTTTTAATTTTGCATCTTTTTTAAAATCTTCTACGCTATAGTTTTTTTCACACCCCACGACGAATAATAGAGCCGTGCATAATAAAATAATTTTTTTTCATTTTATCCCTCTTTAAATATCTTATCTGTTAATATCATCCCCCCAAATGAGGGTTGAATTTTCACACTGTATGAGAATACAGCCTCACTATCACTGACTTGCTTTCAAAGTGAACACTCTGAGTAAAATAACGCAAAGAAGAGCTCACAATAGCTATCATATGAGTTTTCATAAAATACAATGAGAAGGAAAGAGCCCAAACTAAACACAAATGACGAAATCAGAAGACGCATTAATGCTTTTGTCCAACTAATTTCAAATAGTTACATTGCAATAAGCATCGCCCCTAGCCCTATAGAAAGCCTATGAGCATTATAATACTTAAGTCTCACGATCATTGAACCACAAAGCCATAACAAAAAAGTATGAGCTCTTTTTACCTATTTGTATGTTGATTATTGTTCCCCCATCGAATGCTTAAATAGAAACGTTTTACGGTACATAGAAAACAATCAACAAGGCAAATCATTTTTACGAAGATTTCTTCGTGTAGAGTCTACTTGAAATCCATCCATCTTTTAGAAATCTGAATTTAGAAGCAGATAATTATGAAAGCTTTTCAAGGAATGCAACAGATTGATCACTTTTAAAGAAGTAAAAAACGTGATCCAATCCTGAAGATAAAATTCTGATGAAGAAAACTTTTGCTAGGAATTCTTTTAAGGCATTGTAAAATATTCTATCAGTTATATCAAACGTTATCCCATTTTGGGGGCTGTTCATTTTTCACTTTTTCAACTTCGCTCTAGAAATCCGTTTCTTGAGCGTTTTTTATCGTCTCACTTTCTCCTTCAAACACAAATACTCAAAAATGCTTTGCCACCAACAATGAAGTTTTCCTGCTTGTATAAAACACATAAGTAAAAATAGAAGAGCGATTTTGAGAGCAAACCTCCCTGAAAAAGGAAGTATCATCCATTTACTTCATAAACGAAAATAATCTCACGGTTTATTCAAATTTGCTCTATGGTTTGGTACAATTTTATTGATAAAGCTTTCTCTATAAAGATTTAAGTAAATATGTTCGTTAAAACCAATCACGGACTTGCAAAGGGGTTGTAAGATCCATTATCTCTCCGCCATTTTAAAGGTTCAGTGAAATCACTTGACCAAAGACCAATCTTGTTGCCACGTGCTTTTTCTTCCGCATGATGATACTGGGCTGGAATAGGATTTTTTCCCTCTTTTGAGAGTACCAACATACCTTCTGTAAGACCTGCCTCAGCTAAATCAACCCCTTGAACAAAACATTGCGCATAATAAACACCATTGTGCATCAAAGCCTGTTTACAGGATAAATCCTGCCCAAGTGTTTTGGTGACAAGCCAAGCCATTGTAACCACACCACAGGGCCATTCTTGATCATTTAATCTTGCTTTTTGACGGGGTGCACATGTGTCTACACCATAAAGATGAATATCACGGATGATATGTGATCGCCAAGATTGTGCAGAAGGCGTCAGTAATTTAAATGTAACCCCACTTGTAACAGAAGCCTTACCATGAAAAACAACAGCATTATTTGCAACATCGTTTAATGAAACACTCTTCTGCAAATCGAGATCTGATTCATTTTTTTCTAATTGCTGTTTGGTGATAGATTTACCCAACTTTTTTTCTTCTCGATAGAGATCGACAATATCTTGTATATCTTGCGTCTCAAATGTCTTAAGAATGCTGAAATCCATTTTATCTTTATATTGGCTTAATCCCCACACTATGGAACCCATAATGTAAACAATAACAATCAATTTAAATAGCATTTCTTAACACGCTCGCTCAAAAAATTCATTGTTTTTCTATCCTTTCACATTATTTATCAGCAATCCCCTTGTTTTTAAAGAAAAAAATCAAATATCTGTGTTGCATATTAACTACACTTTGTAAAGAATAATATTCCTTCTTGCATTGTTTTAATATTGTTGTTTTTACAAATGAGTACAACTTAAAATTGCCATTTTCATGTAGCACAATCTCAATTTGAAAAGACTTCTGTCTCTTTAAGAAGAAGAGCTTGAGAGTGAACAGATCCACGATCAAAGCTTTAAAAACAAACAAATGAGGAGAATTAAACTGTCATCAAATGACAACACTCTCCAGTTTGTTAGAGGCAATGGAATGTCGACATATGAACAAATATTATTTGTTAAAGAGAGGTAAAATGACAGATAATAGATTCCAAAACATCATTTTTATCGTGACCATGCTGCTTTTTACGGCAGTTTTTGTATCTGATCTTTCTTATGCTGCTCCTGCTGCTAGTGGAGGTGGTTTCGGGAATCTTGATGGTGTTTTAGGCAACATTGTCGCAATGATGACGGGTGCAACGGCAAAGCTTATTGCAATTATATGTGTTGCTGCTGTGGGGATTGGTTGGATGTACGGCTTTATTGACTTACGCAAAGCAGCTTACTGTGTTCTGGGGATTGCTATTGTTTTTGGTGCCCCTGCTCTCGTTGGTAAATTAGCGGGCACAACATAAATGAACGAAGATACTCTTTTCCTTGCCTGTACGCGCCCAGCCATGTTTGCTGGTGTTACAATGGAAGCGATGGCGCTTAATGTCATGGCGACATCCATTCTTTTCATTTTGACCAGTGATTTTACCATGTTTGGTCTTGGGATTGGGATGCACTTTATTTTGCGAGAAGTGACAAAGTATGATCACAACCAATTTCGCGTATTATTTGCATGGCTCAATACCCGAGGAAAACAAAAAAACCTCAACAGATGGGGAGGAGGTTCGACCTCCCCTTTACGCCTTATCCGCACTTATAAGGAACTAAGCTGAAGGAACGAAGCCGGTGAAACAGATGTCAATAATGAAACGGGAAACTTTGCCTGAAGAATATATTCCCTATATACGCTACATCAACCAACATGTCGTTGCTTTAAATTCACGTTGTTTAATGGTTGTGTTGGCTGTTGAGGGTATAAATTTTGACACTGCGGATATTGATCAATTAAATTCTTTACACAACCAATTAAACACCCTTTTAAAAAATATCGCAGACGAACGGCTTGCTTTATATTCTCACATCATCCGCCGCCGTGAAACGATATACCCAGAAGGTCATTTTCTTTCATCTTTTGCAACAACATTAGATGAAAAATATAAAAAGAAAATGGTTTCGCAAGAACTGTATAGAAATGATTTGTTTATTTCACTGCTTTGGAATCCGGCAGCGGATAAAACAGAAAAGCTGGTTTCATTTTTTCAGCGCTTGAGCAAAGCGAAGAAAACACAATCTGAACCCGATGAGGAAGCTATTCGTAAACTCGAAGAGTTAAGTCAAGATCTTATGCAAGGTTTGGAAGAATATGAAGTCCGTCTGCTATCAATCTATGAACATGAAGGACTTTTATTTTCCGAACAAAGTGAATTTCTCCACCAGTTGGTAGGGGGAAGACGTGAGCGTATTCCTCTCACATTTGGAACTATTGCTTCAACAATTTACTCAGATCGTGTTATTTTTGGGAAAGAAATTATCGAAATTCGCCATGAAAGCAATGAACGCTTTGTGGGCATGTTTGGATGGAAAGAGTATCCTTCTAAAACACGCCCAGGTATGACTGATGGTCTGCTTACGGTGCCATTTGAATTCATTTTAACACAATCCTTTGTCTTTAAAAGTAAGGCAGCCGCCAGTGCGATTATGAGCCGCAAACAAAATCAAATGATCAATGCAGCTGATCGTGCTAGCTCACAAATCGATGCACTAGATGAAGCGCTAGATGATTTAGAATCAAACCGTTTTGTTTTGGGAGAACACCACATTTCTTTAGCTGTTTTTGCTGATCATCCCAAAATATTGTCTGAAAACTTATCAAAAGCACGTTCCCATTTAACCAATGGAGGAGCGGTGATTGCCAGAGAAGATTTAGGATTGGAAGCAGCATGGTGGGCACAGCTTCCTGGAAACTTTAGCTATCGGGCGCGTTCAGGCGCCATTACTAGCAGAAACTTTGCCGCTTTATCGCCTTTCCATTCTTTTCCCGTTGGCAAACTGAAAGATAATGTTTGGGGAGCTGCTGTCGCATTGCTAAAAACACAGGCTGGTTCACCTTACTATTTTAATTTTCATTATGGCGATCTTGGAAACACGTTTGTTTGTGGTCCATCGGGATCCGGTAAAACAGTGATTGTTAATTTTCTTCTTGCACAATTACAAAAACACAATCCAACAATGGTTTTTTTTGATAAAGATCAAGGAGCAGAGATTTTTGTACGGGCTGGAGGAGGGAAATACAAACCTTTAAAAAACGGGCAGCCCACGGGTATTGCTCCCTTAAAGGGCATGGAATACACCGAAAAAAATAAAATCTTTCTTCGTAATTGGATCTTAAAGCTGGTAAGCGCTGAAGGGCAAATCGTAACAGAAGAAGAGCGACAAGATATCGCCAAAGCTATTGATTCCTTAGAAAACTTACCCCCAACCCAGCGCTCTCTTGGTGCACTTCAACTGTTTTTTGACAACACATCCAAAGAAGGGATTGCCATACGGCTGCAACGCTGGATTAGAGGCAATGATTTAGGATGGGTTTTTGATAATGATCAAGATGATCTCAATTTAAATGCGCAATTCATTGGATATGATATGACCGATTTCTTAGACAATGAAGAAATTCGGCGTCCCTTAATGATGTATCTCTTTCACCGCATTCTTGATTTGATTGATGGGCGGCGCATCATTATTGTCGTTGATGAATTCTGGAAAGCTTTGGAAGATGATTCATTCAAAGCTTTTGCTCAAGATCGGCTAAAAACAATCCGTAAACAAAATGGCATGATGCTCTTTGCAACACAAAGCCCTAAAGATGCTTTGAACTCAACAATCGCGCACACAATTATTGAGCAGTGCCCCACTCAAATATTTTTTCCAAATCAAAAAGCAAATTATAATGATTATGTCGAAGCTTTCAAACTTACTGAGCGTGAATTTGAACTGATACAGTCAGAATTAAGCAGAGAATCCCGTCGTTTTCTCGTCAAACAGGGGCAAAGTTCCGTTGTTGCAGAACTTAACTTACGTGGAATGAATGATGAGATCGCCGTTTTAAGCGGCACAACAAAAAACATTGAACTCATGAATGAAATTATCAACGAATATGGAGCTGACCCTGACAAATGGCTGCCCATATTTTATCAAAGGAGAAAAAATCAATGAAAAAATATGGCTTAGTTACACTGTTATCTTTTTCTTTTATTTCTCATGCAATATCACAAACGACACCCGATGCGGAGGAATATTATAAACAAGCACTCGAGAACACACAAAAATTAAATACTGCAAAATCAGAAACAGCTGAAAGCATTTATAAAAGTGCAACAGATACTGCAAAAAAAATTAAAGAAATAAGTAATCAACTTGAAAATATTAAATCAAAACCAGACACAAAACCCGAAGAATTGCAAGCCCTTCGACAAGAGATTCAAGTAAAGCTTTCTCTTCTTCAAGCAGGTCTTCAAGTAAGTTCTTTAAAACTTCAGTCTCTCGATATGATTCAAGCAAGAGATACGAAAACAAAAGATGAATTACGTGAAGAAAAGGAACAACAAAAGCATAAACATCTTGAGGCACAATTAAAAGAAAAAGAAAAACAATTAAAAGAAAAACTTGAAAGTACGAATACAAATGTCAGACTTTAGTTTTTCTCCCTTTGAAAGCGTTTCTGGGTATATTTTAAAACCCTTAGATAATGTGATGGACACAACGGTGAGTGGGCTATCTTCTGCTATTTCAGCGCCCTTAAATCTCGCTGCAATCATTTTTATCTTTCTTTATGGCTATAATGTTATGACAGGTCGCGTTGCGCTTTCCATGCATAGTCTTCTCAATAATGTTGTTAAAATCGTTGTTGTTACAACAATGGCAACGAATGCGGATACATTTAATACTTACGTCAAGGATATTTTCTTCAAAGATTTATCCAACGCTATTGGGAATGCGCTTAACAGCAATCCTGCAAGCTCCAATGTTTTTGATTATATTTTGTTAAAGGCAAGTTCGCGCTATCAAGAAGTCTTATACAATGCTTGGTTTTTTGAAAAGATCATTGTGGGTCTTCTTGGTTCTATCATGCTTCTCGCGGTTATTCTTTTTTGTATAGGTGGTTTTATTGTGCAAATGTTTGCACAAGTTGCACTCGTCATGATTATAGGTCTTGGTCCTCTATTCATTAGTTTGTATTTGTTCAATGCAACGCGAAAATACTCCGATGCATGGATTACAACTTTGATCAATTTTACCATTTTACAAGTTCTCGTGATCATGCTTGGAACCATTATATGTCAAGTTATCCTCCAGGTTCTCAAAGTTTCATATGAATCAATCTATGTTCTTTTCCCCCCTGTCATCGTCATTTCGATCATAGGGGTTATTATCTTCCGTGCGCTTCCCGGTATTGCAACAGCGCTGGCCTCTGGCGGACCATACTTTAACACTGCTGTCTCTTCAGGAGGACAGGTTTTCACAATGCTTGCCAATAGTGCAAGAGCGAGTGGGAATGCAATAAAAAGTGCCACTTTACAAATCTCAGGAGCTGCCGGTAAAGGTGCGGCAGGTGCGGCGGCAAAAGCAGGAAGATCCGGAGGTGGACGTGGTCGATTTTAAGATAAAGCACCTCTTTAAAAGAATAAGCATTTTTGTTTTTGCCTTGCGTGCGCCCTTTGGCGCACGCACCATGATCTTTTTCCATGAAAGATCTAGCATCTTGGGTCTTACAACAAAACCAATCAAAATCTTGCATCATATAAATTTGTAAAAATGTTCAGAATAAAGGCTCTCATGCATTGTATTCCAAGATATTTGTGAGTTCAAAAAATGAAACGAAAAATAACTTTTGTTATGGTCCTAACAATCGCTCTTACTGGTTGTGCCTCTTTGAGTGGCCCTAAAAAACCACCACGCTGTAATGGCAAACATACACGTGCTTTAAATAAAGATAAGTGGAATTGGGACAATAAAAACGTTGTCCACTCAGAAAAGAGCGTAAAGCCTGTTACCACTCCCATCATTCTCAATACTTTGGAAAGTGAAAAGGTAACAGCCAATTTGGCACTCAATTCAGCTTTATTAAAGCCGGTTATTCATGAAGCACGATCTGATAAAAAAGTGGAGGTTATGCGTGAAAAGTGATGCCCTTGAAGAATATATAAAAGAAGCGCGCTCATTTGACATTGATCGCATGCATAGCATGCGCGTGCGGATGAAAATTTCCATGGCTTTAACAGTGCTTTTGGGATTGATGACGATTGCGCTGGCTTTAGCTGTCGCAGCTTTGACGCCTTTGAAAACAGTAGAGCCTTTTGTTATCCGCGTTGATAACTCAACAGGCATTATTGATACTGTAAGCGCCCTAAAAGAATCCCCTAACGACTATGATGAAGCGATAACGCGTTATTTTGCCAGCCAATATGTTCGTGCTCGTGAAGGTTTTCAAGCATCCGAAGCAGAAAACAATTTTCGCTTAGTTTCTCTTTTATCTTCTCCAAAAGAACAAAACCGTTTTGCAAAATGGTACGCGGGCAATAATCCAGAAAGTCCGCAAAATATTTATCATAACATGATTGCTACGGTCACCATCAAATCAATCTCTTTTATAAGCAAAGATCTTATCCAAGTTCGTTACTATAAAACGATCAGAGACTTTAATGAAAAAGAAAATATTTCCCATTGGATTTCAATCTTAAATTTTTCCTACGTGAACGCACACATTTCAACGTCTGATCGTCTTATCAACCCTCTTGGTTTTCAAGTATCGGAATATAGATCTGATCCAGAGGTGATAAAATGATCAGACTTTTACAAACAATCTCTTTAATTTTTACGATCACTTTCAGCTTTCACACAGTTCTCTCACTTGCAGAAACAGCGCCTGTCAGTGCACGTAAAGATAACCGCATCAGATTTGTCAATTATGACCCCTACAACGTCGTACAAATCATTGGCTCCATTCGCTCTTCGGTTCAACTAGAATTTGCCGTTGATGAAGAAGTAACCTATGTAGGAATTGGAAATTCGGTTGCTTGGCAAGTTGCTCCGGCTGGACACTTTGTTTTTCTCAAACCACGTGAAGTCCAACCTGTGACCAATTTACAAATTGTCACAAGCCGCCAAGATGGAACACAACGCTCTTATCAATTCGAGCTACAAGTCCGTGAAGGTGATGTTTCAGCCGGCAATGAGACGTATTTCTTGGTAAAGTTTCGTTACCCAGAAGATGAAGCATTACGTAAGAAATTAGCCGAAGCAGAAAAAGAAAAACAACGTGAAGAAAACTTTGTCAATGATATTTTAAATATCCATGAAGATTTTGGACCACGCAATTGGGCTTATGAAGCCCAAGGCTCTTCCCTTATTGAACCCGCTTCTGTCTATGATAATGGGAAAACAACAACCTTTATCTTTTTAGGCAACATTGAAATCCCTGCCATTTACATTGTATCGCCTGATGGGCAAGAAGCGCTTATTCCCAAATCCATTAAAGGCAACAAAGTTATTGTTCATGCAACAGGTGCACAATTCACGTTACGACGTGGGAATGAAGTATTGTGCATCTTTAATAAAAGGTTCGTACCAGAAGGAATTAATCCTGAAACAGGTACGACATCACCATCTGTACAACGTAAAATGAACCTAGGAAGCAGCCATGAATAACACCGTGGATGAAAAAAGCATTAATGATCGCGATACAATAAAAAATGCTCAAGGGAAAAGTCAACAGAACAATGTGGGGAAAGCTATTGCTCTTATTATTCTTTTCAGTGTCTGTCTTTATTTAGCCTATTCAACACTTGTTACAGACAAAAAACAACCAATTGAATCTTCAAAAGAAGGAAACGTTATAAAACAAACAGAGCTTTTTCGCCCTGCAAAGCCTACCCCTCCCCCCTTTGAACAGCCTCAACGAAATAACGCTCTATTACCAAAAGTCGAGCTACCAACACCAAACATCAATCAATTAAATTCTGATAACTCACTGCTGGAAGCAGCACAACGTGCTCCTGTATTAGCTTATGCAAGTACACAACAAGGCAAAATAGATTCACAAACAAATAATGGTGTTTTGCCTCACCAACTTGAAAGCAAACCTGATGAAATAACACAACGTTTTAATCATCTTCTTAAACCTACAGTGCTTGAAGGTATTCGTGCTTCAACCCTTGGCAATCGAAACTACATCATCGCGATGGGAACGTCTATCCCTTGTATTTTAGAAACAGCCATAAACAGTGATCAACAAGGTTTTGCCAGTTGTATTGTTTCCAGAGATATCTTATCAGACAATGGTCGTGTTGTCCTTCTTGATAAAGGCACCCAAATTGTTGGTGAATATCGCGCCGGATTGAAAAAAGGCCAAACACGTCTCTTTGTACTATGGAATAGAGCAAAAACCCCCAATGGTATCATTATATCCTTAGCTTCACCGGCAACGGATGCTTTAGGGCGTTCTGGTATGGATGGAGATATTGATAACCATTGGCTTGAGAGGATTGGGTCTGCGCTTCTTGTATCACTAATAAAAGATGTAACACACTATGCCAATAAACGTTTATCAAAAAAACAGGAAAAAGAAGAAACTGAAACAGTCTCTTCAGGACAAAACATCGCAAACATTCTCGTAGAAAATTACGCCAATATTCCTCCAACATTATCCAAAAACCAAGGGGAAATGGTGAATATCTTTGTTGCCCGCGATTTAGATTTTTCCAGCGTTTATAAATTGAAAGTCATCGAAAACAAAAAACAGATTATCAATCGAGCTGTTTCAAGAAACTTTTACAAAAATTCGGCGGTAACTTTAGAATGAACTCAAACTTACATACCATGAGCGATGAAACCGTTGCGATTGTTCTCACAAAACTTGAACCCATCAGTACTTTTTTGAAAGATGATAGTCTCTTTGAAATTGTTATCAATCGTCCCTATCAAGTAATGACTGAAGGGTTTGATGGATGGAAAACAATAGAAGCTCCGGCTCTCTCTTTTAATGAGCTTATGGGGATTGCGAAAGTTGTCGCATCCTATTCCAAGCAAAACATATCGGACAAAAACCCAATATTATCTGCAACGCTACCAGGCAATGAGCGTATTCAAATTGTCATTCCGCCCGCTGTCGAAAAAGACACGATTAGTATGACAATTCGTAAACCGTCATCGCAGAGTTTTTCTCTCGAAGAGCTCGCAAATAAGGGCCTCTTCTCGCTATGTGAACGGGTATCTTTCACGCCCTTGCATGACTATCATTCTCGTTTTAACGAACTCAAAATCATCGAGCATAACTTAGCTCATGCCTACTGTAATAAAGACTTTGTCTCCTTTTTAAATCAAGCTGTAGAATGCCAAAAAAATATTTTAATTGCGGGAAAAACCGGTTCGGGTAAAACAACATTATCAAAAGCATTAATCGCAAAAATCCCTCAAGAAGAGCGTATTATCACCATCGAAGACACACAAGAATTGGTGATACCACACCCTAACCATGTCTCAATGTTCTATTCAAAAGATGGACAAGGCTTAGCCTCCGTTGGCCCCAAAGAGTTGCTTGAATCATCTTTACGGATGCGTCCTGATCGTATTCTTTTGCAAGAACTTCGAGATGGTACAGCCTTTTATTATATCCGCAATGTCAATTCAGGTCATCCAGGCTCCATTACAACGGTTCATGCCTCAACAGCCCTTGCAGCCTTTGAGCAGATGACCCTTTTGGTCAAAGAAAGTGAAGGCGGTGGTGATTTAGAACGTGATGATATTCGAGGACTGTTGATTTCAATGATTGATATCATCATCCAATGCAAACGGATTGAAGGAAAATTTAAAGTCACAGAAATTTATTACGATCCCTTCAAACAACGAAACATCTTTGGAGGGGACTAAAGGAAGATCACACCGGCTGCCAAAGGCTCTTTTAAAGAAACGATTGCAAATAAAAGGAAAAATGCGTGAAAACCAAAGAAACAGAAAACAGAGAAAATCTTTTATCGATGACAGAAGAAGAATTGAAAAAACGCCGTGAAGCCGTTGAAGCAGCCATCAGCACCCATGCAATAGAGGGAATAGCGCTTCATTCCAAAACGTTGAAAATTTTAGAAGAATACGCAAAGGGGAATATTTCACTCGAGGAATTTAATACTCTTATGGACAACACGACATTATAAGGAAGCTACAATGCCAAAAGAAAAATTAAAAAAAACAGATGTGACATCCACAGTGCCTTCCCCTGAACATTATATGTATCCTAAAAGCAAAACATTAAAAAATAAATATGGAATAACAAACCTTGACGCTTTTACGGCAAGATGTGCGCATGATTCAGCAAAAGCGATGGTTAATCTGCGTGAAGCCCCCTTACCAGAAAAGTTTGATAGCTCCTATCTATGCCTTATTCATCAATGTCTATTTGAAAATACCTTTGAATGGGCTGGACAAACCCGCAATGTTCCCTTTACATTTGAAGATGGTACTACTGCCGTCGCTCCAGTAATGAAAAAAATAACAAATTTTGCAGTCGGTAGCGAATTACAAGAAGGTTTACAAAAATTAGATCAAACGCTTGCCGAAAAAAATAATTTGCAGGATTTATCATGCAAAGAATTTGCTTATGAAGCAGCCAAAATATTTGCCTCTCTCAACTATACACACCCCTTTAGAGAAGGCAACGGACGTACACAACGGATCTTTTTTGAAAATCTTGCCAAAGCCGCAGGGCATCAGCTTGATTTTTCACTGGTTACAAAAGAACGCATGTTGGTTGCTAGTGTTGCAGCAATACAAAATGACAATCTAGAACCAATGCAACATCTGTTTGACGATATCTCTAATCCCAATAAAATACCTCTTTTAAAGGAATTCATGAGCAACACGAAAGAACTTGGGCGTAGTGTGAATGATCGCCCTGTTATGGTCACAAAGGAAGGTGAAACCTACACGGGCACCTATAGAGGTGCTGGTCTTAACAGCTTTGCCTGCAATGTAAAAGGAGCTTACATTATCGGCAATAAAGAACATCTCACACCAGAACAACTCAAAACATTAAAACCCGGTGATAAATTTACCTTTACCGTTCCCGAAACAAAAGAGCTTGAAAGCATTCTCATTCCAGAAGAGAAATTAGCCCCTTTGACAAAAAATGAAACGGCCCAAATGGTTGCAGAAGATGCCTGTGTCCACGTAAGCCTAAAACAGGTCCAGAAACTGTCAAAAATTGTTTATGGTAATACAAAAACATTAGACAAACAGATGGTAGAAATCATCAAAAATCCAAGCTTAGGCCAACAGCTCGCCAACAAGATTGAAAGGGCACCGAGCTCTGTTTCTCGTCTTGCAGGTTTCAGTTTATGTGGACTACAAAATCAGGCACGTGCAAACGCTAAAAATCATATTGGTATGCTCTGTACTGCCGTTGCAAATTTCGCGTATGCTGTAAAATATGCTGAAAAGGAAATCACGCAAGAACATGCAACAGAACAAAGTCGCCTTGCAAAAACAATAGAAATGCCAAGTCAAAGCTTGCAAGATCTCTTCGCCTTGCCAAAAGAATTACAGCAGGAAGCTTTAGCAAAAAATCCTTTATGTCAAAAAGAGCTTAGCAACTTTGTAAAAAAGATCAACACCCGTCTTTCACCAAATGAACATAAAGCAGTTCAAAATAATGATTATGAAACACTGGCTCAAAGCATTGGTGTATCAGAAAATAAAGCCAAACAAATTACACAAATTATTAAGCAAACCAAAGAAGTACATCAGCAAGCACAAATATGCACAATGCGCCATTCCAAAGCATTCGCTATGGCCTGCTAAGAATGGATAAAACCTTCCTCCTTGATGAGAAAGGCTCATAAACGAAAACTGTTTGGCGTTATCTGCACCTTTGCAAAAAGAGATGAGAGTTAATATCACGTACCTGAAAAAGAGCATTTCGCAACATATTCTGATAGAATTGAGAGTAAAATACAATGAAATATACCAAAACACAAATGGTACTTATTTTAACACCAATCGCTTTAGGTGCTTTAACGATATTCCTTGTCCCTCATTTTTTACTGTTAATAACAAATGGACTAAAGAGCGATCAAATTTATTGGACTCTTCGTTCTGAGCCTTTATTAGTCTTAGCACTAACGGCTGCTGTTTCATTGTTGTATAGTCTGTCGCAAAAACTGCACTTACGTAAAATAATCACTTTTGTCTCCGTTGTTTTTTTTGGAACAACTGCTCTTTACTATATTGGTGGTGAAATAAAACGTTTAAGTCCCTATGTTGGCCAACAAGGAATAACGTGGAGCTATGCGCTTCAATTCATGGACCCCATGGTTGTCTTTGGCATCATCATTGGTGGTTTTCTTTCCATCATTCAATTCATAACAACCTCTCCACCTAAAAATAAGGTCAAGCGTGCAAAAAAAGGTGTTTTTGGTGAGGCCTCTTGGATGAATTTAAGAGAGGCAGCAAAAATCTTTCCTGCCAATGGGCAAATTGTTGTGGGTGAAAGATACCGTGTTGATCAAGATAATGTGTGCAAAATTCCCTTTGCGCCTGGCAATAAAACAACATGGGGAAAGGGGGGAACAGCCCCTTTGCTAACCTTTAATCTTGATTTTGGTTCAACTCATATGATCTTTTTTGCTGGTTCTGGTGGCTATAAAACCACAAGTACAGTAGTTCCTACGTGTTTAACCTATCCAGGGTCTATTGTTTGTCTTGATCCTTCAACAGAAGTTGCCCCAATGGTCAAATTTGCGCGTCAAAAGATGGGGAATAGAAATGTCATTGTTCTCGATCCCAATTCATTTTTAACAAAAAATTTTAATGTCATCGATTGGCTTTTAGACGACAGCGTACCACGCACACAACGCGAAGCGAATATTGTAAGCTTTTCCAAGTTGCTCCTTACAGATAAAAAATCAGACAATTCTTCAGCAGAATATTTCTCGACACAAGCCCATAATTTATTAACAGCTCTTCTTGCTCACGTTGTATTTTCTGATGAATATGAAGACAGCGAACGCAATTTAAAAACATTGCGTGGCATTCTCTCTCAATCAGAAACAGCTGTTGTTAATCAATTACGCATGATTCAAGAAACAACACCTTCTCCTTTTATTCGTGAAATGGTTGGTATTTTTACAGAAATGGCAGAACAAACCTTTTCAGGAGTCTATACAACCGCCTCAAAAGACACCCAATGGCTTTCTTTGTCCAATTACGCAGATCTTGTCTGCGGAGATGATTTTTTTTCCTCAGATATTGCAAATGGCAATACAGATGTTTTTCTCAATCTCCCCGCAAGCATTTTAAACAGTTATCCAGCTATTGGACGTGTGATTATTGGCGCCTTTCTCAATGCCATGGTTACAGCAGACGGTAACTATAAAAAGCGTGTTTTATTTGTCTTAGATGAAGTTGATCTTCTAGGCTATATGAATATTTTAGAAGAAGCACGCGATCGTGGACGTAAATACGGTACATCCTTAATGCTTTTTTATCAATCCTCTGGTCAGTTGGTCAATCACTTTGGAGAAGCCGGAGCACGCTCATGGTTTGAAAGCTGCTCTTTTGTCAGCTATGCTGCCATTAAAGACCTCCAAACAGCCAAAGACATTTCAGAACGCTGTGGCCAAATGACCGTTGAAGTCACCGGAACAAGCAAATCAAGAGGCTTATCCTTAGGAAAGAGTTCATACAACGTCAATTACCAACAAAGAGCCCTGATTTTACCCCATGAAGTTATTCAAGAAATGCGTCAAGATGAACAAATTATTCTTATGCAAGGACACCCCCCTTTGCGATGTGGTCGCGCCATTTATTTCAGAAGAAAAGAAATGTTAGCCGCAGCTGCAAAAAACCGCTTTGCCCCACAAAAGAAAAACTAACCTCCTATTATGAGATCTTGACTATGAAAAGAACAACCACAAAAACAACATAGATTTCTATTTTTTAAAAACCCGTTAACAAAAAGTTTTTGAACGCTTCCTCACACATATAAGGAAAACATGATAAAAAAATCCGTGTTTTTTCCTTTTTGTATTTTGTGTATCGTTTTACCAGCGCCCATCATCTTTATAAAAATACCACCCCCTCAAATCACCTATAACTAAACCAACATCTCCACTTGGGAAAGTCTGCAAATACATTCCTACAAAGCTTTTTGTGTATAATTTATCCCCTACAAACAACCAAAAACATTTCACAACGCTAATCCCCAATATCAAGACTTAAGAAAAACAAAAGATTGATCTTTGAGACAAGAACTCTCAAAACACCCACACTCAAGAACATCGATTTTTTCCCAAAAAACATTTAAGATATACATCAAAATGAATAAATCATTCTTATACAAGCTTTTCCCCCTTTACGATATCATAAAGTGTTCTATTTTAGTGATAAAGCGCTGAAAAAGGCTTTTCTCCCAACCAAAGAAAGAGTTTTCTCTCTTATGGATCTTAGAGCAGCGCAATACAATAAGAGCAACAATACAAAATAAAAAACATTTTGTTGCAAAAATACACAAACAAGATGTTCGTATGGCAAGATATTCATATGGAGCAGTAAGAAAAACATAATGGAGAAAAATTCTTGATAACTGCTTTTACCCATAGATTCACCAATCTGAGTACTGTGTATGAAAAGTACCAGCACCATCCGCTAACCAAGAGCGATCGCACCCGCCATATCCACGCCCCTCATCAAAGCGCTCTTGCAAACAACTTTGTTAAAGGAAAAAAACAACAATTTTAAGCAACATTTTTCTTTTTGACCTCTTCCTTACACCTCAAAGAACGAAGATTTTACCCAAAGTCAATTTGTAGAAAATTCATTTTCTAACTACTCATGGGATTCATATCAAGGCCCTCAATACCAGTATTTTACAGCACAAGGTAATAAACAAAGGAACCATCAGAAAAACTTTTCAAAAATAAATGAAAAAAGAAAATAGGCATGAAAACAATCATAACAGAACATTTTGCATCTCTTACACCAAAAACCTTTCAAAAGTATCACAAAACGATTGCTACAACTATCTATACACTAGAGGGAAAAGTGCTTTCTCTCATAACAACCAAAATCTCAAAAGAATACGCGAAGGGGAATTTTTCACATGCAGCGTTTAAGACGCTCATCAACCACCACCCTACCTACTTAGGAGAGATTATATGTTAGAGCAAAATTATCTATATAAAGGTACCCCAACACTCAAAAATAAATATGGCATAAAAGACCCCAAAAAACTGTATGAACGCTGTGCTCATGATACCGCCAGAGAAGCCGTCAATTTTCGCCACGAACCACTTCCACAAAAATTTGATGCTTCCTATCTAAAACTAATCCACTGGAGCCTCTTCCACAAAACTTTTGAATGGGCTGGAAAAACCCGCGATACATCCTTTACATTTGAAGACGGCACCACTGCCCATATGCCGGCGATGCGTCCCAAAGGTTATGAAGTTCCTTTTGCTATCGGACCGCAGATTCAAAAACAACTAAAACAACTCGAAAAAACACTTAATGAGAAGAACAATTTAAAAGGTTTATCGCGCCAAGAATTTGCTGAAAATGCCGCAGAAGTTTTTATGGCGCTCGAGCACGCACATCCTTTTAGAAAAGGGAATGGGCGCGTCAATCGAATGTTTATGGAAAAACTTGGACAAGCCGCAGGACATACCATTGACTTTTCTTTCATCACAAAAGGACGCATGACAGCAGCTTGTATTGAAGCCGTGCAATATGGCAATCCCCAACCGATGAAAGATCTTTTTGAAGATATCACACATCCGCAAAAATCCCTTGTTTTAAAAGAATTCATCTCCCAAATGAGAAACGCGGGACTGGATGAAATTAACAATCGTGTTGTTGTTGCAACAAAAGAAGATGTAACCTACGAAGGCGTCTTTAGAGGTTTTTCAGCAGAAGGTTTTGTCATGGAAGTAGAGGGTGCTTTCGTCGTCGGCCACAAAGATGATCTCCCCCCAGAACTCGTCAAAACATTACAAAACGGTACTCGCCTCTGCTTTCAAAAAAACAACGTTCAAAATGTAAAAGAAATATTGATCCCAAAAGAAACATTAGAATCTCTCACCCATGAAGAGTTATTCACAAAGATTTCAAATGACGCTTATGTTGAAGCATGCCGAAAAGAAATCAAAAATTTATCAAAACTCGTTTATGGTAAAATCCACGCCTTAAATACAAAAATAGATATCTTAACGGCTGATCCAAGCTTAGGAAATCAATTTGCTGATGAAATTTTACAAAACCCTCAATCAATTTCTAAACTTGCAGGGAGAAAAATACTTGACATGAAAAGCCCAAATCGCAGACTGGCGGAACAAACTGCTCCACAACTCAGCCAAGCCCTTAAAAATTATGCCACAATAACACAACAAACAAAAGAAGAAATTTTAGAGCAACATCAAAGAGAACAAAATCGACTGAGTCACACTGTCGAAACACCTGGAAAAAATTTACAAAACCTTTTTACCTTACCAAGAGAACAACAAAAGGAAGCTTTATTGCATTCTCCAACACTACGACAAGAACTCCATCACTTTTCGCGCCAACTACACAATCGTCTATCCTCAGAAGAGCGTAAAGCCATACAAGAAAAAGATCATACCAGACTAGCGTGCCTCCTTGGGACATCGGAAAGCAAAGCAAAAGAAATTGCGAATACTGTAAAGAACACCCAAGAAGCACAATGTCAAGCCCGCAGCTTGAAAGTTAGTCGCTCTTCATCGCTTGCTCTTACCGGCTAAAAAGCGTGAACTTTTACCTTCCAACTAACTCTTAACGCAAATCATTTTATCTCCATTACGCTCACCAATTGTTTTAAAATGGTACAAAAAATAGTCCTAAAAATGAATCCTGTAATTTGATGTAACTTATTGATAATATTTCATAAAAAAACTGTATAAAAGACATAAATGTCCACTATATATCAATATGAATAGCGCGAAATCTTTGGAGGTCATTTAATTTGATATCTTACCTTATCCTAAAGTTGTTATCAAAAAATGGGGAATGCGCCAAAGAGGTTTTCTAAAAATATTGAAAGGAAACAGCCATGAAAAAAAGTCACCCACAACCAGCCCCCCAGAACCCACAACCCCAGAGCCAAGACCCCCTCTACGCCAAGGTTAATAAACCACCCAAAGAACAGCGCAACCCACAACACTATACACTTCAACAACCACCAGAAACGGTCTTTGCTCCCAAAAAGCCACTTGACCAACAAAACCTAGGATCTCCTAATGTAGAAGACCTCTACGCAAAGGTTAATAAACCACCCAAAGAACAGCGCAACCAACAACAATACACACTTCAACAACCAGCAGAAACGATCTATGCTCCCCAACAGCCACTAGGAAATCCCTATGACAGACTTGGTGGAAGACCAAGTGATGGGCGACGCACCAACAGACTCGTAGACCCCTATAAAATAACGGACTTGGAAGCGCAAGGTTGGCAAACACCCTATGACACAATTGGTGGAGGAGCACAGGGTGGAGGACACCGCCAAGAACCGGAACATCTCTATGCAGAGCTTGAGTTTGGTGAACGTGGTGAGCTCTCTCCCCAAAGACCACTCGAATCTGTCTATACAACGGTTGGCATGGGGGCTGAAGGCGGGCAAGAGTCTGAACAACTAGAAAATCCCATCTATCAAGGCGTTGGAGGAGGCAGAATCTCTCCTCCCAGAACCCAAAAAGATGTGGTTACAACAAGGCTTTTAAAAAACGTAGACTTTCAATATGGTGTGAGAGAAACGCAAGAGTGGTGCAGAGTTGTTTATGGTAACGAACATGCTTTGAATGACCACCTTGCTAAAATTCTTGACGATCCTCAAAATGCAGAGCAAATCTTATGGGGCCTTGCAGAAAATCCTGAAAGCGCTGGTAAGCTTGCAGGTCACAAAATACTTGGTGTAAAGTCTCCAAGCCGCAGAGAAGCTGAAGAGAGTTTTTCTCCCCTTTGCTCAGCTCTTGAGAGGCATATACATACGGCACAAAAGCTCCATAAACAGTTTACACGGGAGCATGAAAGAGAAAGAGGTCAAAGACAAGAAAGTCCAGAAAGAGAAGCAGAACACAGACACCACCATCATCATCGTCATGCAAGAGGACAAGAACAAAATAGTCCAGAGCACAGCCCACAAAGACAAAGACATGGAGAAAAAGGAATGGCTTTTGCCATGTAAGTGGACATAAACGTAAAAACAGATAGTTTTTGTTTTTCATGTAATTTTTTTCAGTGAGTTTCTTGGCGCAAATCATTTTATCGTGATTGCGCCAAGAGTTGTTTTAGAATGTTACAAAAAATAGTTCTAAAAGTGGATCCTGTAATTTATTGTAACTTATTGATAAAATTTCATAAAAAAACTGTATAAAAGACATAAATGTTCATTACATATCAATATTGAATAGCGCAGAATCTTTGGCGGTCATTCGGTTGGATATCTTCCTTTATATAAAAGTTATCAAAACTAAAAGTGGGGAATGCACCAAAGAGGTTTTCTAAAAATATTGAAAGGAAATATGTATGAAAAAACATCATCCACATCCTTCTGCAAATCCAGAAGCCCTCTATGCAACAGTTAATAAACCAAACAGAGGAAACCAGCGCGGACCAAAACCAGAAGAAGACGTTCTATACGCAACTGTTAGCAGTGTTTCTCCTTCAAGAGGGAGACATCCTGATCGGGGAAGAGAAAGTTCTGAAACCGATTACACAAAGGTTGCTCCCCCAAGACGCGAAGAGGAAGTTACATACGCATCAGTGAGCAGCGTTACCCCTTCTTCAAGAGGTAAACATCAAAGGACAGAAGATCCTGAAACCGACTATACAACGGTTGCTCCGCACCAAAGAGGAAAGCCTTCATCTTCCCTCACAGCTGATCAAATAAGTGTCATGCTTTTAAAAAATCCACACGTCCAAGCACATGCAGAAGAAGTCATACACTGGAGTAAAATTGTTTATGGCGATGATACGATTTTCCAGCAGCACTTGCAAGGAATACTTACAGATCCCACTAAAGGAAAAGACCTTTCAAATCAACTTGCTGAAAATCCTGAATCTATACATAAACTTGCTGGCCGCTCCACACTTGGCTTAAAAAATCAAACACGCAAAGCAGCTGAAGATGGTTTTAGATCGCTCGTTGATGCCGTTGATGGTTATACGAAAGCTGTACAAGACGCAGCAACAAGACTATCGCAAACCCCTCTAGCGGAACAAAGACGCCGTCAAGAAAATTCTCAGCAAGTTGAGAGACACCATCATCGTTATCATCATCATCACACAAGAGGACAAGAACAAAATAGTCCAGAGCACAGCCCTCAACGACAAAGACATGGAGAAAAAGGAATGGCTTATGCCATGTAAGGGGGCATAAACATAAAAACAGATAGTTTTTGTTTTTCATTTAATCTTTTTTTTCAGTGAGTTTCTTGGCGCAAATCGTTTCATCGCGATTGCGCCAAGAGTTGTTTTAGAATGTTACAAAAAATAGCCCTAAAAATGGCGCCTGTAATTCACGACGACTATTGATAACTTATTGATAATATTTCACAAAAAAACTGTATAAAAGACACAAATGTCCATTAAGCTGATTGCAAATAGCGCAGATCTTTGGAAGCTCATTCAGCTCGATATTTCTTTTGTCTCAAAGCGATCCAAGCATAAAAGGCAAGAATGCACCAAAGAGGTTTTCTAAAACAATTTTTGAAAGGAAACATGCATGAAAAAAAACCACCCTCATCCTTTTCCATCCTCTTCAATACAAGAACTTATAAAGCTCTATGAACAAGCAGCGGCAGAGGTCTCAGGCGCAGCCCCCCTTCCTAAAGAAACGCCTTCAAAAAGCAAAAGACTGTCATCCATACCGGAAGAAGATGAGGAAAGACAATCTCTTTTAAGCGAAGAAACTGTACATGCATCAACAAATCCAACAGCTTCGTTAACAAGAGGCAGCTCTACCAAAAGGCAGCAAAAAACTGAAACGACACACTCAACAGTTCCTTCACAAGTTACCCAAAGGACAACAAGAGTTCTCTCAGAGGAAGAAATCATTCTATTGCTTCCACACCATTCATTGGTTCGAACCTATCAAGAAGAAATCCAACGTTTATCCGCAAGTGCCTATGGTAACCCAAACATTTTGCAAGAAAAAATACAGGAAATTCAAATAAATCCCGCTGCAGGAGAAGAGCTCTCATGGCGCATGGCAGCCTATCCTGAAAGTATTGCTAAACTTTCCGGCACCAGCGCGTTGGGCTTTAAAAATCGAGTGCGTAGACAAGCGGAAGAGAGTTATTCCACTCTCAGTATCACCATTGATTGTTATACAGAAGCTGTAAAACAGGCAAGAGAGAACCTCTTACAATCTCCAGAGCAAGAACTCAAAAACTATGAACGCTTTATGGGGAAGGAAGCCGTCGCTAAACTTCTACAAAAACCAGATCAACGTGAAAAAGCAACGCTTTCAGAAGTAGAAATTTCTACCCAAATTCACCAACATTCAAAAGTCAAAAGACACCATGCCCAAATCCAATATTGGTGCGGTGTTGTTTTTGGCAACAAAAACATTTTGCAATCACAAGTGGAAACACTTTTCCAAAACCCTGAAACAATAGAAGCACTCGCACAGCAACTTGTCGGAAATCCTCAATCTTTTCACAAGTACGCTGGTCGTAACTTTTGTGGCTTTAAAAATCAAGCACGCAGGCATGCTGAAGCTGGTCTTTCTCACCTCATTGACGCCACTGACAATTATGCAACGGCTGTAACACAAGTAAGAGAGAGCATTTCACAAACCGAGCAGACAAAACAAGAACACAATGAAGCATCTTCTGAGAGATCGCAAAACTTGCATCAACAACAAAGCGTCTCACAGTCTGCTCAACGCCCCGAGCCTTCAATAGTAACGCATGAAGAAGCAACAACCTCTACGCAACAAAGAGAAACAGATATTCGTCCTCGCAAAACTATCGCCCCAAAAGCGATGGCTTTTGCCAGCTAAACAGGACATAAGTTTTCACATTAAATCTAACATCTTGGCGCAACACAGAACAGGGGTGTTTGCGCCAAGAAAGCCCCATCTTGTGAAACCATTCAGTTTCATATCTGCTCTCGTAAAGACCGAGTAAAAAAGCATAAAACAGAATAAAAACCAACGTACGTTTTTAAATAGTATTTAAAAACAATATTGGAAGAGTTTGAAAGGAACATGCATGAAAAAAAGAAATCCCTCCCCTTTTATCACCGAAATGATGGAAAAATTTCAACAACCGGCTGAACAATCCCCCACCAGAACCCCTCCTTCCCAAGTTTCTCAAAATTTGCCAAAACCAACTGTAGAAAAACGCCCAGAAAATTTATCACACCACCCAAAGGTTGCGCCACCGCCCCCCCCCCGCATGAGAGCAAACACTCAAACCAGCACAATGCCCTCCAGCGCTAAAATCCCCAGCACCAAAACCCAAGAGATACCTCCTCTCCAAACAAAAGTAGCTCCGCCCAAACCCCCACGCACAAAAGAAAATCTACAACCCAGCTCACAAATCCAAGAACGCTCCTCTCCGCACACAAAAACGCCTCCACAAAGACCACCACGTGCAAAAGATAGAGAACAAAACAAAACAACAGCTCAAGAGAGAGAACACCTCTATGCAACGCCTACTTCGCAAACACCCCCACGCATGAGGGAAAAAGCACAAACCGGCACAAAAATCCCCAGCTCACAAATCCAAGAAAACTCCTCTCCGCACACAAAAGCAGCTCCACAAAGACCACCACGTGCAAAAGATAGAGAACAAAACAAAACAACGGTTCAAGAGAGAGAACACCTCTATGCAACGCCTACTTCGCAAACATCGCCACGCATGAGAGACAGAGTGCAAAACGGTACAAAAATCCAAAATCCTGAAACATACGACCCAAGTGTTAGACCCAAAACACCATCACATATGAAAGTCAGACAGCAAAGCAGTTCATCATCACAAGACAGTGGAACATATGCCGTCCCTCCTTCAAGAAAACCGCTCCGTATGGGAAACAGAAAACAAAGCGATACTATCGTCCCAAAACCTGCCTCTCCACACACAGCAATTGAACAACCAAAACCGTCTCACGGACAAAAATCATCTATTAATACAATGGAAAGAGAGCTGTTACTCGTAGCATATCAAGAAGAAATACGATTTTTGTGCGAAAAGGTTTATGGCAACAGGCTTATTTTAGAAGAAAGAATAGAAGCAATCAAAGAAAACCCCAATATGGGAGAACAGCTCTTATGGGATATTACAGAACAGCCTAAGTCTATTTCTAAGCTTGCTGGTAGAAAAGTTCTCGGCATAAAAAATAACGCGCGCAAACAAGCTGAAGAAACTCTTCCTACCCTATGTGCTGCTATTAACGGTTATATGTATACTTCAAAATATACAAAAAGTGAAAATATTTCACAAGGTTCTCACACGGAACAACAACATCAGCGACAAGCACAAGAGAAAGATCCAATAAATCAACATTTACAAAATTCGCTCAATTCAGAAAAGAAAATAAAGCCTCTCTCAAATCAGGAAATTGCCCGCAGAGTTCAACAAGATCCATCGGTTCAATATGGTCAAAGAGAGATCCAATATTGGTGCCAAATTGTTTATGATGATCCATTTATTTTACAATATAGAATGGAAGATATGCACAAAATTCCAGAGATGGGAGAAGAGCTTGTATTTCAAATTGAAAAGGATTCTACATTTTTTGCTCCACTTGCTGGTAGAAAAACCCTTGGCATAAAAAACGGAGCACGCAAAGCCGCTGAAGAAAATATCCCTACCCTTTGTACCGCCATTAAGGACTATGCTGATACAATAAAACAGTTAAGAGAAACCATTGTGCAAAACCATCAGGAAGAACAACAAAAACGTCATCAACCACTTACCGATCTCGATAAAAAATTACAAAAGCAGCAAAGCTTATCGCAGCCCCCGAAGCTGCCTGAACGCTCAACAGTAAAGCGGCATCAAGAAGTTGCAGAAACTTGTAGACAAGAAGACCAGCCGCATATTCGACAGCGCAGAGCCGAAGCATCAAAAGCTATAGCTTTGTCGTAATAAATCTCCCAATTGTTGGCTTTTCATACAAAACTTTGGTGCAATTATCTTGCCAAGATTGCATCAAAGACGGTGTATAAAATACAGAAAACTTTGAATAAGACACCCCATTATTTTACAGAATTCATTGATAAAATTTCACGATAATACTTCATAAAAATTACACACTTTAACTTTGTTCCATGATTAACTTTGCTCCATGCGAATAAGGTCAATTTTTTCAATCATTCAAATAGGCATTCTTCTTTAAAGAAAACACCATAAAATAATAAAAGGCAAAAAATATAAAAAAGCTTTCAAAAAATAATGTTAACATTTGAAAGGAAATATGCATGAAAGAAAATACAGAACATTATGCCTCTTCCTCACAGGAAAAATTGCAAGAACAACACTCTGCAATTAGTGCAGCCATTTCTAAGCAAATCAATAAAGCATCGCAGAATTTCTTTTATCCCAATAGCAAGGTGCTTAAAAATAAATACCGCATCAAAGAGCAAGAAATATTAAAAGAACGATGTTGTGATGATGTAAAGAAAGAAATGATAAAACTGCGTCAAGAACCTCTACCTGAGCAGTTTAATTCCTCCTATCTAAAATATCTTCATCAACGCCTCTTTTCCCGTGCATTTGAATGGGCCGGACAAACACGCGAAGAGCCTTTTACATTTGAAGATGGTACTGTTGCTTCTATGCCCATTTTGAAAAGAAAAGAATTTACAAAACCTTTTGCGATTGGCAGAAAAATACAGAAGGGACTAGAAAAGTTAGATAAAACGCTTTCTGAAAAGAATAATTTACAAGGCTTAACGCGCGAAGAATTCGTTGAACAAGCCGCTGGAATAATGATAGATTTGCACCACTTGCATCCTTTCAGAGAGGGCAATAGACGCACAAAGAGACTGTTTGTTGAAAAACTCGCTCAAGCAGCAGGACATGAGCTAGACTTTTCTCTTGTGAGCAAAAAACGTAAAGACTTTGTCCGCGCCGCTGCCATGGAACATGGCGATCCAGAGCCTATGAAGCATCTGCTTGAGGATATCTCAAATCCAGAAAAATTGCTCATTTTACAAGAATTTACCAACTCTATGAGAAAGCTTGGATTGGATGAAAAAAATTATTATCTCACTGTCGTCGCAAAAGAAGGAGAAACCTATCATGGTACCTACAGAGGCAGTGGACCCAATGGCTTCATGCTTGATGCCAACGGGATTTTCATCTTAGGAAATAAAAAAGATCTCACCCCAGAGCAAATACAGACATTAAAAATCGGTGACGCCCTCTCCTTTACAGCGCCCAAAACTCAAAACCCAGAAAAAAACATTGCTTCCAGAAAAAAAAGAGCCGTTCTCACAAACGATGAAATAACTGAAAAGAGCAAAGACAACGCATCCATTCAAACAAAGAAAAAAGAAAAAGCCCATTTTTCACCATGGAGTGCCCCTCATGCTTTACATGACAGCATTGAAGTTATGCCCGAAAATTTGCAAGAACAAGAACAAATGACCAAACCAATTGCTCAATCTGCTTCCTCTATGAGGCAAATGCAAAAAGATTTCCAAAAAAACATTTTACAGACCAGCAATACAGCGACAAATAATCCAATATCTGTCCAAATGACAAAGGAAAAACGCTCTGATCATCAAGAAAGAATGAAACAGCCCCCAAAAAAAGCAATGGCATACTGGGACACTGGTACAAAAAAAACGGACACCGTCCCTCTCACCTTACAGGAGAAATTATCCTCATCGCCTCAAACCGAAGAAAATAAGACAATGTACCGTAATTTCTTTTGCCCTAATAGTATCACCTTAAAAAATAAATATGGAATAAACGACTATAAAAAATTAAAAGTGCAATGTGCCCATGATACAACAAAAGCAATCATTCATCTACGCCAAGAAGCGCCACCGCAAAAACTAACTTCCACATATCTCCAATATATTCATCACACCCTATTTAAAAATACTTTTGAATGGGCCGGACAAACACGCGAAAAACCATTTACATTTGAAGATGGTACCGTTGCTTATATGCCAATGATGAAAAAAGCTGGGATTTCTTTTGCCTCAGCAAAACAGATACAAGAGGGACTAGAAAATTTAGATAAAATACTTGCTGAAACGAATAGTTTAAAAGGCTTAACCCGCGAAACATTTATTGAACATGTCACTGAAATGTTGATACAGCTCAACTATACACATCCTTTCAGAGAAGGCAATGGACGCACGCAACGGACGTTTTTTGAAAAACTTGGGCAAGTTGCTGGCCACACACTCGACTTTTCTCTTGTAACAGAAAAACGTATGAATCTTGCCAGCATTGCATCGCTAAAACATAACGATAAAGAAGAGATGAAGCATCTGCTTGAAGATATCTCAAATCCAGAAAAAATACTTATTTTAAAAGAATTCATGGACAATATGAAACATATCGGATTTGAGAGTCTTCATAATCATCTTATTATAACAGCAAAAGAAGGTCATACCTATAAAGGCTTCTACAGAGGCAGTGGACCCAATGGCTTCATGCTTGATGCCAACGGGATTTTCATCTTGGGAAATAAAAAAGATCTCACCCCAGAGCAAATACAGACATTAAAAATCGGTGACGCCCTCTCCTTTACAGCACCAAAAGTTCAAAACCAGCAAGAAGTGCTTATCCCCGCACAAACAATAGCCCCCCTTACCAACAATGAAATTGCCACAAGGATAAAAAACAACGCATCCATTCAAGCAAGAAGAAAAGAAATAGAAACTTTGTGCCAAATCATTTATGGCAATCGTCATATTTTGCAGGAAAGAATTGAGATGATCCATGAAAATCATACTGAAGGAGAACAGCTCACCTATCAAATTACCACCTCTCCCCAATCTATTTCTAAGCTTTCTGGTAGCAATGTATTTGGCATAAAAAACAACGCGCGTGCCCATGCTGAAGCAAATATTTTGCCCCTCTGTAGAGCCATTGATCGTTATATCAATATTTTTAAACAAACAGAAAGAGACATTCTCCATACCCATCATGTAAAACAAAGGCGGTGTGAACAGTCGGTAAAAATTCCTGAGGCTTGGATGAAAAATCTCTTTTCCTTGTCAAAAGCACAACAGCAAGAAACTTTATCAAACTCTCCTGAATTAAGGGGGGAGATAAGGACTTATATCAAAAAAATCAATGAGCGCTTATCCTCAAGCGAGCATGAAGCTATAAAGGAAAATAATCCTGAAAAACTTGCGAAGAGTCTTGGTACATCAACCGTTAAAGCAAAAGAGATTATGGAAATAATCAAGCAGATAAAAGAGATAGAACAGCATATACAACCCATGTATTTTTATAACCATAAATTCGATGAGCGCTTAGCACTAAACCAGTATCAATCTATAAAGAAAAATAATGAAAAAAAATGTTCCAACACTCTCGATAAAGAAGCAATTAAAGTGCAAAAAATGACAGAAAACGTCAATCAGAGTCCTAAAAGACAAGAAAATATTCAACCTCACAAAACAGAGCACGCAAAAGCGATGGCAATGAATATCTAAAAGGTTCATAAACTTTAACTTTTTTACCCTCTCTGGTGAAAATGATAGCCTTTACCCCCCCTGCCTTCATCGGCAAATCAATCGACCTCAACGAGAATGGAAACCATGAGAGAGCAATTTTATCTTATTTTCTCAGATGTTATCCTCATCAACTGTGAAAAGAAACCTGAACAGGAAAAATAAAAGGATCAATCATTTTTGAAAATGATAATTAATCACTTTCATTACCTGTCGTGCTAAAAACAGACAAAATGCTGTTGAAAGATCACGTCTTCCTATCCTTTTGTTTATGTAATCTCTAAAACGAAAAGGCAGCCAAATTTGGAGAGAACATAAAGCCATAAAAGTGAAAACCAATCACCAGCTTTACCATCCCCTTTTAGCTCAACCTTACGACTTTTTAAAACATCTAAAGCGCTGTTTTTTAAATAATGGAAATTGCACATTGTTTCATGCTTTTATTTTATTTGCGTTCTTTAAATAGGGTCATGCCCCTCACGTAAAACAGTAAGGTATTGGGTTGCATTATTCACGACATCAAAACATAAAGAGAAATTATCATTATATATGCTTATATGTCTCTTAAAACTGTTATGATATTTCTCCCATATTTCAGTTTGAAAAAGAAATTTTAATTATTTTATGGCAACAATAAAAATTTTAATGCAACAGTAAACAAGGAGCATAAAAAAGTCTTCAAGCACCATTGTTGACAGAGAGATAAACACCGTCGTAAAACGCTTTCCAAAAGTATCCTTGATTAGGATAGAGATCAGATTTTTACGATTTAAAACGGTTTATTTCTCCTGTCATCGCTTCTCTTTTACAACAAAGTTGATATATCTTTATGACATTGATTAAAAAAATTGCAACAGTTGCTTCCGGAACCCTTATGAGCCGTATTTTTGGCTTCGTACGCGAAATGCTTATGGCAGCAGCCCTAGGGACAGGTCCTGTTTCTGATGCCTTTAACGCTGCTTTTCGTTTTCCCAACACATTTCGTCGTTTTTTTGCTGAAGGTGCCTTTAACGCTGCTTTCATTCCTCTTTTTGCAAAAAAAATCACTGAAGAAGGTCACGAAACGGCATGCAAATTTGCAGAAGAAGTCTTTGGCGTTCTCTTTTCGCTGCTCTTACTGTTAACGATTGCGATGGAACTGAGTATGCCTTTTTTGGTACGAACCATTATTGCCCCAGGTTTTACCGAAGATGCAACAAAATTTAACGCTACCATTCACTTTACTGCAATCATGTTTCCCTATTTAACCTGCATGTCGCTTGCTGCCATGATGGGGGGCATGCTTAATGCTCTGCGACGCTATTTTATTGCCGCCATTGCCCCACTCTTTTTAAACATTATTCTGATTGGTGTGCTTGCCTATGCTTGGATCTATAAACTTGACGCTTGGCATATCGGCTTAAATCTCTCTTGGGGTGTATTAGCAGCAGGGCTTCTTCAACTCACCTTAATTGCCCTTGCTTTGCGTCAAAGTGGAATGAAAATTTCCTTCCGCCAGCCCCATTTAAGTCCTAATGTTCGCAAGCTATTAACTTTAGCATTCCCAGCAGCCATTACGGGTGGCATCACACAAATCAATTTGCTCATTAATACCAACATTGCTTCTAGTCAATCGGGTGCTGTCTCTTCTTTGATGTACGCTGATCGTCTTTACCAATTGCCTTTAGGCGTAATCGCCATTGCCGTTGCAACCGTTCTTTTACCAGAATTAACACGCGCTTTGCGGAGCAAAAAGCATAAAGAAACCCACCATTTACAAAATCGCTCTATTGAATTAACATTGTTGTTAACACTTCCAGCATCCATCGCTTTTTTGCTGCTCTCCACTCCCATTGTCAGTTTGCTCTTTGAGCGAGGACAATTTACCAGTCAATCAACACACCATGTTGCACAATTACTGGAGCTTTATGGATTAGGACTTCCAGCTTTTGTTCTTATTAAGGTCTTTATTCCTAATTTTTTTGCCCATGAAGATACCAAAACACCGATGATTTTTACAGGTATTTGCGTTTTCATCAATATCAGTCTCGCCTTAACATTATTTCCTATTCTATCTGCACGAGGCATTGTTATTGCTGAAATTACCTCTGGATGGGCCAACACACTGTTGCTGTGGAGTGTCCTTATCAAACGCGGTTATTGGAAATACGACTTCCAACTGATAAAGCGAATATTATGTCTCATGATGGCAACTCTTTTGAGTGCACTAGCCCTCTATTACGGATTGAATGTGTTTGGTTTTTTGTCTTTTCCTTTATCCTCACAAGCATCATTTTTCTTGCGCGCGATCACCTTAGCTGGGATCATGATTGGCATATTTTTGATCTATTTTAGTGCCTATTTTTTATTCAACACCCGTTCCTTTTTTCACACGCTTAAAAATTTGAAAAAACGCTCATAATATCTATACTTTGTCAAAAACAATAAAATGAATAACCTTAATTGAAGAAAGAGCACTCCTATGGATACCTTCACACCACTTGTCTTTTCCGGCGTACAACCGAGTGGTCATTTACATCTTGGCAATTATCTTGGAGCCATTCAGCGTTGGGTTGAACTGCAAAACTCTCATCACTGCCTCTATTGTGTTGTGGACATGCATGCGCTCACAGTTAACCCAGATCCCCTTACTTTAAGCGAATCCACCAGAACAGTGACAGCAGCCTTTTTAGCCTGCGGTATTGATCCTCAAAAACACATTATTTTTAACCAATCACGTGTTTTTCAACATGCTGAACTCGCCTGGATTTTTAATTGTGTTGCCCGTATTGGCTGGCTTCAACGCATGACACAATTTAAAGATAAAGCAGGAAAAGATCGCGAAAAAGTATCCCTAGGGCTTTTTGCCTATCCCACTTTGATGGCCGCTGATATTTTAGTCTATCGTGCAACGCATGTTCCAGTAGGCGAAGATCAAAAACAGCATGTTGAACTCACACGCGATATTGCACAAAAATTTAACAACGACTATGCACAGCGTATTGCCGAATTAAATTTTGGTATCTCTATGCAAACAGATGAAGAAAAAAGACAAGGCTTTTTTCCCCTCCCAGAGGCGCTTATTGGAACAACAGCCACACGCGTTATGTCTTTGCGCGATGGGACGAAAAAAATGTCAAAATCAGATCCTTCAGATTTTTCACGCATTAATTTGACCGATGATGCTGATCTTATCGCAAAAAAAATACGCAAAGCCAAAACGGATTCGGCTCCTCTTCCCGATACCCTCACCGCTTTAAAAGAACGACCAGAAGTGGACAACCTGCTTGGTATTTATGCTGCCTTTGCCAAAGTTAGCAAAGAAAAGATTCTTTTAGAATTTTCTGGTCAACAATTTTCGCATTTTAAAACAGCTCTAGCCGACCTTGTTGTCCATAAGCTTGCCCCTATAACAGAAGAATTACGTCGACTTCATCAAGAAAGTGATTATATCGACTCTGTTTTGCATGATGGCGCTAAACGTGCTAGTATGCTCGCAGAAGAAAATATGAAAAAAATTCGTGAAATTATTGGATTTTTGCACGATACATAAAAATAATAAAACTAAAAACTGTAGAGAGCAAAAAAATCGTTTGTACAAAATAGAGAAAGTGCATGATTTCCAAACCCAAAAATCCGAAAAAAGAACCAAAGAAAAAAAACTTAGTCATTATCGATGAAACACCAGAGTGTCGGCGTGCCGTTGCGTTTGCCGCACAACATGCCCAAAACACCAGTAGAACATTGGTATTACTTTGTGTCGTTGATAGTGTAGAATTTCAACATTTTCTGGGTGTAAACAACGTTATGCGCACAGAATCAAAGCAAAGTGCTCATAAAATATTAGGAGACATTGCCAGTGAAGTCCGCACCACCCATGCGCTTGAAACAGAAATAGTGGTGCGTGAAGGAAAAAAAATTGATGAGATTTCCAAACTGATCGACGAAGATAAAAGGATTGCACTAATTGTTTTAGCAGCCAGTGGACATACAGAAGGACCAGGACCCCTTGTTCAATTAATCGGGAATAAAGGAACAGCTTTTTCAATCCCTGTCATTGTTATTCCTAGCAATCTTGCCGATGAAGATATTAGATCTATTGCCTAAAAAATATAATATTCTACAATGTAAGATCTTCCCAATCCTTCATTATAAAAGGAGAGTCTATGTTTATTCAAACTGAAACCACCCCAAACCCTGCAACTCTTAAATTCTTGCCAGGACGCGTGGTTCTTTCTGAGGGCGTATTAGAATTTCGTGACCCTGAAGAAGCAGCTAAAAACTCACCTTTGGCGGCTAAACTGTTTAATATTCCCAATATCAATGGTGTTTTCTTAGGCTATGATTTTATCACCGTAAGCAAAAAAGAAGGGGAATGGCAACATCTCAAGCCCGTCATTTTAGGCACAATCATGGAACATTTTCTATCCAATGAGCCAGTGATCACCACCAACGCTACAACACAAGCACAAACCCATGCCCTTAACGAAGAATTTTATGACGAAAAAGATGCTGATATTGTCTTAACCATTAAAGATCTGCTTGAAACGCGTATCCGCCCAGCGGTTGCCAATGATGGTGGAGACATTACTTTTCGCGGATTTGAAAATGGTATTGTTTATCTCAATATGCGGGGCTCCTGCGCTGGATGTCCCTCTTCAACGGCAACTCTCAAACATGGTATTGAAAACCTTTTACGTCATTTTATCCCTGAAGTTTTAGGCGTTGAAGCCATGCCACAATAAATATTGACTTCAATAGATAAAATAACCACACCGATTGCCCCTCTTCAACAGTGCTCAAACATGGAATGTAAAGATCTTACGTCATTTTATTCCTGAAATTTTAGAAGTAAGCTATGCAGCCATAAAGATAGAGTACTGTTAAAAAAATCTGTCCAATAATGATACCTTCACTCACCTTTCACCTCCACATATGCCTTAAAAAGATTTCAAAGCCCCCTTTAAGAAGCATAAGTTATTTCAACAAACCAATCGTACACAGAAGTACAATGCATGGGTGTGCACTTTAAATTTATTTTGTTTTATAATCTTGTCATGCAATTTTAACGAGGAAAACACGACCTCGTTAAAAAAAAGAAAACCCAAAAAAGAAAACATTGTAAGATAGAGTGCTCATTTGCTCTATCTTTCTCAGTGCTTCCAACGACAAATCACGCAAAATACTCCTTGTAGCAAGCCGGCACCATCATCATATCTGCCAGCCCCTAATGATGCGACAGCTCTTTCATTAAGACGATTCATAAGAGTCATTTTAATCCTTTCTTTCCTCATTTTTACCCACACACCAGCCCCGCTTGTGGTGTGCAAGCAAGTGATTTTAATTGATTCAACATGAAACAGATTTGAAATGAGAGAATCCCACGTTATTCGGGGTTCTAATTCAATATGAATAACGCTAATTTACTATTATAAATCAATATGTTGTTTCAGCCACTCGACAAAGATCACATTTTGCAACTTGCAATGAGAATTCTGACATTCTTCTTATTTCAATTCTGTTTTTATTGCATCAATCAAAATCGTCCGCTTACACAGCACAAACTGGATAATAACAAAAACTATTTTTAATAGCTCTTATGTACACTTTTATAAGAGACTGTTGCAGTACTAAGAGCTGGAAAATGCATGGCAATAAGACCTTATCAAGATCATAGCGTCCTTTTTCCATTCTTAAAATCAAGAATTCCCCCCCTATCATTTTCAATCTCATTTCCATAAACATGACGCAAAAATATAACTACCTGTAAAAAATAAATACATTGAAGCCAGATCTATTATGGTTGTTTGAGAAATTATCTGATACAAAAAATGAGAATATTTTTTCAATTCAGCAGGAATAAGTTTGTCTACTTTACGGTATTGTTCTTCTCATAAAGCGCATACTTTTATTGTTGCTTGTGAGTCAACATCCAGTCCCCCATAACCGCATATTAAAAGAAAAAGACAGAGTCGCTATTTCTCTGCGATACATGGCTTTGCAATAAAGGAAAACATATTGCTTCTATCTGATTGGTGTAATCTATGAAACAAGAAAAGAAGCCACTGGAGGAAAATATGCCCAATTAGAGAAAAATGTAAAAATAGAAAACCAACGAAATCCAAAAATAATTGCAAGAAGATAAATGCTTAAACTTTTTTCACAAACTCCGACTTTAAACTCATCTGACCAATCCCTGGAATTTTGCAATCAATATTATGATCTCCATCCACCAAGCGAATATTCTTTACCTTCGTCCCCCCTTTTAAAACAGATGAAGCGCCTTTTACTTTCAGATCTTTTATCACCATAACGGTATCTCCGTTTGTTAAAATCTGACCATTGGCATCATAAACAGTATTGGCAAGAACCGTATCATCGTTTTTTTGCGGCCATTCATGTGCGCATTCAGGACACACAAAATTTTCACCATCTTCATAAGTATAAAGACAATCACAACGAGGACATTTGGGATATTGGGTCATAAATTCCCCTTATTAAAAGAAAAATCATTCATTATGACTGGTCATAATGCAAGAAGTGCTTATTGTCCATTATTTTAGAAAAACATTTCCCTTTGTTTCAATCCTCATCTGCCAACTGTGTTCATGAATGCTATCATCACACACCATACATGAGTTTATAAAAATGATTGATCATTATATAACTTAAATGAGCGCCCGCATATCATAAAATTTACTCACTTCATTCTCTCTAATAAATTAATCAAAATCATTTTCTTATACATCAGCAATACAATTAACGAATGAATAAAAACGCTTCCAAAGAGCTAAAAACTGAGAAACAAGAAAATGATAGCCTCAACTTGACCTTTTATTTAAGTAAAGCATTCATAATGTTAGAGAACAAACTAATTTATGATCATAGTTAATGGTTTTGTATATTGAATGAGAGCCGATAAATAAGCTGAGATTCTCTCAACCCCTTTTACATTGAAACAACCAAAGCCTTTTGTTTGCATGTTACAAGTAGGAAAATCCGTGTAAAACGATTATCCAAAATACTAAACACTCTCAAATATAAGAGCCAACATTGAAAGCGGGCAAAGTGAATGATGGTGCCGTCTTACTCTCTCATAAGCGTAAAAATGATGCTGCTCAATGGATGGCCGGTTATCCCTTTCAAAGCAACACGCATAAGATACGTTTTTAGCGTCTTGAGAGAGAAGCTTCTTTAAAACAAACATATGAAATGTGCAACAATGATCGTATTTTATTTTGCATGAGAAACATTCCCCTATTAAACAAAAATTTCTATCAAGCCATTGAGCAAACCCATTGGACATAAATTCCCCGATTATGCTCGATTATAATTTCCTACAGCATTTAGTTTTAAGAAGCCCGCAGTTTTAGGAATCCGATTGATATGGAAAGGTGGAAAAAACAAGTCTCGCCTAAAAATAGAGTTAAGCTCTGGCTTATGCACATAAAATCACGCCCCTAAAATCACATCCATGTGATCAATCATCATACCTTTACAAAAAAACATTCCAATGATCTTAGGTGATAATATCAGGACGATCTCGCCCCAATGCTTGTTGTATGTTTAACAGTTTTAGTGCCACCTGTTGCAAAGGTTGGAGAACTTCTTGCGGATTAAAATTGTGTTTGCGCGGATCACTTTCATACTGTTCAAAATAAAGTCGTAAAGTAGCACCTAGCGTCCCTGTTCCCGACAAACGAACCACCAACCGTGCTCCATTCTCGAAAAAAATACGGATACCTTGCCGCGTGCTAACGCTCTGATCAACAGGATCATGATATGTAAAATCATCTGCTTTTTTGACGAAAAATCCAGCAATTTCAGTTCCTGCATGTGGTAAGTGCGCACGCAAATGCTCTAGTAATGCCAAAGCTTTATCTGCTTCGACTTCTTCATAATCATGCCGTAACGTGTAAAAACGCCCATAGGTGGACCAATGCTGTTGAACAATCTGTGCGACAGTTTTTTCTGTTACCGCTAAAAGATTTAACCAAAATAGGACAGCCCATAAACCATCTTTTTCGCGGATGTGATGAGAGCCCGTTCCAAAGCTTTCTTCACCACAAAAGGTTACTTTCCCCGCATCCAAAAGGGTTCCAAAAAACTTCCATCCCGTTGGCGTTTCAAAAAAGTTTAATCCGTGTTTTTCCGCAACTAAATCAGCAGCACGCCCCGTTGGCATAGAACGCGCTATCCCTACAACACCTTTTCGATATCCTTTAATAAGGTGTGCATGTTCAGCCATAATAGCCAAAGAATCCGAAGGCGAGACAAATTGCCCACGACCAATAATGAGGTTACGATCTCCATCACCATCAGAGGCTGCGCCAAGATCTGGTCCTTGCTCTGACATCAATAAATCATAAAGAGCCTTGGCATAAACCAAATTGGGATCTGGATGACCGCCTCCAAAATCTGGCAAAGGAATACCATTAACCACTGTCCCTTCAGAAAATCCTAAGCATTTTTCAAAAATTTCATGAGCATAAGGCCCTGTTACCGCATGCATGGCATCAAACCGTAAAGTAAGACCTCGAGCAACGGCCTTAGCAATACAGTCAAAATCAAAAAGCTCCTGCATCAAAGCAACATAATCAGCGACAGGATCGATAATATCAATCCGCATGGCTCCCATAAAGACCGTACCTTGCCTATCTAAATCAATATCTGGTGCTTCAAGAATTTTATAAAAGGAAAGACGTTGCGATGTTGCAAAAATAGCATCACATAAAGAATTAGGAGCCGGTCCACCATTGGAAACATTGTATTTGATACCACAATCTCCCTCTGGACCACCAGGATTATGGCTTGCAGAAAGAATAAGTCCACCATGGGCATGAGTTTTACGAATAAGATGCGAAACAGCAGGTGTAGAAAGAATACCGCCCCTTCCCATTTTAACACAAAAAACACCATGCGCCGCCGCCATCTTCAACACAATCTGAAGAAGAGTACGATTAAAAGTGCGCCCATCCCCCCCAAGAATCAACATTTTTCCTTCAAGAGGCCCAATGTTATCAAAAAGAGACTGTATAAAGTTTTCTACATAATGGGGTTGTTGAAAAACAGACACTTTTTTGCGCAAACCAGACGTTCCCGGTTTTTGCCCCTCAAAAGCCGTGGTTAAAACTGTCTTTATGGTCATATCAATACCTTTATATGATTTCCTATAATTTTAAGGTGAAGAGTATCCAAAGTCGACCATTAATTCTACTTGACGGAAGTGTGAAATATTTGCACACTCGTTAGAAGTAAGAATTTTTAAAGAAGCCCTTTTGTTTAAAACGCTTTTTGCCATATGTTTTTAAATACGAAGGCTGTTTTAAAACAAAATTTTCGTAAAAGAATACAGGAGCATCATGATGATGAAAAAAACAGTTCCCAATGTAACATTCCACACACGCGTACGCGATGAATCAATGGCTGGAGACAATCCTTATCGGTGGCAAGAAGTTAACAGCGATGCTTACTTTAAAGGAAAGCGTGTTATTCTTTTTTCTCTTCCTGGAGCTTTTACCCCTACTTGCTCAACCTTTCAGCTGCCTGACTTTGAAAAACTCTATGATGAATTTAAACAAGCTGGTATTGATGAAATTTATTGCCTTTCCGTCAATGATGCTTTTGTCATGAATGCTTGGGGAAAAACACAAAATATCAAAAACGTGAAATTAATTCCCGATGGCTCTGGTGAATTCACACGCAAAATGGGTATGCTGGTTGCAAAAGACAATGTTGGTTTCGGCATGCGATCATGGCGCTATGCTGCCGTTATTAATGATGGTGTGGTTGAGAAATGGTTTGAAGAAGCAGGTTTTTCAGATAATTGTGCAACAGATCCTTATGAAGTTTCTTCACCACAAAATGTTTTAAAAGCCTTGAAAAGCTAATCCAGCCCAAAAATTATCCATTTAAACAAAATTTTACGACACAAACCTTCCTCCTCCGGAAATTTGTGTCGTTTATTTTTTGCAACATCTATTTGTCAAGGCGAACACTATAAGTTGATTGTGCTTTTTCAGTGAAAAAATATTCCAGCAATAATTTTTTCAATAAATATTTCACGTTTTAACGGCTTTGCAAAAGCTTGGAAAATTTCCAGTAAAAAAAATCCAAACCAATCATCGTGCTAAAAGAATAAAAAGCTAAAAACTGTTGCACACGATCAAAAAATGAGAATGCAATTGCGAAATGTGCAAATTCATGCAAAAACTCTCTCAGAAACATCAAGAGCTAACGTATCGATGAAATATGCAAGAACAATGTAAATTTCTCATATTGAGAAAAACTTTGTGTCAAACAATAATTTGATTTATAAGGATAATTTATCATTTCGCATATTGAATGAGAGAAGCTGAATACCATAAGATTGTTTTATTTTATCCCTTCTTATATCAAATCCCTTAAAACTATTTTCTTGCTCATTAGCACGTGGAATTGGCATATGAATAAACGATAAAAAAGAGTAAACGTGCATCTCGTAAACGCTCTCAAACACAAAAACTATGAACATCATTACTGCAAGATTCACAATAGCATCAAGAAAGAAAATACAGATCAAACATTTGTTTGAAGAGGCGCACAGTTCAAATTACCCCATGTCTCATAAAAAGAAGTAAATATGACATAAAAACTGCTCTGCATAAAAAACCGTTCATGAAGAATATTAAATCAAAACAAAACCCGCAAACATTCCAATCCACATACCATAAACGGACTCATTGCTGTTCTCATAGCCATTTATTCTAAGCTTTTATTTTTCTCTAAGAGAGAAACGATTAAAGAAGGCGTTTATTGGGATATTCTACCATAAAATGTGTTTTCATTTCTTCCTCTTCTATCTCTTCCTCTTCATCGAACTCAAAATCTTCATCACATTCAGGAAGACCAAAAATATCTGGATTAATGAAATAACAATCTTTTTTTGTCCCCTTCGCTACAATTTTATTTGTTTCTAATTCTTTGATACCTTCTTTAAAACTTTCAAAATCAAGATATTCTGGTTCTTGAATTGAAAGATCGCAAGTCAAAAATTCCTCAAGAATATCATGATCCAATGTTATCTGATCAAACCATAAATCCACATCATCTTCATCTGACATTTTCCCTACTTGCCACAACATCACCAAAAATGCTTTCATACCACTAAATGATAGCCCAAAAATCATACGCCGGCTATCGGACGCTCCTGAAAAGGTAATTTGCGGAAGATTTTCAAATCCGAAGTTTGAAGGAGGGAGTTTAAATGATTTTCCAATATTCTCAGGTCTTTCAAGAATAAAGGGATTTCGTTCATAGAGCACGGTAAAATCATATTGGGCCATTTTCATTTCTCCATTAAAGAATTGATTTTATTGAAATAATGCACATTATCAGTCAGTTACCATTATGGCAGCTTACAATTCATCCAAACATGCTCCTGTAAAAAATTGTTCGATTTAAGTCATTCCATTGTTTTTTGAAGCTTAAAAAGTCTTTTAGGATAAAACGCTCTCGTTCTCCCTTCTTTTGCAATAATGCTAGATTTTGTAATGTCCAAGAAGAGAACATCAAAGAATTTGATGCTCATAGATGAGAATTCAAAGATGAAGCCAATATGAACTGTCAATATTTTTATAAACTTTTGGGAAAGTATTCCCTAAACCTCTTGAGTTCCTCAATTTTTTTGTTCACCAAGATGTTATCATCGCATCCTCAGAAGGACACGTTTTTAGTAAATGGAGCTTATTTACCTCTTAAAAAAATTCTCTTTTATGCCATACCAGCTCAAAAAACGCGATTTTAAACGCATACGTAAGTCCGCCTAAACAAGAAAAGTACAGATTTTAAAAATTGAATCTCAAATTTCCAGAATACTTCAAGCTATCGCTTCTATAAACCTTTTATCATTATCGTTTTTGGACTGCTAAAATATCTTGTACTGTTTGAACCAAATTCTCTTCATCAACCGTCACTTGTGCTGGTCGACTTTCACGCCATGTTTGATTATCTTTGATCTCATGAGATAAACGCGCCCCTTCAATCAAATCTTTAATCTGTATTTTTCCACTCTCACGTTCTTGTGAACCTTGGATCACCACACAAGGCGCTTGACGTCGATCTGCATATTTCATCTGCGCTTTTATCCCCGATGCCCCCAAATAGAGCTCAGCACGAATTCCCGCATCACGCAACTGCATCACCATTTTTTGATAGCGCGCAACTGCCTCTGGTTCTTTATCCATCATCAACACCACAACGGGTCCTGTTGTCTCCTTCATAGGCAACTTTCCAAGATTTTGCAAAGCAGCAATCAAACGCGAAACCCCGATTGAAAAACCTGTTGCCGGAATATTTTCACCACGAAAGCGTGCCACCAATCCGTCATAGCGCCCGCCACCACCAACAGAACCAAAAACAACTTTTTGCCCATCATCATTGAGAACATCAAAAAGCAATGCCGCCTCAAAAACAGGTCCCGTATAATACTCTAATCCACGAACCACCGAAGGGTCAATTTTAATGCGATTGTGATAACCATTAGCGACAAAAATTGCTTGCATTTCTTCAAGCTCGCGAACGCCTTCAAGCCCCTGAGCACTCTGACCAACGACTTGTCTGAGAGCCTCAAGCGTTTCTTCTGCCGTTTTCGCGTTTACAGTCAGTAAGGAAAGAATACACTCAATCTCTTTATCCTTAAGCTCTGCCCCTTTTGTAAAGTCACCACTTTCATCCAAACGCCCCTTGCTCAAGAGCAAACGCACGCCTTCAGGACCAAATTTATCCAGTTTATCCATTGCCCGAAGAACAGTTAAGCGTCTTTCAATCTGCTCCCTTTCCCCCAAACCAATCAACTCTAAAACACTTTCCAGAATTTTTCGGTTATTCAAGCGAATGGCATAATCATGCTGGTGAATGCCTAATTTTTCCAAACTATCCGCTGCCATCATACAAATTTCGGCATCAGCTGCAACGGTTGGTGTTCCAACAATATCCGCATCAAACTGCATAAATTGCCGAAACCGCCCTGGACCTGGTTTTTCATTGCGAAAAACAAAGCCAAGACGATAACTGCGATAAGGCTTTGGTAACGTTTCAAAATTCTCAGCAAAATAACGAGCAAGAGGCGCCGTTAGATCATAGCGCAAAGACATCCATTGCTCATCATCATCTTGTAGGGAAAAAACGCCCGCATTGGGACGATCTTCATCCGGTAAAAACTTGCCCAACACATCCGTATATTCAAAAATCGGTGTTTCCAATGCTTCGAAGCCGTAAAGTTCATAAACTTCACGAATTTGCGCAATCATAGTTTCAGCGGCATACAACTGTGCACTTGTACGATCAACAAAACCACGGGGTAAACGGGCTTTGGTTTTTTCTTGTTTTGATGACATGTTTTTCTCTAACAACAATATGTATTCACAGATAATGTTTGTCTATCTTATAGAAACAAACGCTGCAATAACTTTATCAACTGGAAACTGGTAACAATATGCATAAGCTTTTGCTTTTAAAAGATGTAAACCTTTATCCTTAAGGCAATCTGCTGAAAATATTTGCACTTTCAATAAGAGCATAGCCTCTTGCTCAACATGAAATGCCCGCTTAACATTCAATGAAAAGACATCCATGCTTTTTGAAAGAAATCACAAAGCAACTGCTGATTCTGGATAAACTGGAAGCCCCCTCCTAAAAAGCCTTCTTTCTCAGAACTTTTCAGATTGATTACAGATGCAAAAATCCTCAAGATATCAGTGTGCTTTGCGCTTGTTCTACAAAATGATTGATAACATTTTTTAAATCAACACTATTTCGTCCAGCATCTGTAATAGAGCGTGATACAGAGGGAATAACATTCTGCCAAAGTCTTTGTGGAAACTGCTGAGTCAATTGTGTTATTGTTCCCCCTTGAGCCCCAATGCCAGGAACGAGAAACAGACTATTTTTTAACTGCTCGATTGTATCTTTTGCTTCAGATCCCAATGTCGCTCCAATCACTGCCCCAATAGGCCCAATATAATGATATTGACTTGAAGATTGGCTATTATATTCAAAAATACGCTGCGCCAAATGAGCAGAAACCGTTTGATCACCAATAAGCGCATTTCGTATTTGTTTCCCCTCTGGATTAGAAGACTGAACAACCACAAAAACCCCTGCTCCTGTTTCTTCTGCAACTTTTATCAGAGGAATAAGAGCATCAAATCCTAAAAAGGGATTGACAGTTATGGCATCAGCTTTGAACGCACTACTTGGACCCAGCCAAGCTTTACCATAAGCCTCAGCAGTAGAGCCAATATCCCCTCTTTTCGTATCAACGAGAACCAACAAACCTTGTGCCTGCGCATTTTCAATAAGTTCTTTGAGAATTTGAAGCCCTTCCACTCCATATAGCTCAAAAAATGCTGCTTGAGGCTTTATCATCCCCACTTTACCCATAACCGCTGTTAAGAGGATATCGCAAAAATCTTTTAGACCTTTATAATCACAGCTTAAATTCCATGATTGCAAAACTTTATGGCTCGGATCAAAACCAATACAAAGTGGTCCATAGATTTCACGATTTTTAAAAAAAGTTGAACAAAACATTTTATATCCTAACAAGGTCTCTCTTTAAACTTTTTGATACAATCAAAAAGAAAAGCATTTGTCAAAAGAATACAATAGCGAAAACACAAAGAAAGGGCTCTCTATATAAAATGTGCTTTTATTTATGAAACATAAATATATTCCCATTCGTAACGCTTATCACATGTTTATCGACCAAGACGTTGTCATGAGACAAAAATTCTAATTTATGAAAGAATATAAACAAAAAAGCATCCATATTATAATGAACGTATAAAGCCTAATAGCGTGCCTTGTCGTTTCCATGCCCTTTTTTATGATCAACAAAAACTCTCTATGAACGCGCTTTAAACAAGAGTTTAAAAAGAAAATGCCTTGCCATGATGATCTCGATCTTAACTTTAGATTTTTCCTATCCCTTTTTGGCGGCTCTTTATCCCTTTTGGAACATAATTGGCAAAAAGACATTGTATCTCCAGCATATTCAAGGAGATAAAACATGGAAACTCGCATTCCTGAAGACACACCATTTAATACGAATTTTCTAGGAGAAACATCTCTAGAAGAAAAGTATCCATTCTTTCACACACCCATTTCATGGTCCGCAATCTTTGCGGGACTGGTGAGCGCCCTTGCCACCTCAATCTGCCTCTCTTTTCTGGTAGCAGCGTTAGGCTTAAGCCAAATGGATTTCACCTCTTCAACCCCATTGGAAGGCTCTTTCCTCTCCTTTGGCGTAGGTTCTGTTATCGTTACACTGATTAGCCTAGCCTTAGGAGGCTTTGTTGCTGGACGTTTTGCTGAAACCTCAGGGACGCTTCATGGCTTTCTCACTTGGGCTCTCATAACATTGCTGATGACCCTCCAAGCCATCCATGTGGTTTCTAGTACAGCAAAGATAGGAGCTAAAACGGCTCTAGAAAACAGCTCCACGATCCAACAAACCGTAGACAGCCTCAAAACCAATATTTCCCCTATACTTGCAAAATTAAACAGCGAAAGTGTTGAAAAGTTTTTTGCAAAAAACAGTGACAATGGCATCAATTTTGATCAACTTTCGAGTGAATTGCGCACCCTTCTTAATAAAAGCGACATTCCTGCTCTCAACCCTGATCGTTTAAAACAAACCTATCAAGCTGCACTCAACGATATTGGTTCTGCAATAACAGCTTTCAAAAATGATCCTTCTCACTATCGCACCACTTTAAAAAATCTTGGTGAGCGCCTGTCTGATCGCGTAGAAGATCTCACGGAAAAATTTGATCAAAGTGATATCATCAAAGCCCTCATGACCGATGGCATGTCCCGTGCTGATGCACAAACAGCAGTAAACCGTGCCGTTCAACTCTATCAAAGTGCAGAGGAAAAAACTGAAAAGGCGATAAAAGCGCTTGAAGAACGGGCAGAAACACTCTCGGATAATCTTGAAGATACAATCAAGGCTGCCCAAAACACTGCAACTAAAGCCACAAAAACAGCCTCTAATATGGGATGGTGGGGATTTTTAGGCAGTCTGATAGGCGCCATTATTTCCAGTGTTTTTGGCTATTATGGTTATAGAAGCCGTAAGGACACTTTCATGCTTTAAAACGTCTACCTTTAAAGCAAATACATAAAAAGCTGCACGCATAGTGCAGCTTTTTTGCAAAATTTTCTTGATTTTTCATGCTTTTCAACACAACAAGAATTTTTAAAATCCACGTGAAGCTTTTATAATCGTGAGAAACAAGCTTCAAAATAAAAGATTTTTTTCAATAATTCTATTTTTTTATGTTTTTCCTTTAAAAAACTTCTTAAATGAAGTGTTGACTCCATCGATTATATATATGCCATTACAGCATAACAAATATGCGGCTCTTGCTCTATTTTTTCCATTTAAGCCAAACGAATTTCGCAAAAAAATATTTCTCTACGATCAACAACTTTTCTCAATGTGGAAAACATATCAATCTTACATCTCATGTAAGAGGGAGCATTATGCGGTTAACATTTCATCCACACACAATATGAGAGAATAAGTTGAATTCTCTGATACAAAGGGAATACCAACCTACCAAATTATCTATTCTCAACAAAGCAACACTCTCACCACTTCAATACCAGTATTTTAGTTTGAGGATACGAACACAATTTACATTCTAGATTAAATGTATCAAATAAATAATGAACATAAAATCTATGAATAAACAATGGTTTAACTTTACATGCTTCAAACAAAGGACAAAATTCTATAATCATGCGTTATTAATTCTTTTGTAAATATTTTTATCAGATATCAAAAATCGTACCATTGCTTTCAATACAAGAAACCGACATAAAAAGTTTCATATTGAATGACCAAATAGTTTTTTTACAAATTGCGACATTAGAGCAAAAGCTTCATTGGCTAATTATACGAAAAAATAAAATAGAAAATGCATTTTAATAAATATAAAAGCAAATTTTTTTATAAAAGAATATGTAAAAAACCATAGATCACCTTATGATCATGTTATTTATGATTCAGATATTGAGTTTAGTTTTGCACAATCGTTTGAAAAAAACGATGAGATTAAAGTTTATGCGCAACTGCCTAAATGGTTTAAAATTGATACACCTCTTGGATCATATACTCCCGATTGGGCTGTATTATTTGAGCAAGATGGGCAAGAAAAACTGTATTTTGTTGTGGAAAGCAAAGGAAGTATTTTCGAAGACATGTTGCGCGATCTGGAAAAAGCAAAAATCCATTGCGGTCATGAACATTTCAAAGCTTTGGGAGAAAATACCCAATATATTGTTTCTGATAATTATGAAACTTTTATCGATCAAGCACTTCAAAAAGATACCATAACAACTTGAAAAAATGTTTGGGCTATGGAAACAACCCTCCCCTGTTGTTTATAAAATGCACCTTTTTCCTACTCTATAATTTACAAGCCCTTCCTTATAACCGATTTTAATCTTTATTAAACAATCAAGAGATTGTCGAATATTTTCCAGAAAGGGCTGCACATTTAAGAAAAGAAAATTATAAACTATTGAGAATACATTTGACACCCAAACAATCATTTAAGCATAAAAAATGATATATAAACAAACATTGGATTTTTAAGTCAATAATTTGATTTATAAAGATTTTCACATTTTCCATGTTAAATAATAAATGCAAATGGAGCAGGCATGCACGTCTCGTGTAGGTTCTGCTTTTGCTCTCATGCAAAGTGAATTGACAGAAAACAGACTCCTCGATAAACTCATCAAAATCAGCTTAACTGATGGCTTCATTTTGGAGGAAGAGGGGTTTGTACACAAGAGAAGCATTTGGGGACCATCAGCACTTCCAATCACATTCATTCCAATATCAAAACCGCAGACATCACAAACACGTGTTAATTTTTAAAAGTCTGTGAATGGGGCGCAACCAATGTTTTAAAGAACATCTGTAGGGAGCACGATCATGCAAAAGATAGATTCCTATACAAAAACAGAACGGTATGTCATATATACCGTCATTATTTCCAGCATACTTCCTCTGCTGGACGGAAGCATTGTTAATGTCATCCTTCCTAACCTTGCGCATTATTTTTCCGTGGAAGAAAATAATATACAATGGATTGTAATATCCTATTTTCTAGCCACCGTGCCAGGACTACTGATGGCAGCTTTTGTGCAAGGAAGAATAGGTATCAAAAGCACTTGGTTTCTTGCAAGCTTCATTTTTATGCTTGGATCACTGGGGGTAGGATTAAGCTATAGTTTTCCAACTATTATATCTGCCCGTATCGTTCAAGGTTTTGGGACCGGTCTTTTGCTACCCCTTAGCCAAACCATCATTGCCTTACAATTTGGACAGACACGAGTGCGCCAAGCCATGGGCACCATAGCCGTACCAACAGTTTTCGCTCCTGCCTTTGGTCCGCTGGTGGGCGCCTCACTTGCTCAGTATGTCTCTTGGCGTTTGTTATTTTTTATTAATATTCCGCTTATTTTATTGGCACTCACCCTTGGAGCAAAACATTTAAAGAACAACGAAACAACAAAAACAAAATTTAACTTATTTACATTTTTAGCGTTTTCCACATCGCTTCTTTCGTTTTTTTACCTCACAGAAGCCAGAAACATCAATAACAAAAACCACTTATATATCCTAGCACTTATAGCGGTGATATCTCTCATATTATTCATTGTTTCTAATCAGAAAGCAAAAAACAAATTAATCGTCTTTAGCGGATTTCAAAATGCGCGCTATACATTACTCATGATCATGGGGCTTGTTGCTTCATTTCTTTTTTATAGCTTCCTCGTTTATTTCCCACTAGCCATTGCCATGGAACAAGCCCATGAAAATAGCCTTCTCATCATCGGTGCCCTCCTTGCTCTGCAAGGGGTAGGAGCATGGATCGGAAGGAAATTTATTTACCAGAAATGGAAAGAAAAATCTCCCTTTTTCATGATAGGAATTGGTTTAGTGATATCAAGCCTTGGGTTATTATGCTTCGGCTATAATATAAGCATGGATGGACTTGGATTCTTGCTAAGAGGCATAGGACTTGGCATCGCCACCATTGTCTGCCTTTCCGCCCCCATCCAATATGTCAACAGTTTATACGTCAAAGATACAGCCGTTATCACACGCATATTACAGCAAATAGGTGGTGCCTTAGGGGGTATATTCGCTGGCTTTTTGATCCATTCTCTGACAGAAGAATACTTGTCCTTAAACCAAACATATATCGTATTCTTCATATTCTCTATCGCTGCATTTTTACTGTTTTGCCTAGCCCTCCTCTTATCGCGTAAAGAGAAGAATTCCGATTTATGATATGCTTTATTTGAACACCCTATCCATAACATTGGCAATGGCATATAAAATCATACAGCATTTACCACTTTTCGAGAAACCAACACACTGAGACCTTGACCACAGCCTTCATCATTTTTATGAAAGAACACTAAACCGATAAGCTCCTTAAGCTCTAAAATTGATCACCTCCAGTAACGTACGGTGTTTGTAATTTTATGATACCTCTGTGCTTTTAAATCCCTCTAAAAACCTCTTGAAATATGGGATTTTCTGATCAGACCTTTGCAAAGATCCACGAAATTAAGCACGCGTTTCAATGCGGAATAGTTCCATAAATGCGCTAACAGACGCCCTACCGCACCAGCATAGAATATAGAACCCCGCCCCCGAGCACGCCCCTATAAATGCTAATCATCTTCTATAACGCACCGCGATGTGGAAAATCGCACTGTATTGCAAACTTGATAATGTTATTCGCCCCTTTTCAAAGTCATTGAATCACTATGCTTTCATAACAGCAATAGGTCCAAATGAAACTGAAGAGACAAAAACAGCTGGTAAAGCAGCATCTTCTCTCCATTTCATTGTTAACTGTTATAAGAAATCTCCCCCACTTTAATAAAAAAGCCCTCTCTCATTGAGAGGGAAATTTTAAAAACATTGAAAATCATGATGCACGATGACAGACAGCAAACCATCTCTAAAAAGACTGTTTCTTGATTTTCACAGCGTACTCTTAGATTTCTCTAACATTTTCCTGCCTTTAGATTTTCCTTATAAAATTTACGGACAAAAGAAGCTTTTCAGAACTCTTTTACACATAACTTCATTGCTTCAAGCTCCCTTACAGACACGATAAACGCGTATATTTCCATCTACCAAGTATGCGAGCTTCACAGCGGATATAATGAAAACAGTCTTTTTATAGAAAACCGTAAGCTTTAACGGAATAAACGAGATTTTAAACTAGCCTCCCGCATTACTCATTACTCTATACCGGTTATGCAAATAAAGAGCCCCATCTACTTTTTCTGACAAGCAAAGAACACACACAACATTTAGTAACATGCCATTATTGAAATTCTTGTCACAAGACCTTCCGTTCAGGGATTATGCGCATTGCCTGCTTCCTTCTCTCCAATAAACAATCTGCCAATAAAGAATGCTATTACAGTTACGATAATACAAAATTATACTTCTGTTCTCATTCTATATTTTTCCAATTATCACGCATTATTCACCCCCTTCACTGCTTCACTGTTATAACAATGAAAGGAGAAAAAATTAAAACACAATATGGCATTTCTCTTTCACAAATCTTATATAAGCCACAAAATTGTTGCGCGACTTTCTAAGCAAGGTCAGGCAATAAAATCATACTCTAAAAACCACTCAACATACCACTTTTTGATATTACAAAGATACAAAATGCAATTATCGTCTCCGCAAACAATATCTCAGAAAAACAAAATCCCTCCTGCAACAATTAGGGCACTCTCTCAAATATTACCAAAGTACTATTGGCCAGAGAATTTGGATGCCTTATTCTTTTATACACCATCTGCTCCTCATGAGTACCTAAGTGATGATAAAGAAGTCACGATTAAGAAACGACTAGATACAATCAATGTAAAATGCAATGAACCGCTTGAAGTCCTTGGTCCCCTGCTTGGTGATTTTTTGGACAGCGAGTTTCATAAGTTAGTCGGATTCATATTTCAAGACATACCAGAAGACCAAATGCTACAACAGCTTAAAGAAGATCAACGTAAAATTTTAGAAACGTTAAAGAAAGATGGATTGGAATATCAGCGTGGAGGATATATTATCAAGAATGAGGTGACCTTCACACAAGAATTGCAAAAAGCTGGTCTCCTCTCGATGGAAGAGCTAAAAAAACTTATTGCAGAGAAAGAACTTTCAGCAGTAGAAATCGAAATAAATAGAGCATTAGAAAATATAGAAAAAGATCCAAGGGAGGCAGTTTTATTTGCAGCAAATCTGTTGGAAGCCTCTTGCAAAGCTTATCTCGACCACCATTCTATCCCATATGCAGAAAATGCCCATAATAAGCTGTACGCTTTATGGAAAGAAGTTGCTAAGAAGGCTAAGATTCATACTGACGATATAAAGAAAAAAAACTTAAAAAATCAAGATCTAGATAAAAATGACTTAAGAATGATCGCAACCGGTCTATCCAGAATCGTTAGTGGTACTATGAATTTAAGAAACAAGAAAAGTGCAGCGCATGGCCGCTCATTAAGGATTTTGAACTAATCAATCTCAAGCCTCGCCATGCGCGTTTAACTTTTAATGCCGCCCATTCCCTCTCAATTTATATCTTAGAGCTCATGGATCAGCCATAATAAAAAACCATATC
>NZ_JAQITD010000079.1 GCF_028618555.1 Bartonella sp. CM31XJBT | reverse complement strand
AGAATTGTTGTAAACATGTGCATAACCGTAAACTTGTGCATTTTCGTAAACCTTAGCATCACCAAAAACCTTGGCATAACCATAGACTTTTGCATAATCCCCAATCCAGCAATTACCATGATGCGATAGGTTGTCTTCTTTTTGTATATAGCCACCTAAATCACCTTTCTCGACGTTTCCAAAGTCTCGTAATGCGCGAATGCGGTGGAGAGTTTTGCCCCCAACTTCGATTGTTTCATCAGTAAGTTCGTATTTCTTTTCCATGGTTTATTGCCTCATGCCCGTTGTGATGATTTCATCAGTGATGATCTCTGCGTTTCCATGAATAAATGCATCACCACAGATTTTGGCATTTCCCCCAACTTTTGCTCTGATGGAAATCAATGGACTGCCATAGATTTTAGCATTTCCATAAATTTCAGCTTTTCCACTAATAAATGCACCACCGGAAACTTGTGCATTTTCGTAGATTTGTGCACTGGCAAAAACACGAGCATGTTCAAAAATCTGCGCATTACCAAAAATATTAGTTTCTCCGGTAACAGATGCACTACCAAAAACACATGCATTTTCGTAAATATCAGCAATGTTATAAATATAAGCATCACCATAAACCTTGGCTTTGTCATAAACTCTTGCATGACCATCTACACGAGCGTTTCCATAAACATGTGCATCACCAAAAACCTTGGCATAACCATAGACTTTTGCATCATCACCTACCCAGCAATTACCATCATGACTTAGATTGTCTTCTTTCTCGATATAGCCGCCTAGGTCGTCTGCTTTAACATCATCAAAATCCCTTAAAGCACGAATGCGGTGGAGAGTTTTTCTATCAAACTCAATTGTTTCATCAGTAAGTTCGTATTTTTTTTCCATGGTTTTACTCCTTTAAGTTAGATTCTGCCTTTGTCGTTCTTGCAAAAGAACGGCATTGCATTGTGTGGTGAATTTTTTGAAAAGGTGGCGTCTTTTAAAAACGCCTTTAGCTTTTAAAGCACATCACAAGGACGCAAACGGTGTTGTTG
>NZ_JAQITD010000078.1 GCF_028618555.1 Bartonella sp. CM31XJBT | reverse complement strand
AAAGCAGGCGCCCCCCGCACCTACTATTTTATTTACGCAACATCCTCATACTCATGACGATAATAATCATCTTCACTACCAAATCTTGGAATTGCCTCATCATGAATTTGATCATCTTCAGTTAAAGAGGCGGCGCTATGAATATAAGAATCCCCTGAGACAAGAGCACCACAAACCACGGCATCATCGAATACACGCGATTCATCACAAATATAAGCCACATCACTTATTTTTGCATTGCCACCGACATGAGCATTATCACAAATAACAGATGAATCAGAAATACGAGCATGCCCGCTTACAGAGGCTTTATCATAAATTTTTGCATTACCTTCAATTACAACAGTGTCTTGAATATGGGCGTTGCCATAAACCTCACAATAATCATTTATTGTCATGCCTTCAAAAATAGCATTGCCATAAATTTGTGCATCGCCATAAACGTCTACAAAAAAGCTTTTCACTTTACCATTTTCATAAACCCGTGCATTTTGAAAGACGCGTGCTTTATCGTAAACCCAGCAATTTCCGTCATGAGAGAGGTTATCTTCCTTTTCAATATAACCACCAAGATCCCCTTTTTTGACATCATCAAAATCTCTTAAGGCTCTAATTCGCTTTAAGAAATGACCATCGATATATTCACAATCATCAATAAATTCATATTTTTTGGAGATAGCGTTCATAATGAACTCCTTTAGGTTATAATGTTTTGAATTGACTCCTATAAAGGCGTCGGGCGCTCAAAACACAGCCTAAAGTCTGTTGTTATGCTTTCCCCGTAAGGGTATTATATGACATAACTACACCCGACAAAATCATTATACGTTTTTAAAACATAAAAGACAGTCAGTTTTTGAAAAGCAAAGAAAGATTGTTTCGTAATCTATTCGCTTTAGGATTAGTGTTTTGATCACTTAAGTATTTATATAGCAAAATACCCATTTATTGTCAACTGTTTTTTGTCTTTTTTTGGTATTTTTTATAATATTTTCAAATATTTATCTCATAAAATAGCTTATAATTTTTATCTCTTTCTTTGATAGGATATGCCCCTAAAAGCTCTCCCTTCTAATCATGATTTCGGAGCCGCGTGAGAGGGACGAAACAAGCCGTTAGGTTCTTTGTCAAGGACGCCGTTAGGCGCCATGTAATGGT
>NZ_JAQITD010000077.1 GCF_028618555.1 Bartonella sp. CM31XJBT | reverse complement strand
TAGAAACACTGTCTAGACTGGTAGTCACTGTCGTAACATTTTTATTAGTCGCAAATAACTGAGAGCCATTTACAACTTCTGTCGATTCTGCTGAAAGCACTCCTGCCTTAACACCTGAAAGTGTCCGATCTACTTTGTCTTTATTTGCAATATTGAGTTCTGTACCTTCTACTTCTGTACCAATATTGATAACTTTTGTCTTTTCATCCTGCTTGGCAAGGCTATCACTGACAACATTGGTTACATCATTATGAACATTCGTGATAGAACTCGCAACACCAGCAAATGCTTCCGCTACACTATTGTAGCTTTCCTCACTTTCTGTCCCTTCTGCATTAACTTTCTTGATCACAAAACTTGGTGCTTTCCATTGTCCATCTTTATCATAACCTGCTCCTCCACCAAAATACGTCGCAAATGTCTGATTCATTGAATAAAGTTGATTACCTGTTACAGCATCTGTTGATTTAGCGCTAATCTCACCATTTGCTAGAAACGTAATTCTACTGTTTTCTTGTGTCCTTACAGCTCTGCCTTTTTCTTCTTTGCTCTTTTCATGACGCGCTACAAAGGCATGTGCAGTCTCGCTCCAATTCAAGGAATCCTGCGCTACCCCTTCAGAAACTTCCTTAATCCGTGCATTCACATTCTTGATATTATCATCAAGACCAGTAAATGCACTACCAACATTATTAAAAGAACTGTCTGTTATATTACCATCTGCATCAACCTTCGATAACTTGTAGGTTGGTCCTGTAAACGTACCGCCAACAAATTTTGCATCACCACCAAAAAACTTGGCTAAATCCTGAGAAATCGTGTTGATCTGACTACCCGTAATTGCATCACGTGAATTTTCAGCAATGGTACCATCTTTGACATTATGAAGCGCAACTGGTCCTGCATCCTTACCTTTACCTAAAGTCACACTCGTGTAATCAATGACGCCATTATCACCATCTTTTTTATCGTAATGAACAACAGCTGAATCATCAGACTGAAGGCTGCTAGAAAGCTTCTCTAAACTTTGATCAAGTTGCGCTTTATTGACTGCTTCATTGTCATTCTCTGCTGCCTTAACACCAGAAAGTGTCCGATCTACTTTGTCTTTATTTGAAATATTGAGTTCTGTACCTTCTACTTCTGTACCAATATTGATAACTT
>NZ_JAQITD010000076.1 GCF_028618555.1 Bartonella sp. CM31XJBT | reverse complement strand
AATGGCGAAGAGCAAGTTTGAACGAACAAAACCGCATGTTAATATTGGTACGATTGGTCACGTTGATCATGGGAAGACCTCGTTGACAGCAGCGATTACGAAATATTTTGGTGAATTTAAAGCCTATGACCAAATTGATGCTGCGCCAGAGGAGCGCGCACGTGGAATTACTATTTCTACAGCACACGTTGAGTATGAAACGGAAAATCGTCACTATGCGCACGTTGATTGTCCGGGACACGCTGATTATGTGAAAAACATGATCACAGGGGCAGCACAGATGGATGGTGCTATTTTGGTTGTTTCAGCAGCTGATGGTCCAATGCCTCAGACACGTGAGCATATTTTGCTTGCGCGTCAGGTTGGTGTTCCAGCAATTGTTGTTTTTCTTAATAAAGTTGATCAGGTTGATGATGCAGAACTTTTGGAGCTTGTAGAGCTTGAGGTTCGGGAACTTTTATCCAAGTATGATTTCCCAGGTGATGATATACCAATTGTTAAGGGTTCTGCGTTGGCAGCTCTTGAAGATAAGGATAAAAGCATTGGTGAAGATGCTGTTCGTCTTTTAATGAGTGAAGTTGATAATTATATTCCAACCCCTGAACGTCCTGTTGATCAACCATTTTTGATGCCGATAGAAGATGTATTTTCGATTTCGGGTCGTGGAACCGTTGTTACGGGTCGTGTTGAGCGTGGTGTTATTAAAGTTGGAGAGGAAATCGAGATTATCGGTATTCGTCCAACATCTAAGACGACGGTTACAGGTGTTGAAATGTTCCGCAAGCTTTTAGATCAAGGTCAAGCGGGTGATAATATAGGAGCTCTTCTACGTGGTGTTGATCGTGAAGGGATTGAGCGTGGTCAAGTATTGGCAAAGCCAGGATCTGTTACACCTCATACGCGTTTTAAAGCAGAAGCTTACATTTTGACAAAAGATGAAGGTGGACGTCATACGCCATTTTTTACAAATTATCGTCCTCAGTTTTACTTCCGTACGACGGATGTTACAGGTATTGTTACACTTCCAGAAGGAACGGAAATGGTTATGCCAGGTGACAATGTTGCGATGGATGTTTCGTTGATCGTTCCGATAGCGATGGAAGAGAAACTTCGTTTTGCTATTCGTGAAGGTGGTCGTACTGTTGGTGCCGGTATCGTCTCTAAGATCATTGAATAAATAATGCTTGTT
>NZ_JAQITD010000075.1 GCF_028618555.1 Bartonella sp. CM31XJBT | reverse complement strand
GAATAGAGCCTGAACAATTTTGGACTTTATTGTGACAAAAAAATAAAAATTCATTTAGTTAAAACATTGCCGGTACAGTAAAATAAAATCATGACAAAATTTTGATTTCAATTAATGTAATATTCTTAAGGTTAATTCAGCAGCTTGTATTGAGAGCAGCAGATTTTTTACTATTGGTTATAAATTCTTTATTGATGAGTACTTTTTTATTAATTGATACAATATGAATTAAACAATAGGTGTATGAATAAAAGTTATCGTTTTTTATTATAGGCTTATGGTGCTAAGATAAAATCTTATTTGTGTGATAGAATACAGTCCTGTTTGACTACTCTCTTGTGAGGTTAAATATTGAGTTCGATATCAGATTATAACTGTATAAGATAATATATTGCGGGAACTTTTTTTGATATATGGGAAACATTCTCTTTAATTTTTTTGTGCTCATTTAGGTTTTAGAAGTGTTTTTGGCATGTTTTGATAGTTTTAGGGATTTTTTTATAACGTGGTTTAACAAGAAAAATTGCTAAAGGGGGACATCAATAATAGCGCGTAAGCCCCCTAGAGGGCTATCATCCAATTGAATATTGCCTCCATGGCTACGTGCTATATCTTGAGCAATAGAAAGGCCGAGTCCTGCTCTACTCGCATCTTGATTTTGTGTTTTATCAAGTTTAAAGAATGGCTTAAAGACTTCTGTGCGCATATTTTTATGAATCCCAGGTCCATCATCATCAATAGTTATGATGAAAGATTCTTGTTGGGATATGGCTGTTAGTTTGACAGTATTAGCATGACAAAATGCTTTTGATACAAGATTGCTGATGAGACGCGTGAAGGCATGGGGGCGTACTTGTATTTGTGTAGGGCTTTCAATGGTGTAGGAAAATTGACGTTTGTGAAGATGCGCATCGGTAGAGAATTTTTGCATAAGAGCATTTAAATCAAAAGTTTTAATATACTCACTTCCTTCACTACGGGCAAAAGCAAGGTCATTTTCTAACATATTTTGCATGTCGCTCACATCTTGCTCAAGCGGCTTAATATCAAAGTCAGTATTTGCTAACGCTAGTTGAAGTTTAAAACGGGTGAGAATGGTTCTTAAATCATGGCTTACACCCGAAAGCATTATGGTGCGTTGTTCGATATAGTTAGAAGATGGTGAGTGTGTTCATTTTGCTGGACATGTGTTTAAGGTTTTTCACACCCCAGG
>NZ_JAQITD010000074.1 GCF_028618555.1 Bartonella sp. CM31XJBT | reverse complement strand
ATGACCATAGACACAAGCCTCATCATACACCCAGCAATTACCATCATGGGATAGGTTAACTTCCTTTTCAATAAAGCCGCCTAAAGACCCCGCCTTTACATCATCAAAATCTTTTAAAGCTTTAATGCGATAAAGGCTTATAATATTTCGAGTAAGAGCATGTTTGATTTTTTTGATTTCACTGGTTAATTCGTATTTTTTGCACATAGAGATACCCTCACAATTTAATGTGATAAACATTTGATAAAATTTGAAATGGAAAAATTGGGTTGGAAAGCAGGCGCCCCCGCCGCGCCCGCGCGTCTTTACGCAGCGTTATTTTCAATAATCTTTACAACGGTATCGTTTTCATAAATTTCACAATCTTCAGGAATTCCATATGCATAATAAAAGTTTTGTTTGACATATGAATAACCATCTCTTTTTAACCTTGCATTGCCATGTACCAAACCTCTAATGGTGTGATAACCAGTCACTTTTGCATTCCCATAAACAGAACCATAGACCTTAACATACCCACCCACGCTAGCATTGCCATAAACCTTGCCATAAATTTTTGAAGAGCTACTTACAACAGCATGATCATAAACCTCAGCTTTGCTATAAATGCGTGCACTTCCTGTTAATTTTGCATTCCCATAAACCCTTGCATATTGATAAACCCACACCTTATCAGAAAGATGCGCATTATCATAAACATGAGCTCCAAAATACACGCGGGTTTTATCATATACATGCGCATTGCCATAAACAAAACCACCAATGGCAGCATTGCCATATACCCTTGCATTTTCATAAACACGACCAGATTTTACAACACAAGCATTATCATAAACCCAGCAATTGCCATCATGAGAAAGGTTATCTTCCTTTTCAATAAAGCCCCCTAAAGTACCTGCTTTAACATCAGCAAAGTCTTTTAATGCTTTAATGCGATAAAGGGTATGATTATTAATTACACGCGTTTCATTTGTGAGTGCAAACTTCTTTTGCATGAGCACAATTCCTTTATAGAGATTTAAATTTTTAAATGAGATGTTTAAAGGAGGGAGCCCCCGCACCGCCCGCGCGTGTCATTTACGCAGCATCACTTTCATATTCGCTGTCATTATCATCGTCATAATACCCTTCAAAATCAGCATAATACTCATGACGATAATAATCATCTTCGCTACCAAACTCAGGATATGCATCATCACAGATATCTTCATTA
>NZ_JAQITD010000073.1 GCF_028618555.1 Bartonella sp. CM31XJBT | reverse complement strand
AGAAAAAATTGGCTCCCTTGGCGCCAAAGGTGATATCCCCACCTCGCACCTCAAAGCCTTTCAAAAAACCGCTCGCATCAATTTCGGGAACACCTGTGGTTAAGGTCGCATGGGGCGTATTGATAAAACCGCAACCATCACAGCTTATCCCATTGGGATTGGCTATAATCACATCGGCTGGGCTCCCAAAAACCTCTCCTGGACCATGAAGCGCACTGCGCTTGCTGCTGGTCACTTCATTTAAAATCACTTTCGCTGAACCCGTGAGGCGCAAATGCGGATTGCCCGGCATAATGCCCCCCAACTGCGATTGCCCCACTTCTTGCGCATGATTGTTCCAAATCACACCTGGATTGCCAATATTAAAATCGTTATATTTATTGTGTGATAAGCCCTTGCCATTGGGGGTGACAATATCAATGGAAGGAACCCCATTGGGCGCTGCTACTATATCTGGACGATGGGCGGCATTAGCGTTAGGATCCACAGTAATTTGTGCCTGTAACGCTGAAGGTGCTAACAAACAAGAAAAACCAAGTCCCCCAAATAAAACCTTTTTGAGCATCGTACTGGAGACTAAAACACCTAATAAAGCTGCTCTTTCTGCTCTCTTTTCATATCTCATACTTTAACTCCCCAATAAAAAATGCTTAAAGTTCCATTGTTAATGTCATAAAAAATGTTCCTGATTTTTTGTGCTTAACTGTGCTCCAAAAAATACTGGAATAACTGGCATCAAGAGAGACCATGCCTCCCGCAAGCTTGACACCTGCTGTCCAACCGGCAAGCTGATCACTCTTAATCCCATACAAGGGTTGTGCAAAAACACGCCCATAATCCAAACCAACATAAGGGCGAAGTTCACCAAAAACCTTTTTGAAGGTCGCGTGATTGCTCCACGGAATGGTGCGCAACAACAAATCATTCCGGCTAAAAAAACCGTTATTGCCAAAAAGCAAACTCTCACGCGTGCCACGAACATTGGAAGCGCCCCCCAACGAAATCTGTTCAGCACCCAATAAATTATGCGGTGAATATTGACCACTCAAAAGATTGCTCAGTATAAAGTCCAAGCCCCCTACCTTAAAAGGCGTCATGACACTAAGCGTACCGGTAAATTTGGCAAATTGTGGCTCCGCATCCCCTACTCCTGGATCGTGCTTCTTGACAGAATGAAACAAAGGGAGCCCTTGCAAATAACTCACATCAAAGGTCCATGTCCCCCCCAACATCTGGCGCG
>NZ_JAQITD010000072.1 GCF_028618555.1 Bartonella sp. CM31XJBT | reverse complement strand
TTTTGGTCTGTTTTGCAGCCATTGGCTTGTAAAAAGGTTCTATGAATGGCGAAAGAGCCAGCGCCCTTAACAAAAGCAACCAACGCGGGCAGTGTAACCCCAGAGGGGTGCGAACATTTGTCGTAAAAGCGTAAATCAGTAGGCAAATCACATGTAATACCCCGCATACGTAAATAGGTTTCTGCTAAAGTATTTTTGATTGGTTGGCTTTGTTGCCAAATTGCTTTTGCTCTCTCTGCTTTCTGTTTTGCTCGTTTGAGATCAGCACAAAACTGTTTGGAGAAAGAGAGCGTCTGATCATAAGCTTGTTTTCCAAGCAACCCAATTCTAATAAGCGCTTGTATGATCTCTCTAAAAGAGCAACCAGCATAACAGTAGATTAAGAGACGCCCATCATGTCCATTGGCAAGGGATAAGCTAGGTAGCCTATCATCATGAGCAGGGCAACGGGCTGTTCCATAACGCCCATGCCAAACCCCGCGGCACAGCACGTGTGATACCTTGCGCATTCTTAAAAGAACACATCATTGTAAATCCTATAACGTTGCGTCACAGGACGGATTGTGCACTCTCTAGGGTGATGAGTTTGAGAAAGCCTTGTCCGTCCTTACGTGACAAGGTTTTTTTTTATGCTGCGTCGTTATAACGTTGCTGTTTTGCTTGCTCGATGACATTCAAAAGATCTGATTGTAACCAACGGGATAAAAAACCAAATTTTAAAGGTTTTGGGAGAGAGCCATTGGTTACATGACGGCGGAATGTTGAAACACTCATATGAAGCAATTTTGCACTTTCACGGTCTGTTAAAAGAATATCATTTTCTGTCATACTAAAATCCTTTCATTCTCAAAAAATAGAAACAAATCATAACTATTTATTAACCACATTTTGGTTCATTTTTGAAGGTATTTTATTTATAGAAAACAATATTTTATAATATAATTTTTGATGTGATAATTTATGAATCTTATTAAGAGAGAATGAGAGAAAAGAGAGAGAAAGTTATCCACAGATCATGGGGTTATTCACCCCATATCTTAAGATTGACCTGTGACATAAGCCGCCCATTTATCCATATAGATCCGGCGTTGTTCTAGATAGTCAGTACGACGATAGGCACGCTCTACTTGTCCTCCTACTGTATGACTTAGAATAGTTTCAGCGACTTCATAGGGAGCATCGGTTGTTTCAGCGAGCCAATTGCGTAAACTAGAGCGAAATCCATGGGGGCAGGCTTCAATTTTATTTTTTCTCATATACGTAGCCAT
>NZ_JAQITD010000071.1 GCF_028618555.1 Bartonella sp. CM31XJBT | reverse complement strand
TCAGCACCCAATAAATTATGCGGTGAATATTGACCACTCAAAAGATTGCTCAGTATAAAGTCCAAGCCCCCTACCTTAAAAGGCGTCATGACACTAAGCGTACCGGTAAATTTGGCAAATTGTGGCTCCGCATCCCCTACTCCTGGATCGTGCTTCTTGACAGAATGAAACAAAGGGAGCCCTTGCAAATAACTCACATCAAAGGTCCATGTCCCCCCCAACATCTGGCGCGAATGCGAAATCCCAAAATTGGCTACGCTATATTGACGGCTACCCACTTCAATCTTATTGCCAAGAAGGTAATTGTTGGTTCTTTTATAAGAAAGACCTAAATTCAAAGTTGTAAGGGAAACACCATCACGGTAAAGAACCCTGCTTGTACTGGCGTGCAACTCACTGGAATCCCCCGTCGTCTCAATATCGGTAAAATTGCCAGGGATTATGCTTTGGTAATTATAAACAGTGCCATTCAATCCAAAGGTCCAATAACCGTACGGAATACTCACACTCGCTGAAATGTTATTGCTATGTCCTTCTTGCTTGCTCCCACCCCAATAATCTGTCTGACTGCGCTGATAGTTAAAATCCCACGCATCATTCATCCCTAAAATATTTTCTACCCTCAAGCCCGCACTATAACGCGCATAACCCGTGGAAGATTGTCCCATATTGTCATGAGAAACAGTAACCTTGAAAGTTTTATCGGGATGATTGTTAATATTGACAATGGTGCTCCCTTCTTCACGCCCTGGAAGAAGTTCGCTTTGAGCGTGCGCTGAACTCAAACGGTTGATCTGATCAAGCCCCTGTTCAATATCGCGCATGTTCAGAACATGACCTTGAAGCCCAGGAAAAGCACTCCATACAACATTATTATAACGAGACGTCGGTGAACCATTATAGTAAATATCTGAAAGCTTGCCCTCAACGACAACAAATTTGAGCGTCTTGCTGTTTTTGATATCTTGATCGGGAATATAAAAACGCGCCGTTACATAGCCTTGATCCAAATAAACTTTGGTTAACTTCTTGATTAAGAGCTGAATATCAAAAAGACCGATACATCTTCCAACATAAGGCTCTGTTACGGCTGATATAGAGCGCTTTTTGACATGATGCACTCCCTCAACAATAATAGCATGAATGGGAAAACATTGTTTCCCACCCAAAAGCGTTTCTGGATTTTGCTCTGAAGGCGTCTTGATCCTTTTAGGCGTTAAAGACCGTAATTTCTCAATTCTTTCTAATTGCTGCTTCTCAGATTGTTGGCGAGAAAAATTATCGGTTGGGGAAT
>NZ_JAQITD010000070.1 GCF_028618555.1 Bartonella sp. CM31XJBT | reverse complement strand
TAAACGCGTTATTCGCATTTATACATTACCTAAATGTTTTCATTACGATATCTTGGCTTTGATAAAATCTCTGTGCCTCTTTGAATTGTTCGGATAGTACTGAACCTTCTACATTGGCTTTTGTTTTCATGAAAAAAAAGCAAATCTTGTAAAGAGCTTTAGTGGCTAAAATCTTATTTGAGGCACATGTTTGAGGGCATTGTTCATAATTTTTTTATACAATATACGTTTTTGCATTTCGATAAGAAACTCTTCATTACTGCTTAAATTTCTGACCATTTGTAGCTTTGTATATTCATTTTGGAGTACCGCTGACATGTTTCTGATACGTGTTTGCAGCTCGAAAACTTCTCTCAGATCTTTTGTTTTATCTATATCTTTTAAGAAATCGGCAATTTGTGTAAAGCGGTTCTCTGCATCTTGGAAAGCTTGCAAACTTACAGCTTTATCGATAACTCCACTATATTTAAGACGCTTATTAAGTATATCGTATATTATCTTATGTTGTGTCTCCGAGAGGAGGGCTCTCCACTCCTCTCCTTTAATTTGAGTCATAAGCAGTTCGAAATAACCAAAAGCTTCGAAGTTTTTCCCATATAAACCCGTGTATGTTTTGTGGGTAGGTGGGTAAAAAGGCGAATATTCTAATAAAAAATTCGATAACTTTTGTGGTATTATTTGTTTATTTCCTGTTATAGACTGATAGACTTTTTTCGTGTTTTCGATCTGGTCTTCGTTTGCTTTAATTTGTTGTTTTAACAAATCAATAATTTTCAGATATTCTGCTTCTGGAAAAGGGGGAGGAGTTTGGACAGTTGAACCTTGAGCTCCAGAACCCCAACTAAAGTTAGACGTTAGAGTTAAATTTATCATTCCCAAAAGGGTGATCATTCCTGTTATAATAAATCGCTTTTTCATCTGTCTCCTCGCTTAATTTCGGCAGGGATTGTTTTATTAATAGGCACCCGGTTCCTATCATTTGGCTGTTTTAGCTTTGGTGCTAATACACAAGCCGATAAAAGGTTTGCAATCAAAATTACAAGAATGATCGACTTCATTTTAATATGACTCTTTTTATTGTTATATACATCCTGATATTTGTTGTCATTATTATTATTTTGAACATAAAGTAAAGTACGTTGTGTGTAATTATTTTACTTTTTTATTCCATTTTAATTTATAAAAACAGCTCAATTTCAGTGCGAATATTTTTTACTGTAGGATTGGATATCCTTGTTATTTTGTCATATGGGTATTAAGGGCGTCTGTTACGGGGACCATTGCTTTTTATCTCATCTAGTTTCTATGTCTCCATAGATGTCCAAATGTAATGCCTTTTGCGAGAGAATTGGCAACGCTTGATAGTTTGAG
>NZ_JAQITD010000007.1 GCF_028618555.1 Bartonella sp. CM31XJBT | reverse complement strand
TCATCAAGGCTACCGCTGGTCCCCACACATTGCCATCTATTTTCCCAACCGGAAAAGAATGAAATGGAGAAAGCGCTGCATAATTGCGGCTGGTTATCGCCCCAGAGCGGGTGCGATAAGCATAATTACCAGGCAATTGTGCCCACCAAGCCGCCGCTAACCCTAAATCTTCCCGTGCAATCACAGCCCCACCATCTGTAAGACGAGAACGCGCTTTGGCAAGATTATCCGCTAACTCTTGTGGCGTATCAGCAAAAACTGCCAATGATAAATGATGCTCCCCTAAAACAAAACGATTGGATTCAAGATCATCAAGCGCATCATCCAGTTCCATAATTTGTGAGCCCGCACGGTCTCCTGCATTGACCATTTGGTTTTGTTTGCGCCCCATAATCTGCTTGGCAATGTTTTTGCTCTTGAAAACAAAAGATTGGGTGAAAATAAATTCAAAGGGAAGGGTGAGCAAACCATCCGCCATGCCTACCCTGGTTTTTGCTGGATATTCTTTCCAACCAAACATGCCCGCAAAACGCTGTCCCGCCTCGGTGCGTATTTCTATGATCTCTTTCCCAAAAATGAGACGGTCTGAATAAACAGTCGACGCTATCGTCCCCCATGTCAACGGTATGCGTTCACGACGACCGCCTACCAATTGGTGGATAAACTCACTTTGCTGCGAATAAATATTACCTTCATGTTCATAAAGGCTCAGTCTTTTTGCACCATAACGCTCTAAATTTTGAATAAGATCTGTCGTAATATCTTCAAGCTTGCGAATGGACTCTGCGTCAACTTCTGTCTTTTCTTGCTTGGCTTTGCCTAAACGTTTGAAAAACTCCACTAATTTATCCGTTTGATCAACGTGTGGATTCCACAAAATAGAAAGATAAAGATCATTGCGATAAAGCTCCTGTGAAATCATCCGTTCACGATATTTATCATCTAATTGCTTGGCAAATGCCGATCTAAAAGTCCCATCCGGATAAACGGTTTCACGCTTTCTGATAATATGGCTATAAAGCGCTATCCGTTCATCCGCGATGTTTTTAAACAGATTATTGAGCTGTTCGTGAAGAACGTTCAGATCAATAATATCCGCTGTCTCAAAGTTAATCCCTTCAAGTTTAATAACGGACATGAGAGCGCGTGAATCCAGCGCAATGATGTGTTTATTGACATGGCGCACATAAGGAATGATCGCTTCTGGCTGCTTTTCACGTTTGCGCTCTGTTCTATTCATTGTAATTCCTCATAATTACGAATTAATCGTAATGGAGAAATACTTCCCCCACCCCATAGACTCGAATTTCTGGCAAAAATAGATGTCTTTTGCCATGTCAGAAGAATACGAAATTTGTTATGGTCATGCTTTAGGATTTCCTTGAATATGAAATGCAGCATCACACCAAAGGTTAGAAGAAAAATATTGCCTGCCATAATGAACAATATCATCGTTCCTATCCCATTTAATCCCATAGCTTCCACCGTCACGCCTGCGATCATTGCAGGGCGCGTGCAAGCAAGAAATAACGTATCTTCTGTTAGCTTGTCGTGCTCTTTCATGGCTTTGAAAGGCAACGTTTAATGGGAAAACATTGATACAATTTGCGATGCACCCATAACAATGCCGATGCCAACACAAACAAAAAATGCTTTACGCATTTCAACATAACCAGCAATCCAGGCAAGCCCAATACCAGCAACCGCAATGGTTGCAATTGATGTTGCAATTTTTCCTGTTAAAGCTTCAATGATTTTATCAAGAGCAGTTTCAATTTTTCCGAAGCCGCCATCTGCAAATGCTGGTTCACTCAGTGCCATGAAGGCAATAAACAGCATCAATGCTGCTGTTAACCATTTCTTTTGGGTGTTAGATAGAATAGTTTTTTGTAAGGTATGTTCACAACTGAACGAATTATTCATGTTTTTCATGAAAATTTCCCCGCTTTATGTTTAAGTTGTTTATAAAATTAATATTCAAAATATTATTCGGGAATCATATAAATGAAAAAAATAATTTTTTCTATCGATAAATTAATAATATTTAATCTTTTATTATTTAATGAACAAAAAATATAGTAATATTCAAAATGATACTTTTAAAATATCTTCGAGCAGCGCCTAAATATATTGTCTTAATTTGTATTATTATTTTGGGATACTTTTATTTAAGTAAAAATAATGAACAACTTATGCAAACTTCTTTTTTAAAAGGATCAGAAAAGACAATAGAAAATCCCGTTCAAAATCCAAAGTCACAATTGATAGATTATGCAAACAAACAAGACGTAAACCAACAAAATGTGCTATTGCATTCAGAACCACTCGCATCACAATTTTATGAAGAAAATGTGCCGGTTTATTCCGGTGCTATACAGGTCACAAGTGGTGTGACCTTTAAAATGATCACGCTTGTGGATGATGGGTGGAGAAAAAAGATTGTCCGTGATATCCGCTTATATGGTGTGGAAAGCTGTGAAATGAGGCAATTTGCTTCACGCAATGGCGTTAAGTGGCCATGCGGTGCTTTTGTTACGGCTTGGCTTGTTTCAAAAACAATCGATAAAAAGGTTACTTGTCGGCAAGCACGTGTCATTCAACAGGTTCATTATGCACAATGTTTTGTGGATGGGGTTGATCTGGCACGTTTGGGGCTTGCTGAAGGGTTGATGGTGTTGACAAAAGATCAGCATAATTTCCCATCCCCTGCAGACTATAAAACCCTACAATCTGCTGCTCAAAAAGCACAAAATGGCTTGTGGTCGAGCAAATTTCAACAACCAGAAGATTGGCGAAGAGATCACGGAAGCTATAATCCCATTGACCATAATTAATTATTGACCATTATTGATAAAGCGTCCTCTCAAGCACTATTTAAAAATTAAGACAATATTTTACTGCGAGCTTTATCAGGGAAAAGTTGACCACAAGCTATATAGGGCTGGAGGGGCAACGCTCTTCATGGAAAATTATTGTGTTTAAAGTTTGCTGTTGGTCAGTGCTATAGGAGAGCGCGTTTCCTTCTCCTAAACAAAATAGTCATTGTAACAAACATGAGTGTTCAGAAAAATATGAACACATGCAAACTACTGATGTGACCTATGGTCATGAAAAAAGGCTTATGAAAAAATAGAGAAAAGGTAAAACTGAAAACACCTTGCCTTCAAAAAACAACCAATTGCTTCAAATCAAACCAGAATTTTTAACTGAAGCACATTGCCTCATGTTGCTATGTTTATGAAACATGGGTTGTGCAATCTGAAAGAGATTGTAGCGGTTCTATGGAATTTTTAACCAAAATGAAGGGGATTTCTTTTCAGGCGCTTGGAGAAGCTAAAGAGACTATGAGGAAAAAATGTGCTTTCTTTTATAGCAAAAGAAAGCACATTGAGAGGGGGATTTAGAGTGACAGCTTTACATATTTTACTCTGAAAAGCGGTCTTTTTTATCTTTTTTCCACAGAAAATAAGTTGCAAGTCCGAGAATGGGAACACCCAATTTGGCAAAAGGGAGATGTTGACTGAGAGCAGCAAGGCTGGAAACGGTCGCATCTGTCATTAGTTTATGGCGTTGTTCTTCTGTCTTTTTTTGTTGGTCATAGCGTTGATAAGCCTTGAAAACCCGACTGATAATAAGACCTAATCCCGCAAGAGAAAGACAAATTAAAAACATGATACTAGCAGCGGCAAGAGGCTTCATAACAGAACATAACGCAATAAAACCGATGATACATAAAAAAAGCAAAGACATGAAGAATGAAATGCCAATAAACCCATAGCAAATTGCTTGAAGGCGTACTTGCTTGACTGTGCTTTTAAGCCCTCCACCGACAAGATTGTTTAAAAGAGGAGCGATAAACTTATGCATTGCTTAACGACGCAGTAATTGAGAAAGAATAAAACCAACCCCTGCGGCAAACAAAACGCTTTTGCCAGGATTTTTGCGAACGCATTGATTCATGGTTTGTTCAAGATCACTGATTTTGTCTTTTGCTTGAGACATCATGTCTTCACCACTTTCTTTCGCTGAGTGATATAGTTTTTCCGCTTTGTCTTTGGCGGCGTTAAATTTGTTTGCACCAAGGTCTGTCAGAGTTGAGGTAATCCCTGAAACTTCAGTGCGTAACTTTTCTAATTGTCCTTGTAGGTCTTTTTCTACGACTGTTTTATCGTGCTGTGTTGTTTTATTATGGGCCATGATATTTTTCCCTCTTGATTCATTATATTTGTATTGGTGTGTTCATAGTGATCATTTGCATTGGAGTGAAAATTTTCACTGCTTGAGTAACGCCAAAAGTTTTTTTTGGTTCCTTTCATTTTGTCGAATTTAAAATTGTTTTTGATAAAATAAATCTCGCCTATACAATATGCTCTGTTCGTAAAGGATCACATCGGTTGAAAATTGTCTTATGCTTTTGCAGGAATTTAGCTCCATTCTTCAGTTTCTCATGGCGCAGTTTTTTTATAAAAGTTTTTTTAAAAAGCGTGTTGAGGCTTATTTTTTAGGCTTGTGACAGATAAAAAACATGGTTATTGTGATTTTGCGGCAGAAGTTAATGTCATTTTTATGCTTTTGCAGAAGAAAAAGAAAATAATATTGCTGTTCTTTGCTCTCTGTGTATTTGGGGGCAACAAGCGCTCTCCCGTTATACTTTATACTTTTGGTCAGTTTAAGATGCTAAAAATGTAAAGTATATTTTTATTTTCGGATAGAAGGTATTTTAGTGCACTGGTTGTTAAAGATGTGCATATCCTTTTCTCCAAGAATTTTATGATATTTTTACTGCTTATTCCATGTAAGCAAATATTTTGTTGGATTTAAAAGAGCTGCTGAAATGAGAGAAGCTTGGCGATATGAGGAATTCATTCAACAGGAACGATGATAAATTATTCTTATAAATGAAAATATTATATGCGATATTTCTTGTAAGTTTATCATTTTGCCTAATTTATGCAATAAATTGATTAGGTAAGAGAAACTTGTTGAATTGTTAGAGAAAATTTCCTGAGTGATTTCTTTAGAATAAGAGAGAGCTTGTGGAATAAAACTATACTTGATTTATCAAGTTTTCTTTCTTAAGAGAAATGCGAAAGTGACGTTAAAAGGGTAGTGGCATTGTGGAACAGTGATGCTATGCGGGGTGACGATCCAGCTCATAAAAAAGATAAGACTAGAAGAATGTGAGATAAAAATGGAATCTGAAACAGTCCCTTTAGATAAAACAGTCCCTTTAGATAATATGTCTGCTGTAGTGACAGCGCATGATTTTTCTCCTTTTTCTATGTTTATGGCTGCTGATTGGGTGGTAAAAGCTGTTATCATTATTTTGTTACTTGCCTCTCTTATGTCTTGGACAATTGCTTTTGTAAAAATTATTGAGATCACTTTAGCAAAACGAAGAGTACGTCATGAACTTCAATTGGTTCTTAATGCTCAGACTCTTACGCGTTTGGCAGCTAGCTTGAAAGAAAGTAAAGGGGCTGGAGTGTTTTTTCTCAAAGAAGTTCTGAAAGAGGTTTATCTTTCTGCACAACAGGTTCATTTTTCTGCTCCTGAAGGGATAAACGAAAGCTCTGGTGAAAAAATCAGTGCAGGGGAAAGTGCACAAACGATTGAAGATATTCTCTTTTATGAGGAGAGCAATCAATATGAAGATGTTTCCCGCGATGTTCGCGATGCTAAGGCTCGCGATGTTCATGAAGGTTTAAAAGAAAGGGTTCATTCGCTTTTGTCACGCTGCTTGTTGGCTGCTACACGCCGTGTTGCATGTGGAAGCGCTGTTCTTGCAACCATTGGTGCAATTGCTCCTTTTGTGGGTCTTTTTGCAACTGTTTGGGGAATTATGAACTCTTTTATTGGGATTGCTCAGTCTCAGACAACGCGACTTGATGTGGTGGCGCCTGGGATTGCTGAAGCCTTATTCGCAACGGCTATGGGGCTTTTTGTAGCTATTCCTGCCGTTGTTATGTATAATAGCCTTATGCGTGCTTTGAGTGGCTATCGTAATGATTTAGGCGATATCGCTGCGGCTCTTGAAAGGCTCTTGAGCCGTGAACTTGATAGACAAAGACAACAGAAAAGTCGTAAAAAATGAACGCAAGCCTTAATAATGATTGGGATACAGATGAGAGTGGGTTGCAAAGTGAAATCAATGTGACTCCTTTTATCGATGTTGTATTGGTGTTGCTTATTGTTTTTATGGTTGCTGCACCTTTAGCAACATCTGTCATTCCCGTTCAGCTTCCTTCGATAACTCAAGTACCTTCAGTGGTTCAGTCTGATGAACCTCTTTATGTTACGTTGCAAAAAGATCGTTCTCTTTACATTGGTGATCATCTTGTAGAACAAGCCGCTTTAAAAGACGCTTTGTTAAGAGAAACTATGCAAAATTTAGAGACAAAAATTTTAATCAAAGCGGATAGTGAAATTGATTATGGTACTGTCATCGATTTATTAAATCAAATACGCATGGCTGGATATAATAAAATCGGTCTTGTAGGATTGCAAAACGCTACCACTCTTTCCTCAAGAGGTGAGCTCAATAATAAAACAACAGGGGTAGCGGATGCTGCTGTCAATGGAGTGGCTGGTAGCGCGGGTGGTAACGTTGTGGGGCATGTGGATGCCGTAACAACGGGCACTGCGGTAAACGCTAATATTCCAGCTGATGCCTCTGACCAGTGATAAAAAACAGCCTTTGTTGCAGGAAGCACAGTATATTACTTAAGTCGTAGAGTGAAATTGATGAGAGTTTTCTCGTGGGTTTATTAAACCAAATACGCATGGGTTTGATATTACGCAGGGGATTGATCTATTAAATCGGTTTTGTAGGATTAAGCTCTACTAATCTTGCCTCAAGAGGTGCGATCAAGAAAAACAGCAAGGGTGATTGTTGTGTGTCTTAGGGTATCTTAAAGCCCTTTTTGCGACGGTGTTCAGAAGAGTACACACTCTCCATAAATGGTATGACAGTAAAGCCCTCGTAAAATAATAAAAAATCTATTGAACTTCACTATCTTTACGCTTAACAAAAGAGCAAGCGAGCACCATTATCGTATTTATACTTTTTCCCAATGTTGTGACAGTGCTATTCATTATAGGCATTTTTCCAGTTTTTATCTACATGCTAGCCACATTTTGAACGTGAGAGACATGCTTTTGATTGATTTAATATAAATAGATTTGCAATGAAACAATCTTACAGTATTGAGATCTCTCATTTAAGTTGCAAGACAATTAATTATTATTATACATCAATAAGATATACAGATTGTCGATATTACAAGCGGTGTGTGAGCTTTCAATGGTTAATGCCAATGTTTTTGTTATGGGAGAGGGGTATCGGGTGATAATGAAGTTTTGTATAGCGCAAGAAACGTAATTGAGAGATGATTATTTAGAGGGGTGTTTAGTGAAAGAGCTTTGAAAGCAAGTGTGCATTCCTCCTGCACTTTAAAAGCGCAAGGGGCGTTAAGTGATAGAGTGGTTAGAATAAGCGAGTGTTATATTTGAGGGTAGCGATTTTTCAGAGCTTTTTAAGTATGACCCGTTGAACCAAAACCTCCTGTTCCACGGCTCTCGTTATGGCTTTGGGTATTTTGCTCTGGTTCAATGGCACAAACATTAACTTGAGATACAGGGGCGATGACTGTTTGGGCAATGCGCATTCCCTGTTTAAATGGAAAAGTCTTCTTGTCCTAAATTGATAAGAAGGACTTTGACTTCACTTCCGGATAGTCACACTCAATCGTTCCTGGAGTGTTGAGGCATGTGATGCCCGTGTTTTAAGGCTAAGCCAGAGCGTGGATGGATGCGTGCTTCAAACCCCAAGAGATCAATGAAAAATGAGACCTGTTGGAATAAGTGCCCGCTGCTCCTGGGCAGCGGTGAGCGTTTTTTCTTTGCCAATTGTTGCTTGTAAGTCCAAGACCCATAGAACCTTCTGTCGCGTAGTGAGGAAGCTTTCTTGTTGCAAGCGTGCGATGCTAAAGGGATAAAGTCGGGGCATGTGAAGATTGAGAAGAGACAGGAGAAGAGTAAGGATGATTATTTAGAGGGGCGTTTAGTGAAAGAACTTTGAAAGCAAATGCGCATTCCTTCTGCACTTTAAAAGCCCAAGGGGTTTTAAGTGAAAGAGTGGTTAGAATACGTGTGTGTTATATTTTAAGGGTAGCGATTTTTCAGAGCTTCTTAAGTGTGACCCGTTGAACCAAAACCTCCTGTTCCACGGCTCTCGTTATGGCTTTGGGTATTTTGCTCTGGTTCAATGGCACAAACATTAACTTGGGATACAGGGGCGATGACTGTTTGGGCAATGCGCATTCCCCGTTGGATGGAAAAGTCTTCTTGTCCTAAATTGATAAGAAGGACTTTAACTTCACCACGGTAGTCACTATCAATCGTTCCTGGAGTGTTGAGGCATGTGATGCCATGTTTTAAGGCTAAGCCAGAGCGTGGACGTATTTGTGCTTCAAACCCAAGAGATAAATGGAAAATGAGACCTGTTGGAATAAGTGCCCGCTGCCCAGGGGCAAGAACAAGCGTTTCTTCTTCTCCAATAGCTGCCCGTAGATCAAGACCCGCAGAACCAGCTGTCGCGTAGCAAGGAAGTTCTAAACCTTCTCCGTGTGCAAGACGCTGAACAAATAAAGTCCGGGCATGTGAAGATTGAGAAGAGACAGGATGATTGTTTAGAGGGCTGTTTGTTTCAGTGTGCGACATGATCAAGGCATTTCCAAAATATGAGGTCTAGAAGAAAATGACACTTTAACAAAAGATATCCATAAAACCAAGTCGATAAAGGTGTGTGGATACAGGTTGTCCCCAGAGCTTGGTTATCATCTCTTGCTAATCTAGAATATTCCAAAACACCCCCTAAAAGCACTATCAATGGCATTTTTCAATATGGCATCAGCAATGATGGCTTATACCTAGGAGTATGCGCTTATTTGAGATCTAAATTATGGTTACAGATAAGATTTTTTAGATACTACCGATAAGAATACCCGTGGCAAAAACCAGAGCACCACCAATGATGACCTGTAAAGAGGCGCGCCAAAAGGGAGTTGACATGAATTTGTTTTGGATCCAGACGATGGCCCCTAGTTCGAAAAAAACAATGATAAAAGCAATAATTGTTGCTACATAAAAAGAGTTGATCAAATAGGGAAGAGTATGGCCTAGTCCTCCTAATGTTGTCATAATGCCGCTGGCAAGACCTCTTTTTAACGGCGAACCACGCCCTGATAATTTGCCGTCATCGTGGGCTGCTTCTGTGAAACCCATTGAAAGTCCGGCACCAATTGAAGCTGAGAGCCCTATCAAAAAAGTTTGGTGCGTGTCTCCCGTGGCAAAAGCTGCTGCAAAAATGGGGGCAAGGGTAGAGACAGAGCCATCCATTAACCCTGCAAGACCTGGTTGAATCCAAGTCAAAAGTGTTTGTCTTTGCGTTTTTGAAGGTTTTTTTATGGTGTGATTTGCCGCTGTTGTTTTTTGGGAGGGATGGCGGCTCTTTCCTTTCACAAGAGAAGTTTTGTCACATAATGAACCGATAGTGTTTGCACGATTATGACAAGAAAGGCACAAAAGTTGCTTATAATTTTTAAGCTCTTGAAGCCCCATGGCGGTAAAAACCGCGGCTTCCTTAGAGGAATAAGGTTCTAGAGCTTTTGCATATTTTAAATAGAGCGCCGCATGTTGCTCTTTTATTTTGAGCGCTTTAAGTATCACGTTTTGTGCTGAACGAAAGGACAGAGCTTTACGTTGTACAAATGAAAAAAACGATCTCAACATTTTCTGTTCCTCTGCACTTTAGAATAATTCTAAAACATAAGAAAAATAAACCGAAAGTCAATCTAAAAGTTAAAAACTGACAAATTACAAAAAGGTTGCACTGAGAAAAAAGGTGATGGGATGCTGAGAAAGTACAAGGAGATTTATCAAATGGAGACGACAGGGGCGTATGAAAGAAATGATTACGTGAAAAAATTTAAGAGACAATGTGCTTTATTTTGCTACAGGGGCGTTTGAATGGAGCATTCTAATGTATTGATGCTCGAGAATATAGGAAAGGAATAAGCTAGCATCATCATTCATTTGATGCGTTCAAAAGACTGTAACAGCTCTTAGAATTTGAAATGATTCTTTTAAAGGAGATCTTTATTCAAGGGATAAAAGCCCATTTAGCGAGGGGCCCCCGTGAAGAGTATAGAAGGGTAGAGCCGCAAAATTTCCATGAAATAATATAAACTCCATTGAGTCTTCTTAATCTTTACGCTTCATAAAAGAGCAAGCTGGCATCATCATACACCTTAGCTCCCAGTGTTGCGACAGTCTTTAGCACGGTTCATTATAGGCATGGCATTTTATTGTACAGTTTTACGCCACTCGATCCCACTTGTGGAGGTGTAAGACAGTATTCTTATGATATTTACGCGCATTTTAGCGTTGTTACAGCTTTTGCATTTAGGTGGATTTGTTAGCGTGTAACGAATTATCTTTTGTGCTGTAATTGCAGGGGCAGGTTTAAGGGTGGGAGTGCATAAATGAGAGAGATATTATCATATCAAATTATTTGATCACGCATAAAAATTTACCCTTTATGAAGGGGCATTTATTGCCTTGTAACTTGCCTGATATCTTGTATGAAAGCCCAAAATTCAGTAGGATTCCTCTCATTTCAAAACTTCTTATATTGAAGCAATTCAAATCATTTTCTTGTGGATCACAAGGAGGGGTGTGGGTGTGAGGCTATTAAAAAGTGTGATAAGTTGCAGTGTGAGGGGAGTATAATCTCTGTGTAGTGAAGGAGATTGCTCTTAGCGTTTTGAAAAATATGTTAAGTTTTGTAGAAAAAGCGGGGAATATATGGAAATTGATGAAAGTTTGAAATTTTGGCGGCTTTCTGAAAAACTAACGTTATTGCAGGCAGCGTTATTGATAGCGGGCTTGAATCCAGGAAAGTGTCTGTTTTTCAACGAATTAGAACCAGTAAAAGGTGATATTTACGAAGGAAGGCGGCAAATACCGTTTGATAAAATTGCTCATTTTCGAGGAGCTTATAATGCCATCGTTCAAGCGGGAAAAAGCAATCAATTAAAGATAGAATGGTCGTATAATCCTTTTGGTGATATAGATGCAGATTCCTCATATGTTCGCGTTGATGATTTAAAAGAATGGCTTTCATTGCGTGGTCTGCGTCCTGCGTTTTTTTTTCCTGAGGATGATTCTGCTGAGACTAAGGATCAAAAATATGCGTTTCAAGATCCAACGCATCCGCGTTATGCTCCAAAGCTTGCTGCTATTGTTGCGGCATGGGAAGCGGTGAGTGAGGCTGAGGGTGGTAAAACTGTTAAAGGAACGCTCATAAAGTGGCTTAGTGAACATGCCGTTCAGTACAAGTTGGTGGATGATGATAATTTACCAAGAGAGAAGCTCATTGAGGAATTAGCGGCTGTTGCGAATTGGGAACCTACCGGAGGGGCGCCTAAGACACCTGCCAATTAATTTTATCAAAAGAAAAAAATAAAAAGATCACTAAAATTGTGCTGCTTTTTTTGATAATTTTGAAGATAAACTCTTTTTCTGGGGGAGATTTTTACTTTTCTTCCCTAGATTATAAGTAATTGTTTTTCAATGAAAATAATTTTTATAGTGTTCCTCTGACTGTTCAGGCGGGGGAAAATAGACATTTTGGGGCAGTAAAATTTACCCTGTAGTTTTCGTAACTTACCTCTCTATTTTTGTTTGATTTTTTTGGTCATTTTTAAAATCCAAATCAATTAAAATGGAGTTGAATATGAGAAAAGTATTTTCTTTTTTTACGGTGCGTGGAAGTGCAAAAAATCCTCAAGTCAATGCACCGATAAATGCACCAATATTGAAGCAGCCTGTTGCCGATGAGGTGGTGCGTAAATCGTTTAGAATAGGTGTATTGTCGTGTTGGTTAAAGTTTGAACTTATCCTTGTTATGGAAAAGGTCAAAGCTGAGCGCCATACGCTTTCTCCATAAAGAAATCTTGTCATCTATGAGCGAGTGAGGATTTCTCTTGAAAAATTTGCACAATAGTAAAACTAGTTAGCAAAACCCGTTCTTTGGCGTAACAAAAATGATGTCATAAATGATTATCTCATCATAAATATGCTTTAAAAATAACCCGTGCGTGGCGAAAGTCTATGGCGTAATCGCTATAGATTTTTGCTCCGTGTGTGATGATCAATACTCTTGTTTATCTCTTGTCAATGCAAGTGCCCATGAAAGTGATGAGAGTCTATTGCTCCATTGTGATGCTTGGTGGTTCATGTTTAGAAACGACAAGTGTATTGAACGCGATAGGGCTGATAGAAAGGAAAACGTATCCTGTAAAAATAGGTATGTCTTTAAAATAAAGCTGATAAACGAAATTATTTTTTTATCTACCTTTTATATGGTGAGAAAAAAGGCATTCAAAGTGCAAGCATAAGCAATTCAGCAGTAAATCCCAAAATAGCATAGATCGTTTCTAGGAGAACAGGGAAGAAAATCTATCTGCAAAAGCTATGTTAGATCATGTGACCGGTGAAATAATGTGGTTAGGGCAATAAACAATTGTTTTTGGTGAAGAGATAGAAATCGGTCGGGTGTTGATTTCTGGTTTATTAGAGAATTTTCTTTGTTATCTCGTCAAATACGATCGTTTGAGGTGTGGTCATATAAAGCGAAGCTTTTTTTCAATCTTGGAAAGATATTCCCATTGCGGAAAATCATATAAGGTTTAAGCAACGGCAGCACGATTTTTTGTGCAATGAAATGATAAGTATGTACAATATCTCGGTAATCTCCATGGGAAACTTTACCGGATCCAAGGTGTGGATATTGTCTTCTGCTTACCCCAAATCGCAGATATTTCAAAACAACAACGGTGGAGAATGAATGTTGGATATGTTCTAGGGAAGGTTGCAAAAAATGGCAGTTTTCAAAAAAATACCAAAAATGACGAAAGGAGCGGTTGCCCACTCCTTCGTTCCTATCTCCCCTTGCGGGGAAGCGGTCACCATTACTGATGCCGTGTATGGGGGTGCATATACGCTTATTTTTCCCAAAAGTCAATACTGTAAATGCGGTAAATATTTGAGCATCAGAGCTACAACTTTATGAAAATCTTCGCAGGATAACCTTGGAACGGTACGTGAGCAACTTAAACGACTTACAGAAACTGTTGTGACATAATTGCAGATAATCCATGCTTTTTTATTCTCTATGGGAGATTGTATTGGATACGCAGCGGGATTATTGGGTTGTGATTTCGTTGAAAAAGGTAAAACTGTCACATTTCCATATAATTTTGCATTCTTAGAAAGCACTAAAACAGGCCGCTTTTTCCAAAATTCAGGGAGTATCGAATCATGAGGAAAATCGCACCAAAAAACTTGCCTGATGCGTGGTGCCGATTTGATTCGTGGTTTTATATGAGGTGGTTTTTCGTAAGGCGCATTTAAATCTCTTTCTTTTATATGCTCACGCCATGCATTATGATCATGTTCCATCATAACACATGGTTCTTCAAGTTTGGTTATATCTAAGGAAATAGGTGATAGGGTAGAAGGCTCTGTGTTCTTATCTTCAGCCATAGCAGACCATTTATATTTATTGGTCCCCTCACTTATTATTTTACGGCTTTTCTATCACGAGTTTTTATCAAAATGTTGCTTATAAGTACAGAGAGGTGAAACCATAAAATGGATGTATCTGCTTATTTTTGTCTTTTGAGTACAACGCTAGAGGAGGGATGTTGGTGACTCGTTGGTGTTGGTGGGTTGGTTTGGCGGTGGGTGGTTTTGGGTGGGGATTGGTGACTGGAGAGTTGTTGGTTAGGGGGGAAGCGATTGGAGAGAACGAGTGAACGCGGTTTCGTTTCTATTTTATGGTTAGAGTTTTTTATTGCTTGAAAGAATGCCTTTTGAAGTAATATAGAGGCTTATAAGGCTGAAAAATAGGCTTGAGACGACATTCCAACCGGCAAATGAAAGAAAAAGAAAGCGTGCGGATGCTTCAGAACAAGAAGGGGGATGAATGTTGTTTAATTGGCTGAGCAGCTGGTTAATGTCTGAGGTTTTTCTCACTGCGCTTAAACCACAACTGAGGGGAGCAGCCCAAAAGCCATATTCAACACCCGCATGATAAATGGCTAAAACAAGGCTGATGCACATTAAGACAAAAACACACAAAAATAAAAGTTGTACCCAAGCAGTTATGCGAAAAAAATATGCCCCAAAACCTGCTAAAAGCAAAAATGGTATGGCACCATAATAGGGGAAACGCTCTATGAGACATAAATCGCAAGGAAGATACCCTCCGAAATGTTCAAAACCAAGGGCAATACCTATTGTGGCAGACAAGCAAAAAGCAAGAAAAAAAGCCCACAAACTTTGTTCTTTTCTGCTGGGTTCAAGATGAAGGTGCTTGTGTAAAAGTGGGTGAGAAGACAAAACGCATGCCATTAAGTCTGTTCCTTATAAAAGCTTCCTGTTTAAAAAAGCTATGAAAATCCCATAAATTAAAAGGAGGCTAACACAACCAATGAGAACAATCCATTTGAAATGCTGTACTAAAAAATTCATTGCTTTTTGTCCAAAATGTTTAATCAGCCACGCGAGAAGATAAAAACGAGCGCCTCTAGAAAAAATACAAATAAGCATGAAAAGTTCAAGACGTACACTCATTACACCGGCCAAAATTGTGACAATCTTGATGGGGGGAAGATGAAAAAAACCTGATGTTATCAGTAAAATGATTAGAAATTGCAGGGTTGCACTATTTTTCAGAGATTCAAAACTTTCAACCTTACCATAAATTTCTAAAATGGGTTTGGCAAGGGTATCATAGGCAAAATGTCCGATAAACCAACCGGCAATGCCTCCTAATACAGAACAGATTGTCGCAATCAAAGCATAGCGATAAACCCGCTTTTGATGGATAAGAAGCATCGGAATATATAAAACATCTATGGGAATTGGAAAAACAGAACTTTCAATAAAGGCAATGAAACCAAGCCAGTGTGGTGCTGTACGCCGATTTGCTAAAGAAATCGTCCAAAGCTTTAATTTGTTTAATATCATGAGGCTTTTTATAAGTTTAAGAGGTAAAGACTTTACAAATGAGATTGCTATAAATCCGGTAGAGAAATCCAATAAAGAAAATATTCCATAAAATAGATAAGAAAATGATATGAATTCTTAAAAAATGAGAAGTCTTCTGTTGACGAATCTGTGCTTCTTCATATAGTGCAAAGGAATAATCGACAAGTCTATCTTTTATAGTCCTGTCTTTTATAAAAGTGTGCGGGTGTGGTGGAACTGGTAGACGCGCCAGACTCAAAATCTGGTTCCGAGAGGAGTGTCGGTTCGAGTCCGACCACCCGCACCATCTCATAAATATTTCCCTTGATCCTGTTATGGCGCATCACTTTGGTTTATAAAACATGGGATTTATAAAACATGGGGGGATTTATAAAACATGGGATTTATAGACCGTGTTCAATGTTTTGCATGTTGAATGAAAAACCTCGAATACCGTAGGATTTTCTCATTTCAAGTCTGCTTATAGTAAATCAACCAAAATCATGTCGCTCGTACGTTACAAGCTAGATGAGCTCGCGTGGAGTGAAATTTTACAAAAATGAATAAAAATGCCTCTTATGCCGTTTCAAGGGCATCATTGGAGGTAAAGTGTATGATGGATGGTGCCAGCTTGCACTTTTATGAAGTGTAGAGATGGTGCTCTATAGATTTTATATTCTTGTAGGTGCTGTCGCAAAATGGGCTTGAGGGTTTTGAGAGATGTTTCTTTAAAACACGCATGTGAGTTGGCAACCAAAGTGTCTTGAATTTGAGTGTGTTTGGTTTGAAGCGTTGTCGTATGACATGAGGGGCGTGATCGCCAAAAAGATATGTGAGCAACAAAAGCATGAGGCAATGCGTAATCTCCACTCTTTAAAAGACAGAGTTTTAGAGGTTTAAAAAATAGTGCTTTAGAGGCTTTATAGATTTTATATTCTTGTAGGTGCTGTCGCAAAATGGGCTTGAGGGTTTTGAGAGATGTTTCTTTAAAACACGCATGTGCATTGGCAACCAAAGTGTCTTGAATTTGAGTGTGTTTGGTTTGAAGAGTTGTCGTATGACATGAGGGGGATCGCCAAAAAGATATGTGAGCAACAAAAGCATGAGGCAATGCGTAATCTCCACTCTTTAAAAGACAGAGTTTTAGAGGTTTAAAAAAATAGTGCTTTAGAGGCTTTTGAAAGTTGTAAAGCAGAGGGAAATGGTAAGGTTGGAAATTGGTTTTTTACCTTGACAACTTCATGTTCTCTCCAAATGAAGCTGTCTCCCCGTTACAGAAATTACATAAACAGAAAACCGCAATATCCTTTCTCCACTCTGGCATACAATAGCTGTAAAATACTGTCGTTTGAAGTGTGGTAATATAGGGCATACTTCCTTGAAACGTTACAGTATTTTTTCGCTGTGTGTTGAATATTCTTCAGTGTGTTTGTCTTGCTTTAGGCTTAAGGGCATTCCATGAGGAGGAGCCCAGAGGAGACTGTCCCAAGAGTCCGTCCCAAGAGTCTCCCAGAGTTTTTGTGTTTTTACAAACGGATATGGTGTTTAAAAATGGGTGTTTAAAAATGGTTTTTGAAAGCTTTATCCTTCGAGAGAGGAGAGGCCAAGTTAACATCAGCCTATAAAATTGCAATTGATGCACAATATCCATATTTCTTTTAAAGAAATATCTCTTACATAACGGCGCTCATTTATTTTACGATGGCCCCAGTGGTGTGGTGGTAAAGCTTTTATATTCCATATGCATTACACGAAAGGGTGAGAGGATAGGAGCTTGCTTTAAAAGAGGGAGAGGCTTTATTGTTTCATGACTATTTTATAGTTTAGTCCTAGTTTTTAGAATCTGCGTCTTTTTAAGGGTAAAGGGGCATTAAAAAACCCCGTTTTTAACAGGGTTTTTTAATCGTTTAATTTTTCTACAAAACTTAGAATTTATAAGCAATGCCAAAGCGAACATCATGCGTTTGAGAAGAAATTTTAAGGTTATCGTTTGCAAATTTCTTTTTAAAAAAATCTGAATAACGATATTCTGTACGCATAATGATATTATCTGTCATTGCAAGATCAAAACCACCACCAATAGTGTAACCAAACATTGTTTTTGTCTCATCTAACACGTTGCCAGAAGCAAAAATTGTCGGACCTTCTTGCGATTTTAATAAAAGTGACATGATATATTGCATTTGTGTATAGGCTACACCCCCTGCAATATAAGGCATAAGACGATGGGAAGCAAAACCAATACGCGCGCGCGCAGCACCAGACCATGTTTCTTTCAATGTTACACTGCTGATAACAATGTCACCATAGTTGGGTATCGTTTCATCCTGAGCTACAGGTTTTTTGATAGGAATCCCAGCTTCTTTAAAGGCAATGTTAATAGAGTCTAATTCATATAGAATTTTCTTTCCATTGTCTGTTTGGGTGCTTTTCTTCCCAGACCAGACTATGTCCGTATCAAAACCGAAAACAAGGTTATCTCCCAGATCAATATTAGAACCTGCATACAAACCTGCTCTCAATCCTGACGGTTTCGGTGATAAATCTCTATCAACCCAAGCCCATTTTCCATCCCTGGCGTCTTGTGCGTAATTTAGAGTATTTTTACTGGAAAAATATCCAATTTGTCCCCCAAAATAAAAACCAGACCAAGAAAAAGGCGCAGAAACAGTAACCGGTGAGATATGTGATGATGAATCATTTTGCAATGAAACTTTCGGTTTTGATTGCTCAAAGATTACCGTATCTGCTGCTTGCGCTGTTGAAGTGGTAATGAAAGTGAAAATAGATAGTGCAATTAAACATTTTGTTTTCATAAAAAACGTCCCCAATTTATTTCGGATACAAAGTGTATTATATATAAATTGGTTAAAGAAATCTATATTTAATATCATTATGAAAATTAAAATACTCAAAAAATCTATAATTACCCATATTAAAGCGTTTTCAAAACCTGGTTTCGTGTTATTATTCCGCATAGGTATTAATTTTTAAGGTTTTTTTGTAAACTCTTTCAATGTTCCCTGCGTGTTCTTTATAGTTTTGGAAAAAAGTATGGTAAATAAGCCTTTGATTTATTTAAGAAACTATTATTTTATAGATTAAAATCACCCTTTGTTATTTAGTATTAAAGATATTATCCGTTATGACGGATATTGTTGTGCTTAATATTCAATTAGTGGTAAAATGCATATTGGCACCATCATATTTTTTATCATATTCTTTGCTTGTTTCTGATATTGTGTAGCTTTGTATTGCGATAGCCTTTTGAGTACTTGAGAGGATGAGCGACTTTATTTCTTTTGTATCTATATGCCACTTTTTCGTATGACAATCCAAGCTAATAGTTTTGTTTGGCGAATAGTTTTGATTGATTGAATAAAATACGAAGAATAAGAAGGAACAAAGTGCGAGAATCTAAAGTTTCATGGGCTTTCTCATATACCATGTAAAACGATAAACTCTCCTTTCCGTTCGCTTAAAGTCGGAACGTGGATAAGAGCCTAAAAAATGAATGTCGTTGGCAATTTTTAAGAGATTAACTTTAAAGAGATTAGTGCGTACACTCAGGTTTTTGTGGAAATGGGTGAGGGCGCCATGATAGGCAAATGCCTCAAATTTCTTGCGAGCTGTCAAGGATATCTCTGTCAGAGAGCTGATTGTTTCAGCAAAGGCCAAAACCTTTCGGTGCATTGAGTTTTTTTCCAGCAGCTGTTCCTCTATTGAGCACCCCTATCTTTATGCTTCATAAGGAGACGTCTTTCAATGTTCCCAAACCCATTTCACGACAGCGATTGTGAATGGTATCATGATAAATCCATTGAGCACCCCTATCTCTATGCTTTATAAAGGAAACATCTCTCAATACTCCTAAATCCATTTCACGATGGTGGCGCATGAATGGTATCATGATAAATCTATTAAGCACCCCTATCTCTATGCTTTATAAAGGAGCAAGCCGGTACCATTATTTTTTCCTGTTCGTGGGTACTGTGACAGCCCTTGGCACTTGAGGCGATTTCATTAGATGCGTTTTTAGTCCTTACCTTCTACAATTTCTATCCACACATTCATTCCGCTTATAATGTGCAAGTCAGTGATTTTGATTGATGCAACATGGGACAGATTTAAAAGGAGGAAATCTTACGGTATTCAGAATTCTCATTCAATATGGATAACGCTAGATGATCATTATAAATCAATACATCATCTCATTGAGACAAGAGCTACCTACAGAATGTATCAATAATGATAACATTGTAAAGCGTAACTACTATGAATTCATTAATCTTTATACTTCGATTGAAATTATGTCTATTAATACTGATTTTTTTGAGCTCATTCTGTTTGGTTGATAGCTAATTGATTTTCAAAATCAAGACGTGAAGCTAGAATGAAAACACCTTAAGATCATATCCATTTAAATCACTTTCTGCCAGTATAGCCATTGGGTGTTGAGCCATGACTATCCACTCCTTTCCAAAGCCCCATTCCTTTCCAAAGCCGTTGTGTCTTTTAAGTACAACGTAAGAAACAAAACCATCCATAGCATAAATGCGGACCAGAGCCTAAAATGAACGCTGTGGGTAATTGTTATCGGTCATCATCGGGGTGTTTGCACCCCGATTCTTTTGACAGACAGATTGGTTTTAAGATATTTGCATCTTTTTTAGTGGGTTGTTTATTGGTTTTATTGGGGAGCAATCATCTTTTTGGGATCAACTAATCGGTCATAATCCTCTACAAAAACGCCTGCTTTTAATGCTTCGGTGCGCAAAGTTGTATCATTTTTATGCGCTGCTTTGGCAATTTCAGCAGCTTTTTCATAGCCAATTTCTGGTGCAAGAGCTGTGACTAACATGAGTGAGCGCTCCATGAGCGAGTGAATATGAACGCGATTGGCCCGTAATCCTTGAATGCAATGCATATCAAAGGAACGCATGCAATCACCAAGAAGGGTAATTGATTGTAAAACGTTATAGCCAATAACAGGTTTATAAACGTTGAGTTCAAAATGTCCTTGGCTTGCGGCAAAGGTTACGCTGGTATGATTGCCAAAGACTTGGCATGCGACCATGGTTAAGGCTTCACATTGTGTGGGGTTGACTTTGCCGGGCATAATAGAAGATCCGGGTTCATTTTCGGGAAGACTGAGTTCCCCTAAACCGGAACGTGGACCAGAGCCTAAAAACCGAATGTCATTGGCAATTTTAAACAGATCAGCAGCAAGAGCATTCAAGCTCCCGTGGAAATGCGCAAGGGCGCCATGATGGGCGAGTGCTTCAAATTTATTGCTGGCAGTTTGGAACGTTATGCCTGTGAGAGCGCTTACTGTTTGCGCAAAAGCAATGTCAAAACCTTTGGGTGCATTCAGCCCTGTGCCAACAGCCGTGCCACCTTGAGCAAGCATGTGGACATCGGTTAGAGCATTTTCAATGCGCTGAAGATTGGCTTCTAATGCGGCACGATAGCCTGAAAATTCTTGCCCTAAGGTTAAAGGCGTTGCATCTTGGGTATGGGTGCGGCCGATTTTAATGATGTCTGCAAATTCTTGCTCTTTTTGTTTTAATGTAGCAATAAGAGCTTCAAGGATTGGTAGTAAGTGTTGGCGTGTTTGCAACGTGGTGGCAATGTGAAGCGCTGTGGGAAAGGAATCGTTCGATGATTGACTCATATTGACATGGTCATTGGGATGAACTGGTTTTTTGCTTCCAAGTTTTCCTCCCAAAATCTTACTCGCACGATTAGCAATGACTTCATTGACATTCATATTGCTTTGTGTGCCAGAACCTGTTTGCCAAACGGAGAGTGGAAAATGCGTATCAAAATCGCCGGCAAGCACTTCATCGGCGGCGGCAATAATTGCTTTTCCAATGTTTTCTGGTAGTTTTCCTTTGTCCATATTTACAACAGCTGCAGCTTTTTTGACAAGAACTAAGGCATAGATGATGGCAAGAGGCTGCTTTTCACTGCCAATATTAAAATTATGCAGAGAACGTTCAGTTTGTGCGCCCCAATAACGATCTTGACGTACCGAAATTGTTCCAAAGCTATCCGTTTCCTGACGTGTTTCAACCATGATAAGATCCTTTTTTGTTCACGGGTTCTTAAAAAAGATAGATAACGCGAAAGTGCAATAAGAGGCAAGACTTTGAAGCTTCATTTAGAGAAATTATTTTTAGGCTATTCTTGACATTGAGAGATGCCGATTTTATATCTAACTCATACTAGCACTCTCAAGCTATGAGTGCTAGCAAGAACTTTTAAGATTAATGCAATTATGTTCAGTTTTAAGGATTTAAAACATGGCTAATATACAATTCCGCCCACTTCACGACCGTGTCGTTGTCCGTCGGGTTGAATCTGAAAATAAAACGGCTGGTGGGATTATCATCCCTGATACAGCAAAAGAAAAACCCCAAGAAGGCGAAGTAATTGCTGTTGGCAATGGCGCTCTCGATGATAACGGCAAGCGTGTGCCTTTAGAGGTTAAAACAGGAGACCGTATCCTCTTTGGAAAATGGTCTGGGACTGAAGTCAAGATTAATGGGGAAGACCTCCTCATCATGAAAGAATCTGACATTATGGGAATTATGGGCTAATTGAAGCACTTAATTTTTCATTGTGTACTATTTTGAGAAAACTCCAAGGAGAAATTAAATGGCTGCTAAAGAAGTCAAATTTGGCCGTGAAGCGCGTGAGCGTTTGTTGCGCGGTGTCGACATCCTTGCTAATGCTGTTAAGGTGACACTCGGCCCTAAAGGTCGTAATGTGGTGATTGATAAATCATTCGGTGCGCCTCGCATCACAAAAGATGGTGTATCCGTTGCAAAGGAAATTGAACTTGAAGATAAGTTCGAAAATATGGGTGCACAAATGTTGCGCGAGGTTGCTTCTAAAACCAATGATATCGCTGGTGATGGAACAACAACAGCAACTGTTTTAGGACAAGCTATTGTGCAAGAAGGTGTTAAAGCTGTTGCTGCGGGCATGAACCCAATGGATCTTAAACGCGGGATTGATGCTGCTGTTGAAGAAGTTGTGGCAAACCTCTTCAAAAAAGCAAAAAAAATCCAAACTTCAGCAGAAATTGCACAGGTGGGAACCATTTCCGCTAATGGCGCTGCTGAAATCGGTAAAATGATCGCTGATGCTATGGAAAAAGTGGGCAATGAAGGCGTCATTACCGTGGAAGAAGCTAAAACCGCTGAAACGGAATTAGAAGTCGTTGAAGGAATGCAATTTGACCGTGGGTATCTTTCCCCTTATTTTGTCACAAATGCTGAGAAAATGGTCGCTGATCTTGATGATCCTTACATTCTCATTCATGAAAAGAAATTGTCTAATTTGCAATCTCTTCTTCCTGTTCTTGAAGCTGTTGTTCAGTCTGGAAAACCACTTCTCATTATTGCTGAAGATGTGGAAGGTGAAGCTTTGGCAACGCTCGTGGTCAACAAGTTGCGTGGTGGTTTAAAAATTGCTGCTGTAAAAGCACCTGGATTTGGTGATCGTCGTAAAGCAATGTTAGAGGATATCGCAATCTTGACATCTGGACAGGTTATTTCTGAAGATGTGGGCATTAAACTTGAAAATGTCACTTTGGATATGCTTGGACGTGCAAAGAAAGTCAATATTTCTAAAGAAAACACCACCATTATTGATGGTGCTGGACAAAAGAGCGAAATTACTGCTCGCGTCAATCAAATCAAGGCTCAGATCGAAGAAACAACTTCTGACTATGACCGTGAAAAATTGCAAGAAAGACTTGCTAAACTCGCTGGTGGTGTTGCTGTTATCCGTGTTGGTGGTGCAACAGAAGTTGAAGTGAAAGAAAAGAAAGACCGTGTTGATGATGCTTTGAATGCAACACGTGCTGCTGTTGAAGAAGGTATTGTTGCTGGTGGTGGTACCGCATTGTTGCGTGCAGCAAATGCGTTGACCGTTAAGGGAAGTAATCCTGACCAAGAAGCTGGTATTAGTATCGTTCGTCGTGCTCTACAAGCACCAGCGCGTCAGATTGCAAGCAATGCTGGTGAAGAAGCCGCGATTATTGTGGGCAAAGTGCTGGAAAACAATGCTGACACTTATGGTTACAATACCGCTACGGGTGAATTTGGTGATTTGATTGCTTTGGGAATTGTTGATCCAGTGAAAGTTGTGCGTTCTGCTCTTCAGAATGCGGCTTCAATTGCGAGCCTGCTGATTACAACAGAAGCAATGGTTGCTGAAGTTCCAAAGAAAGATACACCAATGCCTCCGATGCCTGCTGGTGGAATGGGTGGAATGGGCGGAATGGATTTCTAAGCTCTTTTCCATAGAAATAATAAAGAAACGGGTCTTCTGTGCCCGTTTTTTTTATGCTTTTTCATGTTTTTCAACCGGTGAATTTGGTGATTTGATTGCTTTCAAGAATTGTTGATCCTGTGAAAGTTTTTGCGTTCTGCTCTTCAGAATGCGGCTTCAATTGCGAGCCTTCTGATCACAACAGAAGCAAAGGTTGCTGAAGTTCCAAAGAAAGATACACCAATGCCTCCGATGCCTGCTGGTGGAATGGGTGGAATGGGCGGAATGGATTTCTAAGCTCTTATTCCATAGAAGTAATAAAGAAACGGGTCTTCTGTGCCCGTTTTTTTTTATGCTTTTTCATGTTTTTCAGCCGGTGAATTTGGTGATTTGATTGCTTTCAAGAATTGTTGATCCTGTGAAAGTTTGTGCGTTCTGCTCTTCAGAATGCGGCTTCAATTGCGAGCCTTCTGATCACAACAGAAGCAATGGTTGCTGAAGTTCCAAAGAAAGATACACCAATGCCTCCGATGCCTGCTGGCGGAATGGGTGGAATGGGCGGAATGGATTTCTAAGCTCTTATTCCATAGAAGTAATAAAGAAACGGGTCTTCTGTGCCCGTTTTTTTATATATTTCTTTTGTTCATACGAATTTTCCTTTTATGACAGTTTCTTTATCTTATAGGATTGTTCTACTCTCCTCTGGTTGATCTACCGTCATTGTGAATGAAGCTCACTCTTAATCCATAGCTTTTTCTCTTGTTTTTATGAAATGTTTCTATTGTGTGGGGATCGTGGTTTCCTTTGAAAATATTGTGCTAATAAAAATATAACTCTTTGATTTATAGTCATTTATTCCTAATGCAGTTCTATTTTTTCATTTTAGGTTTATGTATGCACCGTTAAAAAATCCTGTGTTTGTGCTTCATAAGGTGAGAGGTCACTACGGTTTTATGAACCAACGCAATCATTAAAAGTCAGTAGCTAAGAAGAGTCAGTAGCTAAGAGTTAGTACCTATTGAGCGTTGGAAAGACAGAGTTGAAAAGAGCATGATGGGGCTGGGTTGTTTTTTTATGAATAAGATGCTGGTATTTCAAGCTTTTGCATAGGAGAATAAGCATCTCTCTGTTTCGTTGATCTCTGAAATGGGGAGACTGCTCCATTTGAGAAGCTTAAAGATAAAAGCTAATTTTTCGCCTTGCTCTCATCTTTTTTTCGGTAAGCTCATCACCTAAATTGGAGCCAAACCCATGTTGTTATACTCAAGTTCTGTTTGTTGCCTATATTGTGACAGAAAATTCTTGAGTGGGGAGCAATTTTTGAGCTAAGGGGACCATGACAGGTAGCCGAAAAAAATCATTACGAGACAGTAGGCGCGCTTGTTTTAGAATTTTTAATGCTTCTGATGATAAAGGCACGCGAAATTCTGTTGTAGCCTCATGCCTTCTTTTCATATTTTCGAACCAAGGATTTTCCATATATTCTCTTCAACTTGACCTTTATGCATAGAACATAAGGGCATTGGGAGGCAGGGCATTGGGAGGCAGGGCATTGGGAGGCAGGGCATTGGGAGGCAGGGCATTGGGAGGCAGGGCATTGAGAGGCAGGGCATTGAGAGGCAGGGCATTGGGAGGCAGGGCATTGAGAGGCAGGGCATTGAGAGGCAGGGCATTGGTGGGAGGCAGGGAATTGGGAGGGTGGAAATTGAGAGGCAGGGCATTGGGAGGGTGGGAGGAGCCGGCTTGCTTTTTTATTCAACGTAAAGATGAGAAGTTTTATGTAAGGCTACCATTACATTGCTTGTTTATGCGCTTCTTTAAAAGAAATGTCTTTTAATACAAATTCTTGGCAATGCTATTTATGAAGAGTATAAAATCATTTGGATATCAATAGTTTATTAAAAAAATGTACGTTGGTATGATCCTTTTCTTATGTTACCAAAGTTGCTGACTTACGCGTTGGTTAAAAATCTCTCTTCATGCCCTTAAATTCATTTCATGAAAGCGTTTGTGAAGAGCACGACGTTTGTGAGGCGTGTAAAAATTTCTCGTGAGACGTGAAAAAATCATCAATAAAATCTCCGTGTTTTCAAAAAATAACGAATGGCTTTTTATATTTTAAAAAAAGATTTAACACGTCTCACGTTTTTTATTTATTTTAGAGCTGAATATTCGATTTTTGTGTAAAAATACTTCCCAGCACATCTATGATCCGTGAAAAATCAAGTGCTAATAAGAAAATGATGAATATAATCCACTTCGTATAGCGTGACATCATTTTTACACTTTTATACGTTGTGATGATTTCTTGTAGGATTTCTTTTTCCTTTTCTGTAAGCTCTGTTTTTTTTCTAGCCATGTTTCCACCCACACAAGCCTTCCCCTTGTTTGTTATGCTTTAAAATATCTCTTGCGAGATTTGAACTGATGATATTGAGATCTTTTTTGTCTAAATAAATGGGCATCCAACCAACGCAAGAAAAAGGCTCATTGATTGTTTTTATCGCGCAACCAGTGAGTAAGAGCAGCGCGTACATCAGCATCACTTTTTTGATTAATTTCATTTTCCACCTCTAGCCGTGTTGTTGATGACTTTAGCGTTTTTTCTATTTGCTTTTGTTGTTCAACCTTCTTTCCAAGAGTGAAAGCTTTTGCTAAAGCGATAAAAAAAGCGGTCAGAGCCGCTCCTGTTATCATCAGATTTTTTTTCAACCACCACATCATAAGCGCTGCTCCCGAAACCGTTTTGCCACAAAGAAAATGCCAACGCAGGCGGCTAAAACCATAATGGTTGCCAATGCCCATTGGATGGGACCATTGCCTGCCAATAAGCCCCAAAGTCCAGAAAAAGAACCAATAATCGGTGTAAGCGCTTCTGCTTTGAAAAATCCCATGGGTGTTTGCGTTTCTACGGTTTGGTAGTTGGGAGAAACATAAGCCCCTTTTGCCCATAATCCCGATTCTGCTGCACGACGGTGCACTAAACCGTGAAGACGTTTTCCTCCTGCTTTAGTCCACTTTTGTAACTCAGCAGGGACGGCTTCATATTCGCCATTATTGAGTTTTTTGAGCAGGGTCGAATTACAAAAAGCCGATGTTCCTATATTATAGCAAAACGATACGAGCGCGGCGAATTGTTCATCCGTTAAGGAAACCCGCACATGTTTTTCAACGGTATTCTCAAATTGTCTTAAATCTTGAGAAAGAACTTCTTCTGCTTGTTTTTCAGTAATGATCATGCCCTTGTGAACGAACGGTTTGCCAGCCGTGTTGGTATGACCATAGCCGATTGTCCACACCCCGATGGCATCTTTATAGGCATGTAAACGCAATCCTTCCCATTGTTTAATGAGTGCAAGCCCTGCTTTAGATATTTTTCTCATTTGCTTCTCCATAAAATAAAGCCTCACGGTAACGTGAGGCTGGTTGACAGATTAAAAATGAAATTTTTCACGCTTCAAAAACAGAAGAGATGTGAAACTTTTATGAAATCAAAAGGTTGGTTGTGACATCTTAGGGAATGGGGATAATGGTTGGCTAAGAGGGGTAATGGTTGGGCAAGTGAGATAATGGTTGGGCAAAGAGGGGTAATGGTTGGGCAAGAGGGGTAAATAGTTGGGCAAGAGGGGTAAATAGTTGGGTAAGAGGGGTAAATGGTTGGCAAAGAGGGGTAAATAGTTGGGCAAGAGGGATAATGGTTGGGTAAGAGGGATAATGGTTGGCAAAGAGGGGTAATGGTTGGCAAAGAGGGGTAATGGTTGGGCAAGTGGGGTAAATAGTTGGGCAAGAGGGATAATAGTTGGGCAAGAGGGGTAATGGTTGGGCAAGAGGGGTAATGGTTGGCAAAGAGGGGTAATGGTTGGCAAAGAGGGGTAAATAGTTGGGCAAGTGGGGTAATGGTTGGCAAAGAGGGATAATAGTTGGGCAAGAGGGGTAAATAGTTGGGCAAGAGGGATAATAGTTGGGCAAGAGGGGTAATAGTTGGGCAAGAGGGGTAATGGTTGGGCAAGAGGGGTAATGGTTGGCAAAGAGGGGTAATGGTTGGCAAAGAGGGATAATGGTTGGCAAAGAGGGATAATGGTTGGGCAAGAGGGGTAATGGTTGGGCAAAGAGGGGTAATGGTTGGGCAGGCGTTTTCCGTTAAGAGAGGTTGTTGATTTTAAGACCTTGTCTTGGTGTTTTTGATGGAGCTTTCTTCGTGCGGGCGGTTGTTTGGTTGATGCACGATAAGTGTGGTCTATTGCGGTTGTTTGGTCGTATGGCATTGATGTGGGGGTGTTTGAGATACGAAGTGGATACTCTCAGAAAAACAAGACATATGCTTTTACTGAAGACGAAAGCATTAAATATTTTATGTATCAAGCGTTTTGCTTATCCAAATAGTCTCATTATTACAAAGAGCTTTGGGCTAACAAGAGCTTTGGAATTTTGATACAATTTTAAGAGGGGATGGTTTTTATAGGACAATGGTGCTTTTTCTTTAAGAGGAAAGTTGTTTGCTATTTTTGTTTTATGAGCGCAAAAGCTGGTTTGCTTAGAGAAATCTTAGCTGTAAAGCAGCCTCTCTTCGTTCTTTGATGAATAGGAATATGGAAAAAGCCTCAATTACATCGATAAAGATTTGTATTCAGTGAGCCTTTTTTGGTGGGAGGAAACAGAAACAGTTTTTCCTTCTGTTGTTCTTAAGTTTTTTTCAAATCTCTCCCTCAGGGTTTCACCTTTTTTGTTTACTGTTTCATGTTCAGCATCCGGATTGGCTTTTAAATAGTGTTCTAGACGTCTTCTTCCTTGTGTGTGTTTATAAAAAGTGGTTGGAAGATAGGAATCTAACTTTTCAGCAGATAAAGATGAATTTTGTTCACATAATGCACCCTTAACATTATCTTTGTGCAATCTTGCTAATTTATCAGATTCAAGATGAAGCTTTTTGGCAAGGCTTAAGCTGAACATCCCACATTCAGAAGAGCTTCGCTGAATATCCATTTCTGCCGTGGTAAAATGAATGTTAGGCAATTGGTGATGTTCAATGGATTGTCGCGTTCTTAATGCCAGTAAGGCGGGGAGTGTGTCACGCAGTGAGGTAGGTTCTAAAAATATCAGAGATGTCTTGTCCCCTATGGTTTGATGATCAATGACAGCAAAATGAATTCCCCTATCTTTTGCGTTAACGATCAGCCTAGAAGATTTTATGCCCTTTTCGAGCGTTTCTTTTAGTGAGAGTGCAAAGTCGTCAGGTGTCATTGCAAGTTTAAGATTCATCTCTGGATATTTACGATTTGCTTGATCTACCAAGGCTGGCATCATGTAAAGATCTAAAATGTCATAATAATTTTTGATCCAACTGCCATCGGCATTATGTTGTTCTAAACCAGCAACAATATCTTTTAACTCGGCACGGTTGAAAGGAGTGTTTTTTATTTTTTCGATGTTAAGCCGTTCTAAATGTGCAGCAAGAGTGTCTAATGATGCATTTGCATGCGCCCCTTCAGGTGCGCTTGCGCCTTCTGGTGTTTGTGAGGAATGAGGTGGGGGAGAATCTTGTGGCTTCATAATCTTAGCCTCCATGCTGATGATCGATAGGTGATATTATCTTCTTCAATTCTGGCTAAACAATGTTTTGAAAAAAAGCCTTTGCATCTTGAAAGGTGAGGCGATGAGAGCATAATGATGCCGTTTTCATATTTTTATGCGTGTATTGCTCATCATTGCTGTGATGTATGATATTGGTATTTTATGGGGGGATTATTAGGGCGTTCTGTTGGGAGCCCGTAGTGAATACGGCTTGTTTTGAAAATCTCAAAATTATGGGGCTGTTGGTGATGCAAATTGGGTGATGCAAAAGAAAACAGTCAGAAAAAGACGAAAGATACCTTCAAACCGTAAAGTTTTAAACATTGTCGCGAAACACACTGTTTATAACAGTCTATAATAACTTATAATAGTCTATAATAATGCGAAAATTTTATGATGAAATCTGGACGCAGAAAACCCCTTACCGCACCTGTCATTAAATACGATTTTTCATATTCTGTCAACCGCAAAACGATTATTTTTCCTTTTTTATCGTGGAAAAAAATCTACAGAAAAAAGCTCATTCATTAGCTATGCAGCAAAATATCTTGTTTTAATGGAAAAGTTTTTGATGTGGCAAAAAACATTTTCTCCTTTGAGAAAGGCGTGGACAAGATGAAGGGAGAATTGTGGTTTTGAAATCCGTGGTATTTTATTGATGAAATTGGGAAGGTGGTGGTTGGATGGTGTTGCGGGGCAAAGCTTTAGGTGTTGGCGATTTGTGGGGGCGATTGGGGTTGTGCTGGCTGTCGTATTAGCGGTGGTGTGATGGGTGGAGGGTTATCGGTGCAGTTGTTGATGAGGGAGGAGATTGTTGGTAGGGGCTTTTTCTTTCCTTTAAGGGATGATGCTTTTAATTGTGTAAAGAAACTATGGGTTGTTTTAATGATAAGCTATTGATTTATAGTGGATATTTTATCATTATTTATTTTGAATGAGAAACCCAGATTATGCTGAAATAAAAGCCATAGCGTTTGTCCGTCATAAGATCAGGAAAGCCATATAGAATTGTACAAGAAAAGACGTAAAATGACGATAATGAATTGTCTTAAAAGCTAAGGATGTCGCGATATTGGGCGAAGTTTATGATGAGGGTGGTTTGTTACAATGGGGGTAGAGGGGAGAATGTTGCTGTTTTAAAGAGGGGCAAAATATTTATCCTGCCCATGCCGTGAATATGCCGTGAATTATTGTCCTTTGAGGCATGGTTAAGTGAGGCCATGGGTAGATTAAGGTTAAGTCTCTTTGACAGGTTGAAGTATTTTTTTAAGGGCGTGGTGGATATTTTAAAGCTTGTTTGTTGTGCGCTTTAAGCTTGTTAATTCCATGAAATTCTATGAAAGGGCAAGCTCAGTGGATCTCAAGTGCACTCTGCCAAAAGGGGACTTTATAAAGGAGCTGGTTATAAAGAGGCATGTTATAAAAGGAGGGGGAGAATCTTTATCCTGTGTGAAGGAGAAGAAACAATGGGTGTTTTAGCAAAGGCTCTTTGGGGTAGAACTGTCAAAATGTTTATAAAGGGCATCAAGAATAATACGCAACGAACCAACAAGATTAGGCAGCGGTTGATCTTCTATAACAAGATAGTGTAATGCCGCATGAAAGTTGTGTTGACGATGTAGATATTGTGCTTCTTTAATCGCTTCTTGCATATCTTCATAGTGTTCCGTTGCTCTTTGGACCCATTGCTTTTTTGCTTTCTCATCTGATGCGCTGTGTGTAAAACCATCGTAATAACCGTTTGGTAAACCTTTTGCACATAAATAGTCGTTTCTAATTTGCAAGTATTGTTGTGCCGTGTCATATTGCTCTTTACTGATGCCTGATGAAGCCTCTTTATAGCCAAGCAAACAAAGACGCCCAATATAGGTCCCAACAAGCGGATTTTTCGCTTCTTCGAGGCTTAAACCAAAGTGTTTTGCACGCATTTCAATCGCAGATTGAAGCGCAGATTCGCTGGAGCTTTGGGCACGTGAAATACGGCCTTTGGGCTCTCGCTTTCCTGTTATTTTCGGTCTACCGCGTTTTTTACGTATTTTCATGAACTTAACCATTTGAATGAAAAAGAAACTGTCTGTTGATGGGGGACAGTGATGTAAAAAGCACTTGGCGCAAATATTGGGGGGAGCAAATACTTAAGAGGGGGAAAATACTTAAGAGGGAGAAAATACTTAAAAGGAGGAAAATACTGGGGGGGGGGAGTGAGCAAATACTGGGAAATATCAGCCGTTGCAGATCAAAAAACAAACGATACTAAAGGCGTTTTAAATGCAAAGAAAAGCAACGGTGTGGGGCGAAAAAATCATCTTTTTTATCTTATCCCTATCAGTCTTATCTTCCGCCCCTGTCATGCTTATTTTTTCATGGATAGCGAATTATTTGCTTTTTAAATATTTCTTAACTGTTCTTGAGAGATTGAAGGAAAATTTTTGTCAAATGTGAATGAAAAAATAAGAATGGTGTTTCAAGGGCATGTCATCGTCTTTCTAATGGGAAGTTTTTTCTAATGGGATTATTTGTCTCTTTTTTCACGAGCGCTTTGTGGAAACTTTTCAATTCCACCTTTGAAAAGTCATTGTTTTCTTAAGTTGGGAGCTTGTTATTTGGGTTCTCTTATTTTTTTGTTGGTGGGCGCTTTCCCAAGATATTTGATATACATCACGCTGTTAAGCATATTTTTATCCTTTATAAGAGATATGTTGTCTTCTTTTGAGTGGCAGAGAGCGGCAAAAAGCAAACCTCCGTATCCTATTATAATAGCATAAGATGCTCTATGTTTTCAAATAAAATATCGTTTATCGGCTTAAAATAAACTGTGAATGATCTCGCTATTTGGTTTGGTATTTCCTTTATAAGTATCCTTTATAGAGTATAAAATTTTCCGTTTTAATGGATCTCATCATAAGACGAGGGGATGTCGTTTAAAGGAAAGGATGCATTATCGAAAGAAGCTGTTTTTATAAGAAGAAAATGCCTTTATAAAAAGATGCTTTTATGGGAGATGCCTTGATGAATGTAGGGGCTTTATAAATGTGGGGGCTGTGAGATATTTCATCTTTAATGAAGCCTTTTTAATTAAGAAGCTTTCAAATGAGGATTAAGGTTGTTTGTCGCGCGCTTTTCATACTGGATAATCGGTTGCTTGTTCGACTTTGTGTTGTGTTGCTTTTTAAAGAGCCATGTCTTAGGGCTTTCTTTTGACCATTTCGCAAGGGTGCTCATGAAGGGTATAACGATAAAGTCCCCCAATGAAATCCATATAAAGTTTGAATACTATAAAATCTATTGAAAACTTCCATTTTTACGCTTGTAAAGAAGAAAGTCCATAGCATCACACATTTTGCCAGCTCTCATTTTTGCGACAGCCCTTGGCATTTGAGACGCTTCCTTAGAGGCATTTATCATCCTTTCTTAATATTTTACTCTATATGGCTCTTTCTGCTTGTAACGCGCAAGAGACATGGTTTGGATTGGCCCAATATGGAACAGGTTTGGAATAAGACAATCCTATGCTATTTAGGGTTCTCATTTAAGGTGCTAAATAATAAATTGTTATAAATCAGTATGTTATTAGTAAAATTTTACACATCATATATTTTTTAGATTGAATATTTTTGCTTGTTGAGTTTTGTGAAACATTGTCTTTTAAGGTGTGGGTCATAGATAAGGAGACACAATAGCGTTTGTGCTTGTAAGCCTGAGAGATTGTATGTTGTCGCGTATAGGGAATTTAAAAAAATAGACTTAAAAAGTCCTATAGCACGGGTTTCATGGTGAAAAGAGTGCTCGATAAATCGGTTTTTCTGGTTGCATGTTTTCAAAGAGTGAGTGGGCATTTTAGAAGTGAGAAAATATCCATATGATCGAAGATAAATCACAACACCAATCTATCCATGAGAGAAATACGGCTTTTGCATCACAGCCAGGGGTGAATCAGTCTGCAGTTTTTAAAAAATGGACGGCTCTCTCAAGAAGAGATTACGTCATCATTTTGTGTTGGGCTATCCCCTTGTTGGTGCTTTTTGCCGCGACTGTCTATATGAGCCCTTTGGAGTTTTTTCACATTATATCTAAAGAACAGTTTCAAGCACTGGAGAAAATGGAACAAGGAGATCTTCGAAAAATGACTAAGGAGATTTTGAAACAGCCTTTTGAAAATAATCCTGCTGTCTTGTTTTTGCGTAACGTAGGATGGAATGGTGTTTGGGCTTGTTTATGTTTCTTACCGCAAATGATTTGGTTTTGTCTTGTGCTGTTCTTTCCATTCTTTTTTGTCTTTAACGCCATCTCTAAACGGGATGTCAAGGAAATGATGAAGCTGTGGGATACATTGCCAGAGCAGCAACAGTTAGACAACCAATCTCTCAACAGAACACAATAGGGAAACGAGAGGCTAATTCTTTTGTAAGGAGTTTTGGAATGTTGATCACAGGAGGGTTGGGTGCTTTCATGTTTCTCGGGGAGATCATGATACTGTTTTCTACCGTCATGACAATCTTTGCACTTTATTATTCGTTGATAAAACGGACAATATTGTTGTTTTGGATGCGGCGCAAATTAAAAAAGGGTGCAGCGCAGAATTTGGGGCATAATCAGGCAGGAGGGAAAGGACAGAATACAGTTTGTGCAATAGAATTAAGCCCCCTTTCTTTTAAAGAATCTTTGGAACTTTCAAGAAAAGATTATTTTATCATCTTTTTTCTAGCCTTCATTGTGATTGTATCTCTTACAGGTTTGATAGCTTTTTTTTCTTTTCTTATAAAATCTGCGATTGTTTTACACGGTTATATGGTTCTATTGTTTACGGTTGGCATGTTTGTCATGCAGCTGCTGTTGTGGTTCTGGCTATGGATTATTGTTTTTTTACCTGTCATTTTAATTCTCCATAGTTTCCTTCAGTATGGCGTGGAAAAAACAATGAAGAGGTTAGAAACATTTGTTTGAGCAGAGGATAAAAATGATGATTTCATATCAATGCGATAGGGGGGAAAAGTGACTATTGTTATAAAATGTTTGGCTGTTTTAGGGATCACCATCATTGCCATTTTAATGGCTATAGTTATGGTCAGGCTTCCTTACCTGTTGATCAAGCATATGAGGTTATCTTTTAAAATCGCTCAAGACTTGAAAAAGAGTACGATGCAACAAAAACAAGCCATACAACAATTGCGCAATGATCAGGGAGAAATGAAAAGACACAATCTTGTGCATAAGACCCTTGATGCGAAAATGCGCTTTCTTAACTTCAAAGAATCTCTGCCTCTTTCTTCAAAAGAATGTAAAATAATCTTTTTTATCTTTGTCCTCTTTTCTGTTTTGCGGGCTGCTTGCTCTATCGCAAATTTGGTATGGTGGAAGAGTGATATGATCAGCGGGATCATGTCACTGTTGAACGCTTCTCTATGGATTGGATTTCTTTTCTTTTTTCCGATCATTTGGGTGATGTGCATAAAGTTAACAAGAAAATTGAACAAAATACTTCCACAATTGGAAGAAGCAATAAAACAACGCGATCAGGCAATTCGTATGCAGAATGGGCGTGGAGGATAAAATGACGGGTAGTCTTATAACATTAATAGCCATTTCTTTCCTGTTATATATGATCGTAAATATTTTATTGTGGGTGCCAGTTTGGACAATTTGTTACTTGTTTATCAAGCGTGCGAGGCTTTATTGTCGCGTGAAAAAGGAACTGAAATGCGTGCTGAATGAACGCGATATTGCCTTAAAACAGATCTCCCAAAAATAAAAAAGCAGCAGAATGTTTGATAAAAAACAGCTTTCTCTTGTTTGGCAAGACTATAAAAAAATATTCTATCTTTCTACGGTCATGGCGACTGCTCCAATAGTTATAACTGTTGTCGTTAAAATATGGAGAGGGCAGGACTTTGTTTCTCTTGTCGTATTCGAGCCACTAGCATGGATGCTTGCCTGTGTTTTTTTATTCTTACCGATTGTTTTTATTATGCGTTTTATCGTGACCCGTCAGTTGAACAAAATGATACGGCAATTAGAAGAAGAGGTTGAGCAGAAAGGAGCTCCCGTCATATTATACGATGTGAGCGAGGGGAAAGTGAGCGAGGGAAAGTGAGCGAGGGGAAAAAGTGAAGAGAGGCTTTTGTTGAGCCTTGCTTTTGACTTGTTCATTAAGGTGCATGGGTGTACTTCTCGTTTTATGCTTTTTTATATTTGTGTCGTGTTTTTTAAAGAATTGGTGCTTTTGCTTGAGAGGTGCTCTTGCTTGAGTGGTACTTTTGTTTGAGTGGGATTCTTGTGAGCTTTTAAGGGGAAAGTGAAGAGGGGCTGCTCTTGGATTTTACTTGCTGTTGGTGTTTTCTTAAAGAGAGAAAATCTTGTAACTTATTGTCTTTTTATCAAGCATAAAAATGTGTTTTACCAAGCGATATTGAGAGCGAAAAATCTATACTTAAAGCAAAAGATATTCTGGTGTTTGGGGAAGAAGAGCCCATTTTTTTGCAGGTGGAGAGGTAAGACGCATAAAGAAGACGCGCCAAAAGCTTTAAGTTTTTGATCAAGACGTTTTGCTCCATGGAAAGTGTAATAGTGCTTTTAAAGAGCTTGGGGTGGAGGGGGAAAATTGAAAGAAAAGAGGGACATCTATTTATTTACGAGACCGCTAAGGACAGTTTCTCTCTCTCTCTGGATGAAAAAGGTTTTGTGCAATTTGGTTATGGAATTGTGAGAGACGCTGGTATTCATGCGGCGGCTTGCCAAATAATTAATCCTTATCATTTTGGGGCTTTATCATTTTGGGGGGGCCAGATTGACAACGAGGCATTGAGGCAAAGGGGTGGGTTTTAAGGAAAAGAGATTGAAAATTTTTGAGGAAAAGGTAAGCGTAGGGCGTTTACGTCGTGTGCTTGAGGAAGCTTTAGATGAGGCAATGACTGAGGTTGATCTGGGACTGAGGGTGATCTTGGCAGCGTGCTTGGCTTTCAATATGGGGGCACCACCTTGGGGAAAGGGGTGTTTTGGCTTGTAAGCGCCTCACGTATAGTGCTTCATGTATAAGCGCGTATAGGGCAAATGAATAAAATACGTAGAGGGGATTTATAGTGCTTGCATTACTCTGAGAAGGGTGCTAAGCGAATTTACCGCGCTGGTGGCGTGCTATCAAATATTGAAGAGTGGGAATTTTAGAAGTGGGGGAGTATCCGTATGATCGAAGATAAATCACAACACCAATTTGCCCATAAGGGAGATAAGGCTTTTGTATCACAGCCAGTGTTGAATCAATCGGCAACTTTCAAAAAATGGATGATGCTTTCAACAAGCGATTATATCATCATTTGTTGTTTGGCTATCCTCTTGTTGGTGCTTTTTTCCGCGTCTGCCTATATGGATCCTTTGGAATTTTTTCACGTTATATCCAAAGAACAGCTCCAAGCACTGGGACAAATGAAACAAGAAAGTCTTCAGGAAAGACTTCAGGAAAGTCTTAAACACCCTTTCCAAAATCCTATAATTCAGCATGTTCTTGATGCGGGGTGGAATAGTGTTTGGGCTTTTTTATGTCTCTTACCGCAAATGATTTTTGGCGTTCTTTTTGGTTTTTGTCCGCTCTTTTTTGTCTTTAACGCCGTATTTAAACGGGATGTGAAGGAAATGATGCTACAATGGGAAACCTTGCCAGAGCAGCAACAGCTAGACAACCAATCTCTTAACAGAAGACAATAGGGGGGAAAGTGACCGCTTCTTTAATCATTGGAATGTTGACTGCCGTAGGGACGACAATTTTTATTTGTTCTGCAATTTTTATGGTATTCCTTTCTACCGTGGTGACAATCGTTGCACTTTATTATTCGTTGATAAAACGGACAATCTTGTTATTGGTGACGCAGCGAAAATTAAAAAAGGGTGCAGCGCAGAATTTAGGGCATTATCAGGTAGAGGGTAGAGGACAGAGGACAGTTCTTACAACACAGTTGCGTGCCTTTTCTTTTCAAGAATCTTTGCTTCTCTCAAAAAAAGATTATTTTATGATCTTTTCTATCGCCTTCGTTATGGTTGCACTTTGCACAGGTTTTGTCGTTTTTTCAGCTTTTCTTCCAAAATCTGCGGTTTTTTTGCACAATTACGCGCCTATAGTGCTTCACATTATTGATTTTGTCATGAAACTGCTGTTTTGGGTCTGGGCATGTATTGTTGTTTCTTTACCTGTCATTTTAATTCTCCATAGTTTCCTTCAGTATGGCGTGCAAGAAACAGTAAAGGAATTAGAAACATTTGCTTGAGAAGAGAATAAAAATGATGATTTCACATCAATACGATAGGGAAAAAAAGGGAGCATTATGATGCAACATTTAGCTTTTTTAGGGGGCATCGTCATTGCCATTTTAATGGTTATGGTCATTGTTAGGCTTCCTTACCTGTTGATCAAATATATCAGGTTATCTTTTAAACTCGCTCAAGGCTTGAAAAAGAGTACGACGCAACAAAAGCAAGCCATACAACAATTGCGCAATGATCGGGGAGAAATGAAAAGACACAATCTCGCCCATAAGACCCTTGATGCGAAAATGCGCTTTCTTAACTTCAAAGAATCTCTGCCTTTTTATTCAAAAGAATGTAAAATAATCTTTTTTATCCTTATTCTCTTTTCTGTTTTGCAATCTGCTTTCTCTATCGCAAATTTTGTATGGTGGAAAAATGATAATGTTGCCTTTATCATGCAGCTGTTGAGCCTTATATGGTTAGGGGTTCTTCTCTTTTTTCCGATCATTGGGATCATGTGCATAAAGTTAACGAGAAAATTGAACAAAATACTTCAACAATTGGAAGAAGCGATACAACAACGCGATCAGGCAATGCGTATGCAGAATGTGGAAGGGGGACAAAATGACGAGTAGTCTTATAACATTAATAGCCATTTCTTTCCTGTTCTTTACGCTCTTAAGTGTTTTAATATGGGTGCCAATCGTTGTCATTTATTACCTGTTTATCAAGCGTGCGCGGTTGTATTGCCGCGTGAAAAAGGAACTGAAATGCGTGCTGAGTGAACGCGATATTGCCTTAAAACAGATCTCCCCAAAATAAAAAAGCAGCAGAATGTTTGATAAAAAACAGCTTTCTCTTGTTTGGCAAGACTATAAAAAAATATTCTATCTTTCTACGGTTATAGTGACTGCTCCAATAGTTATAACTGCTGTCGTTAAGATATGGAGAGGGGAGGACTTTGTTTCTCTTGTCGTATTCGAGCCACTAGCATGGATGCTTGCCTGTACTTTTTTATTCTTACCGATTGTTTTTATTATGCGTTTTATCGTGACCCGTCAGTTGAACAAAATGATACGGCAATTAGAAGAAGAGGTTGAGCAGAAAGGAGCTCCCGTCATATTATACGATGTGAGCGAGGGGAAAGTGAGCGAAGGGAAAGTGAGCGAGGGGAAAGTGAGCGAGGGGAAAATGAGCGAGGGAAAGTGAGCGAGAGAAAAATGAGCGAGGGAAAGTGAGCGAGGGGAAAGTGAGCGAGGGAAAGTGAGCGAGAGAAAAATGAGCGAGGGAAAGTGAGCGAGGGAAAGTGAGCGAGGGAAAGTGAGCGAGGGAAAGTGAGCGAGGGAAAGTGAGCGAGGGAAAGTGAGCGAGGGAAAGTGAGCGAGGGAAAGTGAGCGAGGGGAAAATGAGCGAGGGGAAAATGAGCGAGGGGAAAAAGTGAAGAGAGGCTTTTGTTGAGCCTTGCTTTTGACTTGTTCATTAAGGTGCATGGGTGTACTTCTCGTTTTATGCTTTTTTATATTTGTGTCGTGTTTTTTAAAGAATTGGTGCTTTTGCTTGAGAGGTGCTTTTGCTTGAGAGGTGCTCTTGCTTGAGTGGGGATTCTTGCTTGAGTGGGGATTCTTGTGAGCTTTTAAGGGGAAAGTGAAGAGGGGCTGCTCTTGGATTTTACTTGCTGTTGGTGTTTTCTTAAAGAGTGAAAATCTTGTAACTTATTTTCTTTTATCAAGCATAAAAATCTGTCTTACCAAGCGATATTGAGAGCGAAAAATCGATACTTGAAGCAAAAGATATTCTGGTGTTTGGGGAAGAAGAGCCCATTTTCTTGCAGGTGGAGAGGCAAGACGCATAGAGAAGACGCGCCAAAAGCTTAAGTTTTTGATCAAGACGTTTTGCTCTATGGAAAGTGTAATAGTGCTTTTAAAGAGCTTGGGGTGGAGGGGGGAAATTGAAAGAAAAGAGAGATATCTATTTATTTACGAGACCGTTATTTATTTACGAGACCGCTAAGGACAGTTTCTCTCTCTCTGGATGAAAAAGGTTTTGTGCAATTTGGTTATGGAATTGTGAGAGACGCTGGTATTCATGCGGCGGCTTGCCAAATAATTAATCCTTATCATTTTGGGGCTTTATCATTTTGGGGGGGTGCCAGATTGACAACGAGGCATTGAGGCAAAGGGGTGGGTTTTAAGGAAAAGAGATTGAAAATTTTTGAGGAAAAGGTAAGCGTAGGGCGTTTACGTCGTGTGCTTGAGGAAGCTTGAGATAAGGCGATGACTGAGGTTGATCTGGGACTGAGGGTGATCTTGGCCGCGTGTTTGGGCTTTCAATATGGGGGCACCACCTTGGGGAAAGGAAATTGTTCTATCTCTCAAGTGGCTTCTTCTTTACTTGCACACCCTTGGGGCTTTGACATTGCTTGCTGATGTTAACATTTGGCAGCTTTCTCATAAAAGCTTTATGGAAGATGAAAGTTTTGGCTTTGAAAAAAATATCGAAAAAATCAATTTGGGCCGGTTTTGTTGTTGATGATTCAAATCGTCATAAAGACAAAGCAACTTCGTTACGATTTTCTTGCACTCGTTTGCTTCTTCTTTGGAAAGCAGCTTATCTTCCTGAAAATAAAAAGAGCACTTAGAATTTTAGAGTCAGAGACCCAAATTTGTGCAATAGAAGAAGATATTTTTATGAAAATTTGATCGACGAGAAAAGAGAAGCCTTAAGACAGCAGAGAATATATTGTGGGGAAATAAAAACATGATGTTTGAAGTTGATGAAAAAAAAGCACCCCTGATATTGTCTTTATAAAAGATGAGGGATACAAACGCTTGATATTGATGAACCCTCATCCATTGTGAGGACGAAAGCTTCGGTTCATGAAAATGGCTTGAAAATTGAAACAAATGAGGGATAAAAAATGAGGGGCAATGGAAAAAATGCACCATTGTATGAAGAGTTACGGTCTTTTTCGCTTGAAGAAGCGTTTTTGACAAGCAAAAATTATAAAGTCATCTTTTGCATTGCTTTCATTATTACCGCTTTTAAAGTGGCACTCGTTATATTTTTTGAGTGGGATTTGACAGAGTGGTCGAATTATATCCTGTTCATTTTAACATTAATATTGGGTTTTATATCAATGCTTCTTTTTGTGCTCATTCCTGTTGCCTTTGTGGTCCGTATCATCTTTACGCGTTTGTTGAAAAAAAAGATCGATAAGTTGGATCAAGAAATCTGGCAGCGAAGAAAAACCGCTTACCAACAAAACAGCGCGTGAAGGGCGGGCAGAAAATGAATACTGGTCTTTATATATTCTCATGCGTTGTAGGAGAGACCTTCTATTCGTGCGATGTTTGAAGGTGATGGAAAAAAAATGCACTCTTGATATTGTCTTTATAAAAGATGAAGGATACAAGCGCTTGATATTGATGAACTCTCATTCATTGTGAGGACGAAAGCTTCGGTTCATGAAAATGGCTTAGAAATTGAAACAAATGAGGGATAAAAAATGAGGGGCAATGGAAAAAATTCACCATTGGATAAAGAACCACGGTCTTTTTCGCTTGAAGAAGCGTTTTTGACAAGCAAAAATTATAAAGTCATCTTTTGTATTGCTTTCATTGTGGCAGCTTTAAGAACGGCTCTTCTCTTCTTACTCATGTGGCTTGAGTGGAAGTTGGCGGGGTGGGAAGGGGATGTTATAACAGTTCTCTTTTGCATCGTGCAGGTTATATTAGATTTAATTTTTGTACTCATTCCTGTTGCCTTTGTGGTCCGTATCATCTTTACGCGTTTGTTGAAAAAAAAGATCGATATGTTGGATCAAGAAATCTGGCAGCGAAGAAAAACCGCTTCTCAACAAAACAGCGCGTGAAGGGAGGGCAGAAAATGAATACTGGTCTTTATATATTCTCATGCGTTGTAGGAGAGACCTTCTATTCGTGCGATGTTTGAAGGTGATGGAAAAAAAATGCACCCTTGATATTGTCTTTATAAAAGATGAGGGATACAAGCGCTTGATATTGATGAACCCTCATTCATTGTGAGGACGAAAGCTTCGGTTCATGAAAATGGCTTGAAAATTGAAACAAATGAGGGATAAAAAATGAGGGGCAATGGAAAAAATGTATCATTGGATGAGGAATTACGGTCTTTTGCGCTTGAAGAAGCGTTTCTGACACGCAAAAATTATAAAGTCATCTTTTGTATTGCTTTCATTGTGGCAGCTTTAAGAATGGCTCTTCGCTTCGTACCCATGTTGCTTGGGTGGAAGTTGGCGGAGTGGGAAGGGGATGTCGTGGCAGCTCTCTCGTTAATCATGCAGCTTATATCATGGTTTATTTTTTTGTTCATCCCTGTTGCCTTTGTGGTTCGTATCATTTTCACGGTTCTGTTGAAAGAAAAGATCGATATGTTGGAGCAAGCAATCTGGAAGCGGAGAAAAACCGCTTCTCAACAAAACAGCGCATGAAGGGGCAGGGAAAATGATAGATATTAAAATGATGGATATTGTTGTTGTACTCTCGTGGGGTGTGGGCTTGACGCTTTTCACGCTGCTTTCTGCTGTGTGCGTGATGTTTATTTGGGCATTGTATTACTCTACTTTCAAGCGGGTGAGACTGTATTGCCAAGTGACAAAAGAATTAAGCCGCGTGCTTGAACAACCTGTCGCTTTTGAGCCGTCTAGTGGAGAAACGCCGATGATTAAGCCGTTATCTGAGGAAAAAGAGTTTTCTCTTTCTGATGAAGAAATCTTAACGATGGAAAGTGCAACGGCGCTTTTAAAGAGTTTGGGGTGGAAGGTGGAAATTGAGGGAAAAGGGGATCATTTGGCCACCTATTATTTACCAGATCGTGAAGTGCAGTTTCTTTATAATGCTGAGAAGGGGTATCCGCGATTTGATTGTGCAATTGCGGTGGTTTCTGGTATCCATGCGGCGGCTTGCCAAACGATAGACCCTTATAATTCTGGAGGCTTGATTGCTCTTGAATTGAGTTTTGATGTGAAGGGGGTGGAAATTTTTGAAGAAAAGGTAAGCGTTGGATGTTTACGTCGTGCACTCGAGAAAGCTTTAGAAAAGGCAATGACTGAGGTTGATCTTGGCAAGATGCTTCACTCTCAATATAGAATCCTGCCTTGGGAAAACAAAACTGTGGTCCCTCGGTTGGCTTCTTATTCCCTGCGTTATCTTGCAGCTCTGGCTTTGATGGGCGATGTTGAAACTTTACACTCTTATCAGAAAAGCTTTATGGAAGGTGAGAAGCTGGGCTTTGAAACAAGCATCGAAGAGGAGCATCTGGAACGCGCAATGGTGATCGCTCAAGCGGTAGAAAAGACAAAGCAACCCAGTTACGATTTGCTTCAACAGGCGGCAAAGGATTTTTCCATGGAGGTAGAAAGCTATGAATGTTTTAGAGCTACAGATCCCAATTTGTGCAATAGAAGAAGAGATTCTTATGAAAAATTGATCGAGGAAAAAAGAGAAGAATTAAGGCAACAGGGATATTTTGTTTACGAAAAGGACGCGATTTGTGAAGTTGATGGAAAAAACTATCGTCCTCATATTCTTTACATAAAGGATGGGGAGTTAGAATATATGGATGTAGAAATTAGGGTTGAGGAAAAAATTTATTGAGAAAAATAAAGAGTTTAGATAAGTTAAAAAGAGCTTAAACCTAAAAATAGAGCGTAAAAAGCGCGAAGCGTAAAAGCAGAGGGGAACAATGCAGGAGAAAAAAGCAACATTTGAAGAGTCTTTCTTTTCATTTAGAAAATTTATGGTGTCTTCAGTGGAAAGGCGTAAAGGGGTGGGAAGGTGTAAAATAATAGGGTGCCGCTTTTTTATCATGTTTTGTACATGCCTTATCATGATGGCTTTAGAAGTTTCTGCGGGTGCAAAATCTCTGGTACAGCCGTTGCAATGGACAAGATGGGAAGGAATTGGTTCTCTTATTTTTCTCTTACCAGTGTTGATATGGTTTTGTCTTCTCACACCCCTTCCTATTTTGTGGGGCATTTGTCGTTTTAAAGAGCGTAAATTGGAAAAAATAAAGAAAAAACTAAAAAAAAAATAAAGCAGCAAGAGATTAATCAATGAGGTTATACACATGAGGGGTGAGATCGCGTTTTTTATTTTGTTTCTGCCGGTTGGATATTTTCTTCTAAATGCAGTTACAGTTTTTGCCATTTTTGTGAATATGATTATTGTGGCGCCTTATTATTCTTTAATCAAGCGTTTGAGGCTCTATTACAGAGTGAAAAAACAAAGACGTTTGATGAAAGAACATCCACAGCGTTTTTGTTTCTTTGAAAAAAGCGGAAAAGAAAAAGAGAGAGTGCCGCAAAACTTAGCACTAGAAACACAGATAAGTTCCTATTCGTTAAAAAAAATGGCTCGCTTTTTCACGCAAAGATTATATCCTCCACGCATGCCTCTCTTTCATCATTATGTTTTTCAAAGCTTATGTCTATGTGATTTTCTCTAAAGGGATAGCTGCTGAGGTAGATGAGAGCAGATTTGAATATCTTGCCATTCTCTTGCTTTTCTGGTTTTTTTTATCGGTATGTATTTTTGCAACGATCCCTGTTGTTGTGATCCTTCGTGAAATTTTAACCCATCGATTGAAAAAGAAGATTCAGCAGTTGGAAGAAGTGACTGAAGCAACCCAATCAATCAATTTATAAAGAGAAGGGGATAAAATGCATTACGAAATGGCGGCAGCTTGGACGGTGATTTTGATCATTCTGCTGGGGGGTGTTTTTGATTTTTTCTTAACAATACCCATTGTGGCACTGTATATTTCTTTTATCAAGCGTTTGATCTCGTATTACAAGGTTACCAAACAATTAAACGCAGCGCTGAAAAAGCGCATGTAGTGCTCGTGTCATGGGGGAGGCATAAGTTTTAGATCATGCCATTGCTTCACGGCTTGGGCATGCCATTGCTTCACGGCTTGGGAGGAGGGCATCGATTGTTTTTCTCATTTTACGCTGATCTCTGGGGAAAAGGGTTGATGGCAATGAATAGGCTGGTGATAGGTTTGTAATAGGCTTGTATAGGCTTTAATGGGGCGGTTGATCGGAAGTTTGTTGTTTTCTGTGAATTTGCAAAATCGTAAAAACGTGAAACTGTAATAGGGCGTGTGGTTGCTCAAGAGCCGTGATGGTTGTGGGGCGGTTGGGGAGAAAAGGTGCCAATGGAGGCATAAAGGTTGGATTGTGCAATGCGTCAAAATTGGAATGGGGTAATGGAGGGCGCGTTGGGGGAATGGAGGGCGTTGGGGGAAAAGGGCTGATGGCAATGAATAGGCTGATGGTAGGTTTGTAATAGGTTTGTATAGGCTTTAATGGGGCGGTTTATCGGCAGTTTGCTTGTTTTCTGTGAATTTGCAAAATCGTAAAAACGTGAAACTGTAAAAGGGTGTGTGGTTGGTCAAGAGCCGTGATGGTTGTGGGGCGGTTGGGGAGAAGAGGTGTCAATGGAGGATGGTTGGATTGTGCAATGCGTCAAAATTGGAATGGGGTAATGGAGGAATGGGGTAATGGAGGGCGTTGGGGGAAAAGGGCTGATGGCAATGAATAGGCTGATGATAGGTTTGTAATAGGCTTGTATAGGCTTTAATGGGGCGGTTTATCGGCAGTTTGCTAGTTTTCTGTGAATTTGCAAAATCGTAAAAGCGTGAAACTGTAAAAGGGTATGTGGTTGCTCAAGAGCCGTGATGGTTGTGGGGCGGTTGGGGAGAAAAGGTGCCAATGGAGGATGGTTGGATTGTGCAATGCGTCAAAATTGGAATGGGGGAATGGAGGGCGTTGGGGGAAAAGGGTTGATGGCAATGAATAGGCTGGTGATAGGTTTGTAATAGGCTGGTGATAGGCTTTAATGGGGCGGTTTATCGGCAGTTTGCTAGTTTTCTGTGAATTTGCAAAATCGTAAAAACGTGAAACTGTAAAAGGGTGTGTGGTTGCTCAAGAGCCGTGATGGTTGTGGGGCGGTTGGGGAGAAAAGGTGCCAATGGAGGATGGTTGGATTGTGAAATGCGTCAAAATTGGAATGGAGTAATGGAGGGCGTTGGGGAAAAGGGTTGATGGCAATGAATAGGCTGATGATAGGTTTGTAATAGGCTTGTATAGGCTTTAATGGGGCGGTTGATCGGAAGTTTGTTGTTTTCTGTAAATTTTTAAAATCGTAAAAGCGTGAAACTGTAAAATGGTGTGTGGTTGCTCAAGAGCCGTGAGGGTTGTGAGAGGGGGATAAGCCCGTGTGAGAAGGGTTAGAAAAACGTTTGGTTTTGGAGCTGTTGATATAGGCATGCTGTTTAGAGGCGTAAGGGAGGGGGATTGTTCGTTCTCAAAGCCTATGATGTAAGAGAGTATGGGCTATTCAAGAGGGTGTTCGGGTATGGATAGAGATTGAAGGGGCACTGCTTCTTTGCAAAGCCATAGGTGTTGCTCATAAGTTTTGTTTATTCATATGTTTTTTTATGGCATCCAGTACCTGTTGGCTTATCTCCTTATGGGTCAGCCATCGTAAACCTTTGGGCGTTGTTTTTTGTCCTAATTGAATGGGGATAAAATCAACCTTGTTTTTGCGCGCGCACTCGAGGATCATTTGATCATGCGTGTTGGAACCAAAAATATGAAGAATACATGGCGGTTTAGGTAAAAGAGCTAACTGCTCAATTAATGCGCAAGAAAATGCATGGGCGGGCGAATGAATCCATAATATGCAATATTTTAGATCATGCCATTGCTTCACAGCTTCTAAAAATTGCGCCTTTGATGCCGCACAATCATAATCCAACGACACACACAACTGTTTGTTGTGCAATGCCTCAAGCTGGACTTTATGGGAAAGAAAGCGTGCAGCAATAATCACTTCTTGCGGCTTTAGTGATTGATACAAAGGGGCTAGCATCCCTGTACCCCCTACCACTAAATAACGATAGTGCGCATCCTTTTTTTTCATGCCCCCTCCCTTATTACTTTAAATCCCACCTCTTTGCTTTAAAAATGTGTACATTTCATCAGCAAGTCTTTCACAACGTGTTTGTACCTCTTCACTTGTAACTTTCCAAGTACGACCTTCATCATCTGAGGAAAAATCTTCGTTGGAAGAGGCGATTTGACATTGGAGTGTATAACCATAAAGCGTGTGCACCACCGGAACTAAATGTTCACACGGTTGTGCGCATTTTTTGGCCGTACTCCCATGAGAGATAAGCCCAACAGGTTTATTTAAAAAGGCATTATAGCTCAAATTATCAAGAGCATTTTTTAAAACACCCGAATAAGACCCTTGATAAACGGGGCTTGCTAGAATAACGCCATCAGCCGCTGCAATGGTTTTTACAAACTCACGGACCGCAGCACTTGGATTAGCCTCTACCTGCTGATGATAATCGGGATCTGTCATCGGCAAGGGCTGTTCACGCAAATCAACCCACTGAAGTGATGCACCCCGCTTTATGAGGCAATCCGCTAAATAATTGGCTAAAGTTCTTGTTAAGGAAGGTTGACGCACAGACCCCAAAATAATTGCTATATTCAACAGGATTCTCCTTTATCTTTTCCCCACAAGCCTATAACGCAAGGCTTATAAAGAAGTGTGAGTAAAATGGCGCGTATCAATGCTGTTTATAAAGAGCAATTGTGCTGATATCGCATAGTTATAGAATCAATCCATGCTAACAAGATTGTTGACAAAACAACACCTCAAACTTGCAAGGGAATGTTAGTGCTTTCATTAATATTAAAATGCTTGATCTCAAGAATTGCGGCTGTCTCTCTGTCTTAGAAGCGCTTTGATGAATATATTCTGAGCTATTGGCTTGCAAGATCCCCAATGAAAAATGGAATATATCGTCATATTTTGAATGATCATTGATCCTTTTTAATTGGAATAAGAAAGTTGTAAGATTTTCTCATTTCAAATGCTCTTATTGCGCGATCATTTGCAAATCAATGGAAGTTCCTTTTTTCATGTCTTAAGTGGGGGTCCGAAAACAATTGAGAAAAGAATAAAAATGCTTCTGTCTTTTCAAGGGATAAAGGCTATCGTAGAAGCTAGATATGCTTGTTTTTAGGGCAAGAGGTGGGGTTGTCGTAGGAGCCTTAGGCTAATGGGGTTGTCCGTGTTGAGGAACGAGTTATGGCGTAGCTTGTTGCAAGGGAGGGTAAGGCTATTGTAGAGGCCGCAGGGGGCGTATATGAATGGTGCCGGATTACATTTTTTATTGAAACAATGGTAGTGATAGAGTTTATAGTAAGGGGATATATTCATGGGAGCGCTATTGTTATCCCCTTCATGGGGGCTGTTTATGAAATGGGGGTGATGCGCGGTGGTTTGCAAGTGTTGAGAGATGTTTCTTTAAAACAAGCACGTGAATTGGCAAAAGTATTGGCAACATGAATATGCAATACGAGTGTTCTTTGGGTATTCTGTTTGACGACAATGGACGCAATGGTGCTTTGAGAGATTATGCGTATTACAAGGGAGGGTAAGGCTATTGTAGAGGCCGCAGGGGGCGTATATGAATGGTGCCGGATTACATTTTTTATTGAAACAATGGTAGTGATAGAGTTTATAGTAAGGGGATATATTCATGGGAGCGCTATTGTTATCCCTTTCATGGGGGATGTTCATGAAATGGGGTGTATGCGCGTTGGTTTGGAAGTGTTGAGAGATTTCTTTAAAACAAGCACGTGAATTGGCAAAAGTATTGGCAACATAAATATGCAATACGAGTATTTTCTGGGGTGTTCTGTTTGACGATAATGGATGCAATTGTGCTTTGAGAGATTATGCGTGTCCTTATAAAGTTAGGGACAAACAGTTGCATAAAAGGGAAGAGCAAATGAAGGGGGAAAATTCCACATTTTATAACAAACGGTGCTCTCTTTTTTTTGGAAAATCATTTCGTTCTTATAAAGATCATATGATTATTTGTCTTATTTCTATCCTTATTGGGATAGGTTATAAAGCTCTTTTGATCCCATTAGAAGCCAAGTGGTCGTTGAGTGTATCGCAGGATAGCACTCTTTTGGCGCTTTTTGTGCTGCGTGAAGTCATCATGGTTGTTGTTGTTGCCTTGATGCCTGTTTTATTGGTGCTTTATCTCATCTTAACGTATTTGTTGAAAAAAAAGATTCAGCAGTTAGAAGAGGTTATCCAGCAACGGGGTTACACAACCGATCAACAAAATAATCCAGTAAAAAACAATAGAGAAAAAATAAGCAGTTTTTTTATCGTATACTTTTGGTTGATATTTCTGCTAGAGGTCTTTTTTCCTGCGGGTGTTGTCATGCTCATTTTAGAATTTTACTATTTTGTTTTCAAGCAGGTGAGAAAGTATCGTAGAATGAGACGGCTACTAAAACGCGTAAGATAAAGAGAGTGACAAGGCGCTTTTGTAGCTATCGTAAGGGGTAAGAGGCAATGTTTAGAAGCTCTCGTGACATAGAGAAGAGGGGATGGTTGGAAAATCATCAGGCAAAGAAGAGAGTCTATTTTTGTTTGTAATGAGGAGGATGCTCTTAATCATTTGGAAGAGTAACCGCGCTTTTAGAAAGTTGGGGGTTTTTATTGAAAATAAGGGAAGCGCCATGCATCGCACTTTTCGTGGTTCTTAAAAGAGCGGGCATGAGATAAAGAAGTGCATTTTTCATAAAAAAAAAGAAGAGCAATGAAGGGGAAAAAGTCAGAATTTTATTCAGCATTTTATAATGGACTGCGCTATTTTTTTGGGAAAGATTATTTTTCTGTGCGAGAGCATGTTGTCATTTGTTTCCTCTCCCTCATTGAGCTATGGAACAGGATTTTCTTTCTCCTATCCTTGGGTAGCAATGGAGAACGGACAGGGTGGTGGGATACACCTCTTTTTCTCTCTTTGTATGCGTTTTGGAAAGTTATTATAGTGTGTGTTTTGGTCTTGTTCCCAGTTATATTGATACTCGGCATCATATTGTGGTTTTTGTTGAGAAAAAATATTCGGAAATTGAAAGGAATAGATCAGCAACGGGGTAAAATAACCGATCAAAAGGATTGGTATAAAAAAGGCGATAGAGAAAAATGGAGTGATATTCTTGTTACAATATTCGGTCTCGTGCTTCTGTTCGTGACACTGTGGGTTGCTTGTATTCCCATGATGATTTTAGAACTTTATTATGGTGTCTTTAAGCAGGTGAGAACGTATCGCTGTTTAAGAAAAGAACTGAAAAACGTCTTGCAAGAACAGGATACAGCGTTTGAGAAGTCATGAGAGGGAAAAAATAATGAAGAAATTATGAGAGATTCAGCCTTTATAGGGATTGCTCTCTATACCATTTTGCTTCTGATATGTTTTGGTGCTCTTTCATGAGGTGTCCGTAAACATTGCTCTAAGGAGCAGTGTTGAGGGTGGCATTGAGTGAAAGAAAAGCCGATTATGGATTAGTATTGATAAAAGGGAATAAGAGCCCTTGGGGTTTAGAGCCTAGAGTGAGTGCTTGGGACTTACTTTATCGTTTGAGGTGTGAGGAAGGAACGGTTTTGCTTGTAGGTGGTCGCGATATATGGGTTGTTTTCGTATTTTTAGGAGCCTTGTTCATTCAAGCTTTGAAATGAATCCTATTGAAGTGGGGTTGCAGGGTCATTTTCTTGAAAATAGGAGAATTTTTGGGAAGAAAAAGCTGAATTGTGACTATTGTTTACAGATTGGCGTGGTTTGAAAATCTTTATTGTTTGCAATGTGAGGAAGGTAAGAGGGTAGCAAGGTACCACGAATATTATCATTTTTATTATGACGCAAACCATAATGGCCTGTGTACTTTTCTTTATTCCGGTGGTATTTGGGTTTTGCATCATCATAATGCGTAAATTGGAAAAAAGATCTAGAAACGAGAAGAGGCAATCTCTGTGTGATAGCAAATAAGCTCTCTGTCGCACAGGTCTTTTCAAAGAGAGAGGGGAATACATGAAGGAGCAAAATTGGGCATCAGAGCAAGAAACGCATAAAGGAGTGCATTCTTTTTCGCTCCAGCAAGCGTTGCTCTCAGCAAAGGATTATAAAATTATCTTTGCTATTGCGGTTCTCATTATCATGTGGAAAATGGTTCTAGAAATACCAGGTGTATTGAATTGGCAGCTGACAGGGTGGCAATATGTTGTGCATGCCGTTCTCTTTAAAACAACGGACATCATAACGGTTTGTGTTATTATTTTTATTCCGGTTATGTTACGGCTTCGCACCAAAGTGACGGGTGAGTTGCGAAAAAATATTCAGAAACTAGAAGAAGCAATCTCGGTGCGAGAGCACATAAGCTCTCTGTCGCACGGGCTTTGTAAAGACTGAGAGGGGAAAAATGAACAGTGATCCTATAGCCGTATTTCTATTAGATCCCGGATTCTGGGTGATGATTGTTATTTGCATGATCATTATCATGCTTATTTTAGCTCTTTATATCTCTGTCTTTAAACGGATGAAAATGAATTTCCAAGTGAAAGGCGAGCTGGAAAGAGTGCTTAAAGAAAATGATCTTGCAACGCAGCAGTTTTGGAAAGATGAAGCCGTGGTGCAGAAGAGGCGTTTGCAACTAAAGGAAAAAGAGTTCTCTGCCGATTATGATGATGATGAAATTCTCACGATAGAAAGTGCAACAGGGCTTTTAAAAAGCTTGGGATGGTCGGTGGAAATCGAGGGAAAGGGAGATTATTTGGCAACCCTCTTTTTACCAGATCGCGAAGTGCAGTTTCTTTATAACGAGCAACGAGTGGAAGAGTTTTCGCCTTTTGATCGCGGACTTTTAATTATGAGCGGTATTTTTGCGGCGGCTTGTCAGACGATTAATCCTCATAATTCTGGGGTTGTGCCAACGGTATTTATGAATTTTGTATCCAATGGATTGGAAATTTTTGAAGAAAAAGTGAGCGTCCAGCTTTTAAAGAAAGCACTCGATAAAACTTTAAAATGGACAATGGAAGATGATTCTTTGCATGAAATGTTTCGCTCTCAATATGGTATTCCCCCTTGGGAAAAAGACTCTTTATCTTGGGCACCGGATGATGACATAGAGCTCGCACCTTATGCTTTGCTGCATCTTGCTGCTCTTGCCTTACTGGGCGATGTTGAGACTTTAGCTTCTTATGACGAAAGTTTTACGGCAGGGGAGAAGCTTGGCTTTGATGAAACCATTGAAAAAGTCCATTTGGAACGCGCGATGGTGATCGCTCAAGAAGTGAAAAGGGAAGGAAAGTTCAGTTACGATCTACTGGAACGGGTTGCTGAGAAGTGGTCTATAGCCATGGACTATCAGCTTTTCAGAGTGAGATCCCCTAATACGTGTAATCAAAAACGTGCTTTTCATAAAAAATTAGTCGAGGAGAAAAAACAAGAATTAAGGGAACAAGGATTTGATGTGAGTGATGAACAGTTCGTGTTTGAAGCAGAGGGGGTAAAACATGCTCCTGATATTACTTATATTAAAGATGGTGAACCTGCATTTATGGATATAAAAATTGATTAGTGTTGTACTCTCCTGTTGAAGAAAACACTCTTATTTAAAAGATGTGAAAGCGCCATGATTGAGGCACTTTCACACCTTTCTTACCAGAGCCAAATAAAGGGCTCGAAAAATCAAGAATAATAGCCAAGATTTTAAAAAATAGACTGGAAATAGCTTGATCCTCAAGAATAGGGGGAAAAATCAATTATAAATTCTACTCTCTTCTTTAAGACTGTTCTGTTGTTTTGTTAGAAAATGCTCATAAATTATCGCTTATTCAAGTGCCTTATTCAAGCGGTATGAGGAAAAGGTCCATTGACTAAAGCGCTATGGGGGGAGCTTTAAGGGTTAGAGCCTTTGTCATTTGAGGGGAGAGGAAGGCAAAAAATGGCATTTTTGAGCAGTGTTAGGGTCTTTTTCCTTTGAGGTGTTTTTTGTCTTTAAGCTGTTCTTGCCAATGAAGCAGCGCTTGTTAAGCTGCAACAACGTTTCAGTATGGTGATCTTGATACAAAAATTTATATGGTATTTTTGTGTTTTTCAGTCTGCTTCATGGAGATCTGTAAGCCAATCCGATGATGTAGGGGATGCATGGTCATTTTCTTGAAACAGAGGAATTTTTGGGAAGAACAAGAAGAATAAAAGGATTGCGGATTCTCATTGATTAAAGCGCTATGGGGGGGAGCTTTAAGGGTTAGAGCCTTTGTCATTTGAGGGGAGAGGAAGGCAAAAAATGGCATTTTTGAAGGCTGTGATATTTGGCCAATAAAAATAAAAACACAATAAAAATTAAACTAAAACAAAGGAAAAATTAAACTAAAAAAGGCCCCATTTAAAAAGGGCCTTTTTATTTAAATTTTACAATATATACAAAATGTATATAACTTTACTTTAAGAACTTTTTGTATCTTATACTCTAGTAGAAACAAGTTGTATGAAATATATAATAATTGATCCTAAAAAACTAGCTATTGCATTCAATAAACTTTTTCCTTTCTCGTATATATCGTTTATTGATGCTTGTTCTGATGCGCTTCTATTACTGACTCTCAGTATATTCAATGTATCCGATGTGTCCCTTACTTGTTTAACAAACTGTAAATTTGTTTTCTCAATAGTATAAGGTGCAACAATAGGAGAGGGCTGTTTATTGACTATACGATCAGATTTTTGAATCGCGAGAGCTAAACCACTTGTGATAGCCCCCGCTATGAAAAAATATCTGATATTCATAGTTTTTCTCCTATATTTATTTCGATAAATAAATATCGATACGTATCATATATAAATTCGATTTAAATAACTATAGTAAAAATACAACAATCACAAAAAAGAATAAACTTTGTCTATATTTTGACAAAATTTACCCTTAATTGCCTTAATGAATTCTTTTAGATTCGATTTTATGAAGGCGTAAAAAGGTTTGAAAGCTCTGTAGGCAAGTGGAATCCCATAAGATGGGTGATACGGCAGTCGCTAGAAAACTTCCTTTTGTGCCTTTGACCAAGGATTCATAAAAATGAGGGTTCATAAATAATGAGATGCGATGAAAATTGAGTAAAACCCTTGAAGGGAAGGATTCACTCTATTGAAGGCGGAGTGAATCCTCTTATGGATCGGATACTGCCTTATGAGGGTTTGGCAGTTTCCGTTGAGGGGAAGGATGCACTCTTTTTGAGGGCTAGAGTGCATCCTCTTATAGATTGGATACTGCCTTATGAGGGTTCGGCAGTTTCCGTTGAGGGGAAGGATGCACTCTTTTGAGGGCTAGAGTGCATCCTCTTATGGATTGGATACTGCCTTATGAGGGTTCGGCAGTTTCCGTTGAGGGGAAGGATGCACTCTTTTGAAGGCTAGAGTGCATCCTCTTATGGATTGGATACTGCTTCATGAGGGTTCGGCAGTTTCCGTTGAGGGGAAGGATGCACTCTTTTGAGGGCTAGAGTGCATCCTCTTATAGATTGGATACTGCCTTATGAGGGTTTGGCGGTATCCGTTGAGGGGAAGGATGCACTCTTTTTGAGGGCTAGAGTGCATCCTCTTAGGGATAGGATACTGCCTTATGAGGGTTTGGCGGTATCCGTTGAGGGGAAGGATGCACTCTTTTTGAGGGCTAGAGTGCATCCTCTCATGGATTGGATACTGCCTTTATGAGGGTTCGGCAGTTTCCGTTGAGGGGAAGGATGCACTCTTTTGAAGGCGGAGTGCATCCTCTTATGGATTGGATACTGCTTCATGAGGGTTCGGCAGTATCTGTTGAGGGGAAGGATGCACTCTTTTGAAGGCGGAGTGCATCCTCTTATGGATTGGATACTGCCTTTATGAGGGTTCGGCAGTTTCCGTTGAGGGGAAGGATGCACTCTTTAAGGGCTGGAGTGCATCCTTTCCATGGATTGAACGCACTCTTTGGAGGCTAAAGTGCATCCATAGGGAAAGGCATATTCCATAAGAAACAGAGATAACCAAAAGATTTGTTTTTATATTTTTATTGATAGGTTGCTGTATTTGCGAGGGCTATTCATTCTTTATTCTCAATATTTAAGATGATTATGTGATAAGGGTTGTTCGTCAATACAATCGTAAAAGACGCTGAGCATTTTTATAAAAATTAAGATATTTTTGTGCCTTTTTCTTGTTTTTTTTGTGTTTACACAAGATATGCACGGCTTTTCAACAGTTTGTTTTTTTAGCTTTGCTAATGGCGTTGGCTAAACACTTCAATTGTTTTAACTGCTTCAATACCGCCTTAAAAAAACAGTGCTTTATAATATGACAAAATAAGCTTTATAACTTTTGATTCTTACGCGATGCTAGAAAAAGGGGAATGTTAGGAGAGATGTTGTCTATATTCTTAGCTTATCTCTTAAGGTAGGAAGATTAACATACTTTCTGGATCTATTTTTATTTGGCCGGATCTATTTTTATTTGGTTTGACGGTTAAAGAGCAATAGCTGAATGGAATCACGCTTGCTTCATGTTTTTATCCTCACGCTTTAGATTTTTTCTCATAGAGATTTTGTTTTTAATGGGGTTTTACGCGAATCACGTAAAACAGAATGTTCTAAATAGAATATATTTGTGTTGCACATTTACGTACTTGTTTAAAAAACATTATGTTGTCTTATCATCACAATGATGTTGATGAATGGGGATGTTGATGAATGGGGATATTGATGAATGGGATAATGGAGAAATCTCTTGCGAAGTGGATAAGCCCTTCTTTAAAATCTCATAAGGGGAAAGCCTGCACTATCATACTATTCGCGCCTCATGTGATGACAGCCTTTGGCTCTTGAGCGTGTTCATAAGAGGCATTTTGATTCTTTATCTTGCTAGTGTTTTATTTCATATGTCTCTCATGTTTGTAATGTGGAAAAGACAAGGTGTTGATTGATGCAACATGAAATAAATTTAAAATGAGAGAATCCCTATGATATCCGGGTCTCTTAAATTTTATATGGATAACTGGAAATTATTATTATAAATCAAATTATTACCGTGATACATCAACCTGTTGGTGGACTATGCGATAAAGAAAGTTATCCAGTAGTTAAGTCATTCTGTTATGTCGTAAAACACTGTCATTTGAAGTTTGGTGATATGAAGCAAGCTTCTTTGGATATGTTTTAAGTGTTTTTTTAAGGGCGTGGTGAATCTTTAAGACAGAGCAAGCTTCTGTTGCGCCTTGAGTTTAGCTGAAAATCCCTGAATGGAAGCCAAGAGTGAATGGAAGCCAAGAGAGAAGTGTATCCAAGCTGTTTGTAAATCAGATTGAGTTAAGAATCTTTGTTCTTTGAGAATGAAACGCAAGTCAATTTGACAAAAGAATGATCTATTTTGCGGGTAGACCTTATGGAGGAATATAACAAAGCTCATAAGGAAGTGATTTAAGACAATACAGTCATAAAAAAGTACAGTTATAAAAAAAAGTCCTCCGTCGCAATTAGAGGACCAAAGAGCAGGAGAATTTTAACATTGACTCGCAGGACGTGTCAAAAAAGAATAAATTCAAAAGGCCGTACTAAATACAAAAAATCATACTTAAAGAACCTACCACATTATAATTAGCAGAGAATTGAAAAAATAGCAATATAAAAAATACTTTTTACAAAAAATTTTGTCATTTTGCATTAAAACTTAATACTTTTTTCAATTGAATATTTGTTTTAAGACTCGATATTAATTAAACTATATTTAAAAATATTATGATGCATGCAAGCATCTTGATAATATTCTTCAATCAAAAACGAATTAAGAGCCCCTCATGATTATAGGACTGATATGGGGGAAGGCTTTTTGTTTTTAAGAGTGTGGGGTGTATCTTCAGTATGTGTAGGGGGTGAAGTATTGTCCTTTTGGGTGTGGGGGGCAAGGTAATGAAAATGGAGGCGAGAGCTGCTGGATGCTTGAGCCCGTGTGGGGGAGGTTTCTTTAGAGGGGGCGGGGGCAACATGGGAGGCCGCTTAAAATGGCGAGGAGGGGGATTATTCAAAATGTTTATGGTTTGCATATCCCCAATGAAATGCGAGCAAGTCTAAACAATCTCGTAAATGATCGGCAAGGGAGTTTTGTTTGCGTTTTGAAGAACTTAATTCTTTTATCGCTTGTCCATGGCCGATAACGCGTTCAAGCAGTGAATAGCCAAGAATACCCAGTTGAACTTTGATTGTTCTTAAATGATTGGAGGCTTCTATTTGACGTTCAATGGGGTGTATGTACCCTTGGCTACAGGAAACCTTTTCACGGGTGTAGTCAAGGCTCATGTGGAGATCGGCTTGGCTTTGACGCCAGTAAAAATAAAAACGTTCTGCCGCTTTATATTGGGCTTTGCTGAGATGTCCTTTCGCATATAAAAGTGCAATGGGATGGCTTTGTGCATTGGCAATGGCATTGATGGTGCGCGGGTTGCTGGAACTTTCTCGATGATTGGGTTTAAAATAAGGATTACGCGTTTCAACAGGGATTTCTTGCGTCTTTAAATGACCAATGTGCTTTTCTTGATTTTGATGATCAAGCGGGCAGGTTTGCATATTTTTTTTCTGCTTATGGGTCATAGCATCTCCTTAAAAATTTTAATTTTGCTTCTTTATGTTTATGCAAAGAAACGGGATTGTGCTGTTGTATGCTTGTTGAGGGATACGTTTTTATGTCTGCTTTTTGCGTGAGGGGAAGTTTCAAAAAAAGGGTGAGGGGTCGCTTTCTGTGGGTGTTGTCATTGTTTTATAAGAGAGGGGTTTATAGGGGAGGCTGTATGGGAGAAAAGTGTGTTGTCTCGCGTGGATTTGCTTCTTGAAAGGATTGGCATTTTTTTGCATGATGGGCGTTACCTTTAATTTTACTGCTGTGGGGGATATTGATGCCGCATGATTTGGTTTTTCTGCCGTGGTTGGTATTTTTCTGCCCTTTGGCTCTCGCCTTTGTTTCTATTTATGCGGGAATAAGGTTTTTCGGGTTTACAAGGAAGGGCTTTTTTAAGAGTGGGGTGCTTGCATTCTTTGTTGGCGTGAGCTCTAAGTTTGTTTATGCGCAAGCTGAGCATCTTGGTTTGGCTCAGGTGTGGTTTTCAAACAGTTAGGTCTTTCACATTCTTTTTGGCGTTGTCTTTGGTCTTATCTTTGGGCTTATTTGTCTAGGGGCAAAGCGTCTTGGGTTTAGGCTTTCATTCTTTGCAAAGGATTGATCTTTTGCTGCATTTTTGGCATGGTCTCTGATTTTTGCTTATAAAGGAGCGGGGCGTATGGTGGTTGCGCGGGACATGTTTTTGAAGGGGCTGGTGTTTTGCTGTGTTGTTGGAGCTGTTGTTGGGTTGGCGTATAACGGAGCCAAGCATATGGGGGTTCACTGGTTTTTGATCTCGAACAATGGGGTGTTTGTGGGCACTGTTGGACTTGTTCCTTTTTTTGCTCTGGAGGGGGTAAGGTGTATGCGTGTACTGTTGGGGGGCTTAAAAAGAATGAGCATTTCTCTTCCCCACGGGCGTGGTCTTTGATGTTCTTTCTGTGAGGGGTATTTGATGTCGAACGATTTGATGTTTTGGCAGTGGTTGGCGCTTTTCTGTCCTTTGGTTCTCGCCTTTGTTTCTATTTATGCGGGAATAAGGTTTTTCGGGTTTACAAGGAAGGACTTTTTTAAGGGTGGAGTGCTTGCATTCTTTGTTGGCGTGACCTCTAAGTTTGTTTATGGGCAAGCTGAGCACTTTGGTTTGGCTTGGTTGTGGTTTTCAAAAAAGTGGGTCTTTAACATTCTTTTTGGCGTTGTCTTTGGTCTTATCCTTGGGTTTATTTGTCTAGGGGCAAGGCGTCTTGGGTTTAGGCTTTCATTCTTTGAAAAGGATTGATCTTTTGCTGCATTTTTGGCATGGTCTCTGATTTTTACTTATAAAGGAGCGGGGCGTATGGTGGTTGCGCGGGACATGTTTTTGAAGGGGCTGGTGTTTTGCGCCATTGCTGTAGTGGTTCTTGGCTTTGCTTATAAGGGAGCGAAGCGTTTTGATATATCGTGGGAATTTTTAGTGATAGGAGCGGTGTTTGTTGCATTGCTGGACCTGTCCTTGGTTTTGCTTATGAGGATGCGGGGTAAGGGGATATCGCGTGGGGTGTCTTTTTTGAGGTTTCTGGTGTTTTGCGGCGTTGTTGGAGCTGTTGTTGGGTTGGCGTATAACGGAGCCAAGCATATGGGGGTTCACTGGTTTTTGATCTCTAACAATGGGGTGTTTGTGGGCACTATTGGACTTGTTCCTTTTTTTGCTCTGGAGGGGGTACGGTGTGTGCGTGTACTGTTGGGGTGGTGCTTAAAAAAATGAGCATTTCTCTTCCCCACGGGCGTGGTCTTTGATGTTCTTTCTGTGAGGGGTATTTGATGTCGAACGATTTGATGTTTTGGCAGTGGTTGGCGCTTTTCTGTCCTTTGGTTCTCGCCTTTGTTTCTATTTATGCGGCAATGAGGTTTTTCGGGGTTACAAGGAAGGCTTTTTTAAAAAATTTGGCGTTGAGCTTCATTATTATCGCTGTCTCTAAGTTTGTTTATGGGCAAGCTGAGCACTTTGGTTTGACTCAGGTGTGGTTTTCAAACAAGTGGGTCTTTCACATTCTTTTTGGCGTTGTCTTTGGTCTTATCCTTGGGCTTATTTGTCTAGGGGCAAAGCGTCTTGGTTTTAGGCTTTCATTCTTTGCAAAGGATTGATCTTTTGTTGCATTTTTGGCATGGTCTCTGATTTTTACTTAATAAAGGAGCGGGGCGTATGGTGGTTGCGCGGGACATGTTTTTGAAGTTTCTGGTGTTTTGCTGCGTTGTTGGACTTGTTCCTTTTTTTGCTTATGAAGGTATAAGGTGTGTGCGTGTACTGTTGGGGTGGTGCTTAAAAAGAATGAGCATTTTTCTTTTCCACGGGCGTGGTCTTTGATGTTCTTTCTGTGAGGGGTATTTGATGTCGAACGATGTGATGTTTTGGCAGTTGTTGGGGGTTTTCTGCTTTTTTTCTCTGGCCTTGATTTTTATTTATGTGGGAGCAAAGCGTCGCTCTGTTACAGAGTGGGTGTTTTGGAGATGGGTGGTGCTTTATGGCGTTGTTGCCACCTACCTTGGTTTTGTTTATGTGGGCGTGGGCAGGCGCGCTGTTGACGGGGAGCTGCTCTTGAAGGGGGCGGTGTTTTCTTGCATTTTTGCAACTGTCCTTGGTTTGGTGCATCTGGGCGTCAAGAGCATGCCTGTTGCTTGGCAAGTGTTCTTAAAGGCGGTTATGTTTTGTTGCATGATGGGCTTTATCCTGTGGTGTGCCACTGTGGGCGTCAGAGATATGGATAGCATAAGGGCGGTATTCTTAAAGGGATTGCTCTTGTCTGTATTGTTGAAAGTGCTCTTGGGGTTCTTTATACGCGAGCAAAGTGATACGGTGTTACAGAGGTTGTTGCGTGCTTTGAATTTTGTGCTGTTTTCCTGCATTTTGGGTACTCTCCTTTTTTTTACCCGTCTGGGAGCAGAGAATCTAGGGTTGAGCTGGCTTTGGTTCTCGAAGGATTGGGTGTTTTTATTCATTTTTGGATTTACCCTTCCTTTTGTTTGTGAGGGAGCAAGGTGTGCGCGTGTTCTATGGGCTTGGTTCTTAAAGTAGGGGGTGTTTTTTTGCTGTTGTTGGTGGTTTCCTACCTTTTTATTGTTGTCGTTATTTGTACTTATAAAGTTTCCAAGCGCTTCGATATTCCGAGGTGGCGGGCGGCGTTTTATTGTATTTGTGGTATTTCCCTCTTTTTGAAGGAAGTGCTGTTTTACTGCATTTTAGGAGTCGTCCTTTTTTTGGCTCTTTGGGGGATGGAGAGTATGGACATACCGTGGGGACTCCTGTCCTTGATGGGGATCGTGTTTGCTGTAGTGTTGGAGTGGTTCTTGATTTTGCATATAAGGGGGCGGCAAGATGGGGTGGTGACGCGTTGTTTGTGGTTATTGAAGGGGTTGGTGTTTTGCGCCATTGCTGGAGCGACCTTTTTTTGTTTGTCTTTGGGAGCAGAGAATCTAGGGTTGAGCTGGCTTTGGTTCGCGAAGGATTGGGTGTTTTTCGTCATTTGTGGATTGATCCTTCCTGTTGTTTCTGTGGGAGCAAGGCGTGCGCGTGTGAAGGCGGAGGCGTTTTTAAAGAGAGTGGGGTTTATGGGGTATTACAGATAACGTCGAGGGAATGATTGTTCAAAAGAACAGCGATAGCGGTAGGTTTGGGGATCAAACCAAAGCCCTATTTTGCCTTCAAAATCACCAGAACGTTGTTTGGCAATATTCATAATAACGCCTGGGCGTTTTGCTAAATCTGCTTTTTCTTGTGCTAGAGAGGCGGCAAAGATTTTATCTTCCAACGACCGATTGCGCCAAATGGTGATGATGTTAAAGGCATTGGCACCAATTTCTGAGGCGCCTTTAATGTCTTCTGTGCTGGGGATATCTTTATCCAGACCGCCTTTGCGGGCATGGGCGACAAGGTGAATATGCACATTGTTTAAAACAGCCCAATCAACCATTTTATAAACGGCTTGTTCTTGTCTTGCATAATCATCAGAGGCAATGCCAAGCCGCATCAAACTGTCGATGATAAATTGATCGCAGCCATAGCGCGCACGGCAATAGTCAAAGACTTCAAGCAAGGTATCTACGCTCGATTTGCCAACATGCTCATAAAGAATAAGCCCTTCGTCTAAAAAATGAAGAATCCGTTCAATCGTTTCTTTTGTAGGCTGTTCTAAGCCGCCCGTTTGTTTGGTTAAACGGCGAAGTGATTGTTCTCCTTTCATTTCTAGAGACGCTAAGCAAAGGCGACTCTTTTGTGCAATCCAATGGGGAATACAGTCTGATAATAATTGGCTTTTACCTGCACCACTCGCACCACTCCAGAGCGTTAATTCTGCTGGGCGGAAATGCAATTTGTCCTTCAGTTTAGGATAGGGAACCGTATAACCAAGATGTTTTTCAGGCTCTGGCCAAAAAAGCCCAATCACTTGATCTTTATAGTCTGAGGCGCGCCGTAAACCTTCTGGTGCAAAGCTTTGTGCTGAGGAAAAGGCAGCTTTTATGGTGGCTTTATCAATCCCTGCGGTTAAACAGTCATTGGCATCTTTAAGGGGTAAACGGACACGGTAGCAACGGTGGCGTCCAAGCCTGCTGGCAATCTCACGGGCTGCTTCTTCTCCGGGCGGATCCATATCGGTGGCTAAAAAAATCGTTTCAAAAGATTCTAAATGATCAAATTCATTTTCAATCCAGTTGTGTTTTCCTCCACTGCCTCCTCCAAAGGGAACAGAAACCGCCGGATATCCATAGGCGGCTAAGGATAGCGCATCAATTTCTCCTTCAGTGATAACAATGGTACGGTTTGTTGAAGAAAAATTGGGGAATGGCGCCTGTTGGGGCGCGTGCGTGGGTGCCTGCTGGGGTGTGTGCGTGGAGGCGTGGTTGGTTGAGGCGGTGTTTTGGGGCGCCTGTGTAGAGGCGTGGTTGGTTGAGGCGGTGTTTTGGGGCGCCTGTGTGGAGGGGTGGTTGGTTGAGGCGGTGTTTTGGGGCGCCTGTGTAGAGGTGTGGTTGGTTGAGGCGGTGTTTTGGGGCGCCTGTGTGGAGGGGTGGTTGGTTGAGGCGGTGTTTTGGGGTGCCTGTGTGGAGGTGGGGTTGGTTGAGGCGGTGTTTTGGGGCGCCTGTGTGGAGGGGTGGTTGGTTGAGGCGGTGTTTTGGGGTGCCTGTGTGGAGGGGTGGTTGGTTGTGGCGGTGTTTTGGGGCGCCTGTGTAGAGGCGGGGTTAGTTGAGGGTACCTGCTGAGGTGTGTGTTGGAATATTTGCTGAGGTGTGTGCTGGGTCGCCTGCTGGGATGTGTGCGTGGAGGCGTGGTTTGTGGGGTAAAGGGCTTGCCAACCAAATAAAATCGGTTCACATTGGGAGGCTGTTGGTTTGGTTTTTGCTCCCGTTTGCGCAAGCCGTTCTTTGACTAAAGCAAGGGTGCCGTCGGGTTTATAAAAGGGGAAAATGATTTTTTCGCCATTTTCTCCTATGCGGTAACGCTTTATAATCTCTAGAGGAATGCGGCGTTCTTCATGGAGATAGGTTTTTACAAGATTCTGCGGGCTCTGCCCTGTAGGAACCGGTGGACGGCGATAGGAACGATGAGGCGCCATAAAGGGTTTGGGGCGTGTCAGATTGAGAGTCGCGCGTGCTTCTTCTAAGGCTTGAGAGAGGCTAATGCCTTTGACTTCACACCAAAGGTCTAAAAGATCTCCTCCTGTGCTTTCTGCAAAATCATACCAAAGTCCTGCTTTACTACCACTTAAGCAAATCGATAAACTTTGACCAGCTTCACCACGTGTGTTGCCTACAATCCAATTGTTGCCTCGTTTGTGCCCTTGGGGAAGAAGCATTTCTACTATTTTATCGGCTTGTGAGATAAGTTTTTGTTTGATTTCAAAAATTGTGCTCATGGTCATTCGTGATATTATTGTCGTTTTTCTCAAGATGTGGGAGGTGAGAATTCTGTTTTTGCTGTTCTCACCATTCGATCTGATCGTAAAGTCCCGTGGTGCTATGGGGCTTGCCAGTTTACTTTGAGAGCTTCTTTGCCGCTCTTTTCTTGCCAATAGTCGCGAAACCTCTTGGCTTGCCAAAGGGCTAGACTCTCACTCAAACCTTTTTGAAATGGCTGTGTTGATGTCTTCTTGCCAAGAGCATGGGAAGTGGTGCCTTGAGAAAAAGGAGGAAGGGGAAAGAAGGAAGGATGCAAGAAGGGCGGGGTGGGTATGCCTGTTTTGAGGGTGTGGTGCATGCTTGGGTCCTGTTGGGGTGTCTGTTGGGGTGCCTGTGTGGAGGGGGTGGGTTTGTTGCCAAAGAGTTTGTTTGCCAAGAGCATGGGAAGTGGTGCCTTGAGGAAAGGAGGAAGGGGGTGAAAGAAGGAAGGATGCAAGAAGGTGGGGCGGATGCCTGTGAGGGTGTGGTGCATGCTGGAGTCTTGTTGGGGTGCCTTGTGTTGGAGTGTCCTGTTGGGGTGCCTGTGTGTGGGGGGGTGTTGCCAAAGAGTTTGCTTTTCATTGAGTTTTTCTGAAATGGCTCTGTTGGTGTTTGTTTGCCAAGAGCATGGGAAGTGGCGCCTTGAGAAAAGGAGGAAGGCGGAAAGGAGGAAGGATGCAAGAAGGTGGGGCGGATGCCTGTGAGGGTGTGGTGCATGCTGGAGTCCTGTTGGGTGCCTTGTGTTGGGGTGCCTGTGGATGTCCTTGTGTGGGGAAAACGCTTTTGTGATGAGAGCAAAATGGTCGATGTTGACGCGTTTTGCTGTGTGAATCGCCTATCCAAGTGTTGTTTTGCCGCCCTTTGTTTTGTTCTGTGTTATTTTGTCCGATGCTGTTGTGGTTTTGAAACATTTTTATCCCCGCGCGTGCTTGAAAAATACGTTGTTTTTGTGATGTCAAAAATTGTCATTATAGTTGATCAAACTGCGGTAAAGGGTGTCGTTGTTCTCAGAGATGAAAGATGAGGAGCTTCCCTGTTTTTGCTGTTCTTGCCGTTCGATCTCACGGCGAAACCAGTTGCGCCATGTGGCTTGCCAGTCTACTTTGAGAGCTTCTTTGCCGCTCTTGGCTTGCCAATAGTCGCGAAACTTCTTTTCTTGCCAATGGGCTTGGCTTTCACTCAAACCTTCTGAAACTGCCGCCTTGATGTCTGCTTGCCAATGCTCAGGAAGACGGTGCCCTTTGGCAACTGAGGAAGTGGTTTTTTTGTTGGTGCAAAGCGGGATGGAGGCAGAAAGATTGCTGGGGGGAAGAGTGGTGGCGGATTTTGTTTTTTCCCCCGTGACAATTTGCGCGATAGGGGCGGAGGTAAACTCGGCTTGGGGAGCAGTTAAAGAGGGGGCGTTTTTTTGCTCCGCTTCTTCTTGTGGAGGGGAAGAGAGAGGTGAATCAAGAGCCGATGAGGGGGATGGATGATCGCTTTGTTCAAAGTTCTCTTCGAAGGAAAAACAAGGCTCTGTCTCATCAAACAAAATTTTCTTTTCTAAAACACCGTAAGGTGTTTCCTTTTCTTCTGTCTTTTGAGCTTCTGAGCTTTGTGCAGCATCTTTTGGACTTTCGTTAAGCAGTTGTTGCATCTCTGCATTGATTTTTTTGCGTTTTTTTGCCGAAGAACGACCCGCAAAGGATTTTTGTTCAAGCAATTTTTCACGCTCTTGAAAAATATTTTCGCAACGCTTGTTCCATAATCCATTGGCTAAATTTAAAATCTTACCCTCTTGGATGAGCATTTCTAAAACATTAACAAAAGTTCGCTTGTCACAACCACAAAGACGCGCTAAACGTTCTTTCGATATTTCTAAAGGTCGTCCACGGGCATACATTTCATTGAGAAGAATCGTATAGATTCCAATTTCGTGTGCGCGCATCCCACGTACACCTCCTAGAAAGTCATTTTGATACCAACAAACATATGGAAGCCTAGACGATTCATAATGAGGAGTTTCTTGTTGATTAGCGTGTTTCATACTGCAATCTACTTTCTTCTTTTTTATACATTTTTATTGATGATAAAAGCTCAAATAAGGATTTAACTTGTGTTGCTTTTGGCTCTGTTCGATGATGACTAGAGGCTTCTTTACGACGCTTATAAATGATTGGCTGTGCTTGAAGAGCATGCAAACTTACGATTTAAGATTGCGGTGATGGAAAAAATAAAGAATACCACACATTCTCAACGTACTTGCTTTTGGGCAGAAGCTTTGGAGAGTGGTCTTTTATATCCTGTAGGGTGGTTAAAGTGTTTTTATGATCCAAAAATAAAAAAATTTCCCCCGAAAAAGTAAAATTTGTTTCCTTAATTTTATCCTTTTTAGAGGATAATGCAAGCTCGTTTTATAAAAAGGACGTGTTTTTTTAAAAAGACGCGCTATATGGTGAAATTATGAATATCGATGGTTGGCGTCAAAGATTAAGAATCGCTTTGGAAAAAAGTGGGCGGTCAAAAAGATCTATCTCCCTCGCTGCCGGTAAAGGCGCGGGGTACCTTCATTCTATTCTTTCTGAAGGAAAAGAACCAACAATCGAATCTCTCTCGCGAATTTGTCACGAAATTAATATCAGTATGAATTATATTCTTTATGGAAAAGGGGCTAGCCCTGAAGATAAAGAATTTATAGAGCTTATTTCGAAACTCTCTCCGCAAGAGAGACAGGCGATTTTGACTCTTTTGCGGCGGCCAATTGACGAAGCTTCAAAATAACTTCCTTCTGTGCTTTTGAATCAAGGCGACTCCAGTATTTTATTAATATTATGTCACTCATTTTATCTCTCCTGTGTGTTTATAATTGCAATTTTGTAAGAACAAATAGAGAACAACAAAGGGGCATGAGAGGAACAAAGAATAATAGATTTTTATTTACATATGTCATTTGAACCCCGTAGATATTTAAAATATATCTTTTATGAAGGATAAAATGGTTGACATCTCTCCTATAGAGGAGATAAGACTAACGCTATATTTAGTCTTGTCAAGACAAGGCTATGCTTTATCAACTATCTAAAGGGGGAAATCATGAAAAATATTTCATTCGTTAAAGAGGATGAAATCATTATCGTTTTATGCGAAGAGGAAAATCCTTGTACTTATGAAGGACCAATCGACGAAATCGAAGAAGTGCTCGAACTGATTGAAGAATGTGAAACTGTTTATAGAGTTTTACGACTCGATCTGACAACTTCTCATGCTGAAGATGTTACGGAACAAATCGCTGATTTTTATGTCGAAAATCATGAAATGAATGAAGAAAATACACAATTGCAGCCCTTCATTTTGAATAGTGAAGCTTATCATGCTTGTTTAAATGAAAGAGCGGCTTGCGATTATGAAGATAATCTCTATGGCTCTTATGAAAAACAGCATCGTTTACGCCCATGTGATGTCTTGACAGATTATTGGTGGTAAACATGCCAAGTTATCTCAAGACTTCTTATCAAGGGATTCCACTTTATTATGCTGGAAATATGCGAAATTTAATCAGACTCGAACCACAAAAACACAACGCTATACTTTTTATATCGCAAGAGGTGGCTCAGTCTATGGCAAAAAAATTGGAGGAAGAATATTGCCGCCATGATTTTTCCGTCGTGCAATAGCAGGGTTGAAAAAGGAAGCCGCAATGAAAGGGTCCAAGTGCTTTTTCATTGCGGTGACAATGGTGTGCATTATGCTTTCGTTCTTGGAGGGAAGCTTAGGGAAGCTTAGGGGGGAGCTTTGCGGGGGTTTTTTTAGCCGACATGGGAAAGGGGGGCATGAAAAAAAGAGCCTATATATGAGAAATTGCGGAGGGGGGATGTTGAGGGGGGCAGCAGTTTTTGTGTTTTCAGCGGCACAATATTGAAGGATGCATTGAAGGATGTTGTCGCCTTTAGTCCGTGTGAGGGACACAGGCTTTAAAAATATGAATGTTTCAAAGAGGATATATTGCAAAAAACACTTTAAAGATGAAGGGGAGAAAGGTCATGCCAATTATTATCGATTGTATTCAAGGAACAGAAGAATGGCAGAAAGTGCGTAATGGTTTGATTACGGCTTCTTTGTTTGAGATGGTTATGGCACAAAAAAAACAGGGGCAAAAAACTTCACGCTATCAGAGTGTGATGATGAAATTGGCGGGAGAAAGAATTACAGGAAAAACCGTTGAGGAAGGAACAACGCTTTCTCAGCGACGTGGAACAGAATTAGAACCAATCGCACGACAGCTTTATGGGGAACTTACACATACAGAACCTGAATGTATTGGCTTTGTTTTGGCTGATGATCGCGGACAAGGATTTTCCCCCGATGCTTTTGTGGGAAAAAATGGCTTATTAGAAATTAAAACAAAAAAACCTGAAATTTTGATCCCTCATTTCATGCAAAAGAATTTTCCAGCAGAACATAAAGCACAATGTCAAGGGGGATTATGGATTTCTCAACGCGAATGGGTGGATTTAATGCTCTATTGGCCGGATATGCCTCCTTTGATTAAACGGGCTTATCGTGATGAAGCGTATATTTGCAAGCTTGAAAATGAAATTAGCCGTTTTAATGAGGCTTTGGAGAAGATGGTACAGCAAATTAAGAGTGTTGGGACAGGTTTTCATCTAAGGACAGAAATTGCTTTGAAGGAGGGGGAAGAAAGGGTGCTTGGAATGAAGACAAAGCGTCTGCTGGAGGGCAAAACAAGAATGAGGCGGGCAAGAAAGGGATCGTGTGCAGCGTTGAGGAGAGGCAAAGTTCTATAAAAAGGAAAGAGCAGAGGGAGAAAAGAGCCGGTTTTTTGTGTTTTCTGGGCACGCAAGTAGGGAGCTTGGAGTGATAGGTAAAGCATGCTGGAAAATGGAAGGAGATGTTTTACGGGAGAAGTGAGACAGATGTTTAGACGTCGAGATCCGAGGGGGCTGGGAGCTTTTGTGTTGCGTGTTAAGGGGGGGAGATAAGGGGGAAGATTAAGGGGGGGGAGTTTTTTAGCCGATATGGGGAAAAGAATGTAGGAGCATGAGAAAAAGTCTGTGTGGAGTCAAGTGGGCTTGTTGGGGGAAAGGGTGGCGGGCGGATTGTGGAAGAAAATAAAGGGGTGGGGAAAACGGGAGAATAGGGAAAGAACGGATAGAGATATTATAATCTTTATGTTTCTCTACATTACCTTGTTATAGAAAATCAAAAATGACCACATTTTATGAATTCACTGTGGGTCGCTCTTAATACTCTTCAAAAGCATTTTCATGAGATAATTTTCAATATAAATCTGGTAAACATTAAAAATTGTTGTATGAGTATGAGCCAGAATATCAATTTACCAATCTTTACCAAATATCCTTTTATACTGATGAGAATTAATAACCCTATACTTATTATTCCTAGTGGTATATTCTACGTAAAGAGTGAAATTGTACCATAAATTAGAGGCGTTATTCCACAAGTAATGAAAATTACACGCTTGATATTATTTATATTTATATTATCTCTTATTCTGTTCTCTTGGTTTCTACTTCTTTCAGAGGTCTTGTGATTGTTTTCAAAGGTTTTATGGTAGAACTGATTGTAAGCAGCTTTCTTTCGAGGATCTTTAAGAACTTCATAGGCTTCAAGAATTTTTCTGAATTTTTGTTCAGCTTCGGTACTAGGATTATGATCAGGATGGTATTGCAGAGCTAATTTACGAAAAGCAGATTTTATCTGTTTATCGTTGCATGCGTAGCTTACATCAAGAATTCCATAATAATCGTCTTCATTTAATATCATTAAATACTGCTACTTGTGTATTGCTCTTATTTTTATAGGATAGCTTAACTGATTTTTGTTGAATATATCAATGGGTATTATCTTATGTTTAAAGTATGGTGAAAATTGTATTGAATGGCATGGCTGTACTTGGGGCTATTGTCTCTAAATGAGAGGAGATACAGTTCAAAACGCTTAAAAATGCAGGGTGTTTTTAATATTTTAGAAATATTTTTTAAAAAAATAGATTAAAAGAGAGACGATAAATCAAATATAAAGGGACGGCAATAATAGCCAAGGTTGTCATTATTGTAAATAAACAGGCAGGAACCTTAAATCTAAAACGCCAAAGTAAACTAATGGGAACGGACGTTATCGTTGTTATGATGAATCCTACGATAAACCATTGCATGAATAAGTACATTATATTGATTTTATCTTTATTAAAACGATTTTGTTTGAGTTCTTCCTCTGAAATACAATCGATAATAGAAAAAACAGGGTAAACAGGAAACTCTCTACTTGGACAAGCAATAACAGCAAATTTTTCAAGCTCTAACCATTATCTTTCGCGTTCTTTTTCCAATATCTTCTTTTCTATTTTTTGTTTTATATATTCTTTGGAAATACAATTGATCGGAGAAGTATTCCCAACAAAAAATTCGTCTTTTCTACATCCACGGGTTGTATGATGCGTGAATAAAAACAGCGCTTATTGCTATAGCAAATAAAATAAAGTGTTTAAACATAGGGTATTTATTGTCTTTTGTTTCTAACGAGCTTTGATAAGTAGTTTCTATTGAATAAATCAATATATGTTATTTTTATGTTGGTAAAATAAAACAAATTGTATGTACTTTGGCACTTTGTATCTAAAGATGGCGATAGATAGTTCAAAATGCTTGAAAATGCAGAATACCCTTTGAGAAGCACTTTTCATAAAGTTATGGAATGAATAGATCAAAGTTTATGGTAATTTTGTATACTCTATGATAACTCTGTATAAGATCTCAATTTCATGATCAAGTTTCTCAAGTTCTTTCTTGTTTTTAGCTATACGCTCTTGATATGTCTCTATGTGTTTCATACTGTTTGAGAGACGGGTATGCTCATTAGAGTGTTTTGCTTCATTCACATGTCGCATTGCATCTATTTCTAATTCTATAAGGCTACACAGAGTATTAAATACATGATGTCGTTTTTTGATTATATTCTGCCATTTTTTTATTATATTGACATGTTTTTCATAGAGAGGTTGCGATAACCGCCACTTGTTTTCCAAAAAAAATGTTTTTTCTATCCAGAGAATTTGGTAGAATTTTTCTGACCACCAACTACTTCCATTAACGAGGAAAATGCGGAACAATCTCTCTCTTTCTGTAATCTCTTTTGAAGAGAATAGTTCATTCGAATGAGTATATCCCTTTGAAGAATAAAAAAGATGCGTTGTTAAAAGGGCGATAATTAAGACGTTTCTCAATAAAGACTGTTTAATTAACATTTTTTTTATACCCTTTTTGTGATTGATTATAGTCATTGTGAGAGGGCTTAATGGTTCTTTAGAAGTATTTTGAAAGGCGTTTTATTATCCGTTTAAAGATTTTTTAAATACTGCTTCCATTTTTCAAAAGTGCTATATCTTACGGGCGGTTTTACATTTTCTTTGGGCATCATGGCAAGGTATACCTCTCTAGCCATAACGCACATTGTTGCTGTGTTTCTAAAACGAGTGAGTTCATTGCCTATTATGAGCAGCTCTGTCTGGAGAGTTTGTTCTTTTCGACTAATGCCATTAGGGGAATCCAAAAATTTTTCTGCGTACGCAAACATTGGATCATCAAAGTTTGTTTCAAACTTTGCGTTGAGGAAAATATTTTCTATATAATCCCAATTTTTCCTGTATTTCATCCCGTTAGCTTTAAAAGCCCTAAGTCTTGTTGGTAAGTCGTTAAAGGTAAGTGTGGGCATCGTTTTATCACCTTGCCATAAATCAAAAAAACGTCCACAAAAAACAAGCAATATGTGATAATGTTTAAAAATATTGAATTCTGGAGGATTACTGGGCAATGTTATTAAATGCCTCCAAAATTGACTTTTGTCATGGGGTATGTCTACAGTCCATTCCATATACGCTTTTAAATATTCTACCTCTTTTTTTGCTTTTTCTAATTTCTGAGAATATGCTAAAGGAGTGTAATTTTCATGGACATATTTTTGGTAAAGCCTATCGTATTCAGCGAGATCGCTTACTTGAGTACAACCCAATAATAGGGATACAGAAAAAAACGTTATAAATATTATGACGTACGTTTTGAATAATAATTTCATCATTTTAACGTTTAATGATTTTTGTTGAATAAATCAATATGTGTTATTTTTGTGTTGAAAATATATGTAAAAAATGTATTTAATGAAAACAGCGATAGTGATCATACTGTATCTAAATAAGGGTGTAGTACAGGATAAAACCCCGCACATGCGGGGTTTTATTCGCTGAAGAAGACAAGGACAGAGGAGACAAGGACAGTAGAAAATATAAGGGAGGTCCTGTCACCAAAATGTTTGTTCTAGGGCGGGAGTGGGGAATATCCAAAATGCTCTAAACGAAATATACTTGTTGTGCATAGTCATGCGCTTGTTTTAAAGAGACATCTTGCTCCAAGCTCTTTTTATACTCATTTCATGCCCATTTCATACCGGCGTTCGTGAACTTCATGCTGGGGCTTGTAAATGGTATCGTGAGAGGTAACGATAAAACATCGTAGATTATAAATATTACACACCTCATCTTTACTTTATGAAAAAGTAAGTTGGTATCATCTTGAGCTCGTTCTCAAGATTGCGACATGGGCTTTAGCTCTTGGGATGATTCATAATCTCATTCACTGTGGGGGGACTTTTCATAAAAGGTAGGCTTTTCTTGAAAAGTTTTATGCCATACGGATCTTTCTGCTTGTGAACTGTAAGCCTTGTGAACTGTAAGCGAAGAGGGGTGTTTGATTTCAATAGAATAGAGGGGAAGAGAATTCTTCGCTCTTAGGGTTCTTCTGCAAGAGGAATAACGCTATCCGTATAAATTAAAGTATTCGTATAAAAAAGAGCGTCTTGAAAGAGGGATGGCTTAGAGCACGTGGAAAATCATAGTGTATAAAATTGGTAATGAGGGATCTTCTTTGAAACGGCGGGCTATCAATTTTCTGGTATATGGGATGCCTAGTATATGGGGATGTCTGTCATATGAGATGTTTGCCATATGGGAGCGTGGGGTGACTTATTGAAAGCTTTATTGAGGGGGGGCTTTATCACTGTTTGGTTTTTTTCTTTTGGTAAGGGGTGGGGAGAATGGGGAAGGAATTGAGTTGAGAGGAGGTTCTGGAAATGGCTCTGTTAGATTTGTTGTAAATGACGAATAGGATCGATGAAGCTTATTCTAATTTTTAGAGGGAATACTTGTGTTGCTTGAGGTGGATAGAGAGGCTAGAAAGATAAGATAATTGATTTAGGGGGGCTTTAAGGGTATCAATGGGATGTGTTCAAACAATGAGTTTATAATAATTCATTATTGAGACTTAATTTGAATTTCAATGAGAGCCCGAAATAGTGTGAGATGTTCTTATTTCAAACCTTCTTATTCAAACGCTCTTATATTGAAACAAGTAAAATCGTTTGTCTGCATATTACAAGTGGGGTGAGCTTGTGGGGAAAATATTCAAGAAATAAAAATGCCTATACCGTCTCAAGTGCCAAGAGCTGTTGCAACAGTGAGGCTTGGCAAAGTGGAGGATAGGGCAAATCTTACAGAAAGGAAAGAGGGAGAGGCAAGGAAAAAGGGGGAAGCCAATGGGAGGGGGGCTATTCTTTGGGGTGTGTCAATTTCAAAAGCCGCTCATAAAGCATTTTGGAGATTAAGCGTGTCATTGAAGCCATTGATTTTGTAGCCATTGAAGCGCATGGTTTAAAGGATGGAGGATTTGATGAAGCCAATGGAGGCTGGGGGAAAAAATTGAGGTTTATAGAGAAGGCTTATAGGGGAAAGAAGAGAGAGGCAAAAGAAGAATAAAATGGTGCTGCGAGAGAGGATTGAACTCTCGACCTCTCCCTTACCAAGGGAGTGCTCTACCACTGAGCTACCGCAGCCCTTTTCAATCTTTGCGCTGTCTTGTGCCATATTGTCAGAAAATAGGCAAGAGAACATTTGTATATTCTTGCAAGAAAACGTATCTTATGTCATGACATATGTTTCTTATATGCTTAAATATTTAAGGTTATGAGTTGCTTGGATAGAAGCTCAACACTGTTTAAAAGGTTGCGCAATGACACAAATGTATCAAAAACAAAAACAAAATGAAATGAATCATCAAGATGAAAAAGCAAAACGACGTCAAGAAAGATTGGCGCAACAATTGCGTCAAAACCTGAAACGTCGAAAAGAACAATGCCGAAAAAGAGCACAAACAGAGCTCTAAAATGCAAAAAGCTCTAAAATGCAAAAAAATGTTTTTTAGTGAAGCTTTGCAACCAAACTTCTCAATAATTTGTTCTCATATTTAGAATGCGTTCTAAAACGATTAATAAAGCATAACTTCCCGAAGGGGGACAATCCTTTGGAAGGGCAGGCACAAAGGAAAAGAGGGAAAACACTATGGATTCTATTCAAATTGTTGGGGGAGAAAAACTTAAAGGAACAATTCCTATATCAGGAGCAAAAAATGCTGCCTTGCCTCTTATGATTGCGGCGCTTTTGACAGAAGAAACGCTTACTTTAGAAAATATTCCTCATCTGGCCGATGTCGAATTGCTTATTCGTATTCTCAATAATCATGGTGTGGGATATGCCGTTGATGGACAAGAGTTTAACGATGAATGTGTGAATTCAAGAACAATTCATTTTACGGCGCAAAAAATAGCCACAACACGGGCGCCATACGAACTGGTGAAAAAAATGCGTGCAAGCTTTTGGGTTATCGGACCTCTGCTTGCACGATGCGCAGAGGCTTATGTTTCGCTTCCTGGAGGATGTGCTATTGGAACAAGACCTGTCGATTTTATCCTTGAAGGACTCAAAACTTTAGGCGCACAGATTTCGATCGAAAATGGATATGTTCATGCAAAAGCGCCAAGGGGCTTAAAAGGTGCTCACTATCGTTTCCCTAAAGTCACTGTTGGGGGAACCCATGTGCTGCTGATGGCGGCGACAACGGCAAAGGGAACAACCGTTCTTGAGAATGCGGCTTGTGAGCCAGAAGTGACAAACCTTATTCGAACCCTGAATGCTATGGGGGCTCAAATAACCGGTGAAGGAACAACAACGCTTACAATTGAAGGGGTGAAAAAACTTAAAGGGACAAAAATACGCGTTATTGCTGATCGAATCGAAGCGGGGACATATGCAATGGCTGTTGCTATGACAGGAGGAGATGTCTTTCTTAAAAATGCAAATCCTAATCATCTCACAAAAGTGCTTAAGGTGCTCCAAAAAACAGGACTCGAGATTCAAATAGAACCTCAAGGAATTCATGTTAAGCGAAATCCAAAGAACACCAAAATTATGCCCGTTGATATTAAAACAGGACCTTATCCTGCTTTTCCAACCGATCTCCAAGCCCAATTCATGGCGCTCATGACACGGGCTGAAGGAACCGCGCATATTACAGAGACGGTTTTCGAAAATCGTTTTATGCATGTTCAAGAACTCAATCGCTTAGGAGCACAGATAAAGCTTGATGGGCAGACGGCAACCGTCTATGGAACAGAGAATTTGCAAGGGGCTCCCGTTATGGCGACGGATTTGCGTGCTTCTGTTTCTCTTGTGATTGCAGCATTGGCGGCAAAGGGGGAAACAATCGTCAATCGTGTCTATCATCTTGATCGTGGATTTGAGAGATTAGAAGAAAAATTAGTCCGTTGTGGCGCAAAAATCCAACGCATCACAGTGTAATTCTCTTCGAAGGTATTCGGTCTGCCTTTAAGGGGTTTGATCTCAAGAAGCAAGCTTTGTTCATTTTCTCAATAAACGCGGGGCTTATCTCATGGTTTTGGAGCTTTTACGAGCGGGCATAAAAGTTTGAGAGGCGGGTGGGGCTCATAAAACAAACAAATAGAGACTGTTTTTAAATTTTATTGCTAATTTCATGAAATTACTTTATTGGTAAGAGAATGTTTTGGTCGTCTACGCAGCGATCAACAGGGAATGAAAGACCCTAAACTTGAGACACGTATTTATCCAGCTTTATGGATATCCCGGATTTCCGGGAGCTTTTGTTATGTCCAGGTGCTCTCTAGCACTAAAAGCAAAAGGCTGAGTCAAGTTTCAGCTCTTTCAACTCCCGGAATACCAATGCGAGGGCGCTCGCAACCGGCAGGGGAGCTTGAAGTGAAAGCTAAAAATCCACACTTTAACGACATTTCGATAGGCAGAAAAATTCGCTTTAAAAGAACAATGATCGGAATGTCGCAAAAGCAATTAGGCAGTCAGTTAGGTGTGACTTTTCAACAAATCCCAAAATATGAAAAAGGCTCTAATCGTATAGGAGCTGGGCGTTTACAAGAAATTGCTGATATTCTCAATGTTCCCATTTCTTTTTTTTACGCTGATCTCTCAACAAAGGAAAATGCTTTGTATCCTTGTGATGAAAGGATCGGAAGTAAAGAAGAGCAAGTCCTTTTGAAAAGTTTTAGAGAGCTCAAACCTAAGAAACAGAAGGCATTTTTGTGTTTGATTGTCTCATGAGATAAAAACACTGTTTTAAATTTATTGCTAATTTCATGAAATTACTTTATAAATAACACTGTAACTTTGGTCGTCTACGCAACGATCAGTAGGGTCTGAAAGCCCTAAAGTTCAGTACATAAGATTAGCCTACTCTTGTGGGTTTCCCGGGATTCCGGGAGTTTTTGCCATGTCCAGGTGCGATGAGCACTAAAAGCAAAAAAAGCTGACTGAACTCAGTACTTTCAGACTCCCGGAATACCAATGCGAGGGCGCTCGCAACCGGCAGGGGAGCTTGAAGTGAAAGCTAAAAATCCACACTTTAACGACATTTCGATAGGCAGAAAAATTCGCTTTAAAAGAACAATGATCGGAATGTCGCAAAAGCAATTAGGCAGTCAGTTAGGTGTGACTTTTCAACAAATCCAAAAATATGAAAAAGGCTCTAATCGTATAGGAGCTGGGCGTTTACAAGAAATTGCCGATATTCTCAATGTTCCTATTTCTTTTTTCTACTCCGATCTCTCAACAAAAGAAAATGTCTTGTATTGCTGTGATGAAAGGATTTCAAGTAAAGAAGAGCATATCCTTTTGAAAAGTTTTAGAGAGCTTAAACCTAAAAAGCAGAAGGCAATTTTGTGTTTGATTGTCTCATGAGATAAAAACACTGTTTTAAATTTTATTGCTGGTCTCCAGAAATTATTTTATGAACAAGCACCAGGGTTCTCGTCGTACAGTGTGGTTGAATGGTGGAACCCAAAGCCTGAAAATCCAAGATGAAACATTAGCCTGCTTTATAAGTATCGCGAGATTCCGGGAGTTTTTGCCATGTCCAAGTGCGCTCTAGCACTAAAAGCAAAAAAGCTGACTGAACTCAGTGTTTTTGACTCCCGGAATACGCATAAGAGGCGCTCGCAACCGGTAGGGGAGCTTGAAGTGAAAGCTAAAAATCCACACTTTAACGACATTGCGATAGGCAGAAAAATTCGCTTTAAAAGAACAATGCTGGGAATGTCGCAAAAGAAATTAGGCAGCCAGTTAGGTGTGACTTTTCAACAAATCCAAAAATATGAAAAAGGCTCTAATCGTATAGGAGCTGGGCGTTTACAAGAAATTGCCGATATTCTCAATGTTCCCATTTCTTTTTTTTACGCTGATCTCTCAACAAAAGAAAATGCTTTGTATTACTGTGATGAAAGAATCGGAAGTAAAGAAGAGCATATCCTTTTGAAAAGTTTTAGAGAGCTCAAACCTAAAAAGCAGAAAGCAATTTTAAGATTAAATTTTCGTTAGAATCAAAAAAAAATTAAAGAGGCTCTTGCTAAATAATAAATTATTATATAAAGCTTTTTCTAGAGAAGGGGGTTAACATTTCTCCTCCCCCCCCCCGCAGAAATGTCCAAATAAAACCTCCTTCTCATCATTTTAAAAATCACGAAAATTTTTATCCTTTATCTTTTATCCTTTTAAAAAGAGTGACTTATTTGTGCTAGAAAAGTTGCTGTATTAGGCAAATTGGAGGGCGGGGTGTTTTTAGGATTTGGGAAGGGCTTGAAAAATCATCTTGCCAAATAGAGTTCTCAAAAGGAAATCTTGGAGAGCAATCATCCAAAGGGCGCACAGTGGAGAGCGATCATCAAAGGGGCGGCTTAAAAGAAGCTACCAAAAATCCGGAACTTCAGGCTTTAAATGAGGACCAATCCGTACCGCTGAGACCTTTTCTGCTAAACCGGTGCGATCTGAAATCTCAACCGCTAAACCACAAAGGGTGGCGGGACCACACGCCGGTTCAAAACGGTCTTGCTTCGTCTTATAAAGAAAACGGTGTAAGGGTTCTTCTTTATCCATTCCAAGAGAGGAGTTATAATCTCCACACATGCCTGCATCTGTTAAATAGGCGCTCCCACCTTCTAAGATCTGCGCGTCAGCCGTGGGAATGTGCGTATGTGTGCCAACGATAACACTCACACGACCATCCAGAAAATGGCCTAAACATTGCTTCTCGCTTGTCGTTTCTGCGTGAAAGTCAAAAATAATCGTATCGGCTTGCTCCATCAACGAACAGGCAAGAAGAATATTTTCCGCTGTTTCAAATGGATCTTCTACTTTGCACGGCATAAAAACGTTGCCCAACAGATTGGCGACAAGAACACGGGCGCCATTTTTTGCCGTAAAAACACCAGCACCTTTTCCGGGAGTTTCTTTCGAAAAATTGGCAGGGCGTAAAAAACGATCACTCTCATGGGCATACTGCAATGCTTCTTTGTGAGAAAAAGCATGATTGCCCGTGGTGACAACATCAACACCGGTCATCAAAAGATCTTGATATGTCTCTTGCTTAAGACCAAAACCACCAGAGGCATTTTCACCATTTACCACAACAAAATCAAGCTGCCATTTCTCAATCAGTTGAGGAAGGTGTTCAAAAACAGCTTTACAGCCTGTGCTACCAACAATGTCACCTAAAAATAAAAAACGCATAGGCGCTTTAATCACACTTTAACATTTTAAGAAACCTTTTTCTGTAAAAATTCCTTGTACTTGTAGATCATGTTCTGCTGCGGGAATAGAGAAAACCTCCTGACATGAAAACCCTATGCCCCATAATGTCATTTGATGCCCTTGTTTTTCAAGAGCTTCAACCGCACGGTCATAGTATCCTCCTCCATAGCCAAGACGGTGACAGTGACGATCAAACGCAGAAAGCGGAACAATAATATTATTGGGGACAACAACCTCATTGTCGGCGCTGGGACCAAAGGTGCCAAAACGCATGGGCTCTAAAATCGTGCTGGGCGAAAATGCACGGAAAATCATGGTGGTGGAATCAAGAACTGCTGGTAAGGCTAAATGCCCACCGCGTAACGCTACAGCATCCAGTAAAGGACGCGGGTCAATTTCCGATTTAATGGGCCAATAGCCTGCTAAAATGAGGCGTGAAAAATCGGTTCCCTTCTTTTCAAGGTATTCAATAAAGTGGCAACAAGCACGTTGCGAAAAGAGTGCACGCTCTTCTGTTAAAAGAGCATCACGACGCGATAAACCGCTTTTGCGTTGCTGTGTGCGAAGAGATGAAGCAGATTCACAGAGGGGATTATTTGTCATTGTCTCGTCAATTGTTTTATAAGATGCTGGTATTTTATCCATTGTTGGCGTTTTGTAAATCTCTGTTAGGACAAGAGCTGTGCTCATGAAAAAAAGCATGAAAAAAAGTGTGTGCTCTTTATAGGGGGTATCTTGGTGCAACAAGCTGCTTTTGCGTTGCTTGCGTGCGAAGGGGTGAAGCAGATTCACAGAGGGGATTATTTTGTCAGTGCTGTCTGTTTTATAAAATAAAGCCCCTCGTCATTTTTATTTCTTGAAAAGAGAGTATCGTCATTGGTCTTATGTAAAAGGACGCTCTCAATTTTAGCTGGAAAAATTTTTATGCAAAAAAGTTATACAAATAAAGGGTGATCCACAACAGCCGATGGAAAAAGCTGATCCCGGGAACCTATACAAATAGGTGGGCGCCATATGAAAAAGCCCACGGGCTTGATCAGGGACAGCTCCCTTGGAGATCATTAAGGTCTCAGGAATACGTTATTTCCTGTCGAGAAGCGCAGAACACCCTCCTTAATATAAAACAATTTCAGAGTTTCTGCTAGAGATAAAATAACCTCGCTCTCTTCTTTTTCATAAAGTATTTCAGGAGAGATTGATGATATTGTTGGTGGTTGCTCGAAATGGCTGTATGATGGATGGCTTATTCAAAGTAAAAAAGCAAAAAATATGAGTGGGGGTGGGTGTTTGAGTGACGTAGAACGGTTTATTGGCAATGGCTTGATTGGCTCTTTTGGGACAATGCTTGATTTTTATGTTTCGCGGGAATACTTGGAGGAGCTTTGAAGAGAATATTTCTTATTCAAGGATGTTGGTTGAACTGGTGTTGCACCTTTGAAGTTTTTGCCTTGTGAAGCCATATTTCAGGGCTGTTTTATCAACTTTGAGGGGGGGAGGAGAGCCGATACGGTATGTGCTGCTATGGTTGAAGCTTAAAAATAAAAAACAGATGATGATAGTTTATCAGAGGCGCTAAGCGATGTTGTAAGCTTTTTTAAAAAAGTATTTTTTGAGGATCGTGTTTACAAATTTTTTTTATCCATGATGGAAGGTGTGAAAAGAAGAAACGGCTGAAGAGGACTCAAGCGTGAAGCGTTTGCTTGCTATGAGAGAAATTCTGTAGGGGGTATATTGGAAATGTTTGGACGCTGCCTGCAATACAAAAAAGGTCCAAATTCAAAAAAGGCACTGTCAATTGTGTGTGGGGGGTGTGGTTATAAGCAGGGGGCTTTTAATTTATTGAGTGGAATGTGAAGCCGGCTTGCGTTTTATCTAGGTTTGAAAGGATGCCGTAAAGTGTCTCGTTCTTGAATGGTTTTAAAGAGCTTGGGGTGATTGTTCGTCTAACAGAGCTTGCACGCGCTTTTGAATTCTGCGCATTTGTGGAGTGTAATCCAATGCTGTTTCATCAATCTTAAGAGCCAAGTTTTGGACGCTCTGTTGCTTCCATGGTAATGGCTAAGTTTCAAAAAAAGGCACTGTCAATTGTGTGTGTGGGGTGTGGTTATAAGCAGGGGGCTTTTAGTTTATTGAGTGGAATGTGAAGCCGGCTTGCGTTTTATCTAGGTTTGAAAGGATGCCGTAAAGTGTCTCGTTCTTGAATGGTTTTAAAGAGCTTGGGGTGATTGTTCGTCTAATAGAGCTTGCACGCGCTTTTGAATTCTGCGCATTTGTGGAGTGTAATCCAATGCTGTTTCATCAATCTTAAGAGCCAAGTTTTGGACGCTCTGTTGCTTCCATGGTAATGGCTAAGTTTCAAAAAAAGGCACTGTCAATTGTGTGTGGGGGGTGTGGTTATAAGCAGGGGGCTTTTAGTTTATTGAGTGGAATGTGAAGCCGGCTTGCGTCTTATCTAGGTTTGAAAGGATGCCGTAAAGTGTCTTGTTCTTGAATGGTTTTAAAGAGCTTGGGGTGATTGTTCGTCTAACAGAGCTTGCACGCGCTTTTGAATTCTGCGCATTTGTGGATAGTAATCCAATGCTGTTTCATAAGCTTTAAGAGCAAGTTTTGGACGCTCCGTTGCTTCCATGACAACGCCAAGTTCAAAAAAAGCACTATAATTGCGCGGCTCAAGTTCAAGAGCATGGTTGAGATCAAGCAGGGCAAGCTTGAAATCGTTCAGTTGAATGTGAATCCAAGCACGCCTTACCCAAGCTTCAGAATGAGTAGGTAAAAGTGCAAGAGCATTGTCAATATAATCAAGCGCAAGTCCATAATCATCGCTGTTGAGTGCATTTTCAGCCCATGACATTAAAAGATCAATCGTCTCACTCCCCGATTGGGACCATAAATGTTGAAGTTGTTGACTGATCTTTTTCGCTTTAGCAACATCAGCACAATATTTCAATTCTTTGAGTAAACGTGAAATTTCTGCTTCTTTGCGTTGCTTAACTCTGTCAACATGGGAAAGCTGCTCTTTGTCAAGATCTTCAAGAATAACCGCCGAGGAATCAGAATCGGAGGGCGTTGAGGAAGGGGGAGGAGAATTGGGAATAAGATCATCTAACGGTAAAAGCGATTGTGGAGAAGGCCGATCTTCAGGAAGAGAAGGAGGATTTTGCCCATAGCTCGAGGGAACAAAACAAAAAACGCCAACAAAAAAAAGAAAAAACGCGCGCTGAAAAATACAGAAAAAACGCAGCTGAAAAAATCGAAAGGCTTTAAAAAAAATAAAAGAATCCATAAAAACAAGCCCCCAAAAGATAAATCACCAAATATTATCAAATACTAGACTTGTAATCAACGGACTTATAACCAAAAAAACGCAAGAAAAAACTTTTAAGCCTACAATAAAAGTAGGCATAAAAACATTGACCTTAAAGAAATTAGCCCTAAAAGAATTAGCCCTGACGTGCTCTAAAACGTGGGTTCGTTTTATTAAGAATATAAACACGACCCTTACGACGCACCAAACGATTGTTACGGTGGCGCTCTTTTAGTGCTTTAAGCGAATTTTTAATTTTCATCATATTCACCGTTTAAATAGTTTACGTAACACAATACTATAATACTATAATACAACACTAAAATATAATACCACAACCCCAATAGACTGCTTACTCTATGAGCATTGCATTGCGATATCGTACTTGCATTATAACATCACACGATACACTTTTTCACTGTGATCACAAAAAGAAAAGCGCACTCTTAAGGTACGCACTAACCACTTCATTAGCACAACGATAAGTGAAAATTGCAAAAAAAGTAGGAGAGATCTAGCAAGAAGTCTTATTCTTGTCAAGGGTATATCCCTTACAAATTCCTTAGGGTGTGTTAATGGTTGCCTTGAAGGTAAAAATTTTCTCGTAAAAAAAGGACACAAAAAAGCACAAAGAGTGGAAAAAAGTAAAAGCCTTTTCAGCTTTAAACAAATAAGCTCTGTTAGGGAGTGTTGAAAGATCAGGAGCGCTGTTGAGCCGTTGGATTGTTGAAGTTGGTGTGGTTTTTTTGTCGTTAAGGGCAAGGGGGGCTTCTTAAAACGCAAGGGGCTTGTTTGTGGGGGCTTGTGAAGCCCTGTCAGGTGCGTGCGCCGGCTGAAATGCTTGAAGTGGGGGAAGAGGGGGCGCCGTTGGAATTGTTTCTTGTATTTGTGTACGCCGTGCCTATAGTTTCAAACGTCCCCTTATGAAAAATCTCATACCCTCAATATGGGCCTTCAATAACTGGGAATCACATTAAATACGTCTAGAAATATGAAAATAAGAATTATGGTATTTTAATACCACGTTTTTCACGATTTTTTTATTTATTAATTTCTTTATTCCATTTTTGAATTGCTAAGTTTAGTCCTGTAAGCGCTTTACGGTACAGTTTTCGATATTTAATGGTAGAATAAACAAGCCAAACGGATAATGTTATTATTGCACAACCGACAATGATCCCTAGAATGCGCCCTAATATTATAGCTTCAGTCATTTTCTCTCCTTATTGTATTTTGATTAGCAACCGCTTCGTCTAGTTGTTTCATTACTTTTTTCAGTTTCTTCTTTACTATGATCCGTAGCACCAAAAAGATTGGTATCGAACCGTACAGAATTAATGCGCATATCAGCCCGATTGCAGTTGCTACATTCATCTGAGGTTTATCCGCACTGCCTAATATTGAGAGGAAAATGTATAAACAGACGCTTATAAAAATTATGAATATAAACTCTCTCAGTGAAACAACACCAGCCTTTAATGTTTCCTTAACTTCTTTTTGGATATCGAGGACTAAGTCCCATTGAGAAGATGTATCATTTTGTTCTTTTGGTGATGCATTTGATAGGTTTGGTTTTGTCATGTTGATATTCGTTTGTTTCTTGAAGGTTTTGTCTTTTGATAAAGCGAATAACTCAGTTTCTCAGACTATTTTTATGAAATGAAAAAAGATTTCTGTACTTGTTAAAATGATAATACGAATGACTTGCTACGTCTGTAGCGCATCTTCCCTTTATTATTATGAGGCATGTACAATTTTTCGTGCCGCTGTATAAAAGATTCGTTTTGTGAGTACAATTATATTTTATCACTAAACTACAGGCGAAGAGGCATTTAATATTGAAGTGTTTAGCCGGTTGAATTTACTTAAGAAAAGCTTGATTGTTGACAGATCGGCACAGGAATCTTCGTCCTTGAGCGCGGTTAGGCGCTCAAATTTGAATAACGTAATTTTATAGGGGAAAGAACGAAGGCGATAGACATAACGAAGGTGACAAATATTACAGATATTAAAGTGAGTGATATTTTAAACGGTTGTTGTTTTAGAGTGTAAGCTAAATTTACGGTTTTCTTTCGGTGTGTAGTTGTATGTTTATCTGCTATTTTAAGCTTTATTGCGAAATGAAATAAGGAGAGACGCTTCAAGCTCTAGAAAATACGACACAGGTAATATCGCCTTATGAGGGGAGAGAGGATATTGCTATGATGGATAAGCTTAGTACTGTAATTATATCTTTGACATGAAACTCAAGGGGTGGTGCGGAGCGGCGCTTGGCACTTTTGTGAAAGAATGAACACAAGAAGGGAGACTAGAGGCAATGAGAACGCATTGTTAGAATGTTCTCTATAGGCTGCAAGAGGTAAGTTTATCCTCTAAAGGTTGGAATTAAAAGGCCTAAAGATTGGCATTAAAAGAAAAATGAAGGGGCTGCGTATGTTATGGGGGAATATTTATGCGGTGGAAGGTGGAGGGGTGATGAACTTGGGGGCTGGTGGATTGTTTTTAGCCGTGGGGGGACTTTTTTGAGAAAAGGAGGAGGAGCTGTTGGATTGTTGATTGGTGTGGTTTTGTATCTTTGAGGGTGGGGGCATGGAAGAGAAGGAGCTTGTAGGAGGGCTTCACGCCCTTTCAGGGCGAATTAAAAGGTTAGGGGCGCTGTTGAAGCCGCGGGATATCGGTGTGGGGTGAAGCTTTGTTTTTTCAGTTCATTGGGGGATAGTGTGAAAAAGCATTTGTATGTATGTGGGCTTAAGATTTGTTGGCTGGTCCCAATAATTGGATGACGTGCCCCATTTTGCGGTGGGGGTGAACAGTGCTTTTGCCATATAAATGGATCGAGGTGCGCTCTTGCTTCAGAAAATATTTTAACGTGCTAAAATTGTTACCAAGAAGATTGGTCATTTGGCAATCGCTATGGCGATAGGGACTGCCTAAGGGAAGCCCGCAAATAGCACGGATATGCTGTTCAAATTGTGAAGTTATGCATGCCTTTTGTGTCCAATGACCAGAATTATGGACACGCGGCGCTAATTCATTCACTAAAAGATGACCATCCGTTAAGACAAAAAACTCAATACAAAGAACACCAACATAATCGAGGGCATCCATGACTGTTAAGCTGATTTCTTGAGCTGCTTTTTGCACGTCAAGTGGTATATGGGATGGAACAAAGGATTTATGAAGAATTCCGTGTTTGTGTTGGTTTTCAGGGCAATCATAAAAAATATGTTCCCCTTGTTTTGTGCGGGCAGAAAGAACCGAAATTTCCGATAAAAAAGGAACTATTTCTTCCAAAATACAAGGCTGTTCCTGAAAAGTCCTTAAGGCTTCGTCAAGGGTTTGTTCATTGGGGTGATCAAGCTTGATCTGGTTTTTTCCGTCATAACCAAAACGACGCGTCTTTAAAAGACCACGTCCGCCTAAAGTATCAAGAGCGGAAAGAAGAGAAGAAGAATTGTCAATAGCGTGCCATGACGCGGTGCCAATCCCTTGATCACGCAAAAATTGCTTCTCAAAAAGTCGATCTTGTGTGATCTCTAATGCTTTGGAAGAAGGATAAACAGGCTTACTCTTTTCTACATATTGAACCGTTTGAAGAGAAAGATTTTCAAATTCATAGCTGACAACATCACATTGAGAAATAAAATGATCTAAAGCTGATGTATCGTCATAGGAGGAAACAATATGGTTGTTTGCTGTTTGAGCGGCTGGGCAATCGGCCTCAGGGCAAAAAATAACGGTTCGAAATCCTAATTCTGCGGCCGCTATGGCGAGCATCCGTGCTAATTGTCCGCCCCCGATTAAACCAATGACGCTGCCTGGAGGTAACATGGTGGAGGGAGTGGCGTTGGCTGAGGGAGTGGTGTTGGAGGAGAGGGTGGCGTTGGCTGAGGGAGTAGTGTTGGCTGAGGGAGTGGTGTTGGCTGAGGGAGTAGTGTTGGCTGAGGGAGTGGTGTTGGCTGAGGGGGCGGCGTTGGCTGAGGGGGCGGTGTTGGCTGAAGGGGTGGCGTTGGCTGAGGGGGCGGTGTTGGAGGAGAGAGTGGTGTTGGCTGAAGGGGCAGTGTTGGCTGAGGGAGTAGTGTTGGCTGAGGGGGCGTTGAAAAACGGTGCCATTTTAAACCTCCGTTACAGGCGTTTGGGCAACATTGGCTGTTTGTTGTTGACGCCAATCTTCTAATCGTTGGGCGAGATCATGGTCATAAACGGCCATAACGGCTGCGGCTAAAAGTGCTGCATTAATTGCGCCTGCTTTGCCAATTGCTAATGTGCCAACGGGTATCCCTGCTGGCATTTGCACGATTGAAAGCAAAGAATCTTGACCAGAAAGAGAATGAGAATGCACTGGAACGCCAAAAACAGGAAGAGGAGTAAGGGCTGCTAACATACCTGGAAGATGCGCTGCACCCCCCGCTCCGGCAATTAAAACTTTAAACCCTGCTTCTTTTGCTTCTTTTGCAAATTGATAAAGGCGTTCAGGAGTTCGGTGTGCTGAGACAATATGCGAACTATGAGAAATACCAAGACTCGTCAAAATATCTGCACTATGGCACATCGTTTGCCAATCCGATTGGCTCCCCATTAAAATCGCGACATCACATGATTTTTTCATCATTCACTATCCTTTTCAAAGGTTCAATGCGATTCTTTATCATTATTTTTTTAAAGTTTTATATTCTCTTTGCAAAGCCAATTGATGACAGAGAAACAGTTATTTTTCAAATAAGGTGGAAAGCTAAAAATTTAAAGGGGGAGACCAAGAGATGAAAAACTAAAGTATTGAAGGCATGAAGCACTTCTTTTTTTGGGGGGAGATGAATTTTGAGGAGAGGTGTTAAGGGGTGGTGTTGGATCCATGAGGCTGTTAAGCTTGCGGCATTGTAAAAGGGAAAAATATATTGGGAAAAATACATTGATTATAAGTTTTTTAAAAAAATGTCTTACTTTTTATTTGCTAAAATAAACAAGATCACCATATGATATAAAATCTGTTGCAATTTGAAACATTGCTTATGAGAAAAAGAGATTTTTATGGCGAAAATGCGTTGCAAAGTGAGGATATTCTTTTGAGAAATAAGGATATTCTTTTGAGAAATAAAGAGATGTATATCTCTCGATTTCAAAGCCTATTTATTTTGTTGTTCAAGTGATTCTTTTGTGAGTGGGGGGATATAATCTTTATAATTGTCAATATATATTTAACAATGGCTGATATTAAGGGGAAGCGAATAATCAACGCTTTTGTGCTTTTAACGCTTTTGTTGCGATCTGTTTCTTAGCGATTATATCGTTTTTTCCCTTAAATATAATGGCAATATCAATCGCGAATGACGAATTGTGAATAATAAATCCATGGTCTCTTTTTTGCCCAATTTTGTAATATGGTGAATGCTGAAATAAATAAGAGTTAAACAACGGATGTAAAGGAGATTTAAAAGCTATGTTTCTTCCATTTTTAATCGCTTTAGGTACTGCTGTAACGACTATGTGTGGTAAAAAAAATATAAGTTATGCTTTGTGGGCAATTTTATTCGTTGTCATTCTTCTCACTTTCAATCATCACGCAACTTCTACTTTAAATTTATCTTTTTGAGAGAATAGCCATGGAACATGTTGAACAAAAAAACCCTCACTTCGTCATCTTTATGAATACGCTAGGACTCTTGGGGTTATCCATTGTCTTGGTGGTGGCTTTTTATTATCAATTGGTAAAGTTTGAGTTACCTTGTCCCCTTTGTTTGCTGCAGCGCGTTGGATTGATACTGGCAGGTTGTGGGTTCTTGCTCAATATTCACCATAAGGTGAAAAATACCCATTATGGTATGGTTATTCTCGGTTGTATGGTAACCAGTGCTGTGGCAGCACGACAAGTGTTTTTGCATATCACACCCGATGATTTAGGATACGGTTCAACGTTCTTTGGATTGCATTTTTATACTTGGGCTTTCATTATTTCTGTCCTTTGTATCTTTGCTGTCTCATTTGTCATGATTTTAGGCGAATTGGCACACAAGTTCAAAGAATTTTCTCCTTTTCCAGTCTTGAGTAAAGCAGCAAGTTTCTTATTTGTATTTTTGATTGCGGCAAATTTGATTTCTACCATACTGGAATGTGGTGGTGGGCAATGTGCCGATGATCCTGTAAGGTATGAGTTGTTATCAAGTTGGTTCCCTTCATAGTTTCGAATTTGTTTAATAATCCCTCATCGTAATTTTTATTGTTAAAGAGGCGGAATATTTAAAAATCCGCTTCTTTTTTATTTATTGGGAAGACATTTTAGCAAGATTGTTCGATAATCTGATCTTTTATACTAACGCTGGCTTTTATGAGCGCTGGCGATTGATATTTTTTTAGCGAAGACTTGTACTGTGCACCTTTTATGCTGTCTTTTGAGAGAGATGAAGGGATTGATTGGCTTGGAGGCGTTTGTAGAGAAGCCCCGGACTGCTGAGCCACGTGGGTTAAGAAGCCTCGTTTTTTTAGAGCATTAACGATAAAAAATTTTTGTTCTTGATTTTTCGTAACATTGTGTTAAATAAGTTTTTGTATTCATTTTGGTGCTTCTAAAGCGTTTTTATTGCTTCTAGAGGGATTAATTTAAAATTTTGAAAGTTATGTGAATAATTTTCTGCAGAGGTTTGTTTATTAGAGGCAAACCTTTTTTTTTATCTAAGTTTTAGATGTTCTCTTTCAGTGTGAAGCCTTTTTTAGAAAAAGGTAAGCGTCTTGATGATGACTCTCTTCTTTATTAATATATTGATTTATAATGATAAATAACCATTCTTAACATAAAGCACTTCGCTGAATATAATAAAAATTTCTCATCACCAGTTCTCTCATATTAAATCAATTAAAATTACTTGCTTGTACATCATAAGTGGTGGGGCGTGCATGTGGGGCAAAACTGTACAAGAAAGGCATGCCTTTAATGAATTATCTCTTGAACCGAAGGCTGTCTGCAACATTGGGAGCTGGCAGAGTTTTTGTGATGATGCCAGCCTTGTTCTTCCATAAGCGTAAACTTGTTTCTCCATAAGCGTAAAGATAAGGGGGCTGAATGGATTTTATACACTTCATGGGGGCTTTAACCATTCCTTTACGGGCGGCGTTTTGCAAAATGGGTGTGACGAGCGTTGAGAGATCTTTCTTTAAAATAAGCGTGTGAATATGCAACGCAAGTCTATTCCTTTTGGTGCGTTTTGTATTACGAAAAAATATTGACTTATAAGGATAAGTTATCGTTGCGAATGTTGAATGAGAAAAACGAAAAGCTTCTCTCATCTCAAACTTTCTTATAGTCAATTAATTAAATGTACTCTTCTACGTTACAAAAAAGCACTGGATGTAAATAAAAATTCTTTTAAAAGTCGTAAAATGCTTCTTACAACCCCTTTTGATGGCTAGAATTTGTCAAAAAATTTTATGCTGGTCAATACAAATAATAGGGCAGTTTATATCTATGATTTAAGTGAAAATAGGGGGGATTTAGATGAAAAGGGAGGCGAGATTTTAATGACAGTTGTTGAATACGTTATTGTGTAATGCATTTTTTACAGATTTTCTGCTTTCTGTAAATGCGTAAAAGCGTAAAAACGGAAATATGTAAAAAAGGAAGCTGGGACTTTATGCGTGGTGTATGATTTTATCATGGTATGGAATGTGGAGAGAAGATTTGGGGGGATGAAGAGGCGGGGGTGTTGACGAGAGAGGGTGTGGGGATGAAGAGGTGGGTTGTGTTGATGGGAGAGGAGAGAGGGTGTGGGGGTGAAGAGTTTATGAAGGGAAGGGGGAAGTTGGGATGAAGCGAGGGAGGGGGAGTTGGGATGAAGAGGCGGGTGTGTTGACCAGAGAGGAGAGAGGGTGTGGGGAAAGTTGCTTTTGAAGTGAGATTGACCGGTGCTTTGTGTGATCTTACTTTAGGATAGCGAAGGGGCAAGAATATTTTAAAATAGGACGTATCTGTCGCGTTTGATGCAACATCATTCTTTGTGGTGTTGTGATCTGAAGTGCTTGGGGGAGATTGGCTAGGCAAGAAGCTGTATTGTTGACAAACCTATGTTTACAAAGTGGTGCGAGGGGAATTTGAAAGTTTCATTTGGCTGCTTTCTGTAAATGTGGAGAAGCATCAAAACGTTGATCCGTAAAATGTAAAATGATGCGGAGGATTTATGCTTTGTGTGCGCTTTTGCTTAATCAGAAATCAACCATAAGATTGCTTTTTGTTTTTTCGGCTGGAGCTCTCTAAAATTTTTCAAAAGTGAATGTTCTTTTTCGCTGTATGTTTCTTGATCATGGTGTGAGGCAATTTTTTCTACTGAGACATCTTCTTTTGTCACAATGTCTGCATAAAAAAAGCTCATGGGAACTTGTAGTTTTTGAGCGATTTTGAGTAAACACCCTGCGCTTACACGATTGAAGCCTTTTTCATATTTTTGGATTTGTTGGAAACTGACGCCTAAATAGTTTCCTAATGCTTTTTGAGAAAGCCTCATGGCAATTCTTCTTTGACGAATTCTTTTGCCTATCAAAATGTCGATAAAATTTGGATTTTTGGTTTGCACTTCAAGCCCCCCTCCGGTTGCGAGCGCCCTCGCATTGGTATTCCGGGAGTCTAAAAGTACTGAGCTTAATCAGCTTTTTGCTTTTAGTGCGGAAACGCACCTGGACATAGCAAAATCTCCCGGAATTCCGGGATACCCGCAATGCGGGATAAATTTATGTATTAAGCTTTCGGGCTTTTAGCTCCCTATTTGATCGTTGCGTGGACGATCAAAAACACGTGCTTATCAATAAAGTAATTTCAGGAGATTGGCAAGAAAAATCAAAATAATCTCAAAGACTATAAGATTGGGTACTTTTTAAAAAAGTGCGAAATATGGATTATAAATCGCGTTTTTTTGCTATCAAAATATCGATAAAATTTGGATTTTTGGTTTGCACTTCAAGCCCCCCTCCGGTTGCGAGCGCCCTCGCATTGGTATTCCGGGAGGTTGGATTCACTGAACTTAAACAGTCTCTTGTTTTTAGTGCTTAAAGCACTTGGACATAACAAAAGCCCCCGGAATTTCCGGGATACTCGCAATGCGGGATAAATTTATGTATTAAGCTTTCGGGCTTTTAGCTCCCTATTGGTCGTTGCGTATACGACCAAACTTACACTTTAAGTGATAAAGTAATTTCAGAAGATTGGCAAATAAAAATAGTTTTTATTTATAAACTTTATTTTTTAATGAGAGGCTTTCCGCCTCTCAAACTCTCCGGAACGCTCACCAAAATCATGAGATCAGACCCGCGTTTAATGAGGGGACTAACAATCCTAGGTTCTTAAGGTCAAGGAGACCATTACATGGCGCCTAACGGCGTCCTTGACCCAAGAACTTAACGGCTTGTTTTGTCCCTCTCACGCGGCTCCGAAATCATGATTAGAAGGGGAGCTTATAGGGGTGGTGATATCCGGCATATCAATTTATCAACGTGTTTTTTTAGAGTGTGATGAATATTTTAGGCTGGATTTTTTTGTCGTGTTTGATGAAATAAGCTCGTTTGAGGGTGGGTGATCTGAAGTGCTTGGGGGAGATTGGCTAGGCAAGAGGCTGGGTTAATACTATTGTTTATAGAGCGGCGAGGGGTGGAAGTTTCATTTGGCTTTATTCTGTGAATCTGTAAAAGCGTGAAAACGTATATTCGTGAAAAAGGAAAGGCTTTATGTTGTTAGGGGCGTTGTGGTTAATGATACGCAATGTATGGGGATCGTGTTTTCGAAGGTAGGGAGAGCAACATAAATGAAAGGAGTGGCTTAGAGGAAATGTGTGGAGAGAGAGAAAATGGGGCAAGGGTGTACGGGAATACATAGAGTGTGTAGGGGGGCGGTGAAGCATGTTGTGAATGGTGTGTGAAGAATGGAGAAGGTTTTGAAAAAGGAGGGGGCTTTTGGTGTGGGGAGTGGTGTTTATCTGAAGGGCGCATGTTTAAGGTGTGGAAGGCGGAAGGTGAGGAAAAGTTGGAGGGAGGAGGATTGTTTGTAAGTTGTGGAGGGATTAGTCAGAGGTATTGGGAAAATGCTTTAGGGGAAAAATTAGCGTAATTTCTTGTCATACTGAAACCAAAATCATCATAAAAATTGAAGGAAATTAGCGGGTAAAATTGGTGGAGAGAAAGTTTTGATTCTTAAGGTGTGAGGTGATGTTTTTTGAGAACATGAGAGAGTAAACTTGAAAAACCTTTCCCTTTTTGTGGAATTTTTATTCACAAACTTAAGAAAATAGGGTATGAACGCTGGAAATAACGCGCAGCTTAACAAAATATGTGCACTGTAAAGGAAATGTTTGTTTATGTCAAAAGAAGAAGTTTTAGAATTTTCTGGTATCGTTACTGAACTCTTACCTAACGCGATGTTTCGTGTGAAACTGGAAAATGATCATGAAATTATTGCCCATACCGCTGGTAGAATGCGGAAAAATCGTATACGGGTGTTGGCCGGTGATAAAATCATGGTGGAAATGACACCTTATGATTTGACAAAAGGGCGTATTACATATCGCTATAAGTAGCCTCGTGGGTGGCTTGTGCTTTTTTCTAAAAGCTATCATATTATTTCTATTATTTTTTAACAGTTTTTTAGTTTGCTTTTCATGAGTGAGAAAAGGGAAGTATTTGAAGGTCCTTGAAAAACTGTAAAATCAATGCAAAAAAAGGATAAGGAGATTAATGGTGAAAAGGGGCGCTTAAAAGGGAGTGCTTAAAAAGGGGGTGCGTAAAAGGGGGTGCTTAAAAAGGGGGTGCTTAAAAAGGGGGGTGAGAGGGAAGTCAATTGTGAAGGGGTGGAAATGAGAAATATAAGAGAGTGGGGGGAAAAACGTTTGGCAGATACTCTTACAGAAGAAATTCATTTGGTGCTTGCCTCCGCTTCGCCAAGGCGTTTAGCGCTCTTGGCACAAATAGGGATTGATCCGCAGCAGGTTTATGCAAGTGATATTGATGAAACACCAAAATTAAAAGAACATCCTGCAAAGCTTGCCAAACGTTTGGCAAAAGAAAAAGCGCTGAAAGCCCAAGAGATTTTGCGCTGGTACAGTCAGAATGGTCAAGACGAGTTGCAGAATGGTCAAGAAAAATTACCTGGACAGAAAATGATTATCTTAGCGGCTGATACGGTGGTGGCTGTGGGGCGGACCATTCTCCCCAAACCAGAAAGCGAGGATGAGGCTTATGAATGTTTACGATACCTTTCTGGGCGTTCGCATAAGGTCTATGGCGCCATTTGTGCGCTCAATGAACATGGAAAAATAACCGTAAAATTGGTTGAAAGTCGTGTCCGTTTTAGACGCTTAACCTCTGCCATGATGAAGGCTTACCTTGCTTCAGGAGAATGGCAAGGGAAAGCGGGTGGCTACGCTATCCAAGGAAAAGCCGGTGCTTTTGTTGTCTATATCAGGGGGTCTTATTCTAATGTTGTGGGATTGCCTTTGGCTGAAACAGCCGATCTCTTGATCGCTTATCACTATCCACTTTTCACTCACTGGGCTGAAGAAACGCATTAGAAAAACTGTAAGGCAAGTTCAATGCAAGGTGAAAAGCAACAAAAAGAGAAAAAAAATGAAAAAAAAGGAACAGAAGAAAAGTTAATGAACGAGCAGAAGACAAAGGTGCGCCAAGAACAAAAAGAGCTAAATTTGCAAAAAGAGACCCGTCCTCCGCATCCTTGTCCTATTTGTGGTCAAATGTCACAAAAATCTTCATATCCTTTTTGTTCCACACGGTGCCGAGCCATTGATCTTAATCGTTGGCTTTCAGGCTCTTATATTTTACCGCCTCCTCCACAGAAAAGTGATGAAGAAGAATAAAGGGGTCTTCCTCTTGAGAAGAGGACGCTCAGAGCGTTTTTTTGTGTGGGAGCTAAAGGAAGGCGCGCGGGATTATCCTATATCAATGGATTCAAGAGCTGGATTAACGGCTTGGTTATTGTCGTCATTCGCAAAGACGCAGATTAAGTTCAATCAACGATGGAAGTTTTAATACATATCTAAGACTTATCCCCAGTGGTTTTGTTACCATGGATAATTATAAATTGCCTTTTGGTGCTTTGTTGCGTGAAAGTTGTTGATGCTTTTAGGGTGTGAGAAAAAATTGATCATCTAATCAGTATTGCTAACGAAAAAGAAGGGGTGCGTGTTTTGGTGCAAAGAGGTGGGGCAATAAAAAATCGCTTGTTGGTGCTTTGTTGCGTGAAAGTTGTTGGTGCTTTTAGGGTGTAAGAAAAAATTGATCATCTAATCAGTATTGCTAACGAAAAAAGAAGGGGCGCGTGTTTTGGTGCAAAGAGGTGGGGCAATAAAAAATCGCTTGTTGGTGCTTTGTTGCGTGAAAGTTGTTGATGCTTTTAGGGTGTGAGGAAAAATTGATAGTTCAATCAGTATTGCTAACGAAAAAAGAGGGGGAGTGTGTTTTGGTGCAAAGAGGTGGGGCAATAAAAAATCGCTTGTTGGTGCTTTGTTGCGTGAAAGTTGTTGGTGCTTTTAGGGTGTGAGAAAAAATTGATAGTTCAATCAGTATTGCTAACGAAAAAGAAGGGGTGCGTGTTTTGGTGCAAAGAGGTGGGGCAATAAAAAATCGCTTGTTGGTGCTTTTGCTGGGTAATGGTATGGTGTCATTTGGGGGCTGGATTGATTATATCGTGATTTTGACCGTATCTGTGTTCACTTGGAAAGCTAATCAATATGATGTCGCTTTTATTGGAGCGGCAACATTATTCCCTGGTATCGTTCTGTCGAAGCCAATTGGAATGTTGGTAAGTCACCGTTCTATGATCCATTGGTTGCGGGCGTCACTGCTGTTACGGGCGCTATGTACTGTCGGTTTATTGCTGGCGACGAGTCTGCAAGGATTTATTATACTGGCAGTTATTCGAGCGACATTCAACAGTCTAGCCATGCCTGCAATTTCCGTTCTTAGTGCAAATTCTGTGCCTGAACACGGACGGACTCGTTACTATTCTGTGCTTAACATGATCAATAGCGCAGCAAAGATGATAGGACCTGCTTTGGGGAGTGCTCTGTCTGTACTTTTATCAGATACCTATACTTTATTATTTTCTGGTTTTTTGACATTGCTAGGCTTTATCGTGTTTTGTTGTCTTGGTGCACAACCTGTCTCGTCGCTAAGAATAAAAAAAGCGAATACCACGCAAGCACAGCAGAGGCTTTATGGGACAGCTTGGTATGCCTATGTGGCGGTGGTGTTTGTGTATTTTGCCATGGTCTTTATGGTGAATAATCAGTTGCCCGTTATTCTCAGCACAATGAAAATGAATAAACAGACTCTTGGAATGCTGGTATCTGCTTCAGCGATTGGTAATTTTCTCTATGGGTTTTGGCGTGTGAAACAATCAAAGCATAAACCCCTTACAGGCAAAATATCGGAGTTGTTAATGCCGGCAATGTCAACAATGATTGGTTTTGTCTTGATCTCAGTGTGCTTTTTTTACTTTGATTTACTCCGTATTGAGACTTTGTTGCTTTGTTTTTTCCTTATTGGAATGGTTAGCGCTTACTTTTCCATATCTTCTAATGTTTATCTGGTAAGCAATTTCAATGAACAGATTGGATTGGCTTCCGGCTGGGTGCAGTCTATACAAAATTTAGCTATGTTGGTGGCGCCGTTTGTTGGAGCGTTTGTTTTAGGTCACACTTCGGCTGGAAAATTGTTCCTTCTTTCTGGATTGAGTGGATTATTCTGTTTATTGGCTATCAGGATATTGGTGAACCGTTCTTTGTCTATTGTTCGATCTCAATGATTGGCTCATCAACGAAACAAATGTTTTAAATCATTTTTCTGAGGTTTAGAGGACGTGGAGATAATCCAACATAGAGCAGCTTTTTCAACGTTATAGATTCAATTTTTGATTTTTACTTAACCGCTCATATTTTTGTTTTTTTTCGGGGCTTTGTTTTCTTGACACTGTTCTACCGTCTCGTAAACTCAATAGGGGGCATGGTTTTGAGCGATAATGTCATTTTTGTTTAACTCCGCTTTGCTACGAATAGTCAAACTTAAAAACTCAGCTGCTAATCCTCAATCAGCTTGGCTTGACGCAATAATGGAAACAGAAAACAAGCTATAGTGTGAATTATCTTATATGCCATAAAACATCACTCTTGGAGGTATGGTGATATCAGGTATGGGAAACTTTAGGCAGAGGGGTATGTTAATTGTTGCTCTTTTTCCTAATCAGAAATCAACCACAAGATTGCTTTTTGTTTTTTTGGCTGGAGGTCTCTAAAGTTTTTCAAAAGAGTGTGTTCTTTTTCGCTATAGGTTTCTTGATCACGGAGTGGGGTATTTTTTTTTGTTGAGATATCTTCTTTTGTAGCAATGTCTGCATAAAAAAAGCTTATAGGAACTTCCAGTTTTTGGGCGATTTTGAGTAAACATCCTGCGCTTACACGATTGAAGCCTTTTTCGTATTTTTGGATTTGTTGAAAACTGACACCTAAATGGCTTCCTAATTCTTTTTGGGAAAGGCTCATTGAAATGCGTCTGTGGCGGATTCTTTTGCCTATCAGAATGTCGATAAAATTTGGATTTTTAGTTGGCACTTCAAGCCCCCCCTCCGGTTGCGAGCGCCCTCGCATTGGTATTCCGGGAGTCAAAATACTGAGCTCTAGTCAGTTTTTTTGCTTTTAGTGCTTAAAGCACCTGGACATGGCAAAAACTCCCGGAATTCCGGGACACCCACAAGAGTGGGCTCATTTTACGCTAGAGCTTAGGGTTTTTGAATCCCTCTTGATCGCTGCGTAGACGATCAAAAAACATTTTTTAATTTGTAAAGTAATTTCAGAAGATTGGCAAGAGAAATGAAAATAATCTCAAAGAGACTATATGATTGGGTACTTTTTAAAAAAGTGCGAAATATGGATTATAAATCGCGTCTTTTGCTTAATCAGAAATGTCGATAAAATTTGGATTTTTGGTTGGCACTTAAAGCTCCCCTCCGGTTGCGAGCGCCCTCGCATTGGTATTCCGGGAGGTTGAAAATACTGAACCTAAATCAGCTTTTTGCTTTTAGTGCTTAAAGCACCTGGACATAGCAAAATCTCCCGGAATCCGGGAAACCCACAAGAGTAGGCTCATTTTTACGCTAGGGTTTAGGGCTTTCAGTTCCCTTTGGTCGCTGCGTAGACGATCAAAATGACACTTTAAGTGATAAAGTAATTTCAGAAGATTGGCAAGAGAAATGAAAATAATCTCAAAGAGATTATATGATTGGGTACTTTTTAAAAAAGTGCGAAATATGGATTATAAATCGCGTCTTTTGCTTAATCAGAAATGTCGATAAAATTTGGATTTTTGGTTGGCACTTCAAGCCCCCCCTCCGGTTGCGAGCGCCCTCGCATTGGTATTCCGGGAGCAACAAGTACTGAACCCTAGTCAGCTTTTTGCTTTTAGTGCGGAAACGCACCTGGACATAGCAAAAAACTCCCGGAATTCCGGGATACCCACAAGAGTAGGCTCAATTGTACGCTAGGGTTTAGGGCCTGTTTTCCCTGTTGATCGCTGCGTAGACGATCAAAATGACACTTTAAGTGATAAAGTAATTTCAGAAGATTGGCAAGAACAATCAAAAATTTTCTATTCTGTTATGCCATAAAACGGCGCTATTTGGAGGGGTGTGATATCAGCATATCAATATTCACATTTAGGCGTTTTTTAGAGTGTGTGATAAATGTTTTAGGCTGGACTTATCTGTCTAGTCTAATGAAACAGTTTCGTTTGTGGGGTGGGTGATAACTATACAAAGTAATCAGTAGGGGGCCTTTGAGATAAGAAGTTGGATTGTTTACAGAACAGTGTTTACAAAGCGGTGTGGAGTGGTGAACCTTTCGTTGGCTTTGTTCTGTAAAGATGTAAAAGCGTAAAAATGTATATCCGTAAAAGTGAAGCGGAGGATTTGTGGATTTATATATTGTGCGTGTTTTGGTTACGTTGGGCTTTTGTCTGACATAGAATGTGGTGAGAGGATTGGGGGAGGTGCCAGACTGGAAGAGAAATGGAGAGTGTTGTTGAGTGCGTTGGTTGGAGAAGAGTGTGGGAGGAATGGAAGGTGATCTGAAACGAATGCGTGGTCAGTGGTGGAAACTTGCTAGACAAGTATTTGAATTATTTACAGAACAGTGTTTACAAAGCGGTGTGGGGTGGTAAGCCTTTCCTTGGCTTCGTTCTGTAAAGATGTAAAAGCGTAAAAATGTGTTTGTGAGAAAGGAGTGGGGGGCTATGTGTTGTGTGTGTTTTTGTCATGGTGAGAAATGTGGCGAGATAAATGAGGGAAAGAGTCTGTGAATGGAAGTTGGGAGGAAGAGTGCTGTTAAGTTGTGAGTGTGTGACGGGAGAGCAAAACGGGAAGGGAGAATGGAGAGAGTGCGCATGGATAGGAGGAGAGTGTTGGTAAGGCGGTGGTGCAAAGAGATGCGTGAAGGAATGGTGATTTAAGGAGATAGAGCTTGATTTGTTGAGCCTGATGAAGTGCTGTCGTTTGAGGAGGGGAGTCTGAAGACGGGGGACTAGGCAAAAAGCTGGGTTCTTTTACAGAACAGTGTTTACAAAGCGGTGTGGGGTGGTGAACCTTTCGTTGGCTTCGTTCTGTAAAGATGTAAAAGCGTAAAAATGTGTTTGTGAGAAAGGAGTGGGGGGCTATGTGTTGTGTGTGTTTTTGTCATGGTGAGAAATGTGGCGAGATAAATGAGGGAAAGAGTCTGTGAATGGAAGTTGGGAGGAAGAGTGCTGTTAAGTTGTGAGTGTGTGACGGGAGAGCAAAACGGGAAGGGAGAATGGAGAGAGTGCGCATGGATAGGAG
>NZ_JAQITD010000069.1 GCF_028618555.1 Bartonella sp. CM31XJBT | reverse complement strand
TATGACTTAGAATAGTTTCAGCGACTTCATAGGGAGCATCGGTTGTTTCAGCGAGCCAATTGCGTAAACTAGAGCGAAATCCATGGGGGCAGGCTTCAATTTTATTTTTTCTCATATACGTAGCCATCATCGTATGTGAAAGAGGACCACGACCGGTAAGTGAAAAGATGAAATCACTTTTAGAAATACAGCGGGCTTGTTCAATTACTTTTAATGCTTCAGATGATAAGGGGACGCGAAATTCTTTTGTTGTATCACGCTTTCCTTTCATATTCTCAGCAGGTATGGTCCATATATCCCCATCAATTTGATCTTTATGAATATGACGTAAAGGGTTAGAGCGAACCCCTGTAAGGATAAGCAAGCGCAAAGCAAGATGTGTTATGTTTTGTGTTTTACAGAGGAACTGATAAAAAGCTGGTATATCTTTCCAATCCATTGCTGGTCTATTAGTGATCTTATGACGTTGTTTTCCTAAGAGAGCACGTGCTTTTTCTGTTGCTTGTAAATCAACATTCAAACCCAAGGCAGCCGCATGTTTGAGACAAAGATTAAGACGTATCAATGCTGCTTGGGCTGTTCCAGCTTTTGTATGCCAAATGGGGGCAAGGGTATTGCGTATCTCTGTTTGGGTAATCTCTGAAACGGGTAAACAGCCTAACTTGGGAAGAATATGAAGGCGTAAAGGTGTAAACCAATTTCCATTTTTACCGTCACCTTTTAATTCAGCTTTACGACTTTCAAAAGCATCTAAAGCAATATCTTTTAAATAATGGAGATTACTTATTGCCTCACGCTTTTGTTTATTACGTTCTTTAATAGGATCACGCCCTTCACGTAAAACAGCACGCCATTGCATTGCACATTCACGGGCTTGTTTTAAAGAAACATCTCTTAAAGCACCCAAGCCCATTTCACGGCGCCGCCCATGAATGGTAAAACGGTAAATCCATTGAGCACCTCCATCTTTACGCTTATGAAGTAACAAGCCGGCACCATCATTATATTTGCCAGCTCCCAATGTTGCGACAGCCCTTGCATTAAGACGGTTCATAAGAGCCATTTTTAGTCCTTTCTTATACAAATTTTATCCACACACTCATCCCACTTGTTATGTACAAATGAGTGGTTTTGATTGATTCAACATAAACAGATTTGAAATGAGAGAATCCTACGTTATTCGAGACTCTCATTCAACATACAAAACAGTGAATTATCATTATAAATCAATGTCTTGTAGAGGCGTATCGAGATACGGCATGTGTCTGGACGATTGGTTATGGCCACACCAGCAATGCGGGTCACCCCCTTGTCAAAAAAGGCATGTGTATTAGCCAAGAGCAAGCAGAAGAAATCCTTTGTGACGACTTAAAGCAATTTGAGAAGACGGTAGAGGAATCGGTCACGGTTTCGTTAACGGATTGCCAAT
>NZ_JAQITD010000068.1 GCF_028618555.1 Bartonella sp. CM31XJBT | reverse complement strand
AGAATTGTTGTAAACATGTGCATAACCGTAAACTTGTGCATTTTCGTAAACCTTAGCATCACCAAAAACCTTGGCATAACCATAGACTTTTGCATCATCACCTACCCAGCAATTACCATGATGCGATAGGTTGTCTTCTTTTTGTATATAGCCACCTAAATCACCTTTCTCGACGTTTCCAAAGTCTCGTAATGCGCGAATGCGGTGGAGAGTTTTGCCCCCAACTTCGATTGTTTCATCAGTAAGTTCGTATTTTTTTTCCATGTTTTAAGTCGCCCTTATCTTAAAACAGTGTCATTTCCAGATACTTTTGTATTTCCGGTTACTTTGGCATTCTCGCAAACTAGTGCACCACCAAACACACGGGCATTTCCAGAGATTTCTGCTTGACCGCCAATTTTAGCTTTTTCAGAAACATGTGCACCTTGGTGGACTGCGGCATCGCCATAAACCTTAGCCTTTCCAAAAACACGTGCATCATCTGCAATACATGCGGATTCAAAAACACAAGCATCGTCAAAAATTTCTGCGTTCTTTGAAATTATTGCATTACCGCCAATCTTTGCATCATGGTATATTCGTGCACTACCAGAAACAGAAGCTTTATCGTACACTTTCGCGTTCCCATAAATTTTTGCAAGTACGTGAACACGGGCATTACCGTAAACTTTTGCATGATTGAAAATGTGTGCACCACTCAAAATTTGTGCATCATCGAAAATTGTTGCGTTATCATAAACCAATGCACAATCTTGGATTAGTGCATTGGCATAGACTTTGGCATTCCCAAAAACCTTTGCACTATCTCCAACCCAGCAATTGCCATCATGTGATAAATTACCCTCATGCTCAATAAAACCACCAACGTCACCTTTCTTGACTCTTCCAAAGTCTCTCAATGCACGAATGCGGTGGAGAGTTTTGCCCCCAACTTCGATTGTTTCATCAGTAAGTTCGTATTTTTTTTCCATGGTTTTACTCCTTTAAGTTAGATTCTGCCTTTGTCGTTCTTGCAAAAGAACGGCATTGCATTGTGTGGTGAATTTTTTGAAAAGGTGGCGTCTTTTAAAAACGCCTTTAGCTTTTAAAGCACATCACAAGGACGCAAACGGTGTTGTTGTTCGTAAGAACCATACATTGCATCATCATATTCGCGCTGTTTTATATCATCTAAAAAAAAACCGTATGCTGTGCTGTGTAGAATAAAATCGTGAGGAATGTTTCCGTTGAAACACTGCTCTTCACATTCTTTAAGATAGAATTCGGCAATATCTTCAGAGATATCTTCGCAACGATTAGTCGTTGGTTCAATACGCAAAATTTGGACAGCATTATCGGCTTGGTCGATAAATTTGATCATGTCACTTTCTTCTAAGAAAGGACCAGATTTAGCGAGATTTTGCTCTTCATTTTCGCACATCACTAAGAGAATTTCATCAGAATTTATAAACACTGGTTTATTCACAAATGCCTCCATAC
>NZ_JAQITD010000067.1 GCF_028618555.1 Bartonella sp. CM31XJBT | reverse complement strand
CGATTTACAAATCCGGAGAGAGGCATATCTATAGCGCCCCGAATGATGAGCCAACCATAGATGATGAAAGCAATTGTGATACCGATTGAAACAAAGGGTGTAATTGTAGCTATTGTTTTTGAGGAAATATCCGTGACATATGTTTTTGTTATCTGATCAATTTTATTGAAAAGTTGCGTGAACACTGTAAAGTCCATGGAATTCCTCTTTAACGAATTTTCAACTTTTTATCACCTTGAAACATAGATACATGCTAAACGCGTTATTCGCATTTATACATTACCTAAATGTTTTCATTACGATATCTTGGCTTTGATAAAATCTCTGTGCCTCTTTGAATTGTTCGGATAGTACTGAACCTTCTACATTGGCTTTTGTTTTTATCGTATGGTAGGCATCCCGTTTTTTTCATGGTCAAAAATTTTCATATCAAGTTCGCGTCTTTTCCTTTTGATAAGTGATTGCTCAGCATTACGTAAATGCGCTACCATTTCCATCTTTATAAATTCATTTTGGATCATGGCTAACGAACCATCGATACGTGCTTGAAGATCTGCAATATCTTTCAGGTTTTCTTTTTTTTGAATTTCATCTAATAGATGTTCGAGGTATTTAAAACGATTTTCTACGTTTTCAAAAGTTTCTAAACTTACAGCTTTATCTTGTATCGATGCAAATTGTAAACGCTCCGAAATAGCTTTGCCCATTTTATCAAAAGTCCCAGAAATTTTGTTTTCTTCCTCTAATACCTTTTGATATGATTCCCTTGAAAGCTTATCTTTCTTATAGAGCAGTTCAGGCTCTTTGAGAAAAAAACTAGAAACGTCAATTGTTTTAGGTTCAGTTTTCTGATTCTTTGTTATAGCTTGATAGGTTGTTTCTGTTTGCGAAAGTTGTTTTTTTTTCAATTCAAGCTGTTTTGTTAAGAGCTCAATAATTTCCTCTTTTTTTAATAGCTTAATAAGCTCCAGATATTCTGCTGGTGTAGCAGGTGATTTCGGTGAAGCAGGTGGTTTCGCTGGAGTACGTGGTGGTATAACATATGTATGCCTGTATGAATCTAGATGAGCTTTACCAATATTCACTGCAGGAGCAGGTGAATTCGATGGAGTACGTGGTGGTATAACATATGTATGCCTGTATGAATCTAGATGAGCTTTACCAACATTCACTGCAGGAGCAGATGGTTTCGCTGGAGTACGTGCTTGTGGAATATATGTCTTCCTGTATCGATCTATATGAGATCCCTCAATATTCACTGCATGTGCCAAATTTATCATTCCCCAAAGGGTAATCATTCCTGTTATAATAAATCGCTTTTTCATCTGTCTCCTCGCTTGATTTCGGCAGGGATTGTTTTATTAATAGGCACCCGGTTCCTATCATTTGGCTGTTTTAGCTTTGGTGCTAAAGCACAAGCCGATAAAAGGTTTGCAATCAAAATTACAAGAATGATCGACTTCATTTTAATATGACTCTTTTTATTGTTATATACATCCTGATATTTGTTGTCATTATTATTATTTTGAACATAAAGTAAAGTACGTTGTGTGTAATTATTTTACTTTTTTATTCCATTTTAATTTATAAAAACAGCTCAATTTC
>NZ_JAQITD010000066.1 GCF_028618555.1 Bartonella sp. CM31XJBT | reverse complement strand
AACTTACGCAGACCATTGAGCAGAATGCTTTGTTGTGGAACGATGACGCGCATGCCTTTGTGGCGCGTCATGTAAAGAACAAAGAGAAAGATGGTCAAGTTATAGCGGAACAAGAAAACAGCAAATTGAAGTTTCTATTAGATGGAGAAATTTCTAAAGGTTCGACAGAAGCGATCACGGGCAATCAGCTTTATTCAATGAATCAGACATTTGCGACCTATTTTGGTGGAGGTGCAGGTTATGATAAAGATGGACAATGGAAAGCACCAAGTTTTGTGATCAAGAAAGTTGATGCGGAAGGTAAAGAAAGTGAGGAAAGCTACAATAGTGTATCGGAAGCATTTGCTGGTGTTGCGAGTTCTATCACGAATGTTCATAATGATGTAACCAATGTTGTCAGTGATAGCCTTGCCAAGCAGGATGATGATACGAAGGTTATTACTATTGGGAAAGAAGTAGAAGGCAGTGAAATCAATATAGCCAACAAGACTGGTACGGATCGGACACTTTCAGGTGTTAAGGCAGCAACGAAGAATAATGAAGCGGTTAACAAAGAGCAACTTGATCAAAGTTTAGAGAAGCTTTCTAGCAGCCTTCAGTCTGATGATTCAGCAGTGGTTCTCTACGATAAAAAAGATGGTGATAATGGCGTCATTGATTACACGAGTGTGACTTTAGGTAAAGGTAAGGATGCAGGACCAGTTGCGCTTCATAATGTCAAAGATGGTGTCATTGGTGATAGTTCACATGATGCGATTAATGGTAGTCAGATCAACACAATTTCTCAGGATTTAGTTAAGTTTCTTGGTGGCGATGCAAAATTTGTTGACGGTACGTTTACAGGACCGACCTACAAGTTATCGAAGATTGATGCAGCTGGTAATATAACAGACAGTTCTTTTGATAATGTTGGTAGTGCATTTACTGGTCTTGATGATAATATCAAGAATGTAAATGCACGGATTAAGGAAGTTTCTGAAGGAGTAGCGCAGGATTCTTTATCGTGGAGTGATAAGGAAAAAGCCTTTGTAGCAAAGCATGGAGATGGATCGGAAAGAAAAAATAGCAAAATTAAGTTTCTTGAAGATGGTGCAATCTCTGCGGATTCAAGTGATGCAGTGAATGGTTCACAGCTTTTTGAGACGAATAAGACTGTTGCAACTTATTTAGGTGGTGGCGCTGAATATAAGGAAGGTCAATGGAGTGCTCCAAGTTTCAAAGTTAAGACCGTTAATGAGGATGGTAGTGCTGTTGAAGAGCAGAGCTATGATGATGTTGCGTCTGCCTTTGCTGGTGTTGGTGATTCATTCATGAATATTCATAAAGAGCTTCAGAATGAGATTAATAAAGTTGTAGGAGATAGTCTTGTTAAGCAGGATGATGCTACGAAGGTAATCAAGATAGGTGGTGAAAAAGAGGGTAGTGCAATCACAATTGCAAACATGAATGGTGATGCACGTAGTCTCTCTGGCGTGAAAGCTGGCACACTTTCTGAAAGCTCGACGGAAGCCGTGAATGGTTCTCAGCTTTATTCCTTGCATCAGACGCTAGCGATGTATTTAGGAGGAGGAGCTAGTTATGAAGGTGGCGAATGGAGGGCTCCGGAATTCAAGGTTGCACAATTCAATTCTGATGGTAGTTCGTCAGAAAAGAAGAT
>NZ_JAQITD010000065.1 GCF_028618555.1 Bartonella sp. CM31XJBT | reverse complement strand
AATTACCAACTCCAGCCAAAGCATCCGCCACATTGCCATAGTCTATCTCTTCAGAGTTACCATCATCCTTAACTGTCTTAACCTTAAAACTTGGAGCTTTCCATTGTCCTTGCTCATCATAACCTGCACCTCCACCAAAATACGTCGCAAATGTCTTATTCATTGAATAAAGCTGACCACCTGTGACAGCATCCGTTGAATTAGCGGTAATCTCACCATTGGCAAGAAACGTAATTCTACTGTTTTCTTGTGTCCTTACAGCTCTGCCTTTTTCTTCTTTGCTCTTTTCATGACGCGCGACAAAGGCATTGGCTTCCTTGCTCCAATTCAAAGAATCCTGTGCTACTCCTTCAGAGACTTCCTTAATGCGATCGTTAACAGTCTTGATATTCGTATCAAGTCCTTTAAAGGCTTTTTCAACACCTTCATACGGTTTATCTGTTACCTTACCGTCTTTAGAAACTGTTGATAAGACATACTTTGGTCCTTTAAAGTTTTTGCCATCAAAAGATACATCGCCACCTAAAATCTTTGAGAAATCATCTGTGATGATATGAAGCTGTCCACCCGTGACTGCATCATGTGAACCCTTGGCAATCTGACCATCAGCAACATTGTGAAGTGCTACAGCAGCAGAATTTGCACCTTTTCCTAAAGTCACACTCGCATAATTTATAGTGTTATTATCACCCTCTTTTTTATCATAGTGAACAACAGCCGAGTCATCTGATTGAAGACTGTTAGAAAGCTTCTCTAAACTTTCATCAAGCTGACCTTTGTTAACAGCTTCATTATTTTGTGTTGCTGCCTTCACACCAGAAAGAGTTCGATCTGCTTTGCTACTATTAGCGATATTGATTTCACTACCTTCTACTGCGCCTCCAATAGTGAGACGATGTGTTGTTTTGTCTTGCTGAACAAAGCTCTCGCTTTCCACTTTGGTAATCACATTATCAACCTGTTCAGTCAATTTATTCTGAACATTCGTGATAGAACTTCCAACACCTGCAAGTGCATCAGCTACATTCGTATAGTTCTTGTCAAAAGAAGTACCATCCTCACCAAACTGCTTGATCTTAAAACTTGGAGCTTTCCATTGTCCTTGCTCATCATAACCTGCACCTCCACCAAAATAGGTTGCAAGTTGTTCGTTCAGCGAATAAAGCTGACCACCCGTGACAGCATCCGTTGAATTAGCGGTAATCTCACCATTGGCAAGAAACGTAATTCTACTGTTTTCTTGTGTCCTTACAGCTCTGCCTTTTTCTTCTTTGCTCTTTTCATGACGTGCGACAAAGGCATTGGCTTCCTTGCTCCATAACAAAGAATCCTGTGCTACTCCTTCAGAAACCTCTTTAATCCGCGCATTCACATTCTTGATATTTGCATCAAGGCCTGAAAAAGCGGTTCCAACACCTTGAAAGGCACTCTCTGTTACACTTCCATCTTTGGCAATGTAAGATAATTTATACGTTGGCTGTGTAAGAGCTCCATCTTTAAAGGATGCTTCTCCACCTAAAAACTTAGCTACATCCTCACCGATTTTATTAATCTGACCACCCGTGATTGCATCATGTGAATCCTTGGCAATCTGACCATCGGCAACATTATGCAAACCTACAGATGCCTTATCCTTACCTTTACCTAAAGTTACATTCGTGTAATCAATGCCGCCATTATCACCATCTTTTTTATCGTAGTGAACAACGGCTGAATCATCAGACTGAAGGCTGGTAGAAAGATCCTTTAAACCTTTATCTAGCTGACCTTTATTAACCGCTTCATTATTCTTCGTTGCTGCCTTCACACCAGAAAGAGTTCGATCTGCTTTGCCACTATTAGCGATATTGATTTCACTGCCTTCTACTTCTTTACCAATAGTGATAAGATTGGTTGCTTGATCTTTCTTAACAAGGCTAT
>NZ_JAQITD010000064.1 GCF_028618555.1 Bartonella sp. CM31XJBT | reverse complement strand
TTTCCTCAAAAACAATAGCTACAATTACACCCTTTGTTTCAATCGGTATCACAATTGCTTTCATCATCTATGGTTGGCTCATCATTCGGGGCGCTATAGATATGCCTCTCTCCGGATTTGTAAATCGTTTCCTACGGATAAGTATTATTACTTCAATAGCTCTTACCACAGGACTTTATCAGAGTGAAATTGCGGATTTAATAACACAAATGCCCTATGAGTTATCAAAAGCGCTCATAACAAATCCACTCGATAATACACAATTAATGAATTTACTTGATACAGCAGCAACCAAAGGATTCCAATATGCAGGACGTCTTTTCCAAGAAACCGTCTTCTTCGAAGGCAATGGTCTGCTTTACAGTCTCTTAGGCATCATCATCTTGCTGGCAACAAGCCTCGTAGTCGCAATCGGTGGTGGTCTCGTGCTCCTAACAAAAATCGCTATTACACTTCTCGTAGGATGGGGACCTCTCTTCATCGTTGCTTTGCTCTGGCAACCAACTCATCGCCTTTTCGAACAATGGATAATCCAAGTCGTCAATTATATAATCCTCTTTTTACTCTTAGCCACTGTATTTAATCTGATGATGAATATCTTTGCAAACTATTTGGGCGATATGAAACTCGATTACGACCAGAATATAAGCTTCATGTTTGGGGGAGCTCTCATCTTGTCCATTATATCCATCATGCTGTTACTCAAACTATCAAGCGTTGCCAATTCTCTCGCAAAAGGCATTACATTTGGACATCTATGGAGATATAGAAACTAGATGAGATAAAAAGCAATGGTTCCCGTACCAGACGCCCTTAATACCCATGTGACAAAATAACAAGAATATCCAATCCTACAGTAAAAAATATTCGCACTGAAATTGAGCTGTTTTCATAAATTAAAAAATGAAATTAAGAAAAGATCAATTATCGCAAACTATACACTTTACTTTATGTTCAAAATAATAATAATGACAACAAATATCAGGATATATATATAACAATAAAAAAGAGTTATATTAAAATGAAGTCGATTATTCTTGTAATTTTGATTGCAAACATTTTATCGGCTTGTGCATTAGCACCAAAGCTAAAACAGCCAAATGATAGGAACCGTGTACCTATTAATAAAACAATCCCTGCCGAAATCAAGCGAGGAGACAGATGAAAAAGCGATTTATTATAACAGGAATGATCACCCTTTGGGGAATGCTGAATCTAGCTCCAGCATATGCAAATAGCAAAGATGTGGTGTATGATAGAAATAACAACGAAATCCACCGAACAAAAGACGGTCGAATATATACTACATATTATGGCTTGTCAGATTCAACACGCACTAGAGATGTTAAAGTTAGACGTAAAACAAAGCCAAAATCACCTAAAAAGTCGCGACCTGCTTCAACGCCACAACCTGCTTCAACGCCACAACCTGCTCTATCAGCAGAATATTCGGAAATCCTTCAGCTTTTAAAAAAAGAGGAAATTATTGAGCTCTTAACAAAACAGCTTGAGTTGAAAAAAAAACAAGTTTCACAAATAGAAAAAGCCTATCAAGCTATAACAAAGAATCAGAAAACTGAACCTAAAAAAATTGAATTTTCTAGTTTTTTTCTCAAAGAACCAGAATCGCTCTATAAGAAAGATAAGCTTTCAAGGGAATCATATCAAAAGGTATTAGAGGAAGAAAACAAAATTTCTGGGACTTTTGATAAAATGGGCAAAGCTATTTCGGAGCGTTTACAATTTGCATCGATACAAGATAAAGCTGTAAGTTTAGAAACTTTTGAAAACGTAGAAAATCGTTTTAAATACCTCGAACATCTATTAGATGAAATTCAAAAAAAAGAAAACCTGAAAGATACTGCAGATCTTCAAGCACATATCGATGGTTCGTTAGCCATGATCCAAAATGAATTTATAAAGATGGAAATGGTAGCGCATTTACGTAATGCTGAGCAATCACTTATCAAAAGGAAAAGACGCGAACTTGATATGAAAATTTTTGACCATGAAAAAAACGGGATGCCTACCATACGATAAAAACAAAAGCCA
>NZ_JAQITD010000063.1 GCF_028618555.1 Bartonella sp. CM31XJBT | reverse complement strand
ACTTATCTGCTTTTGAATATGGCTATGGTGCTGAGCTCGATTATAATGCATTCGAAGCAGGTGTTTTGTTAAACGAGATTGAGAGTTTATATGGTCGTACATTCTTTGGGGTTATGGGGTCTTACGGAAATCTTTCTCTAACCCCTCAGGATGTTGAACAAAGCAAAAAGAGTGCATTTGATAAATGGTCTGTTTCTGCCTATGGAAGTCTGAAGCATGATACGGGTTTTTATATAGATGGGGTGGTATCGTATGGACTTTTTAAGGGAGATGTTTTGACCCTTGCACGGGGTAAGGTTGTGGCATTAAAGGGTAAACAGTTTAGCGGTTCTTTAACGAGTGGCAGAACGTTTTCAACAGGGTATAAAGGTGTTGTTTTTGATCCGCAGATTCAGATTGTTTATCAGCATCTTCAGTTTAATCAGGCGCGTGATATTGATAATCTTGATGTTGATTTAGGAAAATTTCATCAATGATTTAGAATACTCACTCATCATTCTACATATTGAATAAAAAACTGAATATTATAAATTTCTTTCATTCAAACCTGTTTATATTTAATCAATTAACCCCTTGTTCATCACAAACGAAGCTGGCATGTAAAGAAGGACTTTTGAAAAAAGGTGTATTGCTTCTTATGAACATTCTCGAGTGCTAAAATCTGCGCAAATATTGAATGCTGAAAAAAGAATGATGATATCCGCGCATAACCGCAATAAAAATAATATCCTGTATCCAATCAAAATTTCTCTGCCACCTATCATTTACAAAACAACAACCGTAACAATACGATAAAGCATACTTTACTTTTATTATAATTTGACCTCAAACTCCCTCTGTTTGTTCTAAAAACAAGTATTTATCCAAAATTCTTAAGTAAACATCCTAAAAAAGGAAACAAATAATATGCGTATGAAATGATATAAACGTAAATAAAGTTCTAAAACAAAATTCAAAAAAATGCATAAAGCTCGTAAAGACTAAACTTATGATCTATAAAATTTAATAAAGAAATGGACAAAAACAACCATCAATATCGTCTCTTTTAAAAGATTATACCACAAGAATTTAGCATTCAAGCTTCTCACATTCACAATGAAATCTGCCCCCATATCTTAATATCAAAATTTTAGGAAAATTCCTCATCGCATAGAAGAAAGCATCTATTGTAATCTTTTATATCAAAAAAATAACCATATTGATGAGGAAAAATAAATTTCAATACATTAAAAGGCAGAAAAATCTTCTGCCTTTCATATAAAAATGCACATTATATCTCTTCAAAAAAGATGGCGCAATCCAGCAGAGAAACTGGCTCCAGAAAAACCAGCTTTCTTAAATTTATGCTGATAAGTTACATCTCCATGAAGAAAAAGTTTTGAAGAAAGACGAGCATTAAACCCAAGACCTGCTTCCAAAAAAGAACCAAAAAAACCTAATTGGAAATCGTTTTTAAAAGAAACAAATTGCTTATCTTCAAAACTATGCAAATAAGAAAGCTTACTATAAAAAGAAACGACACGTCCCTCTTCAGAAACATTAAGTGTCTTGCTTAAACGCCCACCAACACGCCCCACCCATTGATGAAATTTTCCTAAATCAACATCAAGATTATCAATATCACGCGCCTGATTAAACTGAAGATGCTGATAAACAATCTGAATCTGCGGATCAAAAACAACACCTTTATACCCTGTTGAAAACGTTCTGCCACTCGTTAAAGAACCGCTAAACTGTTTACCCTTTAATGCCACAACCTTGCCCCGTGCAAGGGTCAAAACATCTCCCTTAAAAAGTCCATACGATACCACCCCATCTATATAAAAACCCGTATCATGCTTCAGACTTCCATAGGCAGAAACAGACCATTTATCAAATGCACTCTTTTTGCTTTGTTCAACATCCTGAGGGGTTAGAGAAAGATTTCCGTAAGACCCCATAACCCCAAAGAATGTACAACCATATAAACTCTCAATCTCGTTTAACAAAACACCTGCTTCGAATGCATTATAATCGAGCTCAGCACCATAGCCATATTCAAAAGCAGATAAGT
>NZ_JAQITD010000062.1 GCF_028618555.1 Bartonella sp. CM31XJBT | reverse complement strand
ATGATTATTAATATACCCATATGGGTATATTTTCAAGTGGTTATTCTAATTTTGTGATTTTTTAATAACTATTATTAATAAAATTGACTTGATAAAAATGGTAACAAAAAACCATAATTGTTTATTTATCTTATGAAAAGCTGCTTTTGAAACCCAACGCTTCCAAATGTAAAAAGAACGTTTTTACAAGACATTCACTTAATATGCATTTGCTTTTGATTGGATTGTTAAAGCTACCGAGCATTTTGATTTGTTTGATACGTTTAATAGCCATAACAAGCGTTTATAGGCTCTGTAATTCAAATGAGTGATTAAAGATCATACGCACATTTACGTTTCTTTTGATAAGTTTTCATATCTCTCATAGAGCGCTTGCAATATGATACGTTTTGTATATATGCATTCATTACTCCATTGTGGATGATTCATTTTAATCAATAAAAAACGCTATTTGAAAGCCGCGTCATATCATTTGGCACGGCTTTTTTTATTTTACTCTCTCTTTTATGAGATGTTTATAGCAATGCATTTTATATGCGTTTATAACCATAAAGAAGGCACGTCCCCCATGTCTCTTTTTATTCTGTTTGATCAGTTATATTGACAACATTATCCCTTTCATACACCTCACATTTTTTTGGAACCAACCTTACTTTGCTTTTTTTATTGATTTTTGCATTGCCATAAACACGCCCCCAGATCGTTGCGCAATATGAGATTTTAGCATTGCCATAAACAGAGCCATAAATCTCACAAGAGCCACTCACACAAGCATTTCCATAAACCTTGCCATAAATTTTAGCACGACCATTAATAACAGCATAATTATAAACTTTTGCATGGCTATAAATGCAAGCAGAGCCACAAACCTTGGCATGACCATAGACGCGTGCATAACTAAAAACCGTAGCATCATAAGAAACATGCGCATGATCATAAATATGAGCATCAGCAAGAATGCGGGCACTACCATTCACATGAGCATTACCATAAATATTGCCATAAACATGAGCATTGCCATAGACAAAAGCATGGTCATAAACTTTAGCATATTGAGAGATAAAAGCTTTTCCATAGACCTCAGCATTGCCATAAACTTGACCACAGACTTGAGAAAAATGGCGTATTTTTGCATTGTCATACACTCTTGCATGACCATAGACACAAGCCTCATCATACACCCAGCAATTACCATCATGGGATAGGTTAACTTCCTTTTCAATAAAGCCGCCTAAAGACCCCGCCTGTACATCATCGAAATCTTTTAAAGCTTTAATGCGATAAAGGTTTATAATATTTCGAGTAAGAGCATGTTTGATTTTTTTGATTTCACTGGTTAATTCGTATTTTTTGCACATAGAAGACCCTCACAATCTAATGTGATAAACAGTTGATAAAATTTGAAATGGGAAAATTTGAAAGAGGGGCGCCCCCGCCACGCCTGTACTTTCATTTACACTGCTTTATTGATTAGACCCAGACAATCTCTAATTCACCATAAGGAGAGAGACGTTCAGTATAGGTTTTTATTTTAGTAGACCCGCCGACATTTTCACGAATAACAGCAATGCCATGAATATTGGCATTTTCATAAACATGCACGTTATTTGCTATACGAGCATTTTCATAAACCCTAGCATTGTCATAAACATAGGCATTATCATAAATAATATCCTTGCCATACACATGTGCATTACCATAAACATGGGAATTATCAGAAATAACAGCATTGCCATAAACATGGGCATTATCATAAACATAGCCAGCAATGATAGCATTGTCATAAACCCGCGCATGACCATAGATATGACCACAAGTGACAGCATTGCCAAAAACTCTTGCATTTTCATAAACGTGACCATTTTTAAACACAAGAGCCTCATCATACACCCAGCAATTGCCATCATGAGAGAGGTTATCTTCCTTTTCAATAAAGCCACCCAAGGCACCAGCCTTAACATCAGCAAAGTCTTTTAATGCTTTAATGCGATAAAGGGTATGATTATTAATTACACGCGTTTCATTTGTGAGTGCAAACTTCTTTTGCATGAGCACAATTCCTTTATAGAGATTTAAATTTTTAAATGAGATGTTTAAAGGAGGGCGCCCCCGCCGCGCCCGCGCGTGTCATTTACGCAGCATCACTTTCATATTCGCTGTCATTATCATCGC
>NZ_JAQITD010000061.1 GCF_028618555.1 Bartonella sp. CM31XJBT | reverse complement strand
TTGAATTGGAATGAAGAAGAAGGCGCGTATGATGCGAAGCATGATGGTAAGTCGAGTAAGATTACGAATGTATTGGATGGTAAGATAGAAGAAGGCTCGCAAGAAGTTGTTAATGGTGGTCAGCTTTGGAGTACGAATGAGAGGGTAAAAGAGGTTGAAGACAAAGTAGATACGATAGATCAACATGTGAAAGATATTGAAGTAGCCGTAACAGATGGCGTTGTTTCCTATGACAAAGATAGTGATGGGAAAAAGACCAATAGCATTACGTTAGTAGGAGGCAATGACAGCGAACCTGTTATGATAGACAATGTAGCGGCAGGCAAGATTGAAACAGGTTCTCAGCAAGCTGTTAATGGCGGTCAGTTGCATGATTATACTGAAGAGCAGATGAAGATAGTTCTTGAAGATGCCAATAAGTATACGGATGAGAAAGTTAGTAGTCTTGTCAATGATGCTGTTAACGAGTCGAAATCCTATACGGATATAAAGTTTGAGACGTTGAATTATGCTATTCAGGATGTTCGGAAAGAAGCAAGACAAGCTGCTGCTATTGGTCTAGCGGTGTCCAACTTACGTTACAATGATGCACCAGGAAAGTTAAGTGTTGCACTTGGTAGTGGTATATGGCTCAATCAGTCCGCATTTGCTCTTGGTGCTGGTTATACATCTGAAGATGGAAATATTCGCTCTAGTCTATCTGTGACAAGTGCCGGAGGGCGCTGGGGTGTAGGTGTAGGATTAAGCTTAACTCTAAATTAATAAAATTCACTACGATTATTTTCAAAAATGCTCCTGTCTATACAAGACAGGGGCGAAAAGGGTTGCACGATTAAAAGAACGGTTCCCACAAATAACAGTGCCAGCATTAATGTTGAAAATAAAGAAAGAGAAAACGTGTGAAGAGTGGTGTGTTTTACGCAAATTTGACAGAAGTCGTGGAGGGGGCTGGTTGGTGGTTGTTAGATGACAGTGAGCAGCAGATTAAGACAGTTTTTGATGATGCGAACAAATATGTAGATAAATATTTTTCTGAATCCAAGGATAATGCGATGAGTAATGGTGTTAACGAGTCGAAATCCTAAACCGATATAAAATTTGAAACGTTTAGTTATGATATTAAGAGCGTACGGAAAGAGGCAAGGCAAGCAGCCGCCGTTGGTTTAGCAGTATCCAACCTACGTTACTTCGACGAGCCAGGATCTTTGAGTGTCTCATTTGGTAGCGGCGCATGGCGTGGACAATCCGCATTTGCTCTTGGTGCTGGTTATATATCAGAGGATGGCTTTATTTGCTCTAATATATCCGCAACGAGTTCTGCGGAGATTAGAGAAGAGATGTTGGCTTAAGATTAAAGCTGCGTTGATGATAGCAAGGGATTCTTTTAACAACATTTATTCTTATTTTATTAAATGAGGGTGAATATTTTTTACAGACGCACAGTATTTATCTAGAGATAAGCATAATATTTGATGAGGCTATAAACTGTGAGGTTTTATGAAGATTTTTCTATATTTTGTTGAAAAAAGATCACAGTAGAATCCATATTGCTAAAAAGCTATATTTTTATGTTGCTATTTTCTTGAACAGCCTATAGCTGTATGGGAATGTATATTAGTAAGACTCATTTTGATAAAATAACTTTCAAAGGGGGGATAAGTAGTGCGTAAAGATAAAAGGTACACCACGGGACCGCGCATATATCATTATATGATATATTAAAAAGAAAAAATCCAACTAAAAAGCCAGTTATCCAAGGAAAACTATATTCCGGACATATTACAATTTCTTTTTACTTTACTTATTATTAACAAAACCATGCTTTCTAATAAAAATAAAGTCTATAATTAGGAAAATACATACTAAAACCTAGTACAAAGGATTTTATAGTCACCACTACCAAGTAAAAAGTAATATTAAATATACAAGGCCTCTTTTTTAGTTAGGAAAAAACAGCACACTAAAACCCTTAGACTCTAAATGTGTTATCTTTATGTCCACAAAACATAATCAAAAACACAAACATTTAGGTCTCAATACAGAGAGCACAAACAAAACAAGACTAAAGACTCAAAATGTTCACACTCTAAGCAATGATCGTCTACTCTGAATTCCAAAGACATCAATAATGCTAAAATGTGTCTTTTTTATGTTTTGGAGGTGTTTTTAAGTTTTTTCATTGGAGAGTTTGTTATGAAAAAATTATATGCCCCACAAGCTGCGAGTGAATTAAAACGTTCTCGTTTTTCTTTTGTTAAAGTTCTTTCGTTGGCTATAGCGGCTACATTCTTATCGAATGTTACGCCTGTTTTTTCAGCAAATCCTGATTTTAGAAACACATTTCTTGAAGGTGTAAAAAGTGCTGGTGTATCTTATCCACAAAGCCTTCTCTCTGTTGCTGGTTTGAATGCTTCTGATGATTACGCAAATTTTTTAACCAAAACCCTTTCTGGTAAGAGAGATAAGAGTCCTATCGTAAATGTTCTTGCGGACGATAGCAAAAATTTATTGATCAGAACCTTAGATACAGACGAGCAATATAAAAAGTCTCTCATTAGTCCGCGATCGCTTATTCGTGATAGCTCTGCAGCTCAACAGTTTTCAGAGAATTATGAAAGTGCAACGCCTGTTAATGTTTCTGACCTTTTGCGGGGTGGAACTGCAGGAATGCAACGTGCTGAAGGCAACAATACTATTTTGGGTGATGGGATTGATGTGGGAGCAAGCAAGTGGGCTGTTGCTATTGGTGACAATACGTCTATTCATGCTGGTACGATAAATACATTCGGTTCTGTCGTTATAGGATATGGTGCAAAAACTGGTGACGGTTGGAATGTTCTTGTTGGTTATATGGCAGAATCACCTCAAGGCTCATATGGCGCTGTTGTTTTGGGGCGGGGGGCAAAAACGGAAGGCCTTTTTAGCATTGCAATTGGTGGTGTTGGAGCTATTCCTGGATCTAACGCACAGGATATCGACGAAAAAAATAGAGTACTTGCAAGTGGTAATTATGCAATGGCTCTTGGTTACGGCGCGAAGGATTATGCAGAAAAGGGGATTGTTCTTGGTTACAATGCATCTGCAGCAAAGGAGGCGCGGTATAGTATTGCTATAGGTAGTGAGGCAAATACGTTTAATCATTATTCGATAGCTATAGGTCCTGAGGCACTGG
>NZ_JAQITD010000060.1 GCF_028618555.1 Bartonella sp. CM31XJBT | reverse complement strand
AGAGCTTCAATCCTTTTATAAGAATTCTTATGAGATACATATGGATAGTTTTACGCGGGAGCGTGAACAGTTAAAAGTAGAGGTTCCGTCACTTTCACAAGAAGCAGTGACTTTTATGAAAAATGTTGAAGCTGGTCGTGATAGTTATTCAAAGATACCAGAGCAGATCAATCAAGAGTTTTTAAAGCTACAAAGTGCTTTAGATAAACGTTTTGGACAGGATGCCATTCATAAACAAGACTTTGACGTGTCAAAAGCAATATCCAAAAATCAGCTTCAAGATAAAAAGCTTGTGAACGAGCTTCAAACAGCAGTTAAATTTTTGCAACAGAGACATACACAAGAGCTAAAAAATGTGATAGCGCAAACAAAGTCAAAAGATGTTTCGCGATAAAGAAATTTATAACATTAGAAACTTGTTATTATAACTAATTCTATCCACACATAAGAAGGTAACTAAAGGAGTTTTACTATGAGTGTAGCCGTAGATTCAAAAGATGTTGTTCGAGCAAATATAGATAAGAAGTTGAAAAAAGAAGCTGGTGAAATATTAGCAAGTTTAGGACTTACGGTGTCTGATTTCATACGAATTTCCTTAGCTAAAGTTGTTGATGAAAGAGGATTACCATTTGATATGTCTATTTCTAATGCGAAAACGCTTAAAACTTTTGAAAAGAATGCAAAAGGATAAGATGTATACTTTGCGAAAGATATGAATGAGTTATTTAAGTCATTTCGACAGTTTTTAAAAAGCATCACGGCGTTTGAAGGGGTCGTAATAGATTTCTGTTACACGAAATTTTCCTTCGAGGCGTTTACATTGGATGATGACATCTATCATCGAGATTAATAAGCCGCGGATATCATCGCGTGCTAAATTACCACCACCGTCACTTTCTTTGACTAAAAGGGTCATTTGTTCGAAGGCTGCAAGGGCTGTTGAGGCGTGGACGGTAGTAATGGAGCCTGGGTGACCAGAGTTGACATTACGGATATAGTAAAAGGCTGTACCATCACGCAGCTCTTGTAGGAGGATTCTGTCGGGGCGCATGCGTAAGCCTGATTCAAGCAGTTCTTTTGCACCTGCTTTTGCTAAGCCTTGGTTATCTTTTGAATAAAAGAGTTGGACTTTGTTGGCGTGCGGAACGACAAGTTCTGGTGTGTCTTCAATTAAAGCTTTGGAGAGGGTTGTTTTCCCTGAACCGGTTTTGCCCGATATTAAGATATTTTGTTGTGTAATAACGGATCTCTCTAAAAAGTTGCAAAAATCTTTGGCCAGAAATAAATCTGTTAGTTCTTTTTCTGTATCAGAGAGTTCGGATAATCGTTCAGTCATTTGTTGTGTGGGTGTAAAACTAGTGTTTTTGGCGACAGAAAACAGATTGTTTTCATGTAAACTTTCAAGAGAAAAAGTGCGTGATGAAGGTTTACGAATGGTCATGCTAATGGTATTGGCTGCAACAGCTGGAGGCATAACAATTTGTATGCGTTCGTTGTTTGGTAGTGTTGCGGAGAGAACGGGGGTTTCTACACTGATTTTCTGAGTTGTATAGGCAGCAACAACTTTAGCAATTCCTTCTAGTTCGCCGTAGGTTAGTTCTTTTAAGATGTGGGTTTGCCAACCATCTGGACCCTCAACGATTACTTCGCCGGGGCGATTGATGACAATTTCAAATAAATTCTCATTATTGAGGAAGTCATCTAAGATTTTTAATTTTGTTAAAACGATAGAGGCTTGTTCTGCATTTTTGGCTGATGGCATAATGTGACTTTATTGGCTTAATGAAAAAAGGAATAGCTGGGAGTAGAGTGATACCTTTTGCTTGTTACTACTAGTTTATAGACAGATGAAAAATCGAGATCTCTTGCTACAAAGATGTTGACGAGTTCGCCTTGAAATTTTTCTAGGGTAGGCGGGATGTTGATTTGATTTTCAAGGGCAACGGTGGCTGTATCTTTTCCGATATTGCTTGCTTCAGAGCTGTTGAAACCACCACCTGAGTTAGAATTGCCTTTCTTTTTATTGGTTAGGTTTGTTGTAACGCTATCAACAACGGTGAGTAATAATGCTGAACTGAAGCGTTCCCACCAATGGGTGTTGACGTTTCCGTCAAAACCAGCTCTACCTAAACTATCAGTTGCGGGAGATGCAAGATTGATGATGACACCGGTTGGTGTTTTTGCTCTTGTCCAGAGCACAAAGAGACGAGATTGACCCTTTTTAAGCCCTCCTCGGTATTCACCAACAACTTGTGTTCCCTTATCAAGTAAAACAACACGCCCATTGTCAGAGAGGATATCGCGGTTGATTATGCAGCTTGCAAAGCCTGGTTGGTCGCTGTTTAATGCGGTTTCTAATATACAGGGAATAGAAGTTCCCATGGCGATGATAAAGTTTCTATTTCCCATGAGCCCAGCTCTTGTACCTTCTATTTTTGTAGGCTTTAGAAGTGAGGAAAAATTTTGTGAATCATTATTGGGAGTTTCATTTATATTATTACTATAGTTATTTCTCGGCATTTGAGTTGAAGAAGGGGGGGGATTGCTCGTAAAAGCCAATACGGGAGCACGTTGTGCAGCATCAAGTAAAGGATCATGTTCAACTATTTTTTCTGGTGTTTTCGTTGGTGTTGGTAGTGTAACTGGAGGAATTTTTGCTTGTGATTCAGCTGAAACTAATTCTAAGGGAGCAACTGAGTTATTAAAGTCTTGTTTTTTATGAATATTTGCCGTGTTTTTTGGGGTGGGTTGTGTTGAAAATATATTCCAAAGCACATATGCGCAAAATCCTACAAAAGCTATAATAATGATTATTTTTTTTGTATCCGATTTTGATGTATTATTTTTGCCACCCTCAATTGATCCTCGATCTTCGATGATTGGTTTATCGCTCATTTGTTGTCCCCTTCAATTCCCGCTTATTTAAAGATCTGATGCAATTTTACGTTCAACAGCTGGTGAGGTTGTTCCGGTATCTGGATTTATGCCTTTTGGTTGATAGGCTTCGTTAAAGACGCATAGGACGTTTCTTCCCTTTCTTAGGGTGAAGCGCGCGCTAATGGCATGGACAATAACCATGTTGCCTCTTGTGGTTTTGGGAACCAGCGATTCTGTACCGTCATTGTTGACAATATAAATGGCAGGGATTTCTTGGTTGTCTGGAAATGTAAATGTTGTGGTTTTGCCATTGTCGTAAACGGAGGAGGGTTCGAGTACGCTTGAGCCTTGAGCGGTGTAAGCCCAATTGCGTGGTCCGTAGG
>NZ_JAQITD010000006.1 GCF_028618555.1 Bartonella sp. CM31XJBT | reverse complement strand
AGGTTATTATAGCAAAACAACGCCATGGTCCGACAGGAATCGTCCCCCTTGCCTTTCAATCCGACTTTACATGCTTTAGTGATCTGGAAAAATAGGAGCAGAAAAATGCGTTAAAGAGAGCTTTAAAGACCCTTTGAAAGGCATTTGAAGACCCTTTGAGAACACCTTTAAAACTCTTTGAGAAAAAATAAATTGGTACAAAACCTAGTGTCAAAATATACAAAACCCGCTGGCAAGCTACAGCTACACTGCTGACAAACTAAACACACAATAAAAAAGTAATGGTAGCGGAGGAGGGATTTGAACCCCCGACACAAGGATTATGATTCCTCTGCTCTAACCTACTGAGCTACTCCGCCAAAATAAGCAATCATAATTGTCAATAATTATATCTTTTGCGGATATAAGGGGTAGAATAGTAAGATGTCAAGCATCGTTTTTAAGCTTTTCTCTTGTCATTCTATATTATCCTCGATATGTAAAAGTGTAATTTTATATGATAAAGTAAGGTAAGGCATGAAAATGGTGCCACGTGTAGCGGTTTTAGGATGCGGTCATTGGGGTGAAAATCATATACGGACACTCCACTCTCTCGGAGCTTTAGCAGCAGTTTCTGATATTGATAATGATCGTGCTGCTAGTTTTGCAACACTGTATGGTGTAGAGGTTGTTACACCAGATGATCTTTTTACTCATCGAGATATTGATGCGTTGGTATTAGCGTTGCCGCCACAATTGCATACGCAAAATGTGCTCCGTGCTGTTAAAAATGGTAAAGATGTTTTGGTGGAAAAACCAATAGCCTTGAATGTTTCTGATGCTAAACGCCAAGTTCAGGAGGCTGAGGCCTATGAGCGAGTTTTTATGGTGGGCCATATTTTACGTTTTCATCCGGCTTTTGAAAAAATGTGTGAATTGGTGAAAAACGGAGATGTGGGAGATGTGCGATATATTTATTCTCATAGATTAGGCTTTGGAAAATTTCACACACACAGTGATGCTTTATGGGATCTTGCCCCTCATGATCTCTCAATGATTTTGGCGTTGACAGGATGCGAACCTTCCGAAATTCGCGGTGAGGGGGCTGCTGTCGTTGATCAGATTTCTGATTTTTCTCATATTCATATGATTTTTCCAAATGGTGTGCGTAGTCATCTTTTTACTTCACGCTTAAGCTCTTATCGTGAGAGGCGTTTAATTGTTGTTGGAACAAAGGCTATACTCGTTTTTGATGATATGGAACCGTGGAGTCGTAAATTGGCAATGCACCATTTTGCTGTTTGGAAAGAAAATCAAGAGTGGGCTTTTAGCATGGATGAGCTGAATTATATTGATGTTTGTGAAGACTTGCCGCTTACTTGCGAATTACGGCATTTCCTTCATTGTATTGAAACGCGTCAATCACCTCGTACAAATGGTGATGATGCTATTGCTGTTTTACGGATTTTAACAGCTGCTGATGTCAATTATGATAGATAAAAGAGATAGGTAGCGCTTTTGCATTTTTGTGATGATCAATGGAGTTAATATGCAATTCATCGACCTTGGGGCGCAGCGTGCGCGTATTGAAGATAAAATTAATTCTGCAATTGCGCATGTAGTCGCTAGTGGTAAGTATATTTTGGGGCCAAAAGTAACAGAATTTGAAGAGAAATTGGCAGAATATCTTGGCGTTAAACATGTGATTGCATGTGCTAATGGAACAGATGCTTTGAAGATGCCTCTTATGGCTAAAAATATTGGTCTAGGGGATGCTGTTTTTTGTCCTAGTTTTACATTTTCAGCAACGGCTGAAGTGGTTGCTTTGGTGGGGGCTGAACCTGTTTTTGTCGATGTTTTACCTGATACATTCAATATTGATGTTGAAAAACTTTCTCACGCTATCGAAATGATAAAAAAAGAAGGACGTCTAAAGCCAAAGGCTATTATTGCTGTTGATTTATTTGGGCTTTCTGCTGACTATGTGCAAATTGCTCAAGTGGCTGCCAAGGAAAATCTTTTTGTAATTGAAGATGCTGCTCAATCTATGGGGGGGAGAAGCGGTAATACTATGTGTGGTGCTTTTGGTGATGTGGCTGCTACAAGTTTTTATCCTGCAAAACCATTAGGATGTTATGGCGATGGAGGCGCTATGATGACCAATGATGATTATTTTGCAAAACTTTTACGCTCTATTTTGTTTCATGGTAAAGGTGAAACGCAATATGACAATGTACGTATTGGTATGAATTCGCGCCTAGATAGCATTCAGGCTGCAATTTTACTAGAAAAGTTTGTGATCTTTGAAGATGAAATGGAAAAGCGTGTAGAAATTGCTCAACGCTATTCCAATGGCTTAAGAGATATTGTTACAGTTCCAGAAATAGGAGAAAATATTCGTTCTGCTTATGCACAATATACGATTAAGGTAAAAGAACGGGATAAATTAAAAGATTTTTTACAAAAAAATTCTATCCCTACAATGATTTATTATAAAACTCCTTTACATCAACAGCCAGCTTATAAACACTTCCCTTATGTAAAAGATTCCCTTTCTGTTTCAGAGTCTTTGGGAGAGTGTGTTTTAAGTTTACCAATGCATCCTTACTTGACACAAACGGATCAGGATATGATTATCAAAAAAATAAGAGATTTTTATCACTCTTGAGAGCGTGTTTTTATCCTTAAAATTATGGTCAAATCTCTATTGGTGATCCATCTTAGAAGGTATTTTTTGTTAGAGTGTGTGACCAATGTCTTTGGTATTATTTGCTTTCTAGAACCTATGAAATGTTGTTCTTTAGAGCGGTGATATGATTAGAAAGTGAATCTGCTAGACAAGAAGATATTTTTTAACAGAACGGTATGGGCTAAAAAACTTTGTTCTTTAGCTTAGCAGAAAAGTCACGTTTAATAAAAAGGATTTGGGTTATGAAAGTTACAATGAACCTTTGTTGATTTTACTCTTCATTTAAGGTGTTTTAAAAGATAACTTATTTAACAGGGCTTTTGGAGAGAAAAGTTATTTTTTTGCGAATACGTGAGGCTAGGTCATTTTTGTTTTTTGATTTTTGAATCAATGTGTTGATGGGTGATGTATTCCCCTCTTGTAGCGCTATTTGAGCTGCCAATGTTGCTGCAAGTTCTTTTGTTTCTTCACGGAGTTCTTCCAGCAATTGGTGGTTAGCAGTCGGGTCAAGCTCATGAGTTTGGATTTTTTGTAAGCGTTGCTGATAGAGTGCGATTTTTTCACGCATCATTTTTCTTTCCTTTGAAAGTGTGTAGTGTGGCGATATTTTGTTTGATTGCTATCGCTTCTTTGGTGAGAGTATCTTTTGTGGGGAGGCATAGCCGATAAAATTGTTCTGTTACTTGGCTCAGTTGTATTTTTTGTTGGGCATATTTTTTTTGCAAAAATTCATACTTTTGTTGGTTGTTTGCTAATTCTACAGCATGTTGTGCACGAAGAAAATCGTGATTTGCTTCTATTTCCGCGAGTGATAATGGCATTTTCGCACAAACATCTTTATACGCAAAATGAACGGCTTTCCGCCAAATAAAAGGAGATAAAAGCACCAGTAACCAAGAAGTGAAAGCAACTCCGAGTATAAAAAAAAGAAATGATTGAATAAGCATAATACCCCTTTTCAAATAAGAATACGTTTAAAACGGATTCCATGTCGGTTTAGGTGTTAATTTTAAATATCCTACATTGATACCAAGGCGTGCGCCGACTCCTGTGCGTATTGGGATTAACAAGGTATTATGGTATTTTAGGACATGAAAACCAACACCTGCAATTAAATAGGCCGAACCTGAAATACCACCATAGCGTCTCCATAAATTATTTATGCCATTAAGATTGTAAACTAAGATCATTAAACGGGAGCCTTGGCCGCCAAAATCCCATCCTACTGAGGGACCTTGCCAAAAAACTTTATGTTGACCATAGCTTTTGGTAAAAACCCTTCCTTCGCCATAGGTTAATCCAGCAAAAAAGGCACCAGAAGCTTCTTCTCCTAAAATATAGGCATTGGGATAACCGTATTTTGAAAAAATATTTTGAATTGCAACAGCCAAACCACTGGCTGTTTTTCCAAAAAAAATATGACCAGAATCAATAATTTCTTGGAGTGAATAATGAGGCTCGTTTTGCTCTATTGGTTTTAGTTGAGCATGTGTGGTGTTTATGGTGATGAATAAAAGGAAGATTAAAGATATAATATTTTTGTACCAGTATTTGAGCAGAGAGAGAGCCATGGAGTTTTCTCCTTTTATTAGTGATAAACAAAAAGATAATATTAGAATTTTCATGCTATTCAAATAAAAAATAAGATATAAGGTTATTTAAATTCTTGAATTTATTTCTGATTTTTTAGCATGATTGTTAATATTTCCTATTATGCATCAGATGTTAAGAGTTTTTCTTTAAAATAAAGTTTGTTTTTTTGAATCTAGGAGTTTTCAATCATTATGACGTTAGATATTTCTTTGAAGCCTATGGATCTTGCTGCTTTGCTTTGTAGTCGTATTTGCCATGATTTGATTTCACCTGTGGGGGCTATTCAAAATGCAATGGAGCTTTATGATGAAGGAGGAGCTGAAGAAGATGCTTTACAATTGGTGCGTTTATCCGTTGCAAGTGCTGCTGCACGTCTACAATTTGCGCGATTGGCTTTTGGTTTTGCTGGTGCAAGTGGAGGACAAATAGATACACGGGCTGCAGAGCAGGTTGCTCAACAATATATGAAAGAAGAAAAAGCAACTTTAAAATGGCAAGCTTCTTCTTTATTGTTAGAAAAAGATGAAGTTAAACTTTTGCTTAATTTATTATTGATTGCAAATGCAACAGTTTCTCGTGGTGGTGAAATTGTTGTTATGATTTTGCAAGAAGAAAATAAACGTTCTTTTCGATTTGAGGTTTTCGGTAGAACTCTCCGTATACCCCCTCATTTTCTTGCGTTATTCCGTGGAGAAGTTCAAGAAGAGCTTGTTGATGCACATGTCATCCAATTTTATTACACAATGTTACTTGCTCAGATGACAGAGATGAAAATAAATATTGATGAAAGTGATGGTTGTATTGTTTTAGAAAGTATAAAAAAGCTTTGAATAAGAGAGAAGCGCTTAAGCTGTGTTGGGAAAAGTGGCTTCGATTGAATTTATGAGCGATAAGGTTATATGTGTAAATTTGGTGTGGTTACTTCTTAAGCTTTAAGCGCTTTCTATATGAGATTTTTGGTGTGCGAGTTTTCTACTTTTAACAGAGAAAAGATCTCGGGAAAAAATCTCGGCCCGCTAGACTCCGAGATTTTACAATGTGCATGTTCACTGCTTAAGCGGTTTTTCGTACGTTCTCTTCAACTGGATCACGTAATACATAACCACGTCCCCAAACTGTATCAATGTAATTTACACTAGAAGAGACTGCTTCCAATTTTTTCCGCAATTTACAGATAAAAACATCGATAATCTTTAGTTCTGGTTCATCCATTCCACCATAGAGATGATTGAGAAACATTTCCTTGGTAAGGGTGGTACCTTTGCGTAAAGAGAGAAGCTCTAACATTTGGTACTCTTTACCGGTTAAATGAACAGGGCGCCCTGCAACTTCGACAGTTTTTGTGTCAAGGTTAACGGTGAGATCTCCGGTAACAATAACCGATTGTGCATGTCCTTTAGAACGACGAACAACTGCATGGATACGTGCAATGAGCTCATCTTTATGAAAAGGCTTCGTCATATAGTCGTCTGCTCCAAAGCCAAAACCACGAACCTTGTCTTCAATGGCATTCATACCAGAAAGGATTAAGACAGGAGTTTTTATTTTTGCCAATCTTAGAGTCCGCAAGACATCATACCCTGACATGTCAGGCAAATTCAGATCAAGCAAAATGATATCATAATCATAGAGTTTTCCTAAATCGATACCTTCTTCACCCAGATCAGTGATATAAACATTAAAGTTAGCCGACTTTAACATCAACTCAATGCTTTGAGTAACTGCTCTATCATCTTCAATTAATAATACGCGCATTTTAGATCCCTCACTTTGCTCCTTCACGAATCATAAGGAGCATTTCTATTTTATATCAGTTAGCAAAACCACTGTTATAAAAACAATTCATTAAATCAAACACTTATGACAAAGTGTTTATGAACATTTCAGTAGTACGCGTAACAATCACTACTAAATTCCCCACTATCCATGATAGTGGTTAACAAAATATTTTTATTTTTGAAAGAGGCTACAAAATTATTTTAGAAAAATCTCATATTTTTTAACATAATAAACAAAGAAGGGCTTTTTCTATAAACTTTAACTTAAAAAAAATTTGTAAAAGAGCGTTATAAATTACTTTTTTACAATTTCAGTGTTTATTTACTGAGCTTTAAACCTCTTCATTTATAATGGGGGGAAAAGTTAAAGAAATAGTTATTGCTCTTTAAAGCAGATTGTATTTTCAGATGCTTTAATGCAAGGCAAAAATTATTATAATTTCAAGTTAATAGACTGTTTTTGTCGGATAGACATATAACTAAAAGATATTTATTGGGTGTGAATGCGAGTTTTGAGTTGGCGCAATCAAGGAGTAGTGAGTATGAAGCCACGAGAAAATATGGTGCGATTGAGGATGTTTCAAGTGCGTGGAAAGCGCCGTGAAATTGCACAGCTTGAGATGATGATCGCAGAATTTGAACGAATGGTGTTAGAGTTGGAAGCACAGATTACTCATGAAGAACGTAAATCTGGAAACAATGATGTTCACCATTTTGCTTATTCTGCTTTTGCGCGTGCAGCGCGGCAAAGACGTGATAATCTGATCAATTCAATTCGTGATTTAGAACTTCAAAAAACAAACGCTGAAATTGCTCTCCATGAAGCTAATACAGAGCTGCAACGTGCACAGCTTTTGGAAGCACGAGAAAAGAAGATTGTTGCGGATGATAAGGATATTTTGATTCAATCTAATTCAATGGTTGGCTAATTCAATGGTTGGCTAATAAAAGCAATTATTGAAGAATCCATTCTTTCAGGTTTATCTTTTGGATATAGTATAAAACAGCCAAACTTTTATCAAGTTTGGCTGTTTTATAGATTGCTTTATGTTATCAAATCGTAATCAATGGCAACTTAATGCCTGTAGTGTTGAATCTTGGTCGTTCGTAATCCCGCTAAACCGTGTTCATCGATTAAACTTTGCCATGAAAGAAATTCTTCTACAGTCAAAGTATAACGATGGCACGCTTCGTCAAGACTTAACAATCCACCTCTGACAGCCGCAACAACTTCAGCTTTGCGACGAATCACCCAGCGCCGTGTTGTTTGCGGCGGTAGGTCGGCAATTGTAAGCGGACTTCCATCTGGCCCAATAACATATTTCATTTGTGTTTTTATCAAGTTGCTCATTCGTATCCTCTACCTTTAGTCAAGGACTTGATTCGTTTATAGAGCATGAAATTTAAAAAAGAGCTAAAAGCGCTGAAAGAAAAAATTAATTATGTAAAAAGAAGCTCAAGTTGAAGTGTGTAGAAGAGATTCTTGCAATATTTTACCGGATTTTTCAAAAGAGCAAAAAAGGATTTCTCCTAAACGATTGCCATTATGCCTTATTTCCATCATTCTTTTTTTGTTTGCAGCAGCTCTTAAGAAAATAATGCCTATGGTTGTGGAAAGGATAAAAAAATAATATAAAGACAATCAATCGTGTAAAAGTGCTGAAGAGCGTGCATCAGAATGTCAACATATGGGTAGCCATTAAACAGAGCAGTAAATAGAGAATGAATACATGTTTTTAAACAGTCTTGATTTACCAGGACAACCTGAAGATTCTCGCATTGTTGTTGCAATGTCGGGGGGGGTTGATTCATCGGTTGTTGCAGGTCTTTTGAAAAAGGAAGGATATAATGTTATTGGCATTACGTTGCAGCTTTATGATCATGGGGAAGCAACGCATCGGGTGGGGGCGTGTTGTGCAGGACAAGATATTGAGGATGCACGCCGCGTTGCAGAAACACTAGGAATTCCTCATTATGTTCTTGATTATGAAAAGCGCTTTCGCGAAGCTGTTATTGATCCTTTTGCAGAAAGTTATGCTCATGGAGAGACCCCAGTACCATGTATTGCATGTAATCAAACGGTTAAGTTTGCTGATTTATTAGCAACGGCACGCGAATTGGGGGCAGATGCTTTGGCTACGGGACATTATATTCGTTCGCGTTCCAACGGAGTGCATCGAGCACTCTTTCGTCCTCTCGATAATGATCGTGATCAGAGTTATTTTCTCTTTGCAACGACACAAGAACAGATTGATTATTTGCGTTTTCCACTTGGTGACCTTCCAAAAGCCCGCGTTCGTGAAATGGCAGCAGAAATGGGCTTTGTGGTTGCCAATAAGCATGATAGTCAGGATATTTGTTTTGTTCCACAAGGAAAATATTCAGATGTTATCGCAAAACTGCGTCCAGAAGCAGCTAATCCTGGTGTTATTGTCCATATTGATGGAAAGATTTTAGGTAAACATTCGGGAATTGTTAATTATACGGTTGGTCAACGTCGTGGTATTGGGGTGTCAACGGGTGAAGCGCTTTATGTGGTTTATCTCGATGTGGAAAATGCACGTGTTATTGTTGGACCGCGTGAAATGTTAGAAACGCATAAGCTTTTTTTACGTGATGTGAATTGGCTTGGTGATGAGTCGTTAGATAATTTCCCTTCTCAAGGTATTGAGGTGGCTGTAAAGGTGCGTTCAACGCGTCCTCCTCACCTTGCGCGCTTACATTATAAAGAAGGTATTTTTTCCGTTGATTTATTGGAATGTGAAAATGGTGTGGCACCAGGGCAAGCTTGCGTTCTTTATGATGGAAATGGTCATGAGGCGCGTATTCTTGGGGGAGGATTTGTAACACATTCAGAACGTGCAGCTGATACTGAAATGATGTTGAAGCGCGTTTTATGCAATCTCGAAACAAAAGATCCTGTTTCCTCAGAACTAAAAACAACAGCTTTATAAAGCATAGTAAATTGATTTATAATGATATTTTTTAATCTTAAACTTGAATGAGAGACTTCCGGAAGATTTTCTCATTGAAAGTTTGTTTTATTATTGAATCCATCAAAATTATATCTTCTGCACGTCATAAGTGGGGTTAGGGTGTGGAAAGTGATGATAAAGAAAATGTAAAAATGTTTTTTATCAATGCTTTCAAAGGCTAGGGAACGGCAATATTATTGGAGACTGGTAGATAACATACAACATTGGGTATGTTTTATAACTTGAAGTGTTATCATCTTTAGTGGTCAAAGTTGGTAAAATGAGCAAGTGCAATACCTGAGGCTGTGGCAACATTAAGGCTGTCAAAACCGTCAGTCATGGGAATACGTAAGGTGTTTGATTGTTGTAGTATATGGGGTGGTAAGCCATCGCCTTCTGTTCCAAAAATAAGTGCTATTCTTTTGGTTTTGTTGGCTTGCTTGAGAGTGTGTGAGGCAGAAGGGGAGAGTGCATAAAGATGAAAGTTTTCATCGTTTAGAGCAGCTATAATGTCATCTATATCAGCGTTTTGCGTATATGGTACTTTTAAAGCAGCGCCGGCAGACACTCTTATTGATTTGCGATAAAGTGGATCGCATGAGGTTTTGTCGACAATAATGCCATTACTGGCAAAGGCTGCTGCATTACGAAAAATTGATCCCATATTATCGTGATTCGAGATACCACATAAAACAAGAATCAAAGCTTTTTCTGGAAGATGTTGTAAAAAACTTTGTAAGGATGGCAGTATTTTGCGTTTACCAATACCCAGAACACCACGATGAACATGGAAGCCGGTGATATTATCCATAACTTTTTGTGGAACGCAATAAATGGGACATAGAGGCTGTGTTTTTTCTAAAAGCGGTAGAAGTCCAGAGAGACGGTTTGCTACGATGAGCAGTGAGATGGCAGAAAACTCTTTCGAATGTAGTAATGCGGACAATGTTACTTTGCCTTCAGCAATAAATTGATGTTGCCGTCCAACAAGATCTTTTTCACGGATATTATGATAGGCTTTTAGGCGTGGATCATCTGTTTCATTGATTGTTGTGATATTCAAATGCATGCGAGATTTTTAGTGCTTTTTTCTTATGATTTCCAGATGTTAGAATTTGTTTTATTTAAAAAAAAGAGATAAAAAAACATTATTTTAAAACTTATGGTAGAATTTGTATTGACAATATGCAACCATAGGTATAATATAAAAATACTGATACGGAATCATATATTTTTTCTCGTATCGGGTGCAGTGTCTTGGGTCCCCGCTATTTCCCAAGTTCTGTATGCCCTTAATTTCTAAGGGAAAAGAATCTGGGTCCCCAATGCCCAGATTCTTTTTTTTTGAGGGTAATCATTGTTCTTCTTTTTATATCTAAATTTTTTAGTAAATCATATTTTAAAATCCAGTTGACCTGTAAAGTTACCGTAGAGTGCTAAGATATTTTTTCTATGGTGCAACGATGGCTTATAGATGGGGTATAATGCACATCATAAGACTGAAAAATAATGCATGATCATGATAGATTTGAGCAAAAACAAGTTTTTCGTTTATGAGAAGTGAGATGGCTTTAAGTTATTCAGAAAACGATTAATAATGAAGGTTATGTGTTTGATTGCTCTTGGGAAAGCTCTTTTTTCTATTATTTTCTCTCTTCTTTATTTATTGATGCTGTTCGTGTAACTGAGCAGTTTTTACGATAATAATGGTGAGCTGAGGCGTTTATTGTATGATGAAGCTTCTGTAATATTGAGGAAAGATCGTCGTTATGCCAAAAGTATAATGATATGGTTGAAAATATTAATTCCCTATTTCGTGAAGAAAAGGATGAGGTTCATGGATGTAAAAATCAATATACAAAGCTTGACTTTATACTCTATTTTTATTGCGTGTATTGTTTTTGCTTTGAAATATTGGACATATCACATCACAGGTTCGGTTGCACTTTATTCTGATGCATTGGAATCAATTGTTAATATCCTTGCGTCATTGGCAGCATGGTGGGCTGTTAAAGTGAGTATGAAGCCAGCAGATCATGATCATCCCTTTGGGCATCATAAAGCGGAATATTTTTCCGCAATTCTTGAAGGGGTACTCATTATTATTGCCGCAATTGTTATTTTAAGAGAAGCATGGATAGCTCTTTCTACCGTTAAATTGTTGCAGAAACCTGGAATATGGCTTGTTATTCATCTTATTGCAACTGTCATAAATTGTATGTGGGGAATGGTTCTTATTTGGCAGGGAAAACTCCATCGCTCACCGGCTCTTAAAGCTGATGGAGTGCATTTTATAACAGATGTTTTTACTTCGCTTGCAATTTTAATTGGTTTGATTGCCGGTTTTGTCGGGGGATGGGGAGCTTTAGATCCAATTTTAGCGATAATCGTTGCCGTTAATATTCTCTTACAGGGCTGGAAGGTGATTAGAAATGCTGTTCAGGGGTTAATGGATGTTGGCGTTGAATTGAATGAAAGCATGCGGATTCGGGAGCTGATTTCTGCAAATGCATCGGGTGCGCTTGAGGTCCATGATTTGCGGACGCGTGTTGCTGGGAGGGTTACTTTTATAGAGTTTCATTTGGTTGTGCCTGCTATAATGCAGGTAGGAGAAGCACATAAAATTTGTGATAAAATCGAAGCTGTTCTTCAAAAAGAATTTGATAATGTGCGTATTTCTATTCATGTCGAGCCTGAAGATGAGGCAAAATTGCCTCCTGGTACAACGGTAATCCCTTTTATATAAAAAGTTTTTTTCAAATTACCTGTTATGTTATGAGGACTGTTTTTTATGATGGGGTGATTCATACCTCTCGAAAATACAATGATGCTCTTTTGTTGATTTAATTTTTGCATCAATCAAGTATACAAGGTTAAACAGAGTATTTAAGGCAAGATTTATTCTATTTCGTTAAAATACTGTCATTTAAGGTGTGGTGAGATAAGGCATATAAAATTTGATCTATTAAGTGTTTTTAGAGTATGGAGTAAATATTCAAAATAGGACTTGCCGGTGTATTCTTTTGTAAGTGAATCTCATGAAATGGTTAGCAGCTTAAATCCATTTAAGAAAACGGATCGTTTACAGACTGTCGGGAGTAGATGTTTCGTTTCTTAGGGCGAGGAGGAGTGAAGCCTTCGTAATAAGTTTAATGAGATTTAATTATAAATTTTGTATAAAAGTTATGAATAGGGTTTTAAAGTTTGTGATCATAGATTAATCGTCATTATTGTTGCTAATAAATGTGTTGTTTTATCGATACAATGTGTTCTGTTTAGAGTGTTCTTTATTGCATGAAGGATGGGGGACTCATTAAAAGATGAAAAAACAAAAATCATGCTCATAACTCTACTCTTTAAAGGATATTATTGTCGTTACTGTAGAAAATTGTAAAGCTGAACTAAAGAATGATGCTAAAGATAGAAACTGGTTTTTAATTGATGCCTTCATATTTTCATTCCAATCTGGCATCAAAATTTTACAAGGACTCGTACAGTACTGGTGCATCCTAATCATAATATGCTGCTATATCAGGGCTATTTTAATTTATAGATAATAACAAAAAGCAAAGACTTTATAAGGAAAAAAAAGCTATAAAGTCAAAAATTTATATGCAATAAATTAGAGAGGTAGATCGAATTTTTATAGAATACTTTATGAAACAACCACCAAACATATCTGGCTTTACTTTTACTTATTTTTACAAACGTTCGTTTGTGTCTTTTGCGTTATATTCGTAAAGATCAGATTAGCGGTAATCTAAAGATAACTCTTGGTTGAGAATATGAAAGGAAAGCGTGATACTATAATAGAGTTTTTTCTGTCTTTATCGTTCAACCAGTAAAAGTGATTACAAATCCGTAATTTCTCCAAAAATGATTTTGTCATACTTATAAACAAAGTTAGATCAAAACGACTTTTTTCTCTTAAAACTGTAAACAAATATATTGTATCCGTATAGCTTGAACGAAGTTAGATGTTTACCTGAATAACGACAGTATATATTTTAAGAATAGAGAAGATATTTCATATCGCTATGATGTTATTCAAGAGCTCTTAAAACAATGATTCCTGGTGTTTTTTCAACATAATTCATAAAAGGAGAATCAACGACTTTTTCGTTTTCTTTTCGTGAAGAAGCATTTCTTAACATTGGCCCTTTATCTGTCATGATAAAGAAGCCCACATGTGTTACATCCAATCCAGCAAGTTTCGTATAAATACCAATGAAATCACCAGACTGTAAACGACCTATAACCTCCTCATTAATAAAGTTACTTGGAATATACGTTATTGTGCGTTTCACAACTGGCAACCCAGGTAGATAGCTTCCACCATCAGCTTTTTTATTGAGATATTTTTCTATTTTTACCGCATGGGGACTTATTTCAGCGGTAATATCAGTGGCGAGTTTATATTCTCTATAAGCCCAATCCGTAAAAAAATGTTTCCGATTTAAAAAATGAACATTACCGTTAATATAACGCGTTTTTATGACGTTATTTATGAATTCTGTTTGGGATGTTGATTTGCGCAATGCTTCAACATAATCCAGATAAGTGAAGCAATCTAAGCCTCTAAAATCAATAATCAGTTTTTCTGGTGTATTTTCTGAGCCATGTAACATATTTGCTTGGTAAGGTGTCCCTAAAAAAGCTTCAGAAAGAAAGTCAATTAGTGCCCCTTTTTCCTGATAATTTGTTTCTGAACGTTTTTTGAGAAGAGCATTTAATTTATTTAGAGTATAGGGATCTAGGTTTACGTTGGTTGTTTGTGGTGTTTTTATTTTATTTTCTACAGTACTCTCTTGTGAATCAGAATCCTGAACATCACATCCTGTTACCAACATTAATATGAGAATTAATAGGGATATTTTTCGCATTTTATACACCATTTTGAATTAAAAATTCATGACGAACTATTTCTAAAAGTGCTATTTTTTAAATGCTTATCATGATCATCGTTAGATTTAATGCTAGCATACAATCATTAAGAGTATCAATGAATATAAAGATAAAATCATGGTTTTTAAGGTTACACAAATTGCAAACGATATGAATCTTTTCTAAGATTATAGAATTAAAGGATTTTTCTCTATAATATACTTATTTTTTAATCAAAATTATTGTCAAATAAATATTTTTAAAAATATGATGAGCTTTTTACGTTGTTAAGCTATTCTGGTGTTGCTGCTTTAACTTTATAGCATATTCTGAGGGTAAGAAAATTTTTTAAGAGCTTATCTTTTAAAAGGTTTCAATTACTATAGGATATCTAACGTATCCAATGGAATTGAGATTCCTGAAAACGGTGGGATGAGAGGGGAAAATGATGTCTGATAAAATTCATCGTAATGTCTCTAAAACTATTGGAAATACTCTGTGTTTCATGAAATTTTGTTCATGAGTTTGTCGCACAAATATTTTGTTCGTATAATGCAAAAAAAATTTTTATTCTTTGACAATGAGATAGCAACTAAAGATACACCAATTAAAACGTAATTTTACAGTTTTATCTTGACTCTTACTTAAATTTTTACTTTGTTATTATTTCATATGTGAAAAGTATACGGTATAGAATACTTTTAAAAGGAAAAGGGAGTTAAAAGATAGCGGGGGAGTCATTGTATGCGTAAAATAGTGTGTATGTTATGCAAGACCAAATGCTCAATCCGAAATTTGTTCAGCGTGGGCTCATTTTAGTGTTCATCACTTTATTGTTAGATATTCTTTGTATTGCGATCATTTGTCCTGTTTTGCCTGAATATTTTTCTCAATTAACTGGAAAAGAGGTTAGTACATCTTTTGTAGAAAGAGGAAAATTACTTGCAGCTTATTCAGTGATGCAGTTTTTGTTTGCTCCTGTTATTGGCAATCTCTCTGATCGTTATGGTCGTCGTCCTATTTTGCTTCTCTCTATTATCTGCTTTGCTCTTGATAATCTCATATGTGCTATAGCATGGAGCTATTCTATGTTATTTATCGGGCGTCTTTTGTCAGGGATAAGTGGCGCTAGTTTTGCAACTTGTACAGCTTATCTTGCGGATATATCTGATGATAAAACCCGTACACGCAATTTTGGTCTGTTAGGCATTGCATCCGCATTGGGGTTTATTTTAGGATCGTTTATTGGTGGTTTTTTAGGTCAGTTTGGTCCGCGTATTCCGTTTTATTTTGCTGTTGGTTTTTCACTCATTAATTTTATTTTTTCTTGGGTTATGCTTCCAGAAACCCTTTCTTTATGGAATAGGCGCTTTTTTGATATTAAGCGGGCAAATCCCTTAGGTGCTTTTTGGCACCTGAAACAATATCCGATGGTTCTTTGGGTGTTATTGGTCTTTTTTCTTTATTGGTTTGCGGAATCTGTATGGTTAAGCATTTGGGCGTTCATTGCAAAAGAACGCTATGATTGGAGTTCTTTTTCTATTGGACTCTCCTATAGTGTTTTTGGGATAGGCCAATTTATTGTAGTCGCTCTCTTTTTGCCTTATTTTTCTAAACGATGGAGTGATTGGCATATTGTTATAGTGGGGCTTTTGTTTGCCTCCGTTGCTATGCTGGGCTATACATTCGCGACGCAGGGGTGGATGGTTTATATGGTTTGTATGTGTACAATGCTTGAATATCTTGTTCATGCACCTATACGTGCGATTGCTTCAGCGCAGGTACCGACAAATGTACAAGGAGAACTGCAAGGAGCGATGACATCTGTTATTTCATTAAGTTTAACATTTGGTTCTGTTTTTTATGTGTTTCTTTTTGAATGTTTTACAGATAAAAATGCACTGTTTTATTTTTCAGGTGCTCCTTTTGTTGGAGGCTTTTTTCTTCTTGTCGTTGCGACAGTTATTTTTGCCTTGCGGGTACGTTAATTTGTTGAGAGAGGCCGGTACGTACTATTTTGCTAGAAGAATGCACAAGATAAACAAAATGTATCATTTTATAGGCAGAAAGTTTTTTGTGATATTTGTTTAACAAAGTGTTATATAAAATATCGATATATCCTTCTCATTTAGTGCAAATAATTTTTTTTATTTTGTGATATTGTTTGTATAGGGGACTCCGTATTTTTTCTATTGCTTGCAAATTAATATCCAGTGCTAATGCAGCAGCATATTGAAAACAAAAGATTAAAACGTATCTGCGTTAGATGTATCAGTATTGTATGAACAATTCCAAATTTTATATGGCAAATTGGAAGTAAATATTGCTTATATTTGTTGGCATAACTTCTGGAATCGAAAGAAAACCTCATTTTGGAAGAATATAAAGTTGTAAAATTGAAAAGATGTTTTCTGTTTTGCTATTACTTTTTTATTCGGCTTTACAGTTTTCAAAACCATCTACGGCAATATCTTTTAAAAAGTAGAGATTTGTTGCATTGTTTCACACTTTAATTTTTTTTTATTCTTTAGGAGGAGTTATGCTTCTCATGCAAAATAGAATGCTTAAAATTGTATTGTGAATCAAATGCTTATTTGAAGTTTAGACACTTTACTCTTTTTAAAAATAGTTTTTATCGATACACTTACCTTGCTTGGGGGGAGAAGCCAATGATTTTGATGGATACGACCTTAAGAGAAGAGGAAGGAGAAAAATTTAAGTTATTCAGTGCGCTCTTTTTAGTTTCAGAATGATAAATAATAATACAACTTCAATAAGTTGTAGGTATAAAAATAATATAATTGTACGTAGGAAGATGATATAATTTAAAGGAGAGAAGTTAAAAGGTGAGGCTTTTTATTTTAAGATATTTTTTTATAATTCATAATGAGATCACAAAAATGCTGAAAGAGGTAGTGGCTATCTTGTGGTCCAGGAGAAGCTTCGGGGTGATATTGAACAGAAAAAACAGGTTTTCCAATGATTCGAATACCACAGTTTGAACCATCAAAGAGAGAAATATGTGTTTCTTGAACATGTTGTGGTAAAGAGGAAGAATCTACGGTAAAACCGTGATTCATCGATACAATCTCAACTTTTCCAGTGTTAAGGTCTTTAACTGGGTGGTTGGCACCATGATGTCCTTGGTGCATTTTCACGGTTTTTGCACCAACCGTAAGAGCGAGAAGTTGATGACCAAGACATATTCCAAAAATTGGCAAATTATGATCAATTAATGTTTTAATCGTTGGAATGGCATATTGAGCTGTAGCTGCGGGGTCTCCTGGTCCATTAGAAAGAAAAACGCCATCAGGGTTCATTGCCAGAATTTCTTTTGCAGTTGTGTGGGCAGGCACAACAGTAATGCGGGCTTTTTGTGTTGCCATAAGGCGAAGAATATTGCGCTTAATACCGTAGTCAATTGCAATGATATGAAGATTGTGCACATTGTTTGTACCGTATCCTTTATTCCAACTCCATGGTTTTTCATTCCATTGCATTGATGATTGAGATGTCACGTCTTTCGTAAGGTCAAGATTGACGAGACCGTGCCATTTTTGCGCACGTTTCTTTAAAGAAGGAATATCAAAGTTTCCATTAGCATCATGTGCAATGACAGCATTTTGTGCACCTTTTTCACGAATAAGAATTGTGAGTGCACGTGTATCAATACCACAAAGTGCAATAATTTTACGCGTTTTAAGCCATTGATGAAGATTTTCATTGGATCGATAATTTGAGGGATGTGTAATATCTGCTTTGAAAATAGCGCCAACAGCACCATGACAATTGAGAGGAGAGAGATCTTCAATATCTTCGCTATTTGCCCCTACATTTCCTATATGAGGAAAAGTAAAATTAACGATTTGTTGTGTGTATGATGGGTCGGTGAGGATTTCTTCATAGCCTGTGATGGCGGTGTTAAAACACACTTCAGCTTCAGCGATACCTGTAGCACCTGCTCCTTTGCCTTCAATAACGGTTCCATCTGCTAAGACTAAGAGGGCTGTCGGTTTTTTGATACTCCAAGGGTGGCTGGGTGAAGTTGCTTGTATCATAGTATGTATCCACAATTTATTCTCTGAAAGGTATAATGACCAACTTTACACAAAAATCATACCTTTAACAGATGCTGTGTATATTATTCTGGTAACGTTTCGCTTGAAATAGGCAGTATAAGTACATTCCATGAAGAGGTAAAGTCTTGTTTTAGCTTTTCGAAGATCGAGTCCTTAATTATTTTTTTATCTTCCATTGCAAGATGGATAAAGATTGGTTAAAAGGCATATTCTTCTTGAACAAAATTGGATAAATTTATGTTGCGTAACCAGATTGATGGGGCTCTTAGGGCTGCTTTGAAAGTGCAAGATAGTGCGCGTCTTGCTACACTTCGTTTAATGAATGCTGCAGTTAGGGATCGTGATATTCTTTATTATGATGAGGGGAAGCTAGAAGTGGATGATCAGCAGATACAGTCTGTTTTCACTAAAATGCTTCAACAGCGTGAAGAATTGATGCGAGCCTATAAAGAGTCTGGTTGCTTGGAATTGGCAGAGAGAGGACAAGCAGAAATAGAAGTTATTCGTGAATTTCTTCCCTATCAACTTAAGGAGATGGAAGTAGAACAGGTTCTTTGTGAAGCTTTGGCACAAACAAAGGCTGAAAAATTACGCGATATAGGTAAGGTGATGGCATGGCTTAAGGAACGGTATGCGGGGCAAATGAATTTTTCTAAAGTGTGCAATAGTCTTCGTAAAAAATTGCAATAGATCTTGTTAATTCAATGGGATGGGAAAATATTTTTTATTGTGCGTCACCTTTATAAATCAGTAGGATGTTGATAAATATCATTTATTTTTTATATACATACTATTATCAAAAAAATATTTTTTTGAAATCAACGAAGTTTTTTTGGCTCTTATAGAGCAATAAACATTCTTTTATGTATTATATTTTTCTGTTCTTCAAAGCTGTTAGATCATTAAAAAACAAAAAGGTTATAGAGTTTTTACTTTTTAAAAAAGATCTATTATTTGCACTGTTAAAAATTTTAAAACAGGATGATTAAGTTAATTGATACAGATTTCCAATTTTGGGGAGTGTATTATTGTCTTTTTTGCTGTTTCAAAGCATTTGTTTGATAAAGAGTTACCATATTTAGAGTAGTGATTATTCGGTAAGAAATTTAAATATAGATGGTTTTATCAATATGGCGTGTATCTTTTTAATTCAAGTGCTGGTTTTAATGATAAGAAAATCAGAATTTTAGAACGTTTTTTCTAGGGAAGAGATTTTTTAAGCTGAGTTTATGAAATAAAAGGATATTTTGAAAAGAAATCTTTGTTTTTAATGTGTTCTTGAGATAATTTTGAAATTCTTTTCTCTGATTAAATCCCTTATAAGCTATATAAAATCTATAAATTATGCAGAATAAAATGAGTAACCTCTATTTGTGGGGATACAGTGGTGAATCTGTTAAAAATAGTTCAGTTAGCAACAATGGCTTACCCGTTAACCGCAAACGGGAACGGCGTGCCCATAGTGCACCTTGTTGACCAATATGAATGTAATCGCGGGTTAATTTGTCATTGTTAAATAAATAATGTCCTAGAGGTACAGTTCCCAAATGCATCAAGGCTTGATTGTGTAGGAGGGTTTCTTGTGGAATTACAGTGCGTCCAAGGAGCCAAGGTTTATTATCTCCCATTAATATGATTTCGCGTAGCCAATAACGCGCACTTTCGGGGAGATGCTCTGCTTCTTCTGTTAATTTATCTCGCGTAATAAAACATTCGCGTTGTGGTTGAACTTGGAGGCAGGTACAATATTTCTTTAATCGAAGCGTCATCGAGCCCGATTCCATGAGCCAATCGCGAACGTTTTCTGGTATTGGAGGATTTTGATCAGAGAACCACTTTAGAGGCGGTAAGATGGAATCTTCAAGATCAGACATCGTTTTACTCCACAGCTAAAGTCTTATTCCATATGTTATGTTGGGTTAAATAGATAGCTCTATTGTAATACAAGGAGTATAAAAGCAGCAAGATTTTAACAGGAAGATATCAAAGGGAAAGTCGATTGCAAAGGTCTTTAAAAGAAGATATGCGGGAAGTATATATTATAGGATTATTTTCATTAAAAAAGCAAAATAAGGTATTATGTTTTATCCAAGGCGCTTTCACAATGCGTTACGGAAATTTCTTTATCGCATGAGAGCAATGGGAAAAATGTTTCGTACTTTAAAATTCGTTTGTAACGCATATAAAGAAGAGCTAAAAATTCATCTATGCAAGATGATATAAAGAGGAAGTTTTAAGAGGAACAAAATTTTATTTTATACTTTAGAAAGTGAAGAGATATTCAAATCTTTTGAATTGAGATGTAAAGGGGATCGTATTCTTTATAATCAAGAAGTTTATATTAATGCATATATTTTTGAAAAATTTAAAATATATTATATTATTAAAATTGTTAAAAATTACTTCACATAACATAATGTGTATTAATTCTATAATAAAGTTACATTAATATTATTTCATATTTATTTTATATACTATTTTCTTTCATAGATTAGAAAAAATTCTTTATCATTTTGTTCTTACCGTCTCTCTTTATTTCTTAAGATGCAAAAAAGCTCTTCGAGTTTTCTTGGTAAAAAGGGTATTGTTGATAGAGTGTATAGGTATTAGCATTATACGGTAGAATTTTTAATCATCGTTAGTGATTTTTGTAACCTTATGAATTGTTATTACAGTGAGATATGCTGGATTTGCGCACGTGGTACAAAAATCAGTTCGTATTTCGTTAAAATAACGCAACATATCTCTCCTGATATGCGTAAGTTTATATAGGTATGAAATGGTGCGTTATAAAGTTCTTTACTGCATTTCGTTTTATAATACGGTGATGGTGTATGCCTAAAATCGCAGCTTAAGCATCTCACCATCATATCAAAATTGGTAACAACAAGTTACAAGGAAATATTTCAAACTCTGCTAGTTGTTTCCTAGTTTTGTATTGAATCCCAAAAGGTGTAAAAAATAAATACTCTATGATCGAATTTTTTGTCCTATCCATATAAGAATACAGGCTCCTATAAAACCTGAAATAAGATAGCCAAGCCAACCAGCAAAACTTACACCTAAAAGACTAAAAAGAAAGCTTGCTAGCGCAGCGCCAATAATCCCTAAGATAATATTTAACAATATTCCTGTTTGGCTTTTCATAATATACTGTGCAGCCCAACCTGCAATCCCGCCAATGACAATAGCTGCAATCCAGCCGATGTTTGCATTTTCCATGATACCCTCCTTTGCCTGAATTTAAATTGTAACTAGAGTAAACTTTGTAAAAATCAAGGTTTATTCCTTTTTTACCCAGTGGAAAGGATATTTCTTTTAGAGATTTTACTTATTACTTTCCTTTATATTAAAATAATATTCACATTTATATCATAATAATACTTAATAAGTATAAATATATAATACATTTTAATTTATAAACAAATTAATTAATTGAGAAATACGAATAAAATAAGAAAATATTAGTGAAAATGTTTTAAGAACTCATAAAGTGTATTTATAAGCTTTTTTAAGCTCTCTCTTAAATTGAAAAAAACAACTGTGATTAAAGCAATAAGTAAAATGGATATTTAAAAGTTTGGAGCTTGCCAATTGATATCAATGATGTTTGAAATTAAAACTGCTGTGTTGACACGTTATAGCGTGGCTGTATAGGTTTAACCTCTACAAATCTTGATATAAATATTGCATTTTTGTGGGGTTTTGCATTCCTTATAGAGCATTTCTGTTTTGCTGCTACTGTGAAGCGATCCCCTTTTTACAAGGCGAGTTTAGGTTGGAACTATCATACTCTTGACCTACTCTTTATGTGTTTAACAGTCTTGGCTTTGAGATGGTTAGGCATTTTTATGTCTTTCTTCAAGAGTTCTATTCTACATGCTGCTTTGTTTGTAATGTGCAAGCAAATGACTTTGAGCAATTCATCATGAATAGATTTTAAATGAAAGAAATTTACGATGAAGAAAGCTCATTTAAATTGTCAAATAATAAGATGTTTTGATTAAATCAATATCTTGACCATATTCAAAATTGAATAATCGATGTGATGTGTGTTTTATTTAAGTTATTTGAAAAGTTTAAGTTTTTTCTGTTTGTTCTTCAGCAGGGGTGCGTAGACGAGAACTTTGAAGAAGTCCCTGTTCTTCTAAAATGGGGTAGATCATTGAGGTCAAAAGAGAGTTGATTTGTTTGAGGTCGCGCACAGTGTCGAGATGAAGACTGGATGATTCTACATTTTTGAGATCCCCTTCACGCAGACGTTTAAAATGTTTTAAACTCATCTCTTTTTCTAAGTTTCGTAGTTGATCTTTTTTTTGTACCAATAGGTGTGCAGTATGTGTATCACGTGAGACGAGAACGTTAAATGCTATATGCGCGTTGGCTAGTACAATGGCGTGGAAACGAAGGAGATCACTCCAGCCCTCGCTGCTGAACTGTAAACCTTTTTGTTGTTTCTTTTTAACCAGCATCAGCATATTATGAATAATGATATCGCCTGCTTGGTCTAATTTTATACAGGCGCCTAGAAGTTCTTGCGTTTGAAGAGCTTCTTCGTCAGATAATTTTTGTCCCGCTAATCGTGCAAGATAAAGTTTGATGGCGATATGTTTTTTGTCCAATATGGTGTTGAGTTGGTTGAGTTCACGAATAATATTGGGGTCAGGATTTTCATAAAGTCCCATGATTTTTTCTAGCATGATGTCTACAAGATCACAAATATGAATGACTTCACGCATGACATTTGAGAGAGCGAGAGTTGGGCGTTCAAGAACACTGTCATCAAGAGCTGTTTGATCGGATAAATTGAGCGTTTTGTTAGCTTGCATTTTTTTTGCACTTATATTCACGATCTGAGTGGTTAATTTTAAAACCCATTTTGAAAGTGGTATTCCAGCAAGGAGAATGAAAACATTAAAAATGATATGGGCGTTGATCACTTGAGTAGGGGCGTTATTGCCAAGCCATGTGATGGGAGGGTGAAAGGAGAGAAATAAGATAAGTATAAGGATTGAACCGGCCCCACGCATGAGTAAATTTCCTAAGGGAACGAGGCGGGTATTAGGAGAGGCGTTGCGCGTTAAAAGTGGTGCTATAAGAGAAGAGCCAAAGTTAACACCAAGAACCATGACAACACAGAGTTGCGTATGAATAAGATCGTAATTGGCAAAATTGACCAGCAAAATGATTCCTGCGATGGATGAATGTAAGAGGTAGGTTAAGCCAGCAGCCAACAAAAAAGAGGAAACAGGATCGGTTGAAAGATAACGAATGATGCTAGGCAAAATTTCGCTTTCACGTAAAGGTTCTGTCGCTGTACTTATCATCTCTAAAGATAAAATCAAAAGACCAATACCGATGATAATACGTCCTATTTGACGCCATTCACGTTTTTCTGTTGTCATGAAGATACAAGTGCCAATTAAAAGACACAAGGGCACAACAAGAGTGAGGTCATAGGTGAGAATTTTTACAACGATTGCTGACCCTAATTCTCCTCCACGTACAGCCATAAGTCCTGCTACTCCAGAGACAAAACCAGATTCAACGAAAGAACCAACGAGGAGCGTTATTGCTGTAGAGCTTTGTAAAATCATTGCTGTAAAAAGTCCAAAACTTACAGCAAACAATGGTTTTGAAATGACGTGGCACATTTTATATTTAAGTCTGTCACCATAGGCGCGTTCAATTCCTGTGCGCACCATGCGTGTGGCCCAGAGAAGTAAAGAAATAGCGCCGGCAAGATGAAGGAGTACCAATGAACCATTCATGATACTTTATTCTTTCTTTGTTGTTGTGAATGTGGTTACTTCAAAATTAATAAATTGAAGTTTATTGTTTTTATTTCACTTTTGCTTTTAATACTTGATTAAAATCATAACCGCTTGGATTTTGAAAAACCTTTAGACCAAAACAGGGCAGAATAGAATAAAGGTGATCAAAAATATCGCCTTGAATTTGTTCATAGTCTATCCAAACGGTGGTGTTCGTAAAGCAATAGATTTCTAAGGGTAAACCATTTTCTGTAGGAGGTAATTGTCTTGCCATATAGGTCATATTAGGGTTGATATTTAGATGTTGTTGTAGATAAGCAAAAACATAAGCACGAAAAGTTCCAATGTTGGTTAAACGGCGCGTATTGGCTAAGACATCATGATTTTTATCTAATTGAGCATTCCATTGATCAATTTCTGCTACTTTTTGCGTGAAATAATTTTCTAATAAATTAAATCGAGAAAGATATTTTTGTTCTTCTTCTGTGAGAAAATGGATACTTGATTGATCAATAAAAAGGGAGCGTTTGATGCGTCTGCCACCTGATTCTTGCATGCCACGCCAATTTTTAAAAGGGTCGGTCACAAGTTTACGGATAGGAACTGAGGTGATGGTGTTGTCGAAATTTTGAACTTTAACAGTATGCAAGGCAATTTCAATAACATCACCATCGGCACCGAGATTGGGGATTTCAATCCAATCTCCAACGCGAACCATATCAGTGGATGAAATTTGAATACCGGCAACGAGAGAAAGGAGCGTATCTTGAAAAATTAACATGAGAACCGCGGCCATTGCACCAAGACCGGAGAAGAGAATAAGAGGGGAGCGGTCAATCAATGTAGCAACCATTAAAATTGTTGCAACAGCAAAAAGTGCAATTTTAGCAATTTGAATATAACCTTTTATTGGTTTTAGTCGTGCTGTTGGTCGTTGTTCGTAAAGGATGTTAATGACATTGAGACAGGAAGAAATTGTCAGAACAACAAAAAAGATAATGAAGGCGTTGGCAACATTACCGATGACAGTGCTAAATGCATCGGGCAATGTTGGAATAAAATTAACACCAATTGAAAGAATAAAAGCTGAAGTGATATTTGCCATGTATTGAATAGCATTATTAATATCGATCGTTGTATTTTTGGGGAGAAAAGAAGAGAGTTTTTTTGCTCCGTGAATAAGTAATTTTCGTCCTAGAAAGTTCACTAAAAGGGCAGCTATAGTAAGAATAACAAGCCAAGAAATAGCCTCTAACCACGGATATTGAGCAATAAATTCGATCACTTTTATTCTCCATTTCTAAAAATATATGCAGTTGAGGGTTTAAAATTTTACAACTGCTTAAGAGGAAGTATTGGAATTATGCTCTAAAGTCGTTAAATATGCAAAAAAGAAATTTCAAACTCTGTGAGAGATAATGCGTTTTCCGCCCGATTTCCTTAATGAACTGCGTACGAGACTCCCAATTTCAACAGTGATTGGGCAACGGGTGGATTTTGATCCTCGAAAAAGTAAGCCTTCACGGGGAGACTTTTGGTGTTGCTGTCCATTTCATGGTGAGAAAACGCCAAGTTTTCATTGTGATGATCATAAAGGGCGCTATTATTGTTTTGGTTGTGGTGTAAGTGGAGATATTTTTACCTTTTTGTGTGAGCTTGATGGACTGCACTTTTCAGAAAGTGTAGAGCGTTTGGCTGATTTTGCGGGAATGAAACTCCCTATTTTGGATTCACAAAGTCATAAACGTCAACTGGAAAAAGCTGACCTTTATGATGTGATGAAAATTGCTACAGATTTTTTCCAATATAATTTACGCGATAAAGAAGGTACGCAAGCACGTCGTTATCTGGATGCACGTGGTGTTACACCAGAGCTTGTAGAGCGTTTCCGCATTGGTTTTGCACCGGTAAGGCGTACAGCTTTGAAAGAAGCTTTGAGTGCACTGGGCATTTCAATAAAGCAAATGGAAGAATGTGGGCTTCTCTCAGTGCATGAGGAGAGCGCGGATTCTTATGACCGATTTAGAAATCGCATTATGTTTCCTATCGAAGATTTGCGTGGACGTGTGGTGGCTTTTGGAGGGCGTGCATTAGAGAAAGAGACACGAGCAAAATATCTCAATAGCCCTGAAACAGTGCTGTTTCATAAAGGAAATATACTTTATAACGCGGCAGCAGCTCGCAAAAATAGTCGCTTTGTTGGCGATGAAAAAATTCATTCACTCCTTGTTGTTGAGGGGTATATGGATGTCATTGCATTGACTAAAGCTGGTTTTGAAGGAGTTGTAGCGCCCTTAGGGACAGCATTAACGGAAGCGCAAATTGAGCTTTTATGGCAGATGGGGAAGGAGCCTATTTTGTGTTTTGATGGTGATGATGCTGGTTTAAAAGCTGCTTTTCGTGTTGCTGATCGTGTGTTGCCTCTTTTAAAGGCTGGGGTTTGTGTACGCTTTGTTTTGTTGCCACAAGGGAAAGATCCTGATGAAATTGTTTGTGCTGGTGGAGCACAGCTTTTTTCTTCTTTTTTGCAAAAGGCAATTCCTTTGAGTGAGCTTTTATGGTGGCGAGCTACCTATGGAAAGCATTTTGAAATTCCAGAGACACGAGCAGCGCTAGAAAAACAACTGAAACAACAAATTTTTACGATTAAGGATGAAGATGTCCGTCGTTATTATTTGCAAGATGTAAAAAAACGCCTTTTTGATTTTTTTCGTCCCTCTTTTTCGAAAAAAAAGGGGGGAGGGCGATATGATCAATCTTCACCAAATAGGACCTTTAAAGATCAAACCTTTTCTCTGTTAGCAAATTCTGAAATAGTACGAAATTCTTCGCAATCTATGCCTTTGCGTGAAGCAGTGATTTTACTCACTTTAGCTTACTATCCTGAGTTGTGGTATGAAAATTTTGAAATTCTTTCTGAGTTAGAATTAAAAAATACTCAATTGATAACTCTTCATCAAGCTATGTTGGAAATTCTTGGGGACCAACAGCTTCATGATAAAGAGACGATGGTTGCATTCTTAGAGAAAAGAGAACAAAAAGCTCTGTTAGAGCGTATGAAACATCTTGTGCAAAATATTGGTATGCGTATTATCCTTGGTGGAGCCCCTATAGAAGATGCACGTGCTATATTAAAACAAGCTGTCTACTTGCATCTTCAAGAACACCACCTACATAAGAGATTACAGGATATTGAAGAGCAACTTGTAGAAAATCCTAAGAGTGAGGTTTTTGATCTGCTTCGTGAGGTAAAAAATGAGCTGGAGCAGATGCAGGCAACAGAAGCGTTAATTGAAGGGTTTGGAAGTTGGTTGGATGAAAAAATAGACGGGAATACACAAGATACGATAAAATGATTCGCTTTTTTAATGCGAATCAGTCACTTAAATTTTAGATGAGGAACTTTATGTGGAGTGACATTTTTATAAAGATGACAATTAAATTTTAGAAAAAGCGGGTAAATTTTAGGAAAAGCGGGAAATTGGTTCTTACGATAGGGTACAGAGATTATCTCAGAAGGGCTGAGAGGTGTCGGGGAAACTTCTGGAGTTTTCCCGCGTTTTTGTCTGGATGTCGAGTTTGTCTGGATGTCAGGGCATATACAAAATGTATTCTTTCCAATAGTAATCTCTTAAAAGGAAGTATATATGAGTAACTATTGGTAGATTTTAGTGAGAACAAACAAACTGGTCACATGGAAACTATGGTTACATGGAAACTGTGAAGTGATCGAGTGGAGTTATGGTATGGCAACAAAGGTTAAACAGAAAGATAATGCAGAAGTAACAAGCCAAGCGAGTTTGGATAGTCCTCTTCTTGATTTTTCTGATGATGCCATCAAGAAAATGATTAAGCTTGCCAAAAAAAATGGTTACGTAACAATGGATGAACTCAATGCAGTTCTTCCTTCTGACGAGGTTACATCCGAACAAATTGAAGATATCTTGGCGATGTTCTCTGAGATGGGGGTTAATGTTGTGGATGATGAGGATGAAGTTGAGTCTGAAAATTATGAAGAAGAAGTTACGGTAGAGGGTGGTGATTTAGTAGAAGCCTCTAGCCACGCAATTGCAACGACAACGAATAAACGCGAAGTAACAGATCGTACGGATGATCCGGTGCGTATGTATTTGCGTGAGATGGGAGCTGTTGAGCTTCTTTCGCGGGAAGGCGAAATTGCCATTGCTAAGCGTATTGAAGCAGGGCGTGAGACAATGATTGCGGGACTTTGTGAGAGTCCTTTGACTTTTCAGGCTCTTATTATCTGGCGTGATGAGTTAAAAGAGCAGCGTATTCTTCTTCGTGAAATTATTGATCTTGAAACGACTTATGCTGGTCCAGAAGCAAAGCAGGCTCCTATTATTGAGCGAAGTGAAGTTGATAAGACGGTAGAAGAAAAAATGTCTTCTGGTATACGTAATATGGGGGAGAGCGCAGGAGAGAGAAATATTGAAGACGATGATGAAGAAGACGATGACGATGTTAACTTATCGCTTGCTGCAATGGAAAATGAGCTTTGTCCTCAAGTTATGGAAACATTGGATTTTATTGCTCAAACCTATGTGAAATTACGAAAATTACAAGATCAGCATGTTGAAAGCAGTTTGGCAGAGCGTAAAGAGGGGGCCCTTACTTCTTCTCAGAAGAAGAAATATATTCAATTAAAGGGTGAGTTGATTCAAGCAGTAAAATCTCTTTCTTTAAACCAAAATCGTATTGAAGCTTTGGTTGAACAGCTTTATGACATCAATAAGAGATTGATTCATAATGAAGGTAAGCTGAAACGGATTGCCAATAGCTATGGCATTGGCCATGAGGACTTTTTAAAAGAATACCAAGGGCGTGAATTGGACGCAGATTGGATGAATTATATTGCTGCTTTGCCTACACCTGGTTGGAAAGAGTTTTCGGTGCGTGAAGCAAAAGAAATCCAAAAACTGCGAAGTGAGATACAAAATCTTGCGCAAGAAACGGCTATTTCGATTGGTGAATTTCGTCGGATTGTTATGCAGGTGCAGAAAGGTGAACGCGAATCAACTATTGCGAAAAAAGAGATGGTAGAATCTAATTTGCGTCTTGTTATTTCAATTGCAAAAAAATACACTAATCGTGGTTTGCAGTTTCTTGATCTTATTCAAGAAGGCAATATCGGTTTGATGAAGGCTGTGGATAAGTTTGAATATCGGCGCGGCTACAAGTTTTCAACTTATGCAACATGGTGGATTCGTCAGGCTATTACACGTTCAATTGCTGATCAGGCACGTACAATTCGTATCCCTGTTCATATGATTGAAACAATTAATAAAATCGTTCGTACCTCGCGTCAGATTCTCCATGAAATTGGACGAGAACCAACACCAGAAGAATTATCTAGCAAGCTTTCTATGCCGTTAGAAAAAGTACGAAAAGTTCTTAAAATTGCAAAAGAACCTATTTCTCTCGAAACGCCTGTTGGTGATGAAGATGATTCCCATTTGGGTGATTTTATTGAGGATAGGAATGCGTTATTACCAATTGATGCAGCTATCCAAGCTAATCTGCGAGATACGACAACACGCGTTCTTGCTTCATTAACACCGCGGGAAGAACGTGTTTTGCGGATGCGTTTTGGAATAGGGATGAATACAGATCACACGTTGGAAGAAGTAGGACAACAATTTTCAGTTACAAGAGAGCGTATTCGTCAGATTGAAGCAAAGGCACTTCGTAAATTGAAACATCCTAGCCGTTCACGAAAATTGCGCAGTTTTCTCGATTCTTAAATAAAGGAATTCTTGTGCATTTTAATAACTTCCTCTTTCTTCTTAATGAAGGGGGGGAGGTGCGTCATGTTGTACTTGGATACTTTCTTGAGAAAAACATGGGAAGAATTTGAATAATCTAGAAAGTTTGCGATGTTTAATGTTTTTCTTAGCTTTGGGGCTTTATACTTCTCTGTCTCAAAAGAATAGATATAGGGCAAAGGGTGTTTATGGAGTAGAGAGTAGGGGGGCTTTCAAGAAATGAACGATAAAAACATTACCTTGCGTATAGCGCAGCTCGTTTTTTAAGAAATGGGATCTATTAGGAATAAACTTATATTGCAACATACGGACTTTTTGATGAAAAATGTGTATTCTTTTGCGGGATTTTTCTATCATTTTAGGTGACGCATTTTATTCTTTGTCAGTTTATAAAGAGATTTTTCAATAGGTTATGTTCATTTATATGCGCTATTTTTGAATATTCTCTTTTTATTCAGATAGATTTTAAGAACATGGTTTAAAGTATACATTGAGTTGAATCTTTTTAAGAGACAGAAATAGATGAAATTATAGAAATTAAACGTTTTATTTTTATAGATCGTCTTAATTAAAAAAGGTGTGTCTGAGTTTATGAGTGGAGAACTCCCCTTTTGGAAAGTAAAAAAATTAGAAGAGATTTCCATTTCTGAGTGGGAGAGCCTTTGTGATGGCTGTGGCCGTTGTTGTCTCCATAAAGTTGAGGACGACGATACGGGTGACCTTTATGCAACCAGTATTGCTTGTCGCCTTTTAGATGGGGAAACTTGTAGGTGTCGAGATTATGCTCATCGTAAATCAATAGTACCAGATTGTATGTCGCTAGACATTACGACAGTTAAAACAGCGCGTTGGCTTCCAGAAAGTTGTGCTTATAGATTAATTTATGAGGGAAAAGATCTTCATTGGTGGCATCCATTAGTATCAGGAGATTGTCAGACGGTACATACAGCGCGTATTTCTGCACGCGGACAAATAGAGGTTTACGAAGACGAATTATTATCTGAGGAAGAATATCTTTATCACATTACTGGTCTTCTACGTGAAGGCCAGTAATGTAATTTTTATACAACTGTTTGTGACTTAATCGATCGCAAAGACTACAGTGACGCTCACGTTATAATTTAACTCACCACCTGCAAAATTTGTATTTGCGTAGCTTACATCTGCTGCTCTACTCATGAGACGTGGTGTTGGGTGATAGTAATCATCCTTTTCATTGATTTCAATAATTTTTCCTAATTTTAAATCGGCCGCTTGCGCTATCGTTTGCGCTTTTTCAATGGCTTCAGTAATGGCTTTTTTACGTGCTTCTTGATAAAATGGCTTTGTATCTGCGTTGGTAAAAGTAATGCCGTTAACTGAATTAACACCTAGTGACATCGCTTGATCAAAGATTTTACCAGCATTGGTAAGATCACGAATGCGTACGGTTAAAGAATTTGAAACATGATAGAGTTTTTCATTATTCTTTTTTTCGTGCTGTTTATCAGAGGTTGACTGATAAATGGATAAGCCTGATGTTTGCAAATCATTTGCTTGGATACCATTGTTTTTAAAAGCTTTTATAATATCATTGATGGATTGATTATTGGAAGCTAATGCCTTTTGGGCAGTTTTATCATAGGTAACAACGGCTAGATTAATAATTGCCATATCCGGTGCGGCTTGACTTTCTCCGATTGCTGTCACTGTAATTGTTGCATTTTTCATTTTATTTTCTTCAGCATAAGCACGTACAGTCAACGATGTGGTTAAGAGTGTAAATGCTAATATAACTGTTTTAACCAGAGAACCCTTCAGTGGTTGAATTTTCTTTTCTATCATATCTATACCTTTATATTTGTCAGTTAATTATTCTCTCATTTTTAAGAGTTTTTGTAAAGAAATTAGAGCACTGAAAAAAAAACCAATAGAAAAGAGAAAAAGATGGGTTATAATCTTTGTCAGCTCTTGTATCATAGGGCATTTTAGTTTAGAGAGAAACAACCTATGTGGGGCCTGTAGCTCAATTGGTTAGAGCCAGCGGCTCATAACCGCTTGGTTGGGGGTTCGAGTCCCTCCGGGCCCACCAATAGGGAAATATCCAATAGAAAAATGGATCGCTTATATAAAAGTTTTGAGATTCTACCTTTTTCGTTTTTTTTTATTTATTTTCCTGTTTGTTCTAAAATCCTTTAGTCGTTGTTTGTTTCATTTTTTTCTCTCAGTCACTTTAATATAAAGTGAGGGTATATTTTTTTAGTCTCATCAAAGAAGTTCTCTCATTTGCAACATTGTAGCATTTTGATTAACTGATATGTGTCGCTATTTACTTGCTTAATTCATATACTGTTTTGTACTTTTCTTGTGTGATGTGCTTCATAAAATAGAAGGCTAAAAGCTTCATTGGATAAATTTATTTATACTTGTTCTGCAAATAAACAGATCTCAATAAAACCAATTTTAAAGATTGGACCTGTTCAGAACAAATGGCTCAAAAAACATTTAGTGTAAATTTGCTTTTTTCTAAGTGATGTTAATGTCTTTTAGACGTTCGAATAGCATCATCGTGATGAAAGGTTGTATATAAGAGAATGTGATCTATAGGCGTTGATATGTATCATGGGGTCAACGATGATAACATTTGTTGATATTTTCTTTTTCCCAAGAAAGGAGTTCTATTTGATTTTGAGAAATATTGTTCATAGTGACGGAGGCGTGTTCTTTGAAAAGAATTTCATCAATTGTTCTTTGAAAAATCAATTGAGTGATTGTTTCTATCGCTTTGCATCATCCCGATTTTATTGTAATAAGCATTTTATTATTCTGTAAGAAATGTTTTCTATGATATTAGAAAATTCGTTAAAATGCCATTTTCTGTCTTTGTGTATTTTTTTCTTAATGTCCAAATTATAGAGTTTTCATGTGATCCGAATTATTATTGAAGAGCAGACGTCTTTTTTAATTTTACTCTCATAAGGGATTGGCAATATTGCGGTAAACCTACCACTTTTTTGTATTGCTAACCTTTTTCTCGTATTGATCGTGTAGAGAGTTTTATCTTTGTTATGAGTTTTCTCTCTTATGAAAAAGTATTGGCAGAGAGGGGGATTTTTTTGTAAAAGTACACTTCTTCTTCAAAATCATACTTTGAAAATATAATTCTTCATTTGCATAAGGGAATTTCTCTCTTGTTGTAAATCTGCATACAATTTACGTACAAAGATTGTGCGTGGTGATTCGTTTTATTTTTTAATAGTATTATTTTTGCTCATGATAGAGACTTATATTAGTATTTACAAGGTGTGTTTAGAGGGGAGGTTACCTGTAAACGTGTTACAGAGTTTTAGGTAGTGTGGCTCTGTTTATAAGAATTTATTCCTATAACATTGTTATATTCTTGCTTTGCAATATTGTTTAAAAAACATAGATAGTGCTATGTAGAATAAAATTGTGATGTATTTTTTCAAAAAGCTTTTTCGTGTTCTCTTATATAGAGTTCAGGAGTGTCTTCAGGGATATTTTCACATTAGTTTTCATTGGTCCGAATCGCAAGATCTGCGTAACATTATTCGCGTTTTTGATAGATTATACCAATTTTCATAAGTAAGGTCTGGATCGTGTGATGCCTTTTGTTTCACCATGGTACATGACTAATAGAACTTCATCTGATTTTGTAAAATAAGTTTGTACACAATTGCTTCCATACTGCCTATTGCAAATATTTTTTTCTAAGGTATGAGATATATTTGAACGCTTTAGCGTTATATAGTTTGACTACATGGAGTATGACTATGAAGAATGATAAAAAATTTGAAACAACTTTATCTGATATTATTGTGAAATGGGAGTCTTTATCGACGTCTCAAAAGCAAGCGATATTGGATAAAGTAGAAAATTCTACAGATTCTGCTCATTCAACAGAACATTTAAGGCTTCAATCTTCTTTTTATCTCCAGACGAAATCAAAGTTATGAGTTTTAAATCTTCATCGGAGATGTTGAAACCAGTTATTACATATATGGCACTAGCATTTCCCAGTGTGTTCAAAATAGCCATGAGTTTATCTACAGAAGGCCTCTTTCCCCCATTTATCATTTGTTGGACGTAATTTTGTCCACAGCCTGCAGCTCTGCTTATTTCAATCATTGTTCGTCCGTCACTTTTTATCAATTCAACTAAGCGTTGGAACCAATCTTTTTCAGTCTTTGTCATTTTTAGACCTTTACATATTTACGCTATAGCGTTAATATTGCGTTGCGAATCCAGAATATATGATACAAGGAGCGTGAAAATATCCATGTGTAGCTCTTCGCTAAGGAAGCATATAGAGTTGTTTTTAACTAATAACAAAATGTCCCCATACACTTTCAGATTCGAATCAATAAAAATGGTTGCTTAGTTCCACGGTTGTGAAAAAGTAAATGTGTATACCAGAAAGGGCGATACACACTCGTATGTTTATGAGATTTCACTGTGATAGTATACGTAGCAGCATTATAAATCAAGATATACCCCAACATCAGAATTTGTAAAAAAATTCTGCGTTGAGGTAGTATGTGAATATAACGAAGCTTTAGAGCCTTAAGAGATAGGATAATGGCTGTAGAAAAAATGTAAATTCATAGGCAAAGAATACTGATTTCTCCTTTATTGTAATAAATTAGATCACTATCAGATGGTATATCGTATATATGCATTAAAAAATTGGGAAATATCAAAAAAGTGATCTTGGATATTTTATTAAACAGGAAGGTAATCTGATCCACAAAGGTGGTTGTTTGGTAGAATTATACATTCGATCAATGCCCTTATGGGGATGAGTGTGTTTTTATGATGCTGCGGTTTATAATGAAGTCTGTGTTTACAATGATATTGTTATTTATAACAATGCATTAACATATGGTTGTGTAGTCGTTCGTAAGAGTTTGCATGTTTATGAAAAATAAGAGCTTTATCGTTATTTGAATATGAGTGGAGATGCATATGTTTACGCTAATGCGGTCTTTTTTGATCAAGTTTTGAATGTTCAATGTATTGAATTTTATGGTGATACTCGTGATTGTAGAAAGGCTCGAGTTTATAATGATGCTTTAGTTTATGGTGATGTAAAGATTTGTGGGAAGGCAAAATTTTACAGAAATGCTGTGCTTTGTGACAGTGAAGATTTTTGTAATAATGAAAAACTTTCATATAGCCGCATTCCACATGGCGTAAAAAGGAAGATAGGAACGATTTGGGCAAGGCTTTTATGATTGCATTGCGTCGTTAGTTTTATTTGACGTTCCTTATTTTTTGTATTTTGTGTCAATAAATGTGTCGCAAATAATTGGTGTGAGTGTAGATTTAGCCGCTTTCAGAGATTTGTTTGCGCCATTGATCAATGCTTTAATGGAGAAAATAAGAATGCCGAGAGTGATTGTTCACACTTGGAACATGCAATTTATTGCATTCTTTTTTTGATTGAGGATGAAATAAATTGGTCAAGATGATCACTTGAGCGACAATTAAGGGAGATCCAAATGAGTGTAAACGAAATTTTATTGGGAGCAATGGTTGTTGTTTTGTTGTGCAGCGGGGTTATATTTCGGTTTTCTTTATATTATCGCAGTCAAGTGAAAATTTTAAAAGAGGAATCTAGAAGAATAAAGCATGAGTTTTTAAGAGATTCTATGAAGATGACTGAAGAACGAGATAGAGCTATTAGAGAGCAAAGTATGGTGATTAAAAGACGTGACCAAGCAATTGAAAAACTGAAAAAACAAATTAAGCAATATGAAAAAAATGAAAAGAAATATAAAAAAATGCTTAAATCTGAAGATGATAAAGAGTGATTGTATTCATATTTTGCATTAAAGGGTTTGAAAATGTGTTAGGAAGATTGGAATGACGAGAGAGATAAACTTTAATGAAGCCAATTATGGTGCTGATGGAGATATTGTATTAGAAGAGAATATTCAAGTTTACTCTGATTTTATGAAAACATTTAAGTTTATAAGACAGAGCGTCGTTGGTCATAAAATAAGAGTTTATGATGATAAACCAGTTTATAGGTAGGCTGGTTATTAAAAAGCGCGTCTATACAATCCAGCAATTTTATATTATTGCTGGAAACAATTTTGCACGTTCCTTTTAGATGTAAGGTATAAATGCTACGATAGTTTCAGCTAATAGGTATAAAAAGTTGCATGATAATAGGAAGAAAGAGATATTTGCTTTTTATGAAGATGAAATGGGTAAGTCAGTTATGATTATCAGATACAGAAGAGGAATATGAACGTAAAAGATATTAATATCTTGTAGAGTAATTATATCTCTCATTGATGTTTATCTTCTCTTCATGTGCGTTTATTTTTTATGAAAAATACAAGACTTAAGAGATTTTCTTTTTGATAAAGGCTATAGAGATTTGTGTGTGATTGAAAATAAACACATAATCTGTAAGAATATGACTGTTATTTGTAAGCGTCAGAAATAATACAAAAAACGCCCTCTCATTGAGGGAAAAACAATCACTGTTCATTTGTCACAAAAATAACTCAACATACCATTATACAAAATAAACGCTTGTTTTAATGGTAAAGAACGTTAGGATTGTAGTTCTCTAATAAGAGCCTTATGTGTAACTTCTTTTATTTGCTCAATATTGATTAGGATATCTTGTTTTGTTGGATAGCCTTTACTAGAAAAAGCAATTTTTTGTGCATCTCCTGAGATTAAACGCCAGTACCATTGATTGTGAACTCCTTGAAACACCTCAAAATACATGTTTCTCACCTCATAAAATAGCTGATAATTTTCAGGATAAATATTTAACTAATCCGTTTGTAAACATTAATGTATGTCTCTATAGGAAGTCGTCAATATATTCCCCTTAAATTTTCTGACTTAAAAAATAATTTCTATGAGAGCTATTATTCTTTTAACAAGAAAAAATTTCTTGTCAATAAGATATGAATGAGAATTTTATACTATAAAATTATTTTTTTAAGTTAAAGACACTATACTTTCACTTACAACGCAAATATTTTTATTGTCGTTACAGAAACAAAATTTATAAATTATACAAAATTCCACCAGCACGGATAAAGTAAAAACACTTTTCTCCATACTGGTAGAGTTTAATCATTTCTTGTTTTTTCTTTTGAAATAGACGTTTATTGATTAGCTATAACCTCTTTTTGGGATACGCTTCGAATGAGTAAATCAATGAATAAGCTAAGGGTGTAAGAATTGGCCATTTTAGCTTTCATATCGATAAGAGAGGTTGTAGTTTTAGGGTTAAAACTATTTGATAAACCTTGTCTTGACAAATATTGCTGCAATTTTTCATAAGAACTGTCGATTTTTTCTTGATTTAGTTTTTCGTTACGATCACTATCGGCAAGTGTTTCTTCCAGTCCCTCGATTTTTTTAATAAAATAATTCCAGTCAAAATCACCTTTTGTATATTCGGTGTCAAACATTTTTCCTTGTCCAGTTAAAAGCCAATTAATATTGACACCATATAACGTGCGGTATGTTTGTAAGACACTAAGATTGGGTTCTCTCTCTCCACGCTCATAAAAAGCAATGGAATTTTTTGTCATGCTAAAACTTTTAGCTAAGGTTTCACGTGATGGATCGCCTAAAGCAAGACGTACATAACGTAAACGTTTTCCAAATATGGTTTTTGATTCAGTTTCAGGACGTGCCACGAATTATCTCCCTCGGTAAATCATCATGGTATAAATCATTAAATAATAAAAGCACACTATGTATTAATATTCTATGATATAATGTCAATATTATAGCTTTAATTTCTTTTTATTTTTTTATTTTCGTGGATAGAAAGCAATCTTTCACTTATTGTATTGACAATTGATATTCACTTCAAAACAAAATTCCTTGTTTGCTACATTTGTCTCTTGCTTTTTTTGAGAGAATTTTCATGTAACTTTACCATATATATTCTATACACCTCTGCATTAATAGATGCAACTTTAAAGAGATGCAAACTTTGGATTTGTACTGGGTGTGCTTTAGATGAAGTAGAAAATAAACTTTGAGGAATGATCATGGCCCTATTACGCTATTTTGGGTTTGCTTTTTTTTTCACGATTATTGGTGTCTTTTTAGGAGGGGTTATTGGTTGGTTTGAAACGGAAAGTATTACTGGTTTTCTTAAATATTTTTTTATTTGCGTTGTTTTAGGAATTTTGGAAATTTCTTTATCTTTTGATAATTCTATTATCAATGCGCGTGTTCTTAGTAGAATGAGTCCATTGTGGCGTCGTCGTTTTCTTATATGGGGCATTTTGATAGCTGTATTTGGGATGCGAATTGTTTTTCCATTATTGGTGGTTGTCGTTGCTGTTGGGATTAATCCAATTGCGGCAGTCAAATTAGCGATATGGGAACCACATCGATATGCTGAAGTTTTAACCGATGCGCATATGGGGATTGCTGCTTTTGGAGGAACTTTCCTTATGATGGTTGGCTTAAAATATTTTTTTGATTCTGAAAAAGAGGTGCATTGGCTTAATGTTATAGAGAGACCTGCTCAAAAGTTTGGGGCGCTTGTTGGAATTGATATTGCAATTGTTTTGATTTTGATCTTATTTGTTTCAGGTCAGATTGACGCAGAAAATAAAATAACTTTTTTATTGGCAGCCCTTTATGGACTTTTGACCTTTATCGGTGTTGAAGTTGTTGGTCATCTCTTGGATACTCCTCAAAAGACTTTAACAACAGTAGCTCACGGGGGAGTAGGGTCGTTTCTTTATTTAGAAGTTCTTGATGCTAGTTTTTCTTTCGATGGCGTGGTTGGTGCTTTTGCCTTTTCACATAACCTTTTTATTATTGCGATAGGTCTTGGTATCGGTGCATTTTACGTTCGTTCTATGACAATTATGTTGGTTGAATCGGGAACATTATTGCATTATCGTTATTTAGAGCATGGTGCTTTTTATGCAATTCTAGTTCTTGCAGTGATTATGTATCTGCAAACGATTATATCGGTTCCTGAAGTTTTAACAGGACTTGTGGGAATCTGTATTATTGGAATGGCATTATATTCTTCGATTCGTTTTAAGAATCGTCAATTGTATAAACATGTTGTGTCTAAGTAATGGAGATTTTCACGCTTTTGTTTATCGCATATCTTTGAATAGAAAGAGGTCTGTCATGCAAAATAAAATACTATTTTATTGCTTATTTGCGTTTTTTAAAGTTGAGTTCATTGCATGATACTACCCATGAAGGGAATAATGTACAATCTCTAGGATACTTTTTGACCTAAATATAAGACAGAAAGCTGATGTTATACTTTTTACCAGCTTTCAATATTATGACAAGCTCTTGCATTTAATGGGTCATAAGAAGCATTCTTACTGTTTTCTTGAATGATTTATTCATACATTGATTCTCTTTGTAACGTGTAAGAGAATGTTTTTGAAACAGGTTTGAAATGAGAGAATTTACGATATTCTGGACTCTTACTTAAATATGTGTAAAATAATTTATCCTTTATAAATCAGTGTATTATAATGGTAGATTAGAGAAGGATATTTTAAGAGACCATTAAAAGTTCTATACCAGCTTCGTTCATCGTTTTAAGCATAGTGTTTAGTGATCCGTTTACATCAATACCAGCACAGGCATTTAATGAAACACTGACTTTAAAACCGCATTGCATAGCGTGAAGAGCAGAAAATCCGACACAAAAATCAGTTGCTAAGCCACACATAATGAGCTTAGTAAAACCATGTTCTTTGAGATAAACTTGTAAACCTGTTGGTGTTTTTTGATCATTTTCAAGAAAAGCAGAATAGCTATCCATTTTTTGATTATAGCCTTTTCTAAGGATAAGTTGTGCCTTTTCTACTCTAAGAGATGGATGGAATTCTGCTCCTTGTGTTCCTCGTATACAATGATCAGGCCAAAGTATTTGAGGACCATAGTCAAGAATGACTGTATCATAGGGCTTTTTTTCAGGATAGCAGGAAGCAAAGCTGCAATGGTTTTTGGGATGCCAGTCTTGGGTTAAGATAACGTGGTCAAAATGATTTATGAGATTATTGACGGCGGGTAAAATAGCATCACCTTGTGGTACGGCAAGTGCTCCACCTAGTAAGAAGTCATTTTGAACATCAATGACGATTAAGGCTTTTTTTTCCATAAATATATTCCTATACGAGATGAGCTTTTATCGTATTTTTAAAAAGCTATATATCGTCTTGAAGTTTTGAAATGATGTGCTGGATATTGATATTATTTTTATAATTATCAAGCCAAAAGAGGGGGATGGATAAGTTTTTACAATTGGTTTTATAGTTTTTTACGAATTGTAACCACGTACCAATGGGAAGTGCACTGTATTCATTTGTTGCTACGTGTTGATGCAAAGCTTTCATGATCATTGGGCTTGGGACGTCAGATCCCATAAGGCGGCGGTCGTTTTGTAAACGTAATTTAAGCCATATCAAGGCAAGGGGTGAGGTCCATTGCTTTCCGTAGCAAAAAATCGATGAAAAAAGAGAAGGATTTTTTACTGCGTAATATAAAGCCCATAAAGCGAGAAAAGAAGGCGCATAGAGAATTGCTTTTCTTTGTGGTACCATATTACATTGATAAGTTGGTTTAATACGATAAAAATACAATGTTATATCTGGTATGGAAAAGAGAGGTAATGTTTGATAACAGGTTTCAGGTACAGCTAAAAAGATTTGCTTTTTGCTTTTTAGGGAGATGTTTTTTTGCATTCAGGACCATACTGGGGCTTGTGAGATTGGAAAAAATGTACCAATATAAAGCGAAAAGCTTTTGATACGATGTAAGTGCTATTTACTGTACAGTTTCAAAAAGCAAAAGCAGTTTTTTCAAATTCCTAATCTTTAATATCGCACAATATAAAGAGAAATTTATGGCACGTCAATTTATCTATCATATGGCTGGGCTTAACAAGTCTTACGGCAATAAAAAAGTTCTAGAAAATATTCATTTGTCTTTTTATCCAGATGCAAAGATCGGTATTTTAGGGCCAAATGGTGCGGGGAAGTCAACTATTTTACGTATTATGGCTGGGCTAGATAAGGAATATACGGGAGAAGCATGGATTTCTGAAGGAGCACGCTGTGGTTATCTACCACAAGAACCTTTGCTTGATGCGAGCAAAGATGTGCGTGGCAATGTAATGGAAGGTGTTGCAGATAAACAGGAAATTCTTGAGCGTTATAACGAATTGATGATGAATTATAGCGAGGAAACGGCTGATGAAAGTGCACAGCTTCAGGACATTATTGACAGTCAGAATCTTTGGGATTTAGAAAGTCAAGTGGAAATGGCTATGGCTGCTCTTGGTTGTCCGCCAGCCGATGGGGATGTAACAAAACTTTCGGGTGGTGAGAAGCGGCGTGTTGCACTTTGTAAATTGCTTTTGTCAAAACCTGATTTATTACTTTTGGATGAACCGACAAACCATTTAGATGCTGAAACGACGGCTTGGCTTGAGAGGCATCTACGTGAATATCCAGGGGCTGTGCTTTTGATAACCCATGATCGTTATTTTCTCGACAATGTAACGGGTTGGATTTTAGAGTTAGATCGCGGTAGAGGTATTCCTTATGAGGGGAACTATTCTGCTTATTTGGGGGCTAAAGCCAAGCGTTTGGCTCAAGAAGGCCGTGAAGAGGCAGCGCGTCAACGTGCTTTATCACGTGAGCAAGAATGGATCGCTTCTAGTCCAAAGGGGCGACAAGCAAAGTCAAAAGCTCGGATTAAGGCTTATGATGAGTTGGTTCAAGCAGCACGTGAGCGCCGTCCTGGAGAGGCACAAATTATTATTCCTATTGGAGAAAGATTAGGACAGGTTGTTATTGAGGTTGATAATCTCTCTAAAGCTTATGGTGAACGTGTATTGATTGATTCTCTTTCTTTTAAACTTCCTGCTGGTGGCATTGTCGGCGTTATTGGGGCCAATGGTATGGGAAAGTCGACCTTGTTTAAAATGTTGACGGGACAGGAACAGCCCGATTCAGGTCAAATACGTATCGGTGAAACAGTTCACATGAGTTATGTGGATCAGAGTCGCGATTCCTTGGTGGGGGATAAAACTGTTTGGGAGGAAATTTCTGGTGGAAATGACATTATTAAATTAGGTAAATATGAGATGAATAGCCGCGCTTATTGCGGGGCTTTTAATTTCAAGGGGGCAGATCAGCAGCAGAAGGTGGCAAATTTATCAGGAGGGCAGCGCAATCGCGTACATTTGGCGAAACTTCTAAAAGAGGGGGGGAATGTGCTTCTTCTTGATGAACCGACAAATGATCTTGATACTGAAACATTAGGTGCATTGGAAGATGCATTGGAAAATTTTGCTGGTTGTGCAGTTATCATATCGCATGATCGTATGTTTCTTGATCGATTGGCAACACATATTTTAGCCTTTGAAGGTGATGGTCATGTAGAATGGTTTGAAGGTAATTTTGCTGAATATGAGGCTGATAAAGTTCGTCGTCTTGGGGCGGAATCTCTTAATCCTAAGCATGCAAATTATAAACCTCTTACACGCTAGAAATTTTTTTCTTATCTCAACTTTGTTGGAATAATAGTGTACTTTATTGCGTTTGTTATTTCATAAATAAAGTGTGTGTACTCTGTGTAAGTTTTTATTCATTAAACAAAGAGTAAGAGACACTTTATGAAATTATGACCTAAATAGGGTTATTCTACTCATGATATATAACCGGTTATTGCTTGTAAAATTGAAATGAAAAGGAGGGGATGAAGAGTATAGTACTATTTCTACAAATGCTCTGGTCATTGAGCATTATTATCTTTACTTAATAAAAATGCAAGCTGGCACTATCATGTTATTTATTTTTTCTCAATGGTATGCAGTTCTTGTTTTGAGGTGGGTATAAAAGATATTTTTATCCATATGTCCCCTCCGTTTATGAGCTGTAAGAGAATGATTTGGATTGATTTATCATGAATAGATTTGAAATGAGAAAAATTTACGGTATTCTGGTTTTTTATTCAAGTTAACAATGAATGAATTATTATTATAAATCAATGCATTCTCATTATAACGAGCTGCAGGGAGATAAGATCTGTTCGTTTTTTACATTAGCCTATTTTTTTCATAGTATGATAAAATAGAGAGAACAAAATAGATGAGAATATGCGTTGTATGCTTGACTTTTTTTCCTATAAACAAATGTTTAGGGGATAATTATGCAAAAAAGTGCAAGTTTAGATGCAATGATTGTGCTGCTGAAAGCGGTCGCAGAAGTAAGCCATTTACGTGTTCTTACGCTCTTGCGTCATGAAGATTTAACAATTCCTGATTTTATTTTTATTCTTGATCAGTCGCAAGCGTGTATATCACGATATTTACGTTTCTTGTACGAAGCTCGATTGATTGAGCGTTATCAGAAGGGAGATAGCCTTTATTTTAAGCTTTGTCATGATTTTTGGGGTAAAGACATTGTGATGGGTGTTCTTTCGGCTTTGCCAAAGCATGATGTGTTGTTAGCGCATGATTTAGAACGTTTGAAGGATGTCAAAAAGCAGCGTCAAAAAACGAGGAAGAAGCATTTCTTACAAAATACGTTGCAATGGGATGTATTACGGTCATCCTATATGGCAGATCAGGGTGTAGAAAACGCTTTACTTGAAATCATTGGCGATAAACCATTTCAGACGATGCTGAATATTGGAAGAGGTGGAGGCTCTATCTTAAAATTGTTTTCTAATCTTTATACGCATGCGGTTGAAGTCGTGCTTGATAGCAATGTTTTGCACTTGTCTGTTGGAGATACAACTTTTGATTTAGTTATTCTTCATTGGGTTTTACATTTTCTTGAAAATCCTGAAATATTTCTTCATGAAATATCAAGAGTTTTGCGTCCTCATGGCCGTTTATTGATTGTGGATTTTGGTTATCATGAAATTGAGCCTTCATATTCCGATCAAGCGCATATGCGTCTTGGATTTTCGGCTTTACAAATAGAACAATGGCTTAAAAATGCGGGACTTGTTCTAGAACAAACGGTTTGTCTTACTCCTATACAAAATGAAAACAGTGAGGAGGGTATGGTTACGCTTTGGCTTGCTCGTGATCCGCGTTTATTGGTTGACGATATCAAAGATAAACAAGTAGATTTTGCATAAATCGCGTTTGTTAACGTGCTTTATTCTCTGATTTTTCTCAAGGAATAGCGTAGAGATAAAACTTTATTCAATCATTGATAAGCTATTGTTTTTTACATTTGTATTATGTTTTTATATGGGAGTATTGGTGTTTTATAGCGGCGTGTAGGCTGTATAATGAAAGCACCTTCTATAGAGTTAAGCCTATGAGGATCATGATTTAAGGTGTTCTTGATATCATATTTATGTTATTAGCCAATATATTGATTTTAAAAGATCATTGATTTTTTTAGACTCAATGAGAGGTTTGAATACAGGAATATTTTTTCATTTCAAATTTCCTGTTTCAGAATCCAAAAGAGTCTGTTTGTCTGTTACAAAAGAAGGTATTTATCTTAATGATACCGTTTGTAAAAGAAAATACATCTTTGCGGCTGCAATATGATATAATGCCGCACAATATAATATAGTGATGGCTCATACCTTCATAAATGTCAAAGATGGTGTGCCCAATAGTCTTAAAATATCTCTTTAAAACAGGTTCTTAGATAAGAAATGCCTTGGAACTTTTAGTGAGGAGTGCAAAAAGATGCTCTAAAAAGACGAAAAAGTAAAAAGGTGAGACAATGCATGATTTTCATTATTTAAAATACAGCGTTATGAGCGTGTTTGAAAGTCGTAAAGGCAAATGAAAGGGATGGTAAAGATAGCAATAGTTTTTTATCTTTGGGATTTTATGTTTCTTCCAAAATGAATGATGGCTTTTTAAGATTTCTCAACCAGACGTAAATATTTTTACTCTAATTGGGCATATAAAAGCTGGGATTTTTCACATGGCTCTCATTTTCTCTAATCTTTATTTCAAACATATTGCTATGTTTAGAGCAGGTGTTGATTTACAAGTAATAGAAAAAGTAAAAGCTTGGTAGATGACGCCATAAAATTACTCATAAATTGGTAATGGATTGGAGTGATATTCTGAATTTTAAAAACATTTTGTACAACAACGGTTATAATAACGCATCTGGCTTTACGTTTATTTCTTCCTATAAGCATTCATATATGGTGTTCATCTATGTGTTTTGCATTATATTCATAAAAATAAGATCGGCGATGATCTATGGATAGTCCGTGGCTGAAAGTAGGAAAGAAAAGCGTGATATTACACTAAAGTTTCGTATCTCTTTATCATGAGAAGTTATGAAGGTTATTAAATAAGTCCATTGTTCTTGCCAAACGTATTTTCTTTCTTTTTATGTTTGCCGCTCATCTTATGACGCAGTCCGTGGGTATAGCGTAAAATTGATAGGGCACCATCGTCTTTAGTTTAAGTAAAAGTTGTAAGCCGGCATTATCGTTTTATGTTTTTTATCCATATGCTTCTTCTTGTGTGTAATGTGCGATAGTATGGCTATTCATTGATTCAATAGATGAAGATTGAAAATAAGGGAACCTTACGTTCTTGAGATCTCTCATGTAAATTGTAAATGATGAGTTATGATTGTAAATCAATGAATTGTTTACGTTAGAAGAACAGACTATACAATTTTTTATCACAGAAACTACTGTGTGTATTATTTTACGGGATCATTTAAATGATAGAGATTAAGAGAAAATGTCTGCATTGATTTCGGTTTGTTATGTTAAAATGCGTTAGAGACTGTTGGTTATTGTAAAATGATTTATCGTTATTTGGAATGACGATGGGGCATGATTCGAAACAAATACCTTCAGAGTTCTCATTTTTTCATAAGATTAAGCAGTTTAAATTCTTCATTGATTTTTACATGAGGGATGTAACAATATTTTAATGATCATTTACAGAAATTTTTTATAAAAATAGATAAGATTTTATTTCTCTAATTTATTGTTTTATATGAATAATTCATAGACTTCTTGCAAGAAGATGTTTTTCATTTTTTACGGTTATTTGTGTAAGATTTTAAAAATCTACGTTTTTCTTTTTGTGGTGATTGCTGTTGGAAAAATGATTCTACTTTTACGTAGTTTGATTTTTATAGGGTGGATACGTAGAAATTACTGTTTTTTTAATTATGATCATCAGAGTTATGAAAGAAACTATTTAAAAGTTATAATGATCGTAGATTCTAATTGGTGCTTCTAGAAATAAAATTGCTTCAAATTGGGTCATTTTGAACTTTTTTTGCCTAAATTTAAACATTTTTAAATAATTTATAATTCTTTTATGTTTTTTTGCGTAGAAGATGATAAGAATTTCTTGTTGTTTAAAGAATTTTATTCCATAGCAAGAATATTGCATCGGCTATCTTAGTGGTTGATGTAAGAGGACGATCGGGGAACCTCCTCCCCCCCCCCGCGTGGATCCCCTAGATTGTCTGGCCTGACTGAGGATTTCCTCAGTCAGGCTTTTTGTAATTATTTTAGGAAATGTAAGGTGTTATTAGGGGGGAAGTGTAAGATCTGTTATTGTTTCGCCTATAGTACCTAAATACATAGAGGGGTGGGTCTTATTGGGCGGAGAGTGTTAGCGTATTCATTTTTAATAATTTGATTTTTCTTTATTGAGGCATTGTTGAATGCTATAAGGGGAATCATAAAAGGAATCTATGTTTGTATTCTGTGATCTTTAGGTAAGAGATAATGGGATCTTTTTCGCATCGTATTATTTTTATTTTATTCGTATTTTTTATTTCTGGCGCTGTCTTTTTTGCTTCTCAAAGTAGTGTTGTTTATCAGTTTTTTTCCGGTCGTTCTTCTTTTTCTTCTCAGAAGCTTGATGTAACAGAGGAGGAGTTGTTAGAGAGATTGTCCGTGTCTTTTCCAGATATTATCAAGCATCTTTCTAAGATGGACCCTCAACAGCAAGAGTTGTTTATTGCGCAGCTGCGTCGTGATGTAATTGCGCTTGCTGCTAAAAGTGGTCAGAGTCGTGAGCAGGCTCAAAAATCTGGTGAAACTGTTGCTATGGCTCTCTCAAAAGCGATTTCTCGTCCTTCCATTGCTAATGCTTATTTTTAGCTATTTTTTAATTGCGCTTTTGGGTTTTATTTTAAGGAGAAAGAGCTTTTCGTGAAGTTTTGAAAAGTGCGAGGAGATAATCAATTTGTAAGATAATTAACAAATTTATCTTACTCAAAAGGTGTGCAGTCGGAGTATAACGGTAATGTTGCAATCATTACAGGAGAGATAGAAAATCTATCAAGGGTATTGGTCAAGTTAATTGCATTATCAATCGCTACAATGACAAAAGCAGTATTGACTATAATAAAATACGTTAATCGCATTTTATATGCCAGTTATTTTTTTATTTGATATGAGAAAATAAAATTTTTTAAAGGATTTAAGCTTTCTTTGTTCTACGGGTTTTAGGATATTTATCCACTTGTATGATTTCTGAAAATGAGGTGCAAGGCTGATAAGGTGATAGTCTGTGACAAAGAAAAAATATTTGAATGAAGATGAGAGGTCTATTTTTATTTAAAAAGGCTTTGGGGGTATTGAGTTTTCTAACATTTTTCAAAAAAACAGACACAAGTAATTGTTAAGCTTTATTGTAGAGACAAAGACGGATATAACTTTTTTAGTATATTGTTTTATAATGATAAATTATCATTTTATCTTGAATAAGAATCTTAAGAATTGTAAAATTTTCTCATTTTAAATTTATTCATGGTGAAAAAATCAAAATTAGTTTCTAGTACACTACCAGTGGGAGGACTGTGTGGATAATAGCTCTTTTAAAAAGGAATTAAAAAGCTTCTTTGAGACATCTTGAGAGCTAAAAGTCTGTTGCAATATTTTGAATTGGTAAAGAGTATGATGGTTTTAGTATATTTATGAATTTTTTATGTGCGATAATGGGGGGATTTGTTTTGTGATTTGTTGAGGTTTTATCGGATATAAAGAGTGCTGTGGGTGTTTTAACCAGAGAGAAGCGTTGATAGCGGTTTATATTTTTATGAAACTTTCTTGATATTGAGCATCTCCGGTAAAAAGATGCTCTTGTCTCTCTTACTTTGTGGGATTGATCCCAATAAAAAAATTAATAATTTTATGTAAAAAATGTTACATCTAGTTAAGATGCGATTTTTTTAATATAAAAATTAAGTGATACAATAGCGATAGCAGCAATTTATAGATTATATCATTTTATTTAATACGCTATAAGCTTAACCATAGTTTCTTTATTTTTTTATTTTATGATATAGAGAAATCTATGATTTGTGAATAAAGAGATATTCTTTTGTTACATGATTTTATCTTGAAATTGTCTTACTCTTTCCTTTTTCAAGCCGTTCTTTTGCTTTCTTTTTTTGTATAATACGTTTGCAAATTACTTGCGGCTAGAATTTGAGAATGTTTGAGTGAAGAGAAAGAAAATGCAATTTTTGAAAATCTTGTTAAATACAGCGTGTGCTGTATTTTTTGTATTTGACATAAGTTGGACTCATAGTGTCTTAAATGTTGCGGAATCAGGAGAAGCCTCAGTGATTGTTGCTCCTAAGATTCCTGATCGCCCTTATGAGTTTCTTATTCAGAAACTTGCGAATAAATATAATGTTCCCGTTAATTTAGCACATGCTGTTGTAAAAGTTGAAAGTAATTATAAGGCAGGTATAAAGGGGGCTGCTGGCGAAATAGGTTTGATGCAAATTAAACCCTCTACGGCACGAGGGTTGGGCTTTAGTGGTTCTGTACAGGATTTGTACGATCCTGCGACCAATCTTGAATATGGTATGCGTTATTTGGCACGGGCGTATAAACTCAGTGGTGGAAGTACGTGTGGTACAATCCTTAAATATAACGCAGGTCATGCTGCAAAAAAAATGAATTCCATTTCGGCGAAATATTGCGCAAAAGTGAAAACTTATCTGGCTTCATTAAAATAAAAACATCTGTTGAGAGAGGTTTGTCATAAAATATTTTAAGATGCTATTTTCATTGAGCAAAAAATATTTTATAAATCAATATGTCAGTCGGCTGGGCAGCCGCGCTTGTCTGATGCTGAAATATGGCAGGTGAGGAAAGTCCGGGCTCCATGGAAAGACGGTGCCGGGTAACACCCGGCGGGGGTGACCCTAGGGAAAGTGCCACAGAAAGTAAACCGCCTATTTTTATAGGTAAGGGTGAAAGGGTGGAGTAAGAGCCCACCGCGCATTCAGTAATGAATGTGGCAAGGTAAACCCCACCGGGAGCAAGACCAAATAGAAATGACGTGCAAAATTTAATTTGCAGCCGATTTCCGGGCGAGTCATTCGGGTAGGTTGCACGAGGCGGATGGTAACATCCGTCCCAGATGAATGGTTGCCATGTAAAGTGTAAGCTTTACTCTACAGAACCCGGCTTATAGGCCGACTGATATTTCATGATGATACGCGATATTTTATAAGATCGATTATATATGATCTTTTATGGAGTCTATGTGTTTGAAATGGACACTTGAGCAAAGTGTTTTAAAAAATTATAACATTTCTTTAAGTATAATGCGTTAGGATCTGTTTTGGGATAACTTTAGTTTTTTCGTTCATTGTGATTAATATGAAAGTTGAAGGCTAGGTTATTCTAAGATCAGTTGCCATGAGAGAGCTGTTGATTTGAGACAGCATAACTTCAAGACGGATTATTTTGATAAATCAGGATCAAAGAGCTGAACGCCATATTCCAGTGTTGTTGCAGCCAGTTTTGACTGGGCTTATGCCATTGGTTGGAGCAAAAGTAATTGATGGTACCTTTGGTGCTGGTGGTTACACGCGCGCTTTGTTAAAGGCAGGGGCACAGGTGATCGCTCTTGATCGTGATCCTCATGCTATCAGTGCAGGACAATCGCTTGTTGAAGAATTTTTTCCACGTCTTCGTTTGGTCCATATGGCATTTTCACAGCTCGATCGTGTCGTTGAAGAGAAGGTGGATGCAGTTATTTTGGATATTGGTGTCTCTTCAATGCAGCTGGATGAAGCAGAAAGAGGTTTTTCTTTTCAAAAAGATGGTCCATTGGACATGCGAATGGCTCAGACTGGTTTTACAGCCAGCGATGTTGTCAATCATTTAAAAGCAAGGGATTTGGCACGTATTTTTAAGATATTAGGAGAAGAGCGTTATGCGGGGCGAATTGCACGGATGATTGAAAAGCGTCGTGTTGTACAGCCTTTTTTGCGTACAGGTGATTTGGCGTATGCTATCGAAGCGTTGATAGGACGTAAACCGGGAGATCGTATTCATCCAGCAACACGTGTATTTCAGGCTCTTCGTATCTATGTTAATGATGAAATTGGTGAATTGGCATGTGGTTTATTTGCTGCTGAACGCGTTTTAAAAGCTGGAGGCCGTTTGGGGGTTGTCAGTTTTCATTCTCTTGAAGATCGTATGGTCAAAAGATTTTTTTCGGCTCGTTCTGGAGAATGTATGAGATCACGCTATCTGCCTGAAATGAAGGCTGCTCCAGCAACATTTTTTCCTTTGTTTAAAGGTGGGATCACGGCAACTAAAGAGGAGTTACAGAAAAATCCTCGTTCACGTTCTGCGAGGTTGCGTATTGGTGTACGGACTGAAGCAGAGGCTCTTGCAGCAGATATGAAATTATTTGGTTTAGCAGAGATTGCCAGTTTTGAAGGCAGCAAAAAATGACAGTTTTTCGTACATTTGATATGATTTTAGTGTTGATTATGATTTGTATGGCAGGTCTTACTTATAAGGTAAAATATGATGTTCAAAAACGAATGAACGAAGTTCTTCATCTTGAGCATGAAATTGCTGCAGCAAAAAATACGGTAAGTTTGCTTCATGCTGAGTGGGCTGTGATGATAAGGCCTTCACGCATGCAAAAACTTGCGAAACGTTATCAGAAAGAACTTGGGTTAGAGGTTATACAGCCGCGTCAAATCGTGGAGTTTAAAGACATTCCGGTACAGGTACATGATCAAATTGAAGAAGTGATTAAACAAAATATCTTGGAAGATAATCAGGATATTTTGACAAATAATCGAGCTTCTCAGATCAATAGTGTTGTCCAAAAAGGCGCGCAGTAATGAAATCGACTTTTTTATTCTCACAGAAGAAAAAGCGCTTAAAGAATTCGTTGAATAATCATAATGTTTCTGTTCGTCGTCCCTATTCTAGTCGTCCACGTTTGCTTTTTTCGTTGTTCTGCTTTTTAATTTTATATGGAATCATGGGGGCTTGCCTTATTTCTTATGGGTTGGAAGGTGGACAGATTGAAGAAGCAAAGGGGCCAGGAGTTCTTCAATTGATGGCACGGCCTGATATCGTTGATCGTAATGGTCGTTTATTGGCAACAGATATTAAAACTTATTCACTTTTTGCTGAGCCACGACGTATTATTGATGTGGATGAAACAATTGAATTGCTCTCAACAGTTTTGCCTGATCTTAATTGGCAGGAAACCTATAAGCGCTTAAAAAGAAAATCTGGTTTTTCTTGGATACAGCGTGGGTTAACACCAATGCAGAAGACGCAAATTATGGCTCTTGGTATACCAGGAATTGGTTTTCGGACTGAAATTCGTCGTTTTTATCCTGATGGACCTGTAACTTCTCATATTCTCGGTATGGTGAATGTTGATAATCAGGGCATTGCAGGTATGGAAAAATACATTGATGATGCGGGGCTGAGTGCTTTGCGTGCCGCTGGTCTTGCCATGGAAGAATCATTAAAACAAGTTCAGCTTTCGATTGATGTGCGTGTTCAGTCAATTGTTCATGATGAACTTATTCAGGCTATGAAGCGTTATAAGGCAATTGCTGCAGGAGCTGTTATTTTAAATATACATACGGGGGAAGTTTTGGCTTTGGCATCACTACCAGACTTTGATCCTGGAAATCCTGTTGAAGCTTTAAAAAGTGATCGTCTCAATCGGATGACGGCAGGAGCTTTTGAAATGGGATCGATCATTAAAAGTTTTACGACCGCTATGGCTCTTGATTCCGATATTTTTCATTTAAACAGTATTATTGATGCTTCAAAGCCAATAAAAGCAAGTAGTGGCTATACTATTCATGATTTTCATGGAAAAAATCGACCCTTAACGTTATGGGAGGTTTTTATTTATTCTTCTAATATTGGTTCTGCTAAAGAGGCGTTGGCGATAGGGATTGATAAACATCGTGGTTTTTTGCAAAAACTTGGATTACTGGATCGTCTCACAACAGAGTTGCCTGAAGTTGCCCACCCTATTGTGCCAAATCATTGGAAGGATATCCATTCTATGACGATTTCTTTTGGGCATGGTATGGCAACAACACCCTTGCAAACAGCTGTCGGGGCTGCTGCTTTAATGAATGGTGGTTGGTTAATTGCTCCGACATTTTTAAAACGGCCAAAAGAACAAACTTTGCACCATGCAAAACGGGTTTTGCAGGCTAAAACAAGTCAAAATATGCGTTACCTTTATCAATTAAATAGTGATATTGGTTCTGGACGTAATGCAAAAGTAGAAGGCTATCGTGTAGGTGGTAAGACAGGAACAGCTGAAAAAGTTGAAAATGGAAAATATTCTAAAACAAAAAATTTCAATAGTTTTCTTGCTGCTTTTCCTATTGAGGATCCTGCTTATGTTGTTTTAACAATTATTGATGAACCAAAGCCTGCTGAGGGACAGCGTTCAGCAACAGCGGGGATGAATGCTGGACCAATGCTTGCTAATATTGTTCGTCGCACAGCTAGTTTTCTTGGTGTAAAACCCGATTTTAAAAAAGAATATGAGCCTCTTTTAAGTAAAAAGAGCAATTCAAGTTTCGTTAAACAACGGTAAAATGAATATAAAGGTGCGTTATCATGTTGTTGGGAACAGTTTTTACAGAATGCGTTGAAGATGAAAGTCTTTCTTCAATAGAAATAACAGGAATAAGTGCGGATTCTCGACAAGTTTTGCCAGGCTATGTTTTTGTTGCTGTTCAAGGAAAAAAAAGTGATGGAAGACACTATATAGATGATGCGATAAAGCGTGGTGCACGAGCAATCGTTACAGATTGTCATGCTGTTCTTGAGGATTTATCTGTTCCCATTTTACGTGTTTCTAATGTTCGTCATAGTTTAGCGTTGGCAGCTGCACGTTTTTACGGTTCTCAGCCTGAAACGGTCGTTGCTGTGACTGGTACAAGTGGTAAAACATCTGTTGTCTCTTTTCTTCGGCAAATTTGGACTTATGTTGGATTTTGTGCTGCGAGTATAGGAACGGTTGGTGTTGTTTCTCCTAAACGGAATGTTTATGGTTCTCTCACAACACCTGATCCGGTCGTCTTGCACCGTCTTCTTTATGAAATTTCTCATGAAGGTGTGACACATGCAGCTCTTGAAGCTTCTTCGCATGGGCTTGATCAAGGGCGACTTGATGGAGTCCGTTTAACGGCTGGTGCCTTCACCAATTTAGGGCGAGATCACATGGATTATCACACGGGGGTAGAGGATTATTTGCGGGCTAAAATGAGGTTATTTGATACACTTTTGCCTGTATCTGCTCCTGCTTTGATTTTTGCTGATGATGTCTATTCACAAAAGGTTATTGATGTTGTCACACAAGCGCGTCGCCGTGTTTTGACAATTGGTCGTAAGGGGCAATTTATCACGATTAATCGTGTCGAACATCAACGCTCAAAACAGTGTATTGAGTGTCGTGTGGAAAACAATATTTATACATTTGATTTGCCTTTAGCTGGAGATTTTCAGGTCGCCAATGCGCTTATGGCAGCGGGGTTAGCAATTGCAACGGGTGCTTCACCTCGTAAGGTTTTTTCTGCGCTTGAAACTTTGCAGGGGGCACCTGGGCGATTAGAGTTTGTGGGAAAGACAGAAAATAATGCGCTTGTTTATATTGATTATGCCCATAAACCAGAAGCTTTGGAGCAGGTTTTGCTTTCTGTTCGTCCCTTTACGCAAGGGCGCTTGATCGTTGTTTTTGGTTGTGGAGGAGATCGTGATCAAGGAAAAAGACCTTTGATGGGAAAAATTGCGGCGGATAAAGCGGACATTGTTATTGTAACGGATGATAATCCTCGCACAGAAATGCCAGAAAAAATACGCAAGGATATTTTACAGGCGGTGCCAACAGCAATAGAGATAGCAGATCGTGGTGAGGCTATTTCTTACGCGGTGGAGCTTTTGAAAGTTGGTGACACATTAATCATTGCTGGAAAAGGTCATGAGGATGGCCAAATTATAGGGCAGACAACTTATCCTTTTTCAGATCGTCTGAAAGCGATAGAAGCTTTAGAGGACCGAAAGAAATGACAGCTTTATGGGATAAGCAAGCACTTGTTGCTGCAATTAATGGTGTTGTAATGGGAAGCATGCCAGAAACTTTTTCTGGGGTTTCCATTGATAGCCGTACTCTTGCGGAAGGGGATGTTTTTTTCTGCATTAAGGGGCATCATCTTGATGGTCATGATTTTGCTGCGCAAGCTTATGAACGAGGTGCAGGCGTTCTTATCGTTGCGGAACACCGTTTGAGGGATATGAAAAAGATATCGGCTCCACTCATTGTCGTTCCTGATGTTTTGCAAGCCTTAGAACAACTTGCACAAGCTGCACGCAAACGTTCAAGAGCTAAGATTATCGCGGTAACAGGATCAGTGGGAAAAACAACGACAAAAGAAGCTTTGAAACAAGCTCTTGCAACTGCTGGGAATGTTCATGCGAATCTCGCTTCTTTAAACAATTGCTGGGGGGTTCCACTCACTTTAGCGCGGATGCCTATGGAGAGTGATTATGGTATCTTTGAAATTGGTATGAATCATAGAGATGAAATTCGCCCTCTGGTCAAACTGGTTTGTCCGCATGTTGCTCTCATTACGCATATTTGTGCAGGACATATGGGTTTTTTCAAAGATCTTGAAGAAATAGCAAAGGCAAAAGCTGAAATTTTTGAAGGATTAGATGAAAAAGGAATTGCCATTTTAAATGCGGATAGTGATTTTTTTTCTTATCTCGTTCAAAAAGCAAAGAAATGCGGTGTAAAGAAGATCTTAAGCTTTGGTGAGACTAAAGATGCTGATTATCAAGCGCGAGGTATACGTCTTCTAACTGATAGTACTTCTATGATTGTGCGTATTGGGGGGCGGGATAGGGAGGTTCAAATTGGTGCTCCAGGACGCCATATTGTGCAAAATAGTTTAGGGGTTATTGCTGCTTGTGATGCTATGGGGGTTGAGTTAGAGCCTGTTTTTCTTTCTTTTCGCCATTTTTCTTCTCAAAAGGGGCGAGGTGTTCGTTATCAATTGTCTTTATCAAATGGGGGTGAATTTTATCTCATTGATGAAAGCTATAATGCAAATCCTGCTTCTATGCGTGCTGCACTTGAGCTTCTTGCTACAGGACCTGTAGGGAAAGAGGGGCGGCGAATTGCTATTTTAGGGGATATGCTAGAGTTAGGGGAGTATAGTGAAAAGCTTCATCGTGATTTAATAAAACCAATACGTCTTTCCGGTGCTAATCCGGTTTTTCTATTTGGTGAGGCGATGAAATCTTTAGTCAGTGATTTGTCTACCGGTGTTAAGGTTTATTATGCTGAAAATATTGAGAAAATTTTACCGCTTCTTTTAGCAGAAATTTCTTCTGGGGATCTGCTTATGGTTAAATCATCCAATAGCCTTTGTTCATCAAATATTGTGACTGCATTGCTTGATCGCTATAAAGCGGTTTCTTCATAGTTTTAAGAGGTTTTTTGTACAATGATGCTGTTTTTTTCTTCGTTTAGTGATTGGCTTCCAGGTGTGAATGTATTTCGTTATATTACTTTTCGCACGATAGCGGCTATGCTTACTTCGGGACTTATCGTCTTTTTGTTTGGACCTAGCATCATTGCTTCTCTTAAATTGCGGCAGGGTAAGGGACAACCGATTCGTGCTGATGGTCCTCAAACACATTTTAAAAAGGCTGGAACACCTACAATGGGTGGATTGATGATTTTAACCGGCATTGTGGTATCGGCATTTTTGTGGTGTAATTTATCGAATATTTACTTTTGGGTATCGCTATTGGTTATGCTTTCTTTTGGGGCAATTGGATTTTATGACGATTATCTTAAGGTCACAAAACAAACAGACAAAGGATTTTCTGGGAAAGCACGGTTAAGCTTAGAGTTTTGTGTTGCCGCAATTGCGGCTTTTGTTATTCTGAAAATTGGCTCATCTGGATTCGCTTTGCCTTTTTTAAAAGATTATCTTATCAATTTGGGCTGGTTTTTTATTCCTTTTTCTGCGTTTGTTATTGTCGCGACGGGTAATGCGGTTAATTTAACGGATGGACTCGATGGGCTTGCTATTGTTCCTGTGATGGTTGCAGCTTTATCTTTTGCTCTGATTGCTTATCTTTCTGGTAATATGAATTTTGCTGATTATCTCCAAATCCATTATGTATCGGGTACAGGTGAATTGGCTGTTTTATTGGGAGCTGTTGTTGGGGCAGGGCTTGGTTTTTTATGGTTTAATGCACCACCTGCAGCTATTTTTATGGGAGATACTGGTTCATTGGCTCTTGGAGGACTCTTAGGGACTGTTGCGGTTGCTACGAAACACGAAATTGTTTTGGTTCTTATTGGTGGGCTTTTTGTTGTGGAAGCTTTTTCGGTCGTTATTCAGGTTGGTTATTTCAAATTAACAAGAAAACGCGTGTTTCTTATGGCACCGATACATCACCATTTTGAGAAAAAAGGCTGGACTGAAAGCCAAGTCGTGATACGCTTTTGGATTATTTCGATTGTTCTCGCTCTCATAGGTCTTTCAACACTTAAATTGCGGTGAGAATGTGATTTCTGTTACGTGTTATAAAGGTCAAAAAGTTGCTCTGTTTGGATTGGGACAGTCTGGACTAGCAACGGCACAAGCATTGATGTGTGGTGGTGCAGAAGTGGTGGCGTGGGATGATAGTCCTTCAAGCGTGCAAATGGCTTTTCGGCACAATATTCCAACACGAGATCTCCGTTATGAAGATTGGTCAGAATTTGTTGCATTGATTGTAGCTCCTGGAGTTCCTTTAAGTTATCCTCAACCCCATTGGGTTGTTGAAAAAGCACGAAAAAAAAATATAGAAATTATCGGTGATATTGAATTATTTGTTCGGGCGCGCCATCAATTTTTACAGCATTATGGTTTTTGTGACAAAGACGTTCCTTTCATTGCGATTACGGGGACGAATGGGAAGTCAACCACAACATCTTTACTTGCGCATTTGTTGGAAAAAATGGGCTATGATGTGCAGATGGGGGGAAATATTGGAAAGGCAATATTGACGCTTAAGCCCTTTGTTAAAAAACGTATCTATGTGATTGAATGTTCATCATTTCAAATTGATCTTACTCCCTCTCTTCAGCCGACTATTGGACTTTTATTAAATCTCACACCTGATCATATTGATCGACATGGAAGTTTTGCCTGTTATGTGCAAACCAAAAGGCATCTGATTGCTCAGGCTTCTCAGGCTTTTATTTCAGTTGATGATGCAGCTTGCCGGGTTTTATATCAACAGTTACTTCATGAGGGGAAGCAAATTGAGGCAATTTCCAAGGATCATTTTGTTGAAAATGGTTTTTATGCAGATGGGACCAAGCTCTTTTCTGTTCGTCAAGGACAGCGTCATATGCTTGCAGATCTTGCTCCTATGGCGGGGTTACGTGGGAGGCATAATGCGCAAAATGCCCTTATGGCATTAGCAACGTTGCAGGCTTTAAAAATAACCGATCCTTCTATGGACAAGCATTTAGCAAGTTATAAAGGGTTGGATCATCGTATGCAACAGGTGCGTAAAATGGGGGCGGTTTTGTTTATCAATGACAGCAAGGCGACTAATGCAGATGCAACAGCTCCTGCGCTTTCCACCTTTAATGATATTTTTTGGATTGTTGGGGGACAGGCAAAAAAGGGAGGAATAGAGTCTCTTAGAGAATTTTTTCCTAAAATTCGTAAAGCCTATTTGATTGGGAGTGCGGCGGAAGAATTTGCTCGCACTATTGGATCTGCTTTTCCCTTTTCTATGAGCTTAACTTTGGAAAATGCGGTGCGTGAAGCAGCTGTTGACGCAATAGGCTGTAAGGCAAAAGAGGTGACGGTTCTTTTGTCACCTGCTTGTGCAAGTTATGACCAATTTAAAAATTATGAAATGCGAGGCGAAGCATTTGTCTCTTTTGTGATGCAGTTACAATAAAAAAAGCATCAATTATAAAAAATATTTTTGCGTTAAGACTCCAGAATCTTTTTTTGTGTAATTTAGTTTTTAAAGTGTTTGTTAAACAGGCTGGGAACCCATATCACTTTGAGACAATTTATAAAATGGATAAGGTGTGTATATCATGGTGACGCGTGCAGATAGAGATCCAATTGCTAATTGGTGGTGGACGATTGATCGCTCTATCTTTGCAGCTTGTTTAATTTTAATGGGAATTGGCATTATGCTGTCTTTTGCTGCCAGCCCCATTATTACAAAAAAAATCGGAATTGCTGATAGTTTTTATTTTGTTCGGTGGCATATCATTTTCAGCATTTTAGCATTTTTTACGATGGTTACCATTTCTTTTTTTTCGCTTTCTAATATTCGTCGTTTATGTGCTCTTTTGCTCATTGTAACGCTTGCTCTTATGGTTGCAACCTTATTTTTTGGTCCAGAATTAAAGGGAGCACGGCGATGGATTCAGCTATTTGGTTTTTCTGTACAGGCTTCAGAGTTTATGAAGCCAGCTTTTGTGGTTATGTCCGCTTGGCTTTTTTCGGAACAGATACGCAAGAGGGGAATTCTAGGTTATACGTTAGCGATTGTACTTTATGGCATTTGTTGTGTGCTTCTGGTTTTGCAGCCTGATATTGGACAAACAGTTTTAATAAGTGCAACATGGGGGGGGCTGTTTTTTATTGCTGGTGTACCTCTTACTATTATTTTTCTCTTTCTCATTTTAGGCGTTGTAGGAATTATTTTAGCTTATTTTTTTCTGCATCATGTGCGCGAGCGGATCAATGGTTTTTTGACAGGTGAAGGAGATACTTTTCAAGTGGATGTAGGACGTGAGGCTATTTTGAATGGTGGTTGGTTTGGGCAAGGTCCTGGGGAGGGGACAGTAAAACGTATCATTCCTGATAGCCATACAGATTTTGTATTTTCCGTTGCTGCTGAAGAATATGGTATTATTCTTTGTTTATTAATTATGATGCTGTTTGGCTTTATCGTTATGCGTTCATTGTATATAGCCATGAATACACGTGATTCCTTTATACGTCTTGGTATTACTGGCATAGCAATGATGATTGGCTTTCAATCAGCTATTAATATGGCCGTTAATCTTCACTTAATTCCTCCAAAAGGCATGACATTGCCTTTTATTTCTTACGGTGGTTCTTCGATGGTGGCGATTGCGTTTTCAATGGGCATTTTGCTTAGTTTAACACGTCGTTGGCCAGAAGCACGCCTTTCAGCTTTTTCTTCCTCTTCTGTCTTGGATACCCCTTATGAATGATAAAAAAGTTATTGTTTTGGTGGCTGGTGGTACAGGTGGACATCTTTTTCCTGCTGAAGCCCTTTCTGTTGAATTAAGGAAGCGTGGATATGATGTTCATTTAATAACAGATGAAAGAGCACGACCTTTTGTTCGGTGCTTTGATGAAGAGCATATTCATATCGTTTCATCGGCAACGTTTATACGACGTCATCCTTTTGCTCTGATAAAGACGTTTTGGTCTTTGCTAAGGGGAATGGGGCAATCGTTGGCGTTGTTTTATAAATTACGTCCTGTTCTTGTTGGAGGATTTGGGGGGTATCCGAGCTTTCCTCCTCTTTTTATTGCGGCTTTAACGAGGCGTGTGACATTTATTCATGAACAAAATGCTGTTATGGGGCGTGCCAATCGGGTGTTGGCAATTTTTGTGCGTGCAATCGCTGGTGGTTTGTTGTCGCCAAATGGCGCTTATGCTCATAAAATACTTTTGACGGGGAATCCTGTCCGTGAGGCTGTGTTGAAGGCGGCCAAAATTCCTTATCATTCTTCAGAGGGGGAAAAGCCATTTAATTTTTTGATTTTTGGAGGTAGCCAAGGGGCTTCTGCTTTTTCACATATTGTTCCAGAAGCGATTGCTTTATTCGATGATAAGAACCGTAAACGTTTACGAATTGTACAGCAAGTTCGCGGTGAAGCAGGAGGGTTGATCAAAATCTACCGTGATATGGGCGTACAAGCAGAGGTTGCTCCTTTTTTTGATGATATGGCTGAACGTATGGCACATGCTCATTTTATTTTGTCGCGCGCTGGGGCTTCGTCCGTTTGTGAGATAGCGGTGATTGGTAGACCTGCTTTGCTTGTTCCATATCCCCATGCTTTAGATCATGATCAGGCTGCCAATGCAGCTCTGCTTGCTCGTGTAGGTGGTGCGCAAATTGTATCAGAAAAAGATTTGAATGCACAAAAGCTTTTTTCTCTTTTAATGCACGCTTGTTGTGCACCCCATTTATTGGAAAAACAAGCGCTTGCTGCAAAAAAAGTTGGGCAACCTCATGCAACCCGTTGCCTTGCTGATATGGCTGAATCCTTAATTGCAGGGCGATTGTTGTCAGATATAAAAGAGGAGCTTTTTAATGAAAATGCCACTTGATATAGGCGTTATCCATTTTATCGGAATCGGGGGGATCGGTATGAGTGGAATTGCGGAGGTTTTTTATAATCTTGGCTATAAAGTTCAAGGGTCAGATCAAGTTGAAAGTGCAAATGTTGAACGTTTGCGGAAAAAGGGAATTAACGTTCATATAGGTCATTGTGCTGAAAACTTAGGGAATGCAGAGGTTGTTGTTTTTTCTACTGCCGTTAAAAAAACAAATCCTGAGTATATTGCTGCAAAGGAAAGACATTTACCGCTTGTTAGACGTGCAGAAATGCTGGCGGAGCTGATGCGGTTTCGGCGTGCAATTGCGGTGGGTGGTACACATGGTAAAACAACAACCACATCAATGGTTGCAGCCCTTCTTGATGCTGGTCATTTTGATCCAGTGGTGATTAATGGCGGTATTATTAATGCTTATGGTACGAATTCTCGTACAGGAGATGGCGATTGGATGATTGTTGAAGCTGATGAAAGTGATGGTACATTTTTAAAGCTGCCTGCTGATATTGCTGTTATTACTAATATTGACGCTGAGCATTTGGATCATTATGGAAGTTTTGATGCTGTGCGTGAGGCTTTTCGGCAATTCGTAGAAAATGTTCCCTTTTATGGTTTTGCTGTTTTGTGCCTTGATCATCCAGAGGTTCAGTCATTGGCGGGCCGTATTGATGATCGTTGGGTGATCACTTATGGTGCAAATCCACAAGCAGATGTTCGTTTTCTTAATCTTTCGATGGATGGTCAAAAAACGCATTTTGATGTTCTTGTTCGCTCACGCAAAACAGGAAGAAAGATTGAGTTGAAAAATATGCTTTTGCCTATGGCAGGGCAGCATAATGTTGCCAATGCAACGGCGGCGATTGCTATTGCGCATGAACTTGGCATTTCAAATGAAGCTATAAAAAGGGGCTTAGCAGAATTTGGCGGAGTAAAACGGCGTTTTACGCGAACAGGAAGTTGGCGTGGCATTGAAATATTTGATGATTATGGACATCATCCTGTCGAAATAAAGGCTGTTTTGCGTGCTGCACGTGAGAGTGCAAAAGGGCGTGTTATTGCGATTGCACAACCCCATCGGTATTCACGGTTGTATCATTTATTTGATGATTTTGCTGCTTGTTTTAATGATGCAGATACAGTGTTGATTACGCCCGTTTATGCGGCTGGTGAAGAGCCTATTGTAGGATTTGGTTCTCAAGAATTGGTAGAGCATATTAAAATGGCGGGTCATCGTGATGTGCGCTTGATACATGGTTTGGAAGATGTTGTGTCTCTTGTCTCAAAATTTGCTCAGGCAGAGGATTATGTTGTTTTTCTTGGTGCTGGCAATATCACACAATGGGCTTGTGCGTTGCCTCATCAGTTAGCGGTATTGGATGGTCATGATAAATTTTCAGCACATTGATGGTGAGGCGCTATTGGCGCAATTGCAACCATTGTTGGGTGGCGTGAGAGGAAAACTTACACCTAATGTTGAGATGCGTAAGGTAACGTGGTTTCGCACGGGCGGATTGGCAGAGCTTTTTTATCAGCCTGTTGATGAAGAAGATTTGGCTCTCTTTCTTCAAAATTTGCCTGAATTTGTTCCTGTAACAATTGTCGGTATCGGTTCTAATCTTCTGGTGCGTGATGGGGGGGTTCCTGGTGTTGTGATTCGTCTTTCGCCAAAAAGTTTTGGGCAAGTGAAGCAGGTTTCTCCAAAAGGCTTTTTAGTTGGTGCTGGTGCGGCGGATAAACATTTAGCTGCTGCCGCTTTAGAAGCTGAGATTGCAGGTTTTCATTTTTATCATGGTATTCCTGGAGGTCTTGGAGGAGCTCTCAAAATGAACGCTGGTGCGAATGGTGTTGAAACCGCAGCGCGTGTTGTCGAGGTCTATGCGCTGGATCGTAAAGGGCAACGTCATATCTTGAGTGTGAAAGATATGCATTATTCCTATCGCCATTGTGATGTTCCTAAAGATTTTATTTTTACGGCTGCTTTATTGGAAGGAAAACTCGGCAATAAAGATGATATTCGTGCTGCTATGGATGAAGTTGCCCTCCACAGAGAAACAGTGCAACCTATTCGTGAAAAAACAGGGGGGTCAACTTTCAAAAATCCTGGGAATGGATCTGCGTGGCGCGTGATTGATGAAGCAGGGTGTCGTGGTTTACGGATTGGTGGCGCTCAAATGAGTGAAATGCACTGTAATTTTATGATTAATACAGGGCAAGCAACAGGATATGATCTTGAAGCATTGGGAGAAACAGTGCGTGCACGTGTTTTTGCAAATTCAGCCCACCTTTTACAATGGGAAATAGAGCGTATTGGTCAATTTGAGCGCGGTCGAAGTGTTTCTCCTTTTGATCCATTTCATTGATTTATTGTTCACTAAAAAAGTGAAAATAAAAAATTGAGTCATTTCAAAGAGATAATAAAAAATTTCTATTAAGAATCAATAAATTAACAAAGAATCTCTTGCATCAGGCTTTTGAGTCTGATTCATTATGCAAAATGCTAGGTTATTGATTCGCAAGGATAAACTTTGTTTTTCCTGTATATGGTGCTGATGTATTCTATATAGACTACATATAGTATGCGAAAGAGGGTGATTTATTATGAAAGATAAACATATAGCTGTGTTAATGGGAGGTTTTTCTTCTGAGCGGTCTGTAAGTTTATCTTCAGGGGCGGCTTGTGCTGATGTTCTAGAGGTACAGGGGTATCGCGTGAGCCGCGTGGATGTTGATGCTCGTATTGCTTCTGTTCTTGAACAGTTGCAGCCCGATATTGCCTTCAATGCATTGCATGGTCCATTTGGTGAAGATGGCCGGATTCAGGGGATTCTTGAATATTTAAAAATTCCTTATACTCATTCTGGCGTGATGGCATCTGCTTTGGCAATGGATAAGGGACGTGCAAAAATTATCGTTGCAAATGTTGGGGTTTGTGTTGCTCCTTCTCGTATCATGAGCCGCTTTGCTTTGGGCCGAACGCATCCCATGGAGCCTCCTTATGTAATTAAACCTGTGTGTGAAGGATCAAGTTTTGGTGTTGTCATTGTCCAAGGAAATGAAGCTGTACCGCCGCATAATATTGGGGGAGCTGAGTGGGGATATGCCGATGAGGTGATGATTGAAAAATATATTCCTGGTCGTGAATTGACTTGTGCTGTTTTGGGGAATGAAGTGCTGGATGTGTGTGAAATTCTTCCCGATAAAAACTTTCCATTCTACGATTATGACTCAAAATATAAAACGGGTGGTTCTCTTCACATTTGTCCTGCACAACTTTCACTAAATATTTACCAAAGTGTGCAAAGAATGTCTTTAGCAGCCCATCAGGCGATAGGGTGTCGAGGTGTTAGCCGTTCTGATTTTCGTTTTGATGAAAAAACGGGAGAGTTGGTTTGGCTTGAAATTAATACGCAACCCGGTATGACATCGACGTCTCTTCTTCCTGATATTGCAAAAGCGAGCGGCCGTACTTACGGCGATATTGTTCAATGGATGGTGGAGGACGCATCATGTATGCGTTGAATGTTAGTAAAACAAATGTTCCGATGGAGGTGCTTTCAGTGCCGGCTTTGCCACGTCTTTATCGTCGTTTTCTTCGGTTTATGTTTGAGTTTGTTTTTGTTAATATTCATATTCCACGCCATTTTGGCTCTTTTGCTGTTGTATGGTTTTTCTTTGTTACGGCTTTTTATGGACTTTCATCAAGTGGTCAGATGGCTGTGATCGTAAACACGATCATATTGGATAGTAGTTTTGTGGTCACTCATGTTGATATAAGCGGTAATAAGCGCTTGGCAAAGCAGGATATTTTTAAAATTTTAAAACTTGATGTTGCGCCTTCTATATTCACTTTTGATGTTGAAAGAGCGCGTTCTCTTTTGGAAAAACAGGCTTGGGTGCAATCGGCTAATGTTCAGAAAATTTATCCTAATAAAATGCGCATTTCCATCGTGGAGCGTGAACCCTATGCCATTTGGCAACATGATGGCATAATGGATATTGTTGATAATACAGGTCGTGTCATTGTGCCTTTTAAAGGGGAAATTGTTCGGGATTTACCTCTTGTGGTTGGGCAGGGGGCACAAAATGCTGCTAAAGTGTTTATTCAAGCGCTGTCAGTCTATCCGGAAGTATATGATCGTATTCGTGCTTTTGTGCGGGTAGGTGATCGACGTTGGGATCTTGTTTTGAATAATGGAATGCGCGTTATGTTGCCTGAAAATGGTGCTCTTGAAAGGCTTTCTTCTCTTTTTTCGTCCGGTACAATGCAAGATCTTTTATCTCGCGATATTCTCAGTGTTGATTTACGTCTTGCTGATCGAATTACTGTTTCTTTATCAGATGAAACGTTGGAGCGTTATCATGCTACTGTAGCAGAAGAAGAACGTATTTTAAAAGCGCGAAAGGCAGGAAGCCTATGATGCTACTCAGATCACATCATTTGAAGGGGCGTAAAACACGTTTTTTAACGGTACTTGATGTCGGTTCAAGTAAGATTGTTTGTCTTATTGCTTGTTTGCGTCCTTTGAAGCATGCACACTATTTACATGGTCGTACACATTCTACGGAAATTCTAGGCTTTGGAGTGCAGCGTTCACGTGGTATTAAATCCGGTGTTGTCATGGATATGTTTGCAGCAGAACAATCAATAAGATTGGCTGTTGATGCGGCAGAAAAAATGGCGGGTTTGGTGGTGGATTCAGTGATTGTGAATTTTTCCTCAAGTCGATTACAAAGTGCTTTGATTAATGGAAAGGTCCATTTGAATGGTCGTGAAGTCACCAAGCGTGATATGCGTATGGCCTTTTCAGATGTTTCGCGTAAAGCCTTTGATGCTGAACGTCATGTTATGCACTCAGTTCCAGTTTCTTATGTATTGGATGGAGATAAAGGAATTTTTGATCCTATTGGCATGGCAGGGGAAACATTTGGTGTCGACGTGCATGTGGTAACAGCAGAAACAGCCTCTTTGCGTAATTTAGAAACTTGTATTAATCGTGCACATTTGAGTGTTGAAGCAATGGTTGCTACTCCCTTTGCAAGTGGTCTTGCTGTCTTGATGAATGATGAGGCGCATTTAGGGGCTGCATGTATTGATTTTGGTGGTGGAACAACAACATTTTCAGTGTTTTTTGAAGGAAAATTTATTCATGCGGATGCTCTTGCTGTTGGGGGGCATCATGTCACTCTTGATGTTGCGCGCGGATTTTCTATGTCTTTAACAGAGGCGGAACGTTTAAAAGTTGTTTATGGTTCAGCACTTTTAACAAGTGCTGATGAGCGGCAAATGATTAATGTAGCAGAAATTGGGAGTGAACAGCGTGAAACTCAATATCCTCGCGCGGTTCTTGGGCGTATCATTCGTGCGCGTGTTGAAGAAATTTTAGAAATGGTCCGTGATTGTTTAAATCGTTCTGGTTTTGGTCACATCATTGGTAAACGTGTTATTTTGACGGGGGGAGCAAGCCAGTTAACAGGATTGCCAGAAATGGCACGTACTATATTAGGAAGAAATGTTCGTATCGGGCGGCCTTTAGGTATTTCGAGGCTTCCTTCTCTTGCAAAAGGGGCGGCGTTTACATCTGCTGTTGGGTTGTTAATTTATCCGCAATTGGTGGGTTTTGAAGAAAAAACAATGCAGGCGGCAGGAAATCATTTATCGATGGGCACGCGTGGGTATTTTCAGCGTGTTGGTGAGTGGTTGCGTGAGAGTTTTTAGTTAAGTCTAGTTGGATAAATTTCATCGCTTTGGCTTGCGGTGTCTTATGAGAAGGAAAAGAAAATGACGATTAATCTGCATCGGCCAGATATCGCGGAATTGAAGCCACGCATTACCGTTTTTGGTGTTGGAGGTGGTGGCGGGAATGCCGTGAATAATATGATAAATGCTGGTCTTCAGGGAGTTGACTTTGTTGTTGCAAATACGGATGCACAGGCTTTGGCTATGTCAAAGGCTGAACGTGTTATCCAACTTGGGGCAGCTGTGACAGAAGGTTTGGGTGCTGGGGCTTTGCCGGAAGTTGGACAAGCGGCAGCAGAGGAATGTATTGATGAAATTATTGATCATCTTGCAGACTCTCATATGGTTTTCATTACTGCTGGTATGGGGGGAGGAACTGGAACAGGAGCTGCTCCCGTTGTTGCTCGCGCAGCGCGTGAAAAAGGTATTTTGACTGTTGGTGTTGTGACAAAGCCGTTTCAGTTTGAAGGCGCACGTCGTATGAAAACGGCAGAGGCTGGTATTGAAGAATTACAAAAGTCTGTCGATACATTGATTGTTATACCCAATCAAAATCTTTTCCGTATTGCAAATGATAAGACAACGTTTGCTGATGCTTTTGCTATGGCTGACCAAGTGCTTTATTCTGGTGTTGCTTCCATTACGGATTTGATGATTAAAGAGGGTTTAATTAACCTTGATTTTGCTGATGTTCGTTCTGTTATGCACGAAATGGGGCGAGCCATGATGGGAACGGGTGAGGCATCTGGTGATGGGCGTGCTTTGGCTGCGGCTGAAGCTGCTATTGCAAACCCACTGTTGGATGATACCTCTATGCGTGGGGCGCGTGGTTTATTGATTTCTATTACGGGTGGTCGTGATATGACTCTCTTTGAGGTTGATGAAGCTGCTAATCGTATTCGTGAAGAAGTGGATGCTGATGCGAATGTGATCTTTGGCGCTATTGATGATGAGTCATTGGAAGGTGTTATTCGTGTTTCTGTGGTTGCCACCGGTATTGATCGTGAAGTTAGTGATGTTGTTCAGTCCTCTCATCCTCAGATTCAAAGACCTGCTTCTTCAATACGCAAGAGCGATCCTGGAACGTCACACAGTTCTTTTCACGTTCAGTCATCGCCTCTGCGTTCTGAGTCAATGGTAGAAGTGATCGAATCACTTGAAATAGAGAAGGGTAAATCAACCGGAGAACAGTTCCGTCCCAAAAGTCAAATTTTTGCACAACCTGCAGAATCAATGACGACACGAAGTACCACGAATGCTGTTGCGTATGGTTCAAATGCTGTTCAGGAACAGAGATCCAATGTGCCTCGTATGCAAGTAAGCCGTGGTTCTCAACAGGCGATGACGGCTCCTGTGAGTATGGAGGCAACAGCACATGTTCTTGATGAGATGACAGGGGTTGTGAAGCAAAAAGAAAAGCCAGTGCAACCAAAACAAATGCAACAAATGCAAGCGCGCGCTCCAATGCGTATGCCTGAGTTAAAGGATTTTCCTCCTGTTGCTCATGGACAAAGTCAAAGAACATTTGTGACTGATCAAGGTCCTCGTAATCTTTGGCAGCGTTTGAAACAGAGCTTGACACATCGTGAAGAAGCTGAGCCAGAAGCGAGGCTGGAGCCTGCTGTTAGATCGTCTCAGCAGAAAGAGTCTCATGTTTACAATAAAAATTCTCAGGCGCTTTCTCAAGATGCTTCTGTGTATGTTCCACGTCGTTCTGGTGAGCTGCACCCTCAGGTACCACAAGATCAACGTACTTTTATAAGTGAAGAAGATCAGTTGGAAATACCAGCATTTTTACGTCGTCAGGCAAATTAATTGATGAAAAGTGAGATAAAGTAAGAAAAATTATTATTTCTTTAATGATCAGTCAAAAATTATACAGTAAAATATATTGCTGTTTTTTTGATAAAATACTTTGTTTTAAAAAAAAACCGCTTATAATAAGCGGTTTTTTTTTATTATTTACTATGAATATTCTTTATAATTTTATAAATTTTGTTAAAAGATGTACAAGCAATTTAATAAAATGATTATGATGAATTTAGTACCAAAATATCAGTCTACTCTTAAAAAAGCAGTAACATTTAAGGGGATTGGCGTTCACAGTGGCTGTTTGTCAGTGGTAAAGGTTTGTCCAGCGGATGTTGGGTGTGGTATTGTTTTTAAGCGTTGTGGATTAGACGGAACAGAGAAAATATTTCAAGCTCATGCATCGCAAACAGGAGAAACTGAATTATCAACAGTACTTGGAGATGGAGATGTAAGGGTTGAAACAATTGAACATTTGATGGCAGCAATTGCTGCTTATAATTTGGATAATCTTGTTATTGAAGTGTCACATAATGAGATTCCTATTTTGGATGGTTCAGCGTGGCTATATTGCCAAGCTTTTGAAGATGTTGGTATTGTACAGCAAAATGCGTTGCGTTCTTATTTCATTATAAAAAAGCCGGTGCGAGTTGAAGGATCTCATGGTGTTGCAGAGCTTTTGCCATTCGATGGACGTCGTTTTGATATAACGATCTCTTTTCCTTCTTCTGCTATTGGTAAGCAACATTTCAGTTTTGATCTTACCACACGAGGGTTTAGGGATGATTTGTCACGTGCGCGCACTTTTGGTTTTATCAAAGACGTGGAAGAATTAAGGCTTTCTGGAAAGGCGAGAGGTGCTTCTTTGGAAAATTCTCTTGTTATCGACCTTAATGATAAAATTTTAAATCCCGATGGTCCTTATTGGGAGAATGAATGTGTTCGGCACAAGATGCTTGATGCGATTGGTGATACTGCTTTGCTGGGAGCACCTTTTATTGGATTATTTCGTTCTTATTGTAGTGGGCATAGAATTAATGCGCAATTGGTGAAAGCTGTTTTGGCGGACGAATCATATTACGAAAAAAGCTTTTTAGAGAAAGAGTAAAAAAATTGACAAGATTTTTTTATCGTTTATTTGATTTTTAAGGGGATGATTGACCTAAACTGCTAAATTGGTTATGTGGATTTTAAAGTGATATGGTATAAAAACTTTAATAAATTGTTTTTGCTACAAGGTGATATTCTCTGGAGGCCGGAAAAACTATGAAAAAATCTCATGTGTGCATTGGAAATATGACATATAGAAAATCTAACATTGTACGCAAGATATTGGGGGTGGTACTTTTAGGAAGCACCTGTATGTTAGCGGGATGTCTCTTTAAAGAGAAAAAAACCCTTGATCCATCTGCTTATGTTTTGAAAATAGAGCCACCAGATGTTCTCTATAATCAGGCGCTTGCTAGCCTTGAAAGTGGGCGGCTTGGGGATGCATCGAAGAAGTTTTTGAAGATTGAAAAACAGTACGCTTATACAGACTGGGGGCGTAAATCTTTGGTCATGGGTGCTTTTACTAATTATCGACTCGGAAAGTATGATGATTCGATTAGTATGGCTCAACGCTATATTACTCTTTATCCAGGGTCGACTGACTCGGCTTATGCGTATTATATTATTGGTCTTTCTTCTTTCCGTCGGATTCCTGATGTTACACGTGATCAACGTGATACGAAACGTGCTATTGCTGCTATGCAGCTTCTTATAGAGCGTTATCCTAATTCTGAGTATGTCAAGGATGCTAAGGATAAAATCCGTTTTGGTCGCGAACAGCTGGCTGGTAAAGAAATGCAGATTGGCCGTTATTATGAAGAGGGGCGGCGTTACCTTGCGGCAAGTAGACGGTTTCGTACCGTGGTTGAAGAGTATTCTGATACAAATCAAATTGAAGAAGCGCTTTTCCGCTTGACTGAGGTTAATCTTGCTCTCGGCTTAACGGCGGAAGCACAGACGGCAGCAGCTATTTTAGGACGTAATTATCCCAAAAGTGAGTGGTATAAATTTTCTTATAATCTCTTGCAGAAGAATAAAATATCGCCACGTGAGCATAAATCTTCTTGGATCTCAAATGCTTTAGGTGGTGATAAGAAGAGGGTACGTTGATTCTCTATGTTGGTACAGCTTTCGATTCATAATATTGTTTTGATCGAAACGCTTGATATTCATTTTACGGCGGGGTTGACGGTTTTAACTGGAGAAACAGGTGCGGGGAAGTCTATTCTCCTTGATGCTTTATCACTTGCTCTAGGGGGGCGGGGTGATGCTTCGCTTGTGCGTCATGGTGCTGACCGCGGGCAGGTCACAGCTGTTTTTGATGTGTCTGTTTCACATCCTGCACGTCAACTTATTCGTGAGAATGGTCTTGATGATGAGGGTGATATTATTTTACGGCGTGTGCAATCAAGTGATGGACGTAGCCGTGTTTTTATCAATGATCAGGTGTCTAGTGTTGCATTGATGCGGAGTGTTGGCCGTTTGCTGGTTGAAATCCATGGACAACATGATGATCGTGCGCTTGTTGATGTTGCTACACATCGCCAATTATTAGATGCCTTTGGTGGTCTTGAAGATGAAGTGGAAAATTTGCGTCAGTGTTATCACTCATGGCGTGAATTTGAGGAGCGTTTGCAACGGCAGCGTCTTAAAGTAGAGAGTGCCGTACGTGAGGTTGATTATCTTCGTGCGTGTGTAGAAGAGCTTGAAAAGCTTGATTTTAAAGTTGGTGAAGAGGAAGCTCTTTCTCTTCGTCGTGCTGATATGCTTAAATTAGAAAAAATAGCGACAGATATTAAAGAAGCGGATGATCTTTTAACGGGTCAAAAATCACCAATCCCAGTACTTTCTAATTTGGTGAGGCGTTTGGAGCGGAAAATTCCTGAGGCGCAAGAACTTATTGTACCAGTGGTGAAATCTATTGATGAGGCATTGCATGCACTTGCAACAGCACAAGAAGGTATTGAGACGGCAATACGAGCATTAGATTTTGAACCTGATGAATTGGAACGGATAGAAGAGCGTCTTTTTTCTCTTCGGGGTTTTGCTCGTAAATATCAAGTTTCAGCGGATGAATTGATTCAGTTACGCGATAAAATGGATGCAGAACTCGCTGATTTTGAAGAGGCTCAGACTATATTGACACGCTTTGAAGATGAGGCAAGACAAGCACAAAAAAAATATGATATGTTAGCGCAAGCGTTGTCAATAAAACGTCAAGAGGTTGCAAAGAACTTGTCTGAAAGCGTGATGACTGAGCTACCGGCATTGAAATTAGAGAGGGCTGAATTTATTGTTGAAATGCAAAGTGATACGGAAAAGCGGAGTGCAGAGGGATGTGATCGTGTTGAATATTGGGTGCGAACAAATCCTGGCTCACGGGCTGGTCCCATGCTTAGTGTGGCTTCTGGCGGTGAATTATCTCGTTTTTTGCTGGCATTAAAAGTTGTTTTATCTGATCGAGGATCAGCACCGACGCTGATTTTTGATGAAATTGATACAGGCGTTGGGGGGGCTGTTGCAGCGGCTATTGGGCAACGGTTGCAACGCTTATCAGAACATGTCCAAGTTTTCGCTATTACGCATGCTCCACAGGTTGCATCGAAAGCGCATGGTCATTTTCTTATTTCAAAAATTGAGAGTCATGATAAAGGACGCTTTGTTACTGCGATTCATAAAATGGAAGAGCATGAGCGTGCAGAAGAAATTGCCCGTATGTTGGCTGGAGAACAGATTACTGAAGAAGCGCGTGCAGCGGCTCAAAAGCTTCTAGCATAAAGGTAATTAGTCAGCGATAAAAATACTGGAAAGCTTGTATTTATTGAGATTCACTTGATGAGGATGCGTGTGGAAATCCTTGTGGCAGTGCTTGTAATTTGGAATAGATTTTATGAACAAAGATGCAGATAAAAATCTCACAGCTGTTGAAGCAGAACGTGAATTAGAGTGGTTGGCAAAAGAAATTGCACGTCATGATGTGCTTTATAATCGTGATGATCAGCCTGAAATTTCTGATGCAGAATATGATGCTTTGCGCCGCCGTAATGCAGAAATTGAAGCTCTTTTTCCAGAGCTTATACGTATTGATTCTCCTTCACATAAAATTGGGGCACCAATTTCTGAAAAGTTTGAAAAATCTGTTCATGCACAGCCTATGCTTTCACTTGATAATGCGTTTAGCTCTGAAGATGTTAGTGAATTTGTTGAGCGTATTCGTCGTTTTTTACGGCTTCCAGAAACACAAGTGTTAGAAATAACAGCGGAGCCAAAAATTGATGGTTTATCTTTGTCTTTACGCTACGAAAAGGGGCGGCTTGTGCGTGCGGCAACGCGTGGGGATGGAACTGTCGGTGAAAATGTGACGGCAAATGCCCGAACAATTGCTGATATTCCACAAGTTTTACAAAGTGATTTTCCTGATATCATTGAGGTTCGCGGTGAAGTTTATATGGGGCGGGAAGATTTCCAAGCACTGAATATCAGCCAACAAGAGAAGGGAAAGTTAACTTTTGCCAATCCTCGAAATGCGGCGGCTGGTTCACTCCGTCAGCTTGATTCACGGATAACCGCTAGCAGAAAACTTCAATTTTTTGCTTATGCTTGTGGTGAGGTGAGTGAAATATTGGCAGAAAGTCAAATGGAGATGATGAAAAAGCTAAAAGAATATGGCTTTGTTATCAATCCATTAACAAAAGTCTTTAAGACAGTAAAAGAAATTATTTCGTATTATCACGATATCGAAGAATGCCGTCATTCTTTAAGCTATGATATTGATGGCATTGTTTATAAGGTTAATGATTTGATGCTCCAAAAGCGTTTGGGGTTTGTTTCTCGTTCGCCGCGTTGGGCTATCGCCCATAAATTTCCAGCAGAAAAAGCGATAGCGCTTTTGGAAGATATTGACATTCAAGTTGGTCGCACGGGAGCTTTGACACCTGTTGCACGTCTTACGCCTATTACTGTTGGTGGAGTGGTGGTGACCAATGCTAGTTTGCATAATGAGGATTATATTAAGGGAATTGGTCATAAAGGAGAGCCCATTCGTGAAGGACGTGATATCCGTGTAGGCGATAGCGTGATTGTACAACGTGCTGGTGATGTGATCCCTCAAGTTATTGATGTTATCATTGAAAAACGCCCGAAAGATGCTGCTGTTTTTATTTTTCCTCATTTGTGCCCAGCTTGTGGGAGTCATGCTGTTCGTGAAGTGCGAGAAGCCGTGCGTCGCTGTACAGGGGGGCTTATTTGTCCGGCACAAGCGATTGAACGTATTCGTCATTTTGTTTCACGCAATGCTTTTGATATTGAGGGCTTGGGTAAAAAACAAGTGGAGTTCTTTTTCCATGTTCAAGATGAAGCGCTTTGTATTCATACACCAGCCGATATTTTTACGTTACAACGGCGCCAAGAAAAATCTTTGATACGTTTGGAAAATATGGAAGGTTTTGGTACTGTTTCAGTGCGGAAATTGTATGATGCCATTAATGCGCGCCGAGAAATTCCTTTGAGCCGTTTTTTGTTTGCATTGGGGATTCGTCATGTTGGCGAAGTGAATGCACGCCGCCTTGCACGTGCTTATAAAAATTATACAGCTTTTGAGATCGCGGCTATGGAAGCACTTATGCCATGTGATAAGAAAAATGAAGAAGGAAATGAGGCTTGGATGGAGCTTACCAATATTGAAGGAATTGGACCACAGGTAGGGAGCGCAATTGTTGATTTTTATCAAGAAGCGCATAACCGTGAGATTTTATCTGTTTTGCTTGAAGAAGTAACACCTCTTGATGAAGAGCCTATCATAGCAGATTCTTCACCAATAGCGGAGAAGATCATTGTTTTTACAGGAACTTTGTCGCATATGTCACGCGATGAAGCAAAAGCATTGGCAGAGCGATTAGGGGCTAAAACATCTGGTTCACTTTCTAAAAAAACAGATCTTCTTGTTGCAGGACTTGGAGCGGGCTCCAAATTGGCTAAAGCTGAAGAATTAGGTGTTGAGGTTATCGATGAAGAGGTTTGGCTACAGCTGATTGAGAAACATAATGTTTAAAGGGTGTTTTCCAGAAGATCGTATACTGTTGATATGATTATCTTTCTTACATTTTTTTGGGGGATGAAATCAAAAAGGGGATAATAGGAGCTGTTTTTTGCAAAAATAGAGCGCCATATATTTTGATATTTATTAAGTTATTAAAATAATTAACGTTGAACTTAAATATTAAACTTAAACTATTATGATGAAGAATATGCAAGGTTATTATTAGTAAAAGATATAAATTATTACTGTGAAGAAAGGTAAAATTTTTGAACAAATATGTAGAATTTAATCCAAAATGCCGTAATAGAAATGTAACGCGGAAGATTACAAAATATAATAAAATATTCCGCTATAAATGAATAAGGGATATAAATGCGAGTTGTTTATTATGTTGAATTTATAAAAGATTACTGGTACCTATACTTATCAGGCATTATTAGATGGTACACTTGTCCAATTTCATTACAAAATTTCGGATATTCGCTAATGCGTCTAGCAGCATAATTTTTTTCCTGACTTCCTTCATCTCTCTCAAATTTCTCAGCATAGGAAATTTCGTTTATTAGAGCTAGTATTTGGATTGAGAATATTTCAGAATTAAATACCATTCGTGCGTATCTAAACATTGGATCTGTCGAGTTCATGACCAAATTTTTTGCCCAAATGAAATCGTTTTCTTTCCAATTATATTGAGAACGTAGCTTATGTATGTAGGTAGGTAGGGATAATGCTGGAAATTTTTTATTGTACTCTCCCTGTAATAAGTCCACAAGGCATGCACACCAAACAACTTTCGCATGGATAAGATTTATATTTTCAGGAATTAGTACTACCATCCCAGGGCTTAGAACATGATATACACCATAACTCTTATTATCCAGATATTTTTTTGCAATTTCTAGGCGCTCTTCGTATATATTATCAGGATATTGTGTCTTTACGTACTCTTCGTATAATTTATCGTACTGATTTGGAGTAATGACTTGATTTTCAGAAAATAAAGCAATAGGAATTCGCTTAAATTTAGTAATTTCCTTCAATACAGAAGGCCCAATATAGTATCCAAATAATAATATTACGGAACAAAATAAAATTATACGCATTAGGATAGTCACTTTATTTCTAAAATACTGGATAAGGAAAGGATATAGATTACTAAGATCTGTGCTTAAGATTTTGTTAACTAACAAGCTATAAGACACACGTTTTATTGTGTATTTTTCAGAGCATTTGTAAAACTCTGTAGAGAGTTTGAATCTTCTTTATTTACGTGACTGTTTTTGTGTTATCTAGTTTTTCATATCCTCTGTGATTGTTGTTAATTTTTAGCTGAATAACACATTCAGGTCAAAACACATGCCTCCATATATGTTGTTTTTATACTGTGTAGTTGGAAACTATCTATATTGTGGGTAACTTTTTTTCAACAGTAAGTAATAGTCTAGAAAATAATATTTTACTGTTAACTATGCAAATAAATAAAAAACTTTAACGCTGATGTTATCAGCATGCTCCTTCTTTTAATTCTAACTTAATTTTATTTCATAGCAGATTCTATTTTATTGTAGCAATATGTATTATAATGAATTACAACTATTGAAAATGATTCAAGAATTAAAATAATATAAATTATCATTGTGAAGCAAACAAAAAGGTAAAATTTATGCGAATAAATATGCAGAATTTTTGAATCCAAACAGCGTAATAAGCTGGTTATAATAGGTGTTTTAGAAATACGATGCGAAGGATTACAAAATATAACGAGAGTTTCCATATAAAGAAACTAGGGATATGGTAGTATCTAGATGGTAATACCCAAAATAAGCATTACCACGTGCAGGCGTATCTCACTCTGCTTCACCTAGGTCAGTGTTTGCCATATCAGAAAAAACGTGAAGTATCTTGTAGAAATATTTTTTGTATTTCCTGACGCAAGTACATATTTTTCTCTAAAAAAAGACGGTGCTGTTTTTGTAGAAAGGGTAAAAGTTATAGGTTGCTTGATTTAAAGGGGCATTGTTGCTTCTTTTGCCCATTTTTTATCTTCTTCATTTAAGTAAGGTGCATTCATCTGATAAACGCGCGCATGGTAATCATTGAGCCATTGCCGTTCTTCTTGTGTCAAAAGCTCTGGAAGGATTAACCGTCGATCAATGGGGCAATGTGTGAGTGTCTCAAACGAGAGCATTTCTATATCTCCACCATCAATTTTTTGTGCTGGCTTTACTATCATCAAATTTTCAAGACGGATACCAAAAGCACCTTCGCGATAATATCCTGGTTCGTTTGAAAGAATCATACCGGAGATGAGTTCTTGGCATCCTTTGCGGGAAATATTTTGTGGTCCTTCATGAACAGAAAGATAAGACCCAACACCATGACCGGTGCCATGAGCATAATCAAAACCAGCTTTCCACAATGCAATGCGTGCTAGAATATCAATGTCTTGTCCACGGGTTCTTTTGGGAAAGCAAGCAGTTGAAAGAGTAATCATGCCCTTGAGAACAAGAGTGAAACAGCGTTTTTCTTCTTCTCCAATATTCCCAATTGCTACTGTACGTGTGACATCTGTCGTTCCATCACGATATTGGCCACCTGAATCAACAAGATAAAGTTCACCAGCATTGAGTTGTTTATTTGTTTGTGTCGTTACACGATAATGAATAATGGCGCCATTTTCTCCTGCTGCTGAAATTGTATCAAAAGAAAGATCTTTAAGTTTTTCTCCCATTTCGTTTGCTGTATTTATGCGAAATTCTTCTAATTTTTGAGCAGCAGAAATTTCACTTATTGACCCTGGTATTTGTTTATCTAACCAAGAAAAAAAACGGGTTAGGGCAACACCATCGCGTAGATGCGCTTTGCGTGCGCCATTGAGTTCTGTGTCATTTTTAATGGCACGTGGTAGAGCAGCAGGATCGGTAAGTGTGATAAAAGAGCTATTTTTTTCTTCAATAACAGTTCGTAATTTTTCGCATGTTAGCTGTGGATCTAAGGCAAACACGGTCCCTTTTTGAACATACTCTTTGATCTTGGGAATAAGCTGTTCTGGTTCATATAATTTTGCATAATGTTCCAGATATTGTTTCTGTTCTACACCAAGTTTTTTGCTGTCAATGAATAAGGTTGGTGTTTCGTTAAGTGGAATGAGAGCAAAACAAAGGGAAAAAGGCGTGTTGGAAACATCATTGCCCCGTATATTGAATGTCCATGCAATGGAAGAGGGGTCTGTAAAAATAAAAGCATTTGCATGAGTTTGCTGTATATCTTTGTAAATCAAAGCGAGTTTTTCATCTGTATCGCACCCAGCATATTTGAGAGGGTGAATTGATAAGGCAGATTGTGGTAATTTTGGTTGATTATGCCAGAGCAAATCAATGGGATTATGTTGAACTTCTACAAGTTTTCCACCTGCTTTCATTTCTAATGCGTTTCTCAATGCATCGGTGGCAGCAATCGTGTGGAGCCATGGATCAAAGCCAATAGAAAGTTTTTGACCATTTTTTTCAAGCCATTGTGAGGGAGGACAAGTTATGAGATCTTCATAATTAAAAATATCAGGATCAGTTTGTTGGCGAACTTGGAGCTTATATCGCCCATCTGTAAATATGATGGCTTTGTTTTTTAAAATCAGTGCAATCCCAGCTGATCCAGTAAAGCCGGTTAACCAGCTAAGGCGTTGAGCATGAGGGGGGACATATTCTCCTTGATGCTCATCGCACCGCGGAACAAGAAAACCATCGAGTCCAAGGTGATCGAGTTCTTTACGAAGGCAAGAAATGCGTTCTGCTGCATAAGCAGGATTTGTTGTCGCCTCAAAAGATTGATACATAACGACGTCCTTTTCTTTTATTTTATTTCAGATGTATCGTAACCCATCCTTGCCGGTGGTATGTTTCGATATGCTTCATTCCTTGTTTTATATAAGTCTCCAAAACATGGGCATGTTGTTCTTCAAGAATTCCAGAGAGTATAAGTGATCCCCCTTTTTGAAGTGCCTTTACCACTTCTTGCGCAAGTTCAATAAGCGGATTAGCAAGGATATTGGCAACGATGAGATCAAAAGGGGTTCGTGATGCAATTGCATCATGGGCAAAATCTGTTGCTGTAATAGCTGTAATATATTCCTTGACACCATTGAATTCGATATTGTGTTGTGCAACTTGAACAGCAATTGGGTCAATATCGGATGCAAGCACAGTAATTGGTTTGAGCATTGCTATGCCAATGGCTAGTACACCGCTCCCAGTACCAAGATCAAGGGCATTTTTGGGATTTTCGTGTTTCATGACTTTGGCAATCATTTCTAAACAACCGGCTGTTGTTCCATGATGTCCGGTGCCAAAAGCTTGATTAGCTTCAATTTCAATAGGGAGAACATTTGCTGGAATGGCGTTTCGGTTGTGACTTCCATGAAGGAAAAAAGGACCGGCTTGCACAGGTTTTAGTCCTTCTAGGCTTTTTTGTACCCAATCAATGTTGGGTAAAACTTCCATATTAATTTTATCAAAATCTATAGAAAGGATTTGAGCAAAACGTTTCAATGCGTTCTCTTGATTGTCTTGATCGACATATAGAGAAAGCTCATATACAGCATTTTGTTCATCTATCTCTGTGAGAGCAAGAGGATACCCTTCTTCGTCAAAGGCTGTTTCTATAAGGGTATAGAACCGTTCTGCTTCATTTTTAGAAGCAGTATAATAGAGGCGAATTTGTTGCGACATACTGTTCTTTCTTTTGATCGGTTTTTTTAGTTTAAGATGAGTTTTTTTAACCGTTCAATGGCGATTTCATCTTTTAATTCGCTATCGCTTTCTTTCGTGTCATAACGGATAACGCCAGCTAATTTTCCACCTTTTTTGAGTAAAAAAATTGCTGCTGTATGGTTATATGTATAGTTTCCATCTGTTTCAGGGACTTTTTCAGCAACGATGTTGAAAGAATTGACCATTTTATGAACTTTTTCAGGATCTCCGCTGATGCCAACAATTTTATTGTTAAAATTACTGAGATAATCATGGAGTACTTTTGGTGTGTCTCGTTCAGGATCAACAGTCACAAACCATATACCTAATTTATCAGCTTCAGGCCCAAGGGCTGTAAGCCATCGATCAAGATTCATCAGTGTGGTAGGGCAGCTTTCAGGACACATAGTGAAGCCGAAAAAAATTATTGAAGGCTTGCTTCGAACATCAGCCTCAGTAATATTTTTTCCATTAGAATCAGTGAGAGTAAAGTTATCACCTAAAGGCTTATTTGTCAGCGTATCATAAATAAAAACACCTGCAAGAAATATGATTGTCAGCCCCAAGATGCGTATTACATTTTTCATAGTTTGACTCTCTTAAATAGATCGAGAAATTGTAACATCGGCAGGTTTGTTTTGCAATGTGTGTTTCATGGTTGATTTTATTGGCTTGATTGGTATGTCTTTCCATATCTATGATGAAACATTGGTGAAAGATGCATGAATATTGAGAACGATCTTCGGTTTCATGAAAGTGAGCCTCGTATCCATACGACGGCACGGCTGCATGGTTGTAAATTAGGGCGCTATGTGGAAATTAATGAGCGGGTGATTTTACGGGATGTAACCGTTGGAGATTTTTCTTATTTAGAACGTAATAGTGAGGCTATTTATAGCGATATTGGGCGTTTTTGTTCTATTGCATCTCATGTACGGATGAATGCGTTGGAGCATCCTATGGAGCGCGTTTCAACGCATAAAATAACCTATCGTCCAAACGAATATTTTCGTTATATGGCATTAGATAGTGGTTTTCGTGAAAGGCGTTGTGCAAAACGTGTTATTATTGGGCATGATGTGTGGATTGGATATGGTGCGGTTATTATGCCTGGGGTGACAATTGGTCATGGCGCTATCATTGGCGCGAACGCTGTTATAACGAAAGATGTTTTGCCTTATACGATTGTCATTGGGGTGCCTGCTAAACGGTTGCGGATGCGTTTTCCCAATAATGTGATAGAATGCCTTTTAGATATGGCTTGGTGGGATTGGCCGCTTGATAAAATTCACAACGCATTGCCTGATATGCAAAATTTGCCTATTGAAGCCTTTGTTCGTAAATGGAAATGACATTCAGAATAAAATAAAGTGGTTTCTTGAAAAAACTGATCGTGGTTTACTTGTAATTAAGCTTTGTTTACAAAATTGTCTAGTACACGCTTTTCTCCGGCTTTTTCGAACATTATTGTCAATTTATGATCGTCTATTGCTGTAATATGACCATAACCAAATTTTATGTGAAAAATCCGATCATTGACAGAAAAATCTGATGGTGCATGAGAGATTGATTGAGAGATAACTTTCCCTTCAATATTCTTGTTTTTTTGTGCACGCTTTTGTCTTGCTGTTGCATAGTCAGTATAAAAGGAATCGTGATGTTGAAAGGAAGATTTTCCATAACCACCATAGGATGTTTCCATTTCTACAACTTCTATATGTTCTGCTGGTAATTCATCTAGAAAACGGGAGGGAAGAGCAGGTTGCCAAAGTCCATGAATTCTTCGATTAGATACAAACCATATATGCAAATGTTTTTTTGCTCTTGTTAGACCTACGTAAGCAAGGCGCCGTTCTTCTTCTAATCCTGAACGTCCACCTTCATCTAATGAGCGTTGGTGGGGAAAGAGTCCTTCTTCCCAACCTGGAAGAAAAACTGTTTCAAATTCAAGTCCTTTGGCTGAATGAAGTGTCATGATGTTGACTGCATCCATATTTTCATTATTTTCCGTTTCCATAACGAGTGCAACATGTTCCAAAAAACTTTGAAGATTTTCAAATTGTTCCATGGAACGAATCATTTCTTTAAGATTTTCTAGTCTTGTAGGAGCCTCTGGTGAGCGATCTTCTAACCACATGGTTGTATAACCAGAATCATCAAGGACGATCTCGGCAAGTTCTCTATGAGGAGTGTCTTGAAGCATATTTTGCCAGCGGCGGAAGCTTTCAATGAGGCTTCGTAACGCACTGCGCGCCTTAGGCTTTAATTCATCTGTTTCAATGATGTCAGCGGCAGCAGAAAAGAGAGGAACAGCACGTGCACGTGCACTCTCATAAAGAATGCGCAGGGTTGCATCTCCTATGCCGCGTTTTGGTGTATTAATAACACGCTCAAAAGCTAAATCATCAGTAGGTTGGACAACAACGCGTAAATAAGCCATGGCATCACGTATTTCCATTCGCTCATAAAAACGAGGACCACCAATGACGCGATAATTAAGGCCAAGTGTTACAAAGCGATCTTCAAATTCACGCATTTGAAATGATGCGCGTACCAATATAGCCATATGATTTAATGCATGACCGGTTTGTTGTGCGCGTTCGATTTCTTCTCCGATTGCTCGTGCTTCTTCTGCCGAATCCCATGCTGAATGAATTTTTACCTTTTCTTCCTCACTCTTTATTTGAGCAGAAAAAAGGACTTTTCCCAGCCTTTCTTCATTATGAGCAATGAGATGGGAGGCGGTTTTGAGAATATGGGATGTTGAGCGATAATTGCGTTCTAGACGAATAATTTTAGCAGAAGGAAAATCTTTTTCAAAACGTAATATGTTTTCGACTTTTGCACCACGCCATCCATAAATGGATTGATCATCATCGCCAACACAACAAAGATTAACATGTTGACCTTGAGGATGTTGGGCCAAAAGGCGAAGCCAAAGATATTGTGCTGTATTTGTATCTTGATATTCATCGACAAGAATATAACGAAATTGAGAATGATATTCGCGAAGAATATCTGGATTATGTTGGAAGATAGAGATAGAATGAAGTAGAAGGTCACCAAAATCACAAGCATTAAGATCTTTTAATCGATTTTGATAATTGTGATAAAGTTCATGTCCCATGCCGTTACCAAAGGAATGAGCATCACTTTTTGAGATATGTTTTGGTGAAAGTCCTTGATTTTTCCAAGAATCAATCATCATGGCAAGGTTTCGTGCGGGCCAACGCTTATCGTCTAATCCTTCAGCTTGAATAAGCTGTTTTAAAAGTCGAAGAACATCATCGCTATCGAGAATTGTAAAGTTTCTTTTTAAATCAACAAGTTCTGCGTGACGGCGTAAAATTTTAGCGCCAGTGGAATGAAAGGTTCCAAGCCAAGGCATACCTTCAACAACTTCTCCAATAAGTTCACCAATACGTATTTTCATTTCACGTGCTGCTTTGTTGGTGAAAGTGACAGCAAGTATTTGCTGAGGAGAGGCAAGTCCAGAGCGTAAAATGTGAGAAATACGGGTTGTTAAAACGCGCGTTTTTCCTGTACCAGCACCTGCAAGAACTAAAAGAGGTCCCTCAGTATTCATAACAGCTTGTTGCTGTTCTGGATTGAGTTGTTCTAAATAATCTGTGTTATATGATTTTTGTTCTTTTAGAGTATGGGAGAAAAAACCAGAGCTCTTCTTATCATGGTCTGGAGGGGAATCTTCTTCAAAGAAAGGTATGTTGTGATCAGAAAAATTACTCATTATCTCTCTTTTGTAGTCTTTTTTTTATTGAAGTTCTAGATTAAAAAAACTTCTCTTAAAAAGTCACAACAGTTTCAGTTAAACAGACAGAAAGAGAACGTAAAAAAATAAGCACAAACATTAAAGGCGCTGGGTGAGAACGCTTTGAAGGGCATAAACGCGTAACGAAGCCGAAAGATTTACTTGTTGTGGTCTTTTGCTATCAATATCGGTGATAATAAAGGCTAAAGATTGTCCTTTTTGGCGGGCTATATCTTTTAGAATATCTAAAAATGGTGGTTCTAAAGAGACGCTTGTTGCGTGTCCATCAACGCGAACAGATATCTTTCGTGGAATGACTTTTGACCAATCGATAGAATTATTTTCGTGCATTTTTACACCTTTATTCGTCGTTTCGTAAACGATTTTGATCAAGAAATTTTTGCGTTTTTAAAGATTTTTGTTGCTCAAAATTTTTTTCAGTTTTTGTTCGTCCAAAACGATAACGATTTTGCTCAGCACGAAGAGATTTTTCTGTACGTTTTTTTTGTTTTCGAAATTGGCGAAGATTAATCAATTCAGTCATGAGAAAAATTATTTTTTCCGAAAGGAATCTAAAGAGACAACATCAGCACTTTGACTTTGTTTTGCATCGTTATTTGAAGGTTCTTTGTTTGTACTGAGACTTTGTTCTTTTGTAAGCGTATTTTCTATTTTTTGTTTGTTTGATAAGGTAATGGGCGTAGTTGAGGTATTTTCTGAATTTTCACTTTCTCCAGAGGTCAGATTTGAGGGCAGATCAAATGCTGCTTCAAATGCTGCTACAGGATCATAAAAGACCTGAATGGAAGTAAAAGGAATCACGAGCTTTTCGGTTATTTCCCTGAAAGAGAGGGTTACTTCGAAAGCTGTTTCTGAAACACTGAGATCTCTAAATTGATGTTGTAAGACGATTGTCATTTGCTCGGGATAGCGATTTTTTAGCCGAGGAGAAATTTTAACGCCTGGGGCATTGGTCAAAAAAGTTATAAAAAAATGATGATTTCCCGGAAGACCTGCTTTGGCAACTTCCGATAAAACTTTACGGATAACTCCACGAAGCGCATCCTGAACGAGAATATCGTAACGGATTTGATCTTTAACCATCGAAGTTTATTCCTTTTATTTCACGTAGCAGAATGGGGCGTATTGATATTGTGTGACAGAATATATTTTAAATTAGCAGTATTTTTTCTACGATGCACCTCAATAAATCGAATAAATACGAAACTCTATGGTAAATAATGTCTGATAACGTCTGAAAGATCAATCAACAACATTTAAAAAAGTGAAGGCTTCTGTTGCCAGGTGCCTCCGAACCCCGCTTAAACCTGCGACGGTTTAAGGCTCAAATTGAAACATTCACACCACCTTAAGCGGCGAGACGTGCTTCCGCATAGTTGTCATTTGCAACTACTCATTTAGCCCGATAACGGTGGTACAATGCCGAGTAAAAGAGCGATCTTTACACCCTTGTCGATCCTATTTCGCCCCCACCAAAATATAACTTTGGTTTCTTATATTTTGGTGGAGGCGCCGGGTACCGCCCCCGGGTCCAATAGGTTTATTTCACCGTCCATTTATTACCATAGCTGGTAAACCAGCCCTCTAAATATAGATGAAGAACAGTCTTAGGAAAAGGGGGGGTTGTTAATATTTTTAATCCTCTAATTATTTATGGAGCTATATGATGCGGGCTGTAAAGTATAGTCCGCTCATTTTTGGAGAGGAGATGATGCAAAATGACAAATAATTTAGCAGATATTAAACTATATGATTCAAATCCCGATGAAGCAGCAGTAGAACGACTTAGCCGTCGTTTAGCTTTAGTGATGAAAAAGCAGGATGCAGCGCTTGTTGCTACATCGGATCCAAAAGAGTTAGAACGTGTTGAAAAATGGGTTCAAGATGTTTTAGAAGCAGATGAGAAGAGTGCTAAAATGGCTGTTTCAAAAGTGGCTGAGATGATGTCTGGAGAGCGTAGAAAAAGTCGACTGACTTTTTATTATCTAGTTGCTAAGCACCTTAATGCACTTCATAAAATTTAAACAATATTAAATTTGTGATAATGATAAAAAAAGCCCAATTTCTTGGGCTTTTTCGTTGATAAAAAGGGTTAATGTTTTTCATCCTCTTGGAGGTAGCCTCCTTTACGCATACTCGGGACAAAGAGAAGAGCAATGAATGCCATGATCATCACGACGGTTATATAAAAATAAAAGAGTGATTCATGACCGTACTTTTTTAATCCAAGCGCGACGTATTCAGCAGAACCACCAAATAAGGCGTTGCCAATGGCATGAGAGATGCTAACGCCTAATGCGCGTATTGAAGAGGGAAACATTGCTGATTTGACGACACCAGAGATGGATGTATACATGCTCATAATGAAGAGCAAGCCAATAATGACGGAAAAGGCAACCCATATACTATGCGTATTACCGATTATCCAGAGTCCAGGAAATGTAAAGATGACAGAGAGTATACTCCAAATGATAAGTAAAGTTTTTGTTCCAATTTTATCGGCTATGATACCAGCTATGGGTTGGAATAGGATGAAAATAAATAGTACAGCTGTCATAATCGTTGTTGCGGTATGTTTATCAAAGCCGGTGGTTGTGATTAGATATTTTTGCATATAAGTCGTAAAGGTGTAAAATGTGAGTGATCCTCCTGATGCAAAGCATGCAATTACGACAACGGCTTTTGTATGCTTGGTGAGAAGTTCCTTAAGACTGCCAGAGTGTTTGTGAGAGCGGCTTTCTTTCGTGGTTGTTTCGTGGAGAGAACGACGCAGATAAATCGCAATCACTGCCCCGAAACCACCAATCACAAAAGGAATGCGCCATCCCCATGCTTTTAACTGATCTTCAGAGAGATAAGATGCTAGAATAAATATAATGAAGCTGGCAAGAAGTTGACCTGTAATAAGGGTGGCTGATTGGAAAGAAGCAAAAAGCCCACGATGTTTTTTGAGAGCAACTTCGCTCATATAAGTGGCTGCTGTACCATATTCACCACCCGCTGAAAGTCCTTGCATCATTCGAGCTAAAAGTAAAAGGATTGCTGATGTTATTCCTAAGGTTTCATAGGTGGGAAGTATGGCGATGAAAAAAGAGCCACCACACATCATAAAAATGGATATAAGCATCGAGCGTTTACGTCCATAACGATCGGCGACAAATCCTAAAAACCAAGCTCCAATAGGGCGCATAAGAAAGCCAATAAAAAACACACCCGCGGTTTTTAACAGTGGCGTAATCGTATCACCATCGGAGGGAAAGAATTGTGATGCAAAATAAATTGATGCAAATGAGTAAACGTAAAAATCATACCATTCTACGAGATTTCCTGATGCGCTTGCTATAATAGCAAAAACACGTTTTCTTGCATCCTGTGATGCTGAAGTTGTTTCATTTTTCATGAATTGTTCCCCTTTTGGATTTATATTTTATATTTTCTAAACATAATTGTTTATGATTTCCAGAAAAATTCAATTGTATTATAATAATTTCTTAGGGAAACTCTTTAAGATGATTTATTAGAGTTATGTTGTCATTCGTTTTAAGATTTTTACTTGTGTTATAGAATAAAAAGTTATCACGTTGCATTTAAAGGGAGAGAACATTGAAAAGTAGATCAAGATACCTTTAAACTTTATGAGAAGAATGCAATTATTGGCATACCGGAAGATTATAGAAGAGATGGTCTTTATGAGCAGAAAGCCCAAAAACTGAAGACATTTCATAAAGCTTAAATAATGTAAAAGGGGATTTTTGTGTCCTTGCTTATCTTGTTGTATCACCACACATCATTATTTAGGAGGGGGAGGTAAGGCTCAGATAAGGTTTTCCGTATGAGGTGTTTTTCAGATATCATGATAAATATTTAGGGTAGGGCTTGCCTATAGAATCTTATCAAGTAAATTACATAAAGAGGGCAGTAACTATAGACAATTTAAGAGAAACTGAGTTGTTTGTAAGACGAATGCGGGGCAGAATTTTCGTTCTTTGTTAGGATGGAGAGGAGATAAAAAAAGCCCAATTTCTTGGGCTTTTTTTTTATCCAGAAAATAAGTTTAATGAAGTCTATCGTCTTTATCGAGATATCCTCCTTTATCTATATCGGGCATAAGAAGAATAGAGATGAGTGCAATGACCATCATACCAACTATGTAAAAAAAGAAAACAGATTCGTATCCCATATTTTTTAATCCAAGCGCTACATATTCGGCAGAACCGCCAAAGAGTGCGTTGCCAATGGCAAAAGCAAATCCAACACCAATTGCTCGGATTGAAGCAGGGAACAATTCTGCTTTTATGATACCAGCAATGGACGTATAAAAACTCATAACACAGAGTATTCCAATAATGATTAAGAGTGCTGTCCATGGATTATGGGCATTACCGATCATTTTAAGTACAGGGATAGTGCAGATAATGGATAATAGCCCCCAACTAATGAGTGAAGCTCTTGCTCCAATTTTATCGGCTAGGGAACCAAAAAGGGGTTGGAGTAGCACAAAAATAAAGAGGGCGGCAGTCATTATCGTTGTTGCAGTTTGTTTATCAAAGCCGGTGGTTGTGATCAGATATTTTTGCATATAAGTAGTGTATGTATAAAATGTGAGTGATCCACCAGCTGTAAAGCCAACAACCAAAAAGAAAGCTTTTTTATGATTGCGAAAAAGTTCTCGAAGACTACCAGCATGTTTTTCAGAGCGGCTTTTGTGGGTTGTTGTTTCATGGAGCAAACTACGCAGATAAATTGCAACGATTGCTCCAAAGCCACCAATCACAAAAGGAATACGCCATCCCCACGCTTTTAACTGATCTTCAGTAAGGTAAAGGGCTAAAATAAATATTATAAAACTTGCGAGAAGTTGACCTGAGATCGTTGTTGCATATTGAAAAGAAGCAAAGAGCCCGCGACGATTTTTGGGTGCAACTTCGCTCATATAAGTTGCTGCTGTACCATATTCACCTCCAACGGAAAGTCCTTGAAACATACGGACAAAAAGGAGAAGGAATGCTGCTGTTATTCCCAAGGTTTTATAAGTAGGAAGTATGGCAATGAGAAAAGAGCCACCACACATCATAAAAACAGAAATAAGCATTGAGCGTTTACGTCCATAACGATCCGCAATGAATCCAAAGAGCCATGCTCCAATTGGACGCATAAGAAAGCCAATAAAAAAGATTCCTGCTGTTTTTAACAGTTGTGTAACGATATCTTCATCTTCAGGAAAAAATTGTGAGGCAAAATAAACCGATGCAAAGGAGTAAGCATAGAAGTCGTACCATTCTACCAGATTTCCTGATGCGCTGGACATGATAGCAAAAATACGTTTCCTTGTATCATGTGGGTCTAAAGTTGTTTGATTATTCATGAAGTATTCCCCTTTTAGATTTATAACTTTTCTTCTTTTTAAAGCTATTTACGATGTGCATTATAAAAACGCCATTGTACCATGATAATTTTTCAGGGAAACATAAAGATTTTTTCTAGAGCTATCAGTGCTGTTTTGGGCTTATGGTGTTGTTATATTGCGTAAATTATGCGCTTTTTACTATCCTTAAGGAAATATTATTTTTTGTTTGATTGTGAATTATTTGCATATGCAGAGTGCTTATGAAGATATGATACTCTTTAGTTTATATGCTTGATGTTGTTTCGTAAAATGATGTTATTGACTATTGCATGCGAGGTTGGTGTATCAGTTAAAATACTTTTTAGGAATGATCTTAAGTGTTAAGGGGGAGTACAATATTAAGAGTTCCTCAATAGTATAATGATAGCGGCTTGCACTTTTATTAAGTGTAAAGAGAGTGATGCCCATGTTTATACTTTACGGGGCTTTTACGTTATGTCATTCACGGGTGCCGTTGTGAAATGGAGTTGGGTGCATTGAGAAATGTTTCTCAAAAAAGTGTACGAATTCATAATATAATGGTATTTTCTATTTTTCATGAAAGGATTTGTTTTGCATGAGGGGGTACTATTAAGAACGTATTAAACAAAATCATGAGTGTAATCTTTATTATTGATAAAATTTCTTGAAAGATAATCACTTTTCTTCAACGTTGAGTGGGAATGGGAATATTAAAATAAATCAAACGTTTTTTATCTTCCGTGAATTAAATTCAGCAAAAGAAGTATTTATTACATAATAATATGAAGCCATTTATTTTTATAAGCGGCGTGTGTAGGAGGGAACATTGCTTCTTTAGAGTGTTTGAAGGGATAAAAAACTGTGAGCTTTAAACTTCTATTGGAAAGAATATAAAAAAGCCCAGAATACTGGGCTTTGCTTTTTTTGTTGAAACCCTTGTTTGTTAACATTAAAGGTTAATGAATATCGTCTCCTTGTAAATACCCTTTTTTGCGAGCATCTGGCATTAAGAGAATTGCGATGAAGGCAATAATCATCATGCCGGTTATATAAAAATAGAAGACAGATTCATATCCAAGATCTTTTAATCCAAGCGCGACATATTCAGCAGAACCGCCAAACAGTGCGTTGGCAATAGCATAAGAGAGCCCAACTCCTATTGCTCGTACTGAAGCGGGAAACATTTCTGATTTTACAATGCCAGAGATAGATGTATAAAAGCTCATAATGCAGAGCATTCCAGTAATGACTGATAAAGCAATCCATGTACTATCAGTATTACCAATCATATTAAGTCCAGGAATGGTAAAGATAATAGATAAGACACTCCAAATAAGGAGAGAAGTTCTTGTTCCAATTTTATCTGCGAGAGAACCAAAGAGGGGTTGGAGTAACATGAAAACAAAGAGTGCAGCAGTCATTATAGTTGTGGCTGTATGTTTATCAAAGCCGGTGGTTGTGATCAGATATTTCTGCATGTAAGTCGTATAGGTGTAAAATGTGAGCGATCCTCCAGCGGTAAAGCCGATAACTAGAAAAAAAGCTTTTCGGTGGTTACTCAGAAGTCCCCTAATACTACCAGCTTGTGCACTAGAACGACTTTCTTTGGTCGTTGTCTCATGGAGTGTGCGGCGTAGATAAATCGCAACAATTGCGCCGCATCCACCAATGGCAAATGGAATACGCCAGCCCCACGCTTTTAGCTGATCTTCGGTGAGATAAAGCGCTAAAATGAATATAACGAGACTGGCTAGAAGTTGACCACCAATCAGTGTGGTATATTGGAAAGAGCTAAAAAATCCGCGGCGATTTTTGAGGGCGATTTCGCTCATATAAGTTGCTGTTGTACCATATTCACCGCCGACAGAAAGCCCCTGAAGCATTCTGAGTAAAAGTAAAAGAATTCCTGCTGCCATTCCAATGGTTTCATAGGTAGGAAGTAGGGCAATTAAGAACGAACCACCACACATCATAAAAACAGAGATAAGCATTGAGCGTTTGCGTCCGTAACGATCGGCAATGAAGCCAAAAAGCCATCCGCCGATTGGGCGCATAAGAAAACCAATAGCAAAAACACCCGCCGCTTTTAAAAGTTGCGTAACGTCATTGCCATCTGAGGGAAAGAATTGTGATGCAAAGTAAATGGATGTAAAGGAATAAACATAAAAGTCATACCATTCTACTAGATTACCTGATGCACTGGACACGATAGCCCAGATACGTTTTCTTGTATCATGTGGTTTTAAAGCTTCTTGTTTTTCCATAGTCGATCCCTTTATTTGATGTTTATCCATCTTTGTTCATTTATGTCATTTTCTTAGAAGCTGTCTATAGTATTTTATCTTTTGCATCAAAAATTTAGTCAGATCATGATAATTTCTTGTGTAAGATGTTTTTGGAAAAAGATTTGAATTATGTTTGTACGGATTTTACAGTTTTTATTTTCTATAATGAGAAGAATCGGACATAATAGCCCTATGAAGTCATATCTTGCTCTTTTATCTCATGTTTTAAATCAGGGTATTGATCGGACAGATCGAACGGGTGTTGGCACGCGATCTATCTTTGGGTATCAGATGCGCTTTGATTTACAAGCAGGATTTCCGTTGTTGACAACAAAGAAGCTACACTTACGTTCAATTATTTATGAGCTTTTGTGGTTTCTTAAAGGCGATACAAATATCGCTTGGTTGAAAGAGCATGGTGTGTCGATTTGGGACGAATGGGCTGATGAAAAGGGAAATCTTGGTCCTGTTTATGGTTATCAGTGGCGTTCTTGGCCTGCTCCTGATGGACGCCATATTGATCAAATTAACAATCTTTTAACGATGATTAAGGAAACGCCAGATTCTCGTCGCTTGATTGTATCAGCTTGGAATCCTGCATTAATAGAGGAAATGGCGTTACCTCCGTGTCATTGTCTTTTTCAATTTTACATTGCGGAGGGTAAATTATCTTGTCAACTTTATCAGCGTTCGGCGGATATTTTCTTAGGTATTCCATTCAATATTGCATCCTACGCATTGCTAACGATGATGATTGCGCAAGTAAGCGGTCTTAAAGTAGGCGATTTTATTCATACTCTGGGAGATGCTCATCTTTATTCTAATCATTTTGAACAGGCAAAATATCAATTGTCTCGTATACCAAATGCTTTGCCATGTATGCGCATAAATCCAGCGGTAACAGATCTTTTTTCTTTTCAATTTGAGGATTTTGAGTTGCTTAATTATGAAGCACAACCTCATATTAAAGCGCCGGTAGCAATATGACGATTTCCATTTGTTTAATTGCTGCTGTTGCAGAAAATGGTGTTATCGGTCGTGAAGGTGCAATGCCGTGGCATTTATCGACGGATTTGCAACGCTTTAAAGCTTTGACGTTGCGTAAGCCCATTATTATGGGAAGAAAAACTTGGGATTCTATCGGGAGACCTTTATCAGGGCGTACAAATATCGTCATTACGCGTGATTGTACCTTTTGTGCTGAGGGGGCTGTTGTTGCTCACTCTTTATCGCAAGCTTGTTCTCTTGCAACAAGCGTTGCTTCTCAAAATGATGTAGAGGAAATTTTTATTATTGGTGGTGGTGCAATTTTTCAACAAGGGTTGCATATGGCTGATAAAATATTTCTTACAGAAGTTTTAGCTTCTATAGAAGGTGATAGTTTTTTTCCTGTTTTTGATAAAGAAAAGTGGACTATTGTGCAAACACAAGATATTCCAAAAGGGGATAAAGATAGTCATCCGACACGTTTTGTTGTTTATGAGCGGAAATAATTTTTTGTAATATGAAGTGGAAGGGGTTATCAGTTGTATTGTAATGAGGTAAGAGACACCCTATAAGATCAAGCAAATGGTTGGTGTTCGAGTAGTGGTAATCAGTTAAAGAGGTGATAATGCCCTGGACAAATCAAAATGGTGGTGGCCCGTGGAGTGGCGATAAAAACAGTGGTGACAAAAAAACACCAGCTAAGAATCTCTTTGGTTCTGGTGGCGGTAATGGTGGCGAAAATGGTCCTAATCTTAATGATATTTTGCGCAAAGGGCAGGATCAGTTTAAACAATTCGGGAGAAGCAGTTTTTCTGTTTTATTCCTTCTGCTTATTGTGTTTTTTTGGCTATACCAGTCAATTTATATTGTTCAGCAAAATGAACAAGCGGTAGAGTTGCGCTTTGGCATCCCTAAAGAAGGCATTATTGGTGATGGGTTGCATTTTCATTTTTGGCCAATTGAGACCTATATGAAAGTACCTTTAACGGAAAAAACAATTGCGATTGGTGGGAAGCCTGGTCAGGCGCAACAAAGTGATGGCTTAATGCTTTCAAGTGATCAGAATATCGTTAATGTTAATTTTTCCGTTTACTATCGGATTTCATACCCTAGTCAGTTTTTATTCAATGTGAATGATCAAGAGGGAACAGTTCGCCAAGTTGCTGAGAGTGCAATGCGTGAGGTCATTGGTTCGCGGCCGGTTGATGATGTTTTACGTGACAAGAAAGAAGAAGTTGCTAATGACGTCAGAAAGATTATTCAGTTGACTGTAGATAAATATCAACTGGGTGTTGAAATAAGTCGTGTGTCTATCAGTGAAGCTGCTCCTCCGACAAAGGTTGCTGCTGCGTTTAATTCTGTTCAGCAGGCGGAGCAGGAACGTGGAAGAATGATTGAAGAGGGGAATCGTGTGCGTTTTACGAAAATTGGTTTAGCAAATGGTGAAGCTTCACGCACACGGGAAATCGCAAAAGGTGAAAAGGCACAAATGGTTGAAGAGGCAACAGGGCGTGCTGAACGTTTTCAGGCGATAGCTCGTGAGGCTGCGATTTCACCAGAAGCTGCTCGCTATCGTCTCTATATGGAGACGATGGGGCGGATTCTTTCTTCACCAAATAAGCTGGTTCTTGATCAGGCAAATTCTCCAGCGGTGCCTTATTTACCTTTGAACGAATTGTTGCGTAGCAAGTCATCGGAAAAAGTAAAGGCAACATCAGCGCGTCCTGCGTTACTCTTAGATTCTCGTATTTCTGGAGGAGATTAATTATGCAGCAATCTCGCTTTTTGTTTGTTTTTAGTGCTATAGTGTTTGTTTTGATGATTTTGTGGATGTCCGTATTTATCGTCTATCCTCGTCAACAAGTAGCAATTAAGCGTTTTGGACAAATTGTTCAGGTAGAATCTAATCCTGGAATCTATTTCAAGGCGCCCTTTATCGATAAGATGATCATTGTTGATAATCGGTTATTGCGTTACGATGTTCCTACACAATCTGTACAGGTTCGTGGTGGTGCGTATTATGAGGTGGATGCGTTCTTTATTTACCGTATTACAGATCCTAAGTTGTTTTTACAGCGCATTGCTTCTGGGCGTCCACAAATTGCGGCACGTGAAAACCTTGCACCACGGTTTATTGACGCTTTGCGCGCTGTTTATGGTAAGCGAGAATTTAAAGCAGCCTTATCGGATGAACGAGGCGCGATGATGGCTGAAGTACAGAAGCAGTTTTCTGTAGATGCAGGTTCGTTGGGTATTACCATTGTTGATGTGCGTATTCGTAAAACCGATTTGACTGATGCTGTTTCAGAAGATGTCTATCGGCAAATGGCAGCTGAACGTGAAGCTGCTGCGGAAAATATCCGTGCTCGTGGTCAACAAGAGCGAGATCGTATTGTAGCAGAAGCTAATCGTGAATATGAAGAAATTGTAGCAGCGGCAAAGCGTGATGCTGAAATTACTCGTGGTGAAGGTCAGGCTGAAAGTATTCGTCTTTTATTGAATGCGAGGGAGGCTAATCCGTCTTTTTACGATTTTTGGTTGGCGATGGAACAATACAAGAATTTAGAGAAAACACCGATGGTGATTTCTCCAAATGAGGATTTCTTTTTCTATTTTCGTAATCCGCCGCAGGCAAATAAAGCATTCTTACCAACAATGAATACTGGCATTAGTAAAACTGATCCAAAATCGGGAGAGAATAGATAAAATAATGGATTGCAGATACGAGATTTTGCATGAAAAGAATGATCTGTGACCATTTTCTTTTATGGTAAAAGTGGTAGAGAGTATCGAGCCGTGCTGGTTTTATGTAGATAAATTTAGTGGGGCTCTTTGCATCTTTGATTAAAGGCATGTCATGGATAGAAGTGTCGTGAGTAAAAATACGTTTTTAAAGTTTTTTATCACAAGAGTTGTTTTTTGTGTGACTTTGTTTCTATCAGGGTCAGGTTTGTCTTGGGGAGCAGAGACAAGCGAGGCATTGCTTTCTATTCCTGATTTAGCTTCTGAGCTTTTGGAAACAGTTGTGAATATTTCCACGGCACAGACTGTTGAAGGAACAGAACAGGATGAAAATACCTCGGTACCCGTTATCCCAAAAGATTCATTGCTGGAGGAATATTTTAGTGATTTTTTTACACCCAAGGATGCTCAAAAAGATAGTCAATTTCAAAAGGTGCGTTCTTTAGGGTCTGGTTTTGTGATTGATGCGCAAAAAGGGATTATTGTTACAAATTATCATGTTATTGTTGATGCTGATGATATTGAAGTTAATTTTACGGATGGTACAAAACTAAAGGCAAAGCTTCTTGGAAAGGATAGCAAAACTGATTTGGCGTTGCTTCAAGTCGATGCAGGAAGTAAAAAATTAAAAGCTGTGCGTTTTGGTGACTCAGAAAAAGCACGTATTGGTGACTGGGTTATGGCTATTGGTAATCCTTATGGTTTTGGTGGAAGTGTGACGGTTGGTATTATTTCTGCGCGTAACCGTGATCTTAATGCTGGTCCCTATGATAATTTTATTCAAACAGATGCAGCAATTAATCGGGGCAATTCTGGTGGTCCGTTATTTGATAGAAATGGTGAAGTCATTGGCATTAATACAGCAATTGTTTCACCTTCGGGAGGATCTATCGGTATTGGATTTGCTATTCCATCGGATATGGCTCTTTCTGTTATTAATCAATTGCGTGATTTTGGAGAAATAAGACGTGGTTGGTTGGCTATTCGTATTCAGCCGGTAACAGAGGATATTGCAAAAAGTTTAAAATTGGACAATGCTGTGGGAGCATTGGTGGCTGGTAAAATAGAACAGACGGAAGAAAATAATGTAGATAATAGCCAGTTACAAACTGGAGATGTTATTCTTTCTTTTGGTAATTCCAAAATTAAGCATGCACGTGATTTGCCGCGTTTAGTTGCAGAAAGTTCAGAAGGAAAGGTGGTGGATGTTACTGTTTTACGGAATGGGCAAGAAGAAACAGTAAAAGTTAAGCTTGGACGTTTGATTGAAACAGATCCAAATGAAGATACAGAAGAAGAAGTTGATGATAAAAAAAATCAAGATCTGTCGAAAAACGTGACAATGCAATTTATGGGAATGACGTTATCTGAACTGACGGAGGATTTGCGTCATCGTTATTCAATTTCAGATAAACTTCGAGGACTAGTGGTGACATCTGTTGCACAAAATAGTGCAGCGGATAAAAAGCGTATTCGCGTTGGTGAAGTGATTGTTGATATCAATCAGAGTTCTATCACAACAATTGATGAGGCTAAAAAACGTATTCATAAATTACGTGAAGCTGGACGCAAAAATGCTCTATTTATTGTAGCGCGTCCAGATGGAGAGTTACGGTTCGTAACGCTCCTAATGGATTGATCCTTAAAAATTATTTTTTGTTTTTTATCAGCCTTAGTATATGGGATATTTTGCAAGCTAGGCATGTGATGTCCAATATTTCTCAAATTCATTTCACGATAGAGAGCATGGGGTGTGCAATATAAAATTCATTGGGCAGCTCTATTTTTGCGTTAAATAAAAGTACAAGTTGGTACCATCATAGATTTGCTAGATTTCCAACCTTGCAACAGCTTAGGCTTTAAAATAGTGCATAAGAGATCTATGTTTTGTATTTAAGTCAATTATTATTATAAATAATGTTGTATCTAGTGAGAATTTTAGCACTTTGTGATTGTATTTTGTGTGCTATAGAGAACGTTTTTTCACTTCAGTTTGAAAAAAGCTCTCTCAGAGAAAAATCATATTAGACTAAATTAGTTATATATATATTTACACCTTTCTTGGTGATGGATGAAAAAATAGTTATAAAGAAAGAGCGTGAAGAAGACAATTTCTGAATCTCCTATTATAAATCAGAGTAGCATGCTGTTTTTATAGGAAAAAATAAAGCTGTTTGATTGTATAGGTTAAGCTCAGTATTATTTTCATAAATGATGACAAAGAGTATGTTTTTAATGGCCTAAACGGACAAAATTATTATAGCTGTGGTTTGTTATTGAATTATGATAGCAAAAAATGCTTGGAAATTCCTTTGGTGTTGTTCTTAAGTCTATTTTTTCTTTTTTATAAGTTTCATAGGATTTTCTTTGTATTGAAGAGAATTTGTGTTCGTATTTTTGTTTGAAGTATTTACTCTATGATAATGGAGAGAAGATAGTGGCTTTGGGGGTGTCTGTATGTTGCAATAAGTTATTGATTGGGAGAAATTGCTATTCATGGCACAAAGAACAATTACATTGATAGCAGGGCCAACGGCAAGTGGGAAGTCAGAACTTGCCTTGCAAATGGCTCAAGAAAAGAATGCTCTCATTATTAATACTGATTCAATGCAGGTTTATGATGTTTTAAATATTTTAACGGCACGGCCGGGGGAGGCTGATACCGCGATTGTTCCCCATTATCTTTATGGTCATGTGAGTCCTACTTTGAACTATTCAGTAGGGCAATGGTTGTGTGATGTCGAGGAGCTATTGGCTACTTTTTCTTTAAGATCAGTTATTTTTGTTGGTGGAACAGGACTTTATTTTCGTGCTCTTTTAGAGGGGATTTCGGAAGTCCCTCATGTTCCAGATGTTGTGCGGCAGAAGTGGCGTTTGCTGCTTGATAAAGAGGGACCTGAAAGTCTTTATCGCCAGTTGTTGCAGATTGATGCTGTTGTTGCTGAAAAAATTTCTTCGCATGATAGACAGCGTATTGTCCGTGCTTTGGAAGTTTATGATGCAACCGGTAAGACGCTCAGTTGGTGGCAGAAACAAAAAACAACACCTCTCATTGCGCCAAATTTGACCGAAAAAATTCTTCTCATGCCACCACGTCCTCTGCTTTATGAACGTATTCATAAACGCTTGGATTCTATGATTGAAAGAGGAGCTTTAGAAGAAGTGGTGGCTATGAAAAAACTTAAACTTTCCCCTTCATTACCAGCAATGAAGGCTATTGGTATACCTGAGTTTATGGCTTATTTGGATGGATATAGAAGCTTTGAGAGTGCTCTTGAAGCGGTGAAAATACAAACGAGGAGATATGCAAAAAGACAAATGACATGGTTTCGTAATCAATTTGATGAAGAATGGATGCTTACTTTTTGATAAAAGAGCTGGAGCCTTGCAAAGAAATTTTCGAAAGATAAAAGATAATTCGTAAAAAAGAAATTTTTTAGAAAATATAATTTTTTATTGACGAATGGTATCAATGGAATTAGAAATCTGTCTACAAGGAATTTTTTATATATTTTATACGTTGGAATAATGGGGGGTAATCATACAGTATGTGTTGTGTAATGGGCTCCTTTGGGGGCTTTTTTTATGGGCTCCGTTAGGGGCTTTTTTATTGTCCTATAAAGTAGGTGAGTGGGAAAAATGAGAAATGATCAAAGAAAGCAAGAGAGTGCAGATGGAAAAATAATGTCGGGCGCTGAAATAGTGGTTCAGGCTCTTATAGATCAAGGCGTTGAACATATTTTTGGTTATCCTGGTGGGGCTGTTTTGCCTATTTTTGATGTTCTTTATCACCAAGATACACTCCAGCATATTTTGGTGCGCCATGAACAAGCCGCAGGGCATGCGGCTGAAGGCTATGCACGCAGCACAGGGAAGGTAGGGGTTATGCTTGTGACTTCTGGTCCAGGGGCAACGAATGCTGTGACACCTTTGCAAGATGCTCTTATGGATTCGATACCTCTTGTTTGTTTTTCTGGGCAGGTGTCAACAACGGTGATTGGAACAAATGCTTTTCAAGAGGCTGATACAGTTGGAATTACAAAGCCTTGTACGAAGCGTAATTGGCTGGTTAAAAATGTCAATGATCTTGCGGCTATTATTCATGAAGCTTTTGCTCTTGCTCAATCAGGTCGTCCTGGGCCGGTTTTGATTGATATTCCTAAGGATGTTCAATTTGCTTCAGGACTTTATAGAGCACCTCAAGTTCAGGAGTCTTTACATTCTTTTCCATCGTTGAAAGGGAATATTAAGGCTATTGAATCTGCCGTTTCTCTTTTAGTTGAGGCAAAACGCCCTATTATTTATTCTGGTGGTGGTGTTATTTCATCGGGGATGAAAGCTATACAGCTTTTACGTAATTTGGTTCAATTGGGGGATTTTCCGATTACTTCAACATTAATGGGACTTGGTGCTTATCCTGCTTCCGGTAAAAATTGGCTTGGAATGCTTGGAATGCATGGAACCTATGAGGCTAATATGGCCATGCATGATTGTGATGTCATGTTAGCTGTTGGAGCACGATTTGATGATCGTATCACGGGGCGCCTTGATGCATTTGCACCTCATGCGCGTATTATTCATATTGATATTGATCCTTCTTCCATCAATAAAATTGTAAAAGCAGAAGTTCCAATTATTGGTGATGTGGCTTGTGTTTTAGGAGATATGACGCAACTCTTAAGAATACAGCAACCAGCGTTTAACAGTGAAGTCCGTGAGGCGTGGTGGACGCAAATTAACCGTTGGAAAGCTCGTAATTCATTGGCATATGCGGAGAAAAAAGATGTCATTATGCCGCAATATGCTCTTGAACGACTTTATGCTCTTACCAAAGATGCGAATGCTTATATTACAACGGATGTCGGACAGCATCAGATGTGGGCAGCACAGTATTATCATTTTGATGAACCAAAACATTGGATGACTTCTGGTGGTCTTGGAACGATGGGGTATGGTCTTCCGGCGGCTATCGGTGTTCAAATAGCACATCCTGATGCGCTTGTTGTGTGTATTTCTGGTGATGCCTCCATTCAGATGAATATTCAAGAGCTTGCAACAGCTATTCAGCATGACACACCTGTAAAAATTTTCATTTTAAATAATCAGTATATGGGGATGGTTCGCCAGTGGCAGCAATTGCTGCATGGTAATCGTCTTTCTCATTCTTATACGGAATCTATGCCTGACTTTGTGAAATTGGCACAAGCTTATGGAGCCGTGGGAATTCATTGTTCAAAACCCGATGAACTTGATGATAAAATTCAGCAGATGATTGACTGTGATAAGCCTGTTCTTTTTGATTGTCGTGTTTATCATTTAGAAAACTGTTTTCCTATGATCCCATCGGGATGTGCTCATAATGAGATGTTATTACCCGATGAGGCAAGCGAAGAAGCTATTGCAAATGCTATTTCTTCCGAGGGAAAGATTCTTGTATAAAATTAATATGTTAACAAAATGGTGAAGGATAGTGATGATGAAGTCTTTGGAGTCCTCATCTCTGTCTCTTCTTTGTGGAGAGTTCCTATTATCCCTAGAGCTCATTTTATGATTTTCATTCTTTGTTTAAAGACATGGGGTGTATTATTATTTGTTCATCTAAAAAATGTTATAAGTCGTGTGCACAATTATGTTTGAATTTATTTGTACGCGATGTTTGTTTTTTTAATTCATATGTTCACATTAATAGCTATTTCGTTGCATTTTTTAGATAATACATTGAATTATCTGTTATAAATTAATTATGTTGTCTCATATATGAAAGATTCCATCGTGCAAGAAAAAAATCCACTGTGCTTGAAGGGGGCAACCATGCAAACCGTCATACTTGTGAAAACAATAGAAAAGTTTGTCACTATGTTTTGGTTTCGCATTATGAAATTACTCCAAATCGCTTTTTCAAGGGCTTGATAGGGGAATCCCCCTAGCGGCTTGAAGGAAGGGCAAAAATAACAAAGATCAAATGCAGCCATAGAAAATCAATTGGCCACCATAGCTTATAATTAGGTAGTAACCTCACCTGATTATGCGGGAGAAACCTATACATATGAGATGTATCATCAATATATAAACCAGAATAATACTCAACATTATATCATTATCAGGACATTAACATTGAAAATCAAATACTCTTTCTTTTATTTGTTCTATGTATCTATGATTCCATAAATCTGCAGAGACCAACACTCTTTGAATCCACCGCATTGGATTTTCATAACTATCAAATGATCCAAAAAACTTATCTCTAGAGTGTAGAGCCATTCTATTATCAATGTATAATAATCTTCCTTAGTGGTACATCAATTCCAAAAGATACAGCCTTAATAGCTTCATAAAAATGATCTAAAGCTTCCTTGGCTTTTTTGACTGTGGTTCTAACATGCCAGGATAAAAAACAGCGCTGATATCAGGGAATTCACTGTCCCTGTGAACTAGGGGCACTTTACTTGTAGAGGTTACCCCATTTTTTCTCCATCTATAGGGAACATTAATTATATATAAATTATCCCTTAAGCTACTCAAATCCTCCTCACTTAAAAATTTTAAAGCTAGACGTGCATCAGACTATTCTCGTTAACGGGCCATCAACGCCATTGCGAACACCAGATAAAAGTATCCCCTTTAAGAGATAAATTTAAACCCGTTATAAATTTTAGTGCAGCATTTTCTGCATGAAAATCTAACTCAACTTCAGATCCTAATTCTGTATAATCTTTTTTATTATCCTCTAAAGGAAGCAGGTTATTTACTATATGTTCGCCTTCAAACTTAATTGAATAAGGCTCTCCGATCACTAAAGAAAACATCATAATTAAATTTTCGCTAATATAGCCACTTTTACAAGACGCATCTAAATTATAAGGATTAGGTGACGTATTAATTTGTCTATCAACAGGAAGGTTTTCAAAGATTAAATATGGTCTAGGGGTAATAGACCCCTTTTTGTTCATAAGAATTGTCAATATTCTATGTGGTAGCAGCGAAAATGCTATTTTTTAACTCAACCGAATATTCAATACTACCGTATGGATACTCAATAATAATTAAGTCAATAAGTTATATTAATAGTGAGGGTTTTATTCGCTATTGATTCTATTACGTTTTTTTGCCTCTATTCCTCATCTTTTTGAAGTTTTTTTATAGCTTCAAGAGCGAGTTTTTTACGGTCTGCGCTCTTTGTGTAAAGAGATGACATGGCGTCATCTGTCCAGCCAATATGTGTCGTGCAAATTTGATAGGCTAGCGATATAAGATAAATTTTACAAACATTGGCTCAGCCGGCATTAAGCGCTCTTTATAAAAGACGCTATATTTTGGCAAGCTTTTTCAAAATAATTCTCAAAGCTTTCTTCAGTCACATAGCCCAGATGCGGTGTGCAAAGAACTCTATCTGATTGCAATAATTTGCTCTCATATACTGGCTCGCTGTCATAAACATCCAGTGCAAAGTAAGTTGAATTTTCCAAACTTAGTATTTTTTCTATCGCCCCTTTTTCAACCAAAGCTGAACGCGCTGTGTTAACAAAAATAGCATGTGGTTTCATGCTCAATAGATCATCTAATTTTATGATTTCTCTGGTTTTATCGCTTAAACGTAAATGGACGGATATAACGTCAGGACGTGTAAAAAATTCATCTTTTGAATGCGTAAAATGATAACCTAAATTTTTTGCTTCTTGCGTTGAACGCTCGCTCCCATAAACCAAAATGGACATGCCAAAAGCTTGAGCATATTGAGCAACCATTTTACCAATACGGCCAAACCCGAATATTCCAAGAGTAGCCCCTTTCATTTGGTTGCCAAATGTTGTTTGCCATCGTCCTTTTTTCATATCAGATACAGATTTACAGAGTTTTCTACGCGCAGACATAATTAAGAGCCACGCAAATTCAGCAGCAGAAGTTGGATCTCCACCACCGTCTAATATTTCAATTCCTAAGTCTCTACAAGTTTCTATATCAATATGTGAACCTATAGGGCCTGTTTGGCAGATTAATTTTAAATTTGGCAGTTTCAGGAGAAGATTTCTATCAACTATAGTCCGCTCTCTGATTAAGATAAGAATATCTATCTCTTTGAGCTTATCTTCTAAATCACATTCTTTAGCTAAATTATTTATAACCAGCACTTCATGCAATTTCATTAATTTTGTAATAGACTGTAATGTTAGGGTGGCTTTTTGATAGTCGTCTGGAATTAATATTTTCAATTTAAACCTTCCGTTTCATTCATCAATATTTGAGCTCATTATTTCATTGTTATTTCTAGCAATAAGAATAGTATTAATCAGTTAGTTTTTATAAACTTTAAAACATTGCGACAAAAAGAAAAAGTTTGACTCAGTCGATGGAGAATTGCGCTTTTCTCATATTCTAGAGGACGAACCTGAAGTGCTACGCTGGACATGAAACCATGTCCCAGTTTTCTTATAATAGACTACCAAGAAGGCCATACTTACGAACCATATTTTATTGTTGAAACAGAAAAAGTTCCATATTTGTGCGAGATAAAGCGTGCTTCATATAAGCGTGATGTCTCTCTTTATTCGTTGAGATATAACATATTTGTAGCATGAAGAGTAAATTTATTAAAATCATGATAAGAGGGAAATAGGAACCTTATAGGTGTATCATCATAGGATTAAGTCGTTTTGTTGAGAGCTATTTCTATTTTTGCCAAAAGGTTTTTGATATATTTATTATTATTTCGTAATAGTGGATGTACTTTATTTTTTATGTGCAAGAAAGCTGATTGATTGTGTAAAATAGCGTTCAAAAATTACATTATTCTTATCCTGTTAAGGACATTTTTTCTAGTGAGGGTTTTGCAATTGCAATGCTCTTTTTCTCATTCTAAATTTTGGGGTTAGAAAAAGCGTATAGAGGTGTTATTTTAAATTTAAGATATGCATCTTCCATTGTTGGTGTTACTGTTGTAAAAAATGATATTTTATTTGATACGCATAAAGTGTTACCAAGAAGATCGATGTATAGATAAAATTTAGATTGTTACAATATCTTGAAAAAGCAATGGGTAAATAATTGATAATTGTGCTACGAAAGTTGTTAGATGGGCGTGTATCAGCAATCCTTAATAAAAAATTTTTTCTTGATAGTAGTTTTTTTTCAAAATACTGCTCTTTTTATGCAAATCTTATGTTGGTAAGCTATGCAGTTTTCACGGGAACAGGATAATGCATTGAAGGCTGTTGCCGCGTGGTTGAAGGAAGGGCGTTCTCCTCTTTTTCGCCTTTTTGGCTATGCGGGGACGGGTAAGACGACGCTTGCGCGCTATTTTGCAGAAACAGTTGATGGTTCTGTTCAGTTTGCTGCTTTTACAGGGAAGGCGGCGCAGGTTTTACGTTCTAAAGGTGCAAGCAATGCTTGTACGATTCATTCGCTGATTTATTGTCCACGTGGTGAAGAGGAAGTTTCCGATGAAATAACAGGAAAAAAGTCTATCGCTCCAACATTTACATTAAATCGAAGAAGTGCTGCTGCACAAGCTAAACTCATTATTGTTGATGAGTGTTCGATGGTCGATGAAAAATTGGCGCGTGATTTAATGAGTTTTCGGACGCCAATTCTTGTTCTTGGTGATCCAGGCCAATTGCCTCCTATATCAGGTGGAGGATTTTTTTCCAGTGGAGAACCAGATTTTCTTCTTTCAGAAATTCATCGGCAAGCGCGAGATAATCCGATTATACGTCTTGCTATGGACGTGCGTGAAGGACGCGATATTGCTTATGGTGACTATGGAGAAGCTTGTGTTGTTACACGTAAAGAGGTCAATCAACAATTGGTTTTGGATGCTGATCAGGTATTGGTGGGGGTTAATCGTACGCGCTACCTTTATAATCAGCGTTTGCGTGTGTTAAAAGAATTTACAGCAGATTATCCGCAAGCAGGAGATAAGCTGGTGTGTTTGCGAAATGATCCTATTAAAGGTTTGTTGAATGGCTCTTTATGGAAGGTGATGACTTCACAGAAGGAGACAGTTAAACCGAGTATTAATCTTCTTGTTAAACCAGAAGAAAGTGAGCGTGGGGTAGCAAAGATTAAACTTTTAAAAGCAGCGTTTGAAAACCCTGATCAAGAAATTTCATGGCAATTAAAAAAGCGATATGATGATTTTGATTATGGGTATGCATTAACGGTTCATAAGGCGCAAGGTTCTCAATGGAATAATGTCGTTTTGTTTGATGAAAGTTTTGCATTTCGTGATATGTATGCGCGCTGGCTTTATACGGGAATTACGCGCGCAGCAGAACGTTTAATGATTGTTCGATAGAAAAAAATATGTATATCATCTAAGTTTCAGATGGAAAATGCCTTTTTTCTATCTTGTTACACACTATAAAAAAATGGAAATGGGCATGGCGGTAAAACTTTCGGTTAATCTTAATGCTGTTGCTGTTTTGCGTAATCGACGTAATCTTCCGTGGCCAAGTATAACGAATATTGGGCATATAGCGCTTGCTGCTGGAGCAGCAGGTTTGACGGTTCATCCACGCCCTGATGAAAGGCATATTCGTTTTGCGGATTTGCCAGATATATACTGTTTAATCAAGAACGCTTTTCCTACAGCTGAGTTTAATATTGAAGGTTATCCCAGTGATCAATTTTTAGATATCGCTGAAAACTACGCGGATCAGATTACCCTTGTTCCTGATGATCCAGATCAGTCAACGTCTGATCATGGTTGGAATTTTGCTCATGATGCAGAATTTTTAGCACCTATTATTCAGAATTTAAAAAAAAGAAAGATTCGTGTATCCCTTTTTGCTAACCCTACTGTCGATGGTCTTGATATTGCTAAAGCAATGGGTGCTGATCGTGTGGAATTTTACACGGGACCTTACGGTGGTGCATTTCAGGACAAAATAAAACAAGTTCAAGAGCTCAATAAACTTGTTTTAGCAGCAAGAAGAGCAAAAGAGTTGCAGTTAGGTATGAATGCAGGGCATGATCTGACAATTATGAATCTTCCTGCTCTTGTCAAAAAGATTCCTTGGCTTGATGAAGTTTCTATTGGCCATGGGCTTATTGCTGATGCGTTGGAGTATGGAATGCATGAGACTGTTCAGCGTTTTATCCGATTATTATCGTAATCTTTTTTTCTCTATAAAAATTGGAAGAGAAATTTTTATAGAGGTTTGTCAATTTATCTTAAAAAACAATTTTATACATGTTGAGATAAGTAGCACTATTAGCATACATTATAAAATATTCTATTTTCCTCTGTTTATTAGTAGCTTTCTATTTTTTGTGTTTTTTAGGGTATGAAATGCTTTTTGATATACCATCCATTATGAGGAAATTTTACCAAATCTACTTACTATAATTTCTTTGAAGGGAGAAGAAATAGGGTTTTGAAAGTATTTCCATTATAAAGGAGTGCGTAGGATTTTAATGGATCAATACACAAATTTTCTTGATATTTGAGCTCATTTTCGGGTTATCTGTAAATAGTATAACGTAAAATCTCCTTATGAGTAAGCTTAATGCAATAGGAGCTGTTAAATAGAATGATGATATCGACTTGTAGCTTTATGAAGTAAAGAGAGTGGTGTGCAATAAATCTTAGACTATTATAGGGGATTCTTGAAAAGGGCTCGAGCATATTAAAATTTTTTTATAAGGCGCCATAAATGGATAACATAATGGCCGTATGGGGGTGTTCTTTTTTGCGTGAGAAGCGTGGATATTAAAGAACGTAAAAAGTAAAAACATCCTCTCTATTATTCTAAAGATATTGTTGTATATGCTTTTGAAGGTTGTATTAAAACAATACTTGTTATTTTGTAATTTTTCTTGCTATCCATATTGATTTGGTTCATGTTAAAAATTGTATGTTGTATCTTAATTTTTAGAATATAGCGTTTTGTTGCACGATAGAAGAGTAGAATATTAGCTAAATTTTCTTTAGAAATCTTATTTTGTGTAATTATTATTTTTGTAGAATAGCAGTTGAAGTTATTTGGGGATCTGTATATGTTTTAGGAATGTTTGGGGATTACAGTTTTTTCTATGCAATATGTAAACTTTAAAATTATTCAATTGCTGTGTTTTTATAAGCGGTGTTTTTTGTCTTTATAAGTGTGTGATGCACTAAAGATAATGTTTCTTATTTAATAAAAATAATCTGAAATCCAGTTTAAATAGAGAAAGAAGGAATTTTTTTATGCGTGTTTATTATGATCGTGATGCGGATGTTAATCTCATTAAAGGGAAAAAAGTAGCCATTGTTGGTTATGGTTCTCAAGGGCGTGCGCACGCTTTAAACTTGAAAGATTCCGGTGTTAAAAATGTGCAAATAGCTTTGCGTTCAGGGTCGGAAACAGTTAAAAAGGCTATGGCCGATGGTTTTGAAGTGGTGAGTGTTGCTGAAGCAGCAAAATGGGCAGATCTCATCATGATGGCAACACCAGATGAATTGCAAGCTGATATTTATAAGGAACATATTCATGATCATTTACGCGACGGGGCAGCAATTGCTTTTGCTCATGGTTTAAGTATTCATTTTGGCTTGATTGAACCTAAAAAAAACGTTGATATTGTGATGATTGCTCCTAAAGGTCCAGGTCATACAGTTCGTAATGAATACCAACGGGGTTGTGGTGTTCCTTGTTTAATAGCGGTGGCGCAAGATGCTTCAGGGCATGCACATAATGTAGCATTGTCTTATGCATGTGGACTTGGTGGTGGACGTGCTGGGGTGATTGAAACAACATTTAAAGAAGAGTGCGAAACTGATCTTTTTGGTGAACAAGCGGTTCTTTGTGGTGGTCTTGTTGAATTGATTCGAGCAGGTTATGAAACACTAACGGAAGCAGGTTATGCACCGGAAATGGCTTATTTTGAGTGTTTGCATGAGGTTAAACTGATTGTTGATCTCATGTATGAAGGGGGCATTGCAAATATGAATTATTCGATTTCTAATACAGCTGAATGGGGTGAATATATGTCTGGTCCACGTGTGATTACGGAGAAAACCAGAGCAGAAATGAAACGTATATTGAAAGATATTCAAACGGGTAAATTTACATCGAATTGGATTCAAGAATATAAAGCTGGTGCTGCTCATTTTAAAAGTATGCGGCGTTTAAATGATAATCATCCTATTGAAGAAGTTGGTAAAAAACTTCGTTCTATGATGCCTTGGATAAAATCGAATGCTTTGGTTGATAAAGAGCGTAATTGAAGATTCTACAGAGATATTTTGTCAATAGCTTTTATAATTTTATAGATAAATATCAAAAAAGGGTAACTTTAGTTACCCTTTTTTATATGTTTTTTGTAATATAAGCTTTATTTTTTAATTTTTTGCATAATTCTTTTTCCCAAAAAGAAAGTATACAATTCCTAAAAATATGAACCATGCTGGAGTGTATTTTAAAGCTATGGCAGTGTCAGCTTCTAATGACAATAAATAGATAATGAATGCAAAGAAAACAAGAAGCGCCCAACACATAACAACACCTCCTGGCATTTTATAAGGAGAGACAGTATGCTGGAGAGGACGATTGCGGCGATAGATGATATAGCTGATCAAAATGATAGACCATACAAATATAAACAAAGTTGCGGCAATTGTCGTAACAATTGTAAAAGCAGCTATGAGTGTTTGAGATAACGATACGACGGCATAACCAAATAAGATGCATATACATGAAAAGAATAATGCGTTGGCTGGAACGTGGTTACGAGAAAGTTTTCCTAAGAATTTAGGAGCACCTTTTTGTGTTGCTAGCCCATATATCATACGGCTGGTAGAAAAAATTCCACTATTTGCTGAAGATGCGGCAGCTGTGAGGACAACAAAGTTCATCAAACCTGCAGCAGTTGGAATACCAATAAGTGCATACATTGTTACAAATGGGCTTTTTTCTGGACTGATTTGATCCCACGGCGTCACAGACATAATCACAAGAAGAGAGAATATATAAAAGAATACAATGCGGATTGGTATTGAATTAACAGCTTGTGGTAAAGCTTTTTGAGGCTCTTTTACTTCAGCAGCAGCTGTTCCAGCGAGTTCAATGCCAACAAAAGCAAAAATAACAATTTGAAATCCAGCAAAAAAGCCTGTAATTCCTCGCGGAAAAATATTCCCACCGTTCCATATATGGCTAAGAGAAGCAACCGTACCGTTTGGAGAAACAAAACCGGTAAAGATCATATAAAATCCTACAACGATTAGGACTAGAATTGCTACGATTTTGATAAAACCAAACCAAAACTCAAGTTCGCCAAATAGTTTTACGGCGACGAGGTTAAGAATTAAAAAGGACATAAGACCAATTATAACAGGAATCCACGGATTGAGTTCAGGCCACCAAAAGTGTGTGTAAGTGACAATAGCAATAATTTCAGCAGTTCCAGTGACAATCCAACACAACCAATATGTCCAGCCGATAAAGAATCCGGCACACGGCCCTAGAAGATCGGTTGAGAAGTCAATAAAAGATCGGTATTGTGTATTAGAAAGCAGTAACTCTCCCATAGCACGCATGACAAAGTATAGAGCACAACCAATAATTGCATAAACGAGTAGAATTGAGGGGCCTGCTACACTGATTGTTTTTCCTGATCCCATGAAGAGACCTGTTCCAATCGCTCCACCAAGGGCTATAAGTTGTATGTGTCGGTTATGTAGTCCACGTTGCAATTTCTTCTTAGGTTTTTTTTCTAAATTTTGTTTGTTCATTTTGGGGGAGTTCTCCTTAGTTATTTTTAAATAAAAATTACCCTAAAAAAGGTAATTCCTTCTATCGGAACACGCTATGGTTAAGGAGTAAAGGAATTTTTTTCTATGACTATATGTGAATAAAGCAAAAACATTATTAACTAATGGAATAATTATTTTATATATAAGAAACAAAAGATAAATTGTATTATATTTTTTT
>NZ_JAQITD010000059.1 GCF_028618555.1 Bartonella sp. CM31XJBT | reverse complement strand
TTGATCATGTCACTTTCTTCTAAGAAAGGACCAGATTTAGCGAGATTTTGCTCTTCATTTTCGCACATCACTAAGAGAATTTCATCAGAATTTATAAACACTGGTTTATTCACAAATGCCTCCATACTGCCTATTGGCAAAAGTTATTTTCTAAGATATGGAACATATGTATGCGCATATTGCACATATGTCAACAATAAAATGTGCAACATGAACATATTTGGTGAGTATTATATTATTTTGGGATATATAAAATGGATGATATTGATAACCTTATAATGGAGGCAGTGAATAAGCTTAGTATAGATAAAAAAAGAAGGTTAATTATTATTCTTCGTCTTTTAGAGTATCTAAAATGCGAAGAAGCCACTGCTTTTTTTCAGGAGATATATTTTTTAGAGCGTTAAAAACTTCTTCTTGAAGTTCGCGGTCTGAAAGAGCAGTTGTAGATTTTGTTTTTATCCCCTGTCCTTCACCAGTCAATAACCAACCTGTACTTACGTTAAAAGCTTTTGCGTATCGACTTGCGGCTTTATTGATGCCGCGAACTCCTTGTTCATGTTGTATATAAGTGTAATATGGCCAGCCGTAATATTGAGCTGCGGCTCGGGCAGATTTAAATCCTTTGGCAATTCTTGCTTCTGTTAAGCGTATAGCTTGGTCGGGTTTTTGTTCTTGCATTCTGACAACTCCTTTCCATTCATAATGCACATATTATATGTGCTTTTCGACTTGACTTTTTTCTGTGCACATTGCACACTTAATTTTATGAATAAGATAGAAGCAAAAAAAATACGCAAACGCCTTAATCTTACGCTGGACGAAATGGCAGCGTTATTAGGCGTTAACAAATCAACAGTATGGCGTTGGGAAAAATATGGTGTTCCTTCAAGAGGGGCAGTGGCTTATCTTTTAAAATCTTTATGCGATCAAGAGCAACACCCCCCATTGTCGAAAATTAGCAAGAGCTGCGGTGTTGATCACACCGGAGAAACTTTACAGCATTAAGGAGACAAAGATGGCTGTAGAAAAGAAATATGAGTTCACACGCCAAGGAGTAACGCTTTATCCTGATAAGAATAATTCACATAGTATTGTAATGCTTCGTCGCATACGGGCACTGAGAGACTTTGGAAGAGTCAAGAAAGGTGATCTTGGTGGTTTTATAGAACATGAAGGTAACCTATCACATGAGGGTGATTGTTGGGTAGCTGGTTCGGATAGATCTTTTAATAATGGGTATGTTTTTGGCAATGCTCGTGTTTTTGGAGATGCCCGTGTTGGTGGCATGGCACGTGTTTTTGGGCATGCACAAGTATACGGTTGTGCAGATGTTTCTAATTGTGTGTATGTTTATGATTATGCAAAGATTTACGGTAATGCGGAGGTTTATGGTAGTGATACCCGTGTTTATGGTAAGGCGCAAATTTATGAGAATGCTTCAGTAAAAGGCAAAGCAGAAGTTTACGGCAATTCTCGCATTTATGGGGATGCTAAGGTTTACAACAAAGCACGTGTCTACGGTCAAGCCAAGGTTTTTGGTAATGCCGAAGTTTTCAATCAATCTAAAGTTTATGACAATGCGTTAGTTCACGGGCATGCCAAGATTAGAGAGAATGCCAAGATTTACGGCAATGCCGATGTTTGTGACTATGAAGATTTTCGCGATAACGACGAAGTTTACATGCGTAAACACGTTTCATATAGCACAAACGAAGCGCATAAGAATGATGATGGTAAGCCTCGTATAGAGCTTATACCGCCGTTGGCACTGATTGAAATCGGCAAAGTTTTAGAGTTTGGGGCAAAGAAGTACGGAGCAAACAATTGGCGTAATGGCATGCACTGGAGCAGGTTTCACGGTGCTGCTTTACGTCATTTATTAGCATGGTTTGGTGGAGAGCATAAGGATGCTGAGAGTGATTTATCACACTTGGCACATGCGGCTTGTTGCATTCTTTTTTTAATGGAATGCGAAGCACAACAGATTGGTCATGATGACCGCCCTCATAAAAATTAAAGGAGATAAAGATGAGTTCGAATGAAATTTTATGGATAGCAGTGGTTTCAGTTTTGCTCTTAAGCGGAGTGATGTTTCGTATTGCATTGCATTATCGCGCGCAGGTTAAGGCTCTTTCAGAGGAGATTCAATATCTTAGGGCAAGAGTAAAAAAGGTAAATACTGATTTTATATTAGGGAATAGAAATATAACTTATGAATGTGATGCGGATATAGGAAAGTCTGAAGCAGAAATTAAAAAACTGAAGCAAGAGATTAAAGAACGTGACGAGGAAATTAAACAACTGAAACAAAAGACTGAAGAGCATGAAAAGGCGTTCAGAAATGTAAGTGAAGTTGTAATGACACTCGAAGCAGATGTGCAATCACGTGATGCGGAAATTCAAAGACTAACACAAAAGCTTAAGTCGCGTGATGAAGCAGTAAAAGCGCCGGCTCATAAGAATAAGAAGAGTAAGAAGAAGGGTAAGTGAGGAGATAGAGATGAGTTTAGTAGCAACAGTTCTTTCTATAACTACCAATCTATATTTGCTTTATGAGGTTTATCACTATTTTAAACAGGCAGGAGAGCTTAGGGATGAGATAATTAAACAAAAAAGAATAATATGGGATCTAGAGGATAAACTTAGGAAGAATGAGGGGATAAGAAATAGGTCCAAAAAGAAGCTTTAATTGTTTTTTGAGGATTACTTGAGGAAGTATGTTCCATAATAAAAAGCGGAGTATCTGATTTATTCAATTTTGAGGAACAAATGAAAAATTCTAATTTAATTTCTTGTCCACCGATTATATTATTAAAGGAATTAAGACCATTTTGTAAGGTTTGTTCTGTTTCGAGTTTTATTAGGTCTATATGTTTCGGAGATGTGGGGTTGATAGTTATTTGGCCATTTCCGCTAATAAATGTACCGTTGCTATAAACTATTTTATCAAATTCGAATTGGCATTTTTTCTCTATCCATATGTGATTTATTTTAATCATTCTTTCTGTAGGATTTTTAATGTATAATATGACACTAAATTTATTAGGATCATGTTTGTCTGGAGTAGGACTATGTACATTGAACTGTAGCGGTGGTCCTAAGTCCAGTTCTTCTTTTGTTTTTAGTAAAAAATTGACATGTTTTTCTGATGATGTGGCTTGCTTTTGCAATGATTTATTTTGCTCTTCTAGATGGTTAAACTGTTTTTCTACATTGCATAAATCTTCTCTTCGAGTCTTTTCTGCTTTTTTGAGATCTACGTATCTTAAAAACAACGATAGTATTAGGGAAAAGATACTAATAATTATAGCTATAACATCTTTATCTATTTGCATACTTCTTACACCCTTCTTTCCTTCATTTTCGGAAAAAAACACTTCTATAAAACACATTTTGTATGGAGTGGCGCTGTGATTAACACGATTCTTTGTTTTGATCTAGGTACCAAAACGGGGTGGGCGATACGTGGTGCAAGTGGTGACATGTTCAGTGGTACCGTGAATTTTCAATCGCGCCGTTTTGAAGGCGGTGGAATGCGTTAC
>NZ_JAQITD010000058.1 GCF_028618555.1 Bartonella sp. CM31XJBT | reverse complement strand
TGGCTGGTGATATTGACATCATCGCCCATGATCAAAGCCCCAGCAGAAACAAAGGAGGCTCTGTCTTTTTCAGGGATGTAAAGCACCGGTGCGTAAACATCCATGCCCTTGACCTGTTGGCGCACATAAATCACCATCGGGGCTTCTAGGGACGCCAATTGTTCTTCACTCAAAGCCTCACCAAAGGGGAGATTGTGTGCTTTTGCATATTCTGCCCCGACATCCAGCAAAGTTTTGACTTGTTCAATGGCATCACTTCCAGGAATAAAGGAACCTTTGCCCAAACCTTGACCCACCAGATCACGCATTTGTTTTTCAATCAGCTGCTTTTCGAAATAAGCATCGCCTAAGAAAAAAATCTCTCTGTCAGGATTGTAACCAATTCTGTTCAAATAATAGGCTGAGCCATAAAACTTGCCAACATCAAGGAATTCTGCCCGCGTTTCATAAATGAAATTTTGATTGGGCAGCGTGCCCCCAACCCCACCCGATTGGGGCTTTGGTAAAGGAAGCCCCTCAGCAAGTTCCCCCGCATTATTGAGATCCACTTTTGGTGTAAAGAGAGCATCAACCCCGGTTAAACCACTTAAGGACTCCAGTGGTTTACGTTCAGCTGCTTGTGCTTTAAAATGCGCATCCCCTGTAATCGAACCTTCCGCTGCCGTGTTATTGAGTTGATCGACCACCATATTTAAAGTGCCACCCGCTTGGACAAGACCAGGAACGCTCTCCAAAGCTTCTGAACCAGTATGGCGATCCTTGCCATTGGCTATATCTAAAGAAACATCGCGGCTTCCATCAGCTTTATAGCCATAACAACTGTCTGTATAAGCCTGACAACCAAGATAAGTGTTTTTATAAGCTGTTGCCCCCAAATTGGTGAGCACATTGGCGTGGATATTGGCATTTCCCCCTGCTCTCATAGAGCTATAATGGTTGTCAATGGTATCAGCGTTAATGATGAGGTTGCCACTAGATTGTATTACCCCCGAAACAGTTGGTTTATGCGAAAATGCTTGTGTGACAGTCTTTTCTGTCATATGTGACCAGTGTTCATTTGGGGATAAGACCCCCCACCTATCACCATTCCATTGATACCGGTGTACAGACAATTCCTTCTTTATAGACTTATGTTTCCAAGTGAATGCCTTATAAACTATTCCATCGCTTGAAATTGCAGTGCCATAGGTTCCTTCTTTGCTCGCCCAAAGTGGAATATCCAAAAAAAGTTCTACATGCCCTTTTCCTATTAGTTTATCTTCTTGATATTCGTGCCCCTTTCCCCAAAGATTGGGGTCCTCCTGATATAACATCCCATCACTGAGTTGATCAGAACCCTTTGGTCTTTGGAAAGAAATATCGCTATATTCCGTTTTTTCCATGATGACAGGCGTGCTATCAGCTTCGTTTTTCAGGGTGTTGGTTTGGATATTTAAGTTTCCACCAGCTTGAATAAAGCCTGCTTTGTTCACAAGCGAAAGGCTTTTTCCGCTGCCAGCTGCATTGGTGAAAGATAAATCACCTTCTGTCATTATGGTGCCAAAATCATTGAGCAAAGCACCATCAACTTGTAAAACACCATTGCCCTTCACATAAATTAAGCCCGTTTTGTTGTTGGTCACATCCCCCGTCACGCTAAAGATTAAATCCTGCCCCGATGCCAATTGACCGCTATTTCCAAGCTCTCCCGTTTTGATCACGAAATCTCGTGCTGCTAAAACAGAAGTTGTCTCATCAACCATAACGCTTGGAGCAACAAAAAGAATATCTCCAGTCCCTCCCTGATCTGTCACGGCTTGTAGCCGCGCATTGTGAATATCAAGGGCATTGGTGCTGTTAAAATCTAAACCGCCATAAGCCAATTCGCTCTCTGAGACATCAATATGATCTGCAATTAAATACAGCGTTTGCGGCGTGTAAATATGAGAACGATTATTGCTTAAATCGAGAGTGTTTGCTGTCAATCTCACATCCCCCTCAGCAGACAGCACATTCTCAACACTGATCTCTCCTGATACCGATGTCAATGTTGCGCTGCCATAGCCCATGACCTGATCATAATAGATGTCGTTGCCTGCAAAAATTTCAATATTGCCACCACTGGCAATCTGACCAACCTTCACCCCTTCTTTTGCTGTAATCAAAAGAAAGCCGTTTTTATCTAAAACAAGATCCCCTGAACCGCCCGTAGAAACGACACCTGTCATCAGTGTGCCTGCATCAAGGCTGCCAACCTTTAAAAAAGCTTCTTCACCCGTCATCAGCGAAGAAAAGTCAACCGCCCCACCCTCAATATTTGCCTTACCATAGGCTAAAAGTTGTCTAAAATGAACGGGAGCATTTGTTTCTGGTTGTGCTTGAATGGCAACATTTTGATGCGACAGAATTGTTTGAGAAACAGATAGCCCATTATGAGAAACCAGGGTGATATCTCCTGCCCCATAAACACTTTCAGCGACAATCGCACCTTGACTGCTCTGGAGATCAACATCCCCTTGGGTGCCAAGAACAACAACACCAGTAGCACCCGTTGCCGCCATATCAACCCCACCGGCTAAAAGCTGCGCCTGTATATCACCACCGGCATGCGCCTTGAGGTTCCCTTGCGCTAAAACAATCCCCTCAAGCTTCAAGTCTCCGCCCGATTCAAGAGCCATATCAGCACCTGACCCTAGCCCTGAAACTTGAAGTGTCTGGCGCGAAGAAAGCTCCATATTGCCTCCCGATGTTGCTTTACCGGCAATCGATAAAAGCCCATCCTGCGCCTCTATCTTCAAATGACCCTCAGCGCCAACCGTTTCTAACGTCACATCCTTATGGGCGGCAATATCAATATGCTTTTTCGAGGTGATGTGCTTTGCCAATACGCTCTGGCTTTTCGATTTGAGGACAACGCCCCCATGACCAAAAACATTCTTCAACGAGATTTTCCCATCAGCAGAAAGATGCAACTGCCCCGCATTGGCTGCCATATCATGGCGCATGCGAACCCCAACACCTTTTTCTGTTGCCACAAGTTTAATCTGATCCGCTTGTAGAGCCCCCAAAGCAGAACCATCTATCGCATATTCCGGTTTACCAGTAATATCAGTTAGCTCTTTCATCTGCCGAGAAGCATAATCAAAGTGACCCGTCCCTGCTGTCACTCCAATTTCTCTGCCCGCAACAGCTCCTTCAAAATGCACCGTGCGTGAAACAATATCGACAATATCAACAGCCCCTTGGCCTGAGAAAAAATTGGCTCCCTTGGCGCCAAAGGTGATATCCCCACCTCGCACCTCAAAGCCTTTCAAAAAACCGCTCGCATCAATTTCGGGAACACCTGTGGTTAAGGTCGCATGGGGCGTATTGATAAAACCGCAACCATCACAGCTTATCCCATTGGGATTGGCTATAATCACATCGGCTGGGCTCCCAAAAACCTCTCCTGGACCATGAAGCGCACTGCGCTTGCTGCTGGTCACTTCATTTAAAATCACTTTCGCTGAACCCGTGAGGCGCAAATGCGGATTGCCCGGCATAATGCCCCCCAACTGCGATTGCCCCACTTCTTGCGCATGATTGTTCCAAATCACACCTGGATT
>NZ_JAQITD010000057.1 GCF_028618555.1 Bartonella sp. CM31XJBT | reverse complement strand
ACGGTCCTTGTCTCTTTGTTGACAAAAGCATCAGCCCGTTCAACGCGGTCTCCTTCTTGTGCCACAAGGCGCCCCAAGCGGTCATGCCGCCCCCTGATGATGGTTTGAACCTCATTGAGTTCACCCGCTTGAATAAAGGGACGCGTGCCATAAAAGACAACGCTTTGTTGTTCCTCTTTGCCGCGAGATCTGTCAATTGCAAAGGGTAAACCACTTTCATGCTTCATATTAAAACCTCAATAAAATCTTGAATTGTTCGCGAACATCGGCACGCAAAGGAATATTGATGGGTGTTTTGAGTATCTCGACACCGCCATTTAGTTCATTGGCATCACACCAAAGCTTGCCCAGGGGGATATCAAGGGGGACATCTTGTTTGGGAATGCCGTGAACGAGAATGGAAACAAAAGCTGCTTGTTTCCCGTCAACATCATGAAAATCTGTGCGTGCTGCCAGAAAAAGCGCCGTGCCCATCGAGGAGGGCTGGAATCTGCCGCCACAATGGCTGTAAACACCATCCAAAGCTTGTTCGACAGGCGCTACAGCATAGCATCTGCGATACCCAATCACGCTATTTTGGCTGTCTCTTAACACGAGATAAAGCGTGCGGTTGCTAAACCACTCTGCCATGAGTATATCGCGTTCATGTTTTTTGACCGAACACCACGGAAAATTTGCCAAATCCCAAGGGTAATCAATTTGGTTCCAGCTTAACTCCTCGTCAAAGTCATCAATCCAGTTGCCAATAAGCTTGCCTTCTTCTTTTGTGAGGGTATGATTGATTTCTGTTGTGCGCCCAAAGGAAAACAAAGTGTCCCCAGCTGTTAAGCGAACACCGCTTTCATACTCCAACATGCTGTCATCAAGCCGTGACATATTGCATTCAACAGCTTGCACATCATAACCATAGGTCCCACGACGAAAATCAGAGCGCAAACTTTTGGAAAGGTCGGTAATCGCTTCAATGGCTTCAAGGTTTTTGCGTTCAGGCAACTGATCAAAATCAAGTTGAAAGGAGTTCCACCATGCGCGCCCCGTCCAGGCGGGTTGAAAGCGTGCTGTAATCTCTAGCCATTCAAGCCCTATCTCTATTGCCGCAAGGGAGCCACGTATCCTCTGCCATTGAAGCCCTTGATCAATCAAATCATAGAGGTTTGGAACATAAGGTGTCAGTTCACCAAGCCCGTATTCTTCAATGAGCCACGGCAAGAAACGGGGAGGGCGTGTGATCAGTTTTGCGCGTGAAATCCCCAAAACAGAACCATCAATATCTTGATGAAAATCGCAAGCATCGGCAAGGCGCTTTTCAAATTCTGTCGCGTTTGTGGGAAGGAGGGAACCAACCATTAGCGGGCACGTCCTTTGAAGTTTAAGGTGATTTTTCCAATCGATAAAATTTCTTCATCACAAACCATACTGTCTTGTGTTGGGGTAATGGCAATGACTTTTTGGACACCAGAAATCATTAGTTTTGAAATCCACCACGACAAACTTAATTCACGACCAATGGCTTGTTCTTGTCTCCATGCTGCTCTTAAATTTGTTTCCATTGTTGTGAGAATTTTCAAAGATGTTTCTGGTAACAGCCAAACATCTGCTTCTAAATCCAGCACTTTTTTGACAGCAGCGTGAACAATGATTGTATCATTGGTCATGATGATATTTTTTCTGTGAAGAGCTTCTGAGACTGTTTGTATGAGATCTTCAGAGGCCGTTCCTTCTTCATTGTTGCCAAAAAGAGCAACATAGATGGTTGGGTCTTTGCCTTTACGGTAAACAATCGCATCCTTAACACGACTATCTGCTGTTAAGGCTATAAGCTTGTAATAGGGCTCTGTCCCGCTCCCATTGCCACCACGGGTATGAAGCTCTATGCGTTCACGATATCTCTCGTCACTTTCCCCTTCCATGCGGGCAATACCATGCCAGTTTCCCAAAGCGTCAAGAGATTCACCGGTTGCAAAATCAAGAATGTTGTTGCGTGCCGCCTCGTTAATACGCTGTCTTAAAAGCAACTCTCGATAGCTAAAAGCCTCAATGACTTTTACAGCCGGATCACTTTCAAGAATGGTATATTCCGGCAAAAGCTCTTTTAAATGGGCAAGAGCAGCAGCGCGTATTTCCTCAAAAGAAAGTTCTGTGATGATTTCGGGTTTTGCAAGCAATCCATTCATTTTATCAATAATCCTTCCATGGTAATGGGCTTGCCGGATGGCAAATAAATACCTTCAAAGGACAAAGAAACGTGTCCATTCTCACTCCATTTAAAATCAATTTTTTTCAATTTAAAACGCGGTTCCCACTTGTCTAAAGCCTCAGCAACAGCAGCATAAAGGGCAACAGCAAAAGCATTATTCACTGGAGCATCAATGAGTTCTGCAACGCGTGAACCATAATCACGCCGCATTACACGCGAACCAATCCGTGTTGACAAAATATCAAGGATTGATTGGCGTAAATGATCAATGCCGGTTAATGGCTTTCCTGTTGTGCGGTCCATTCCACTGTTCAATTGGGACCTCCTGTCATAGAACCACCAGAATAAACACCGCCATGAACATGGGTTGCGCCTACATTGGTGCCGTTATGTCTTAATCCACTTGAGTGAATGGAAACATTATTCCCAGAATGAAGAGAGAGACTATCATTCGAATTCAGTGAAATGCCACCACCTGCCTTCAAAGAGATGTTGCCTTTTGCGTTTAAATTTATATCGCTTTCTGAAACAATCTTTATGCCTTCCGGTGCGGTAAGCTCTAGCTTGCCCCCATCACCTTTTAGTGACACACCATCAGCGATTGTCAGGATAAATTTTCCGCCGGATTTGATGTGAATTCCATAAGTATTTTGTTCATCATCATATTCAAGGCTGGTTCCATCAGGGTATATCGTTCGGTGAATGCTGCCCTTATCGGCTGCTTGATTAGCATCGGTATGAAGTGAACCAACAATCACCCCTTGTGATAAATCTCCGGATGACGAGACAACAATCACTTGCTCTCCGATATCACGCCCTTCATAAGAGCGTGTTTTACCGGCGCGGGCTTGTGTGTCTGGAATCCAGTCACTGACAAGATTGCCACTTTTTACCCGATAGCGTGCGTTTTTATGGTCGACATGGCTAATTTTTCCCACCACAACCATATTGGCCACACGTCTCTTTAGATCTGTGATTTCTTTATCGCGCCGCTCTAACATGTCCACCTTCAATTTTATGGTATTTATCTTGGTTTTCTACGCCTGTTTCTGGTTCAAAACTTAAGAAAGGTTCAACGAGTTTTGCTGTTACACTGCCGTCTTCTTCATCCATGTTGGGGATATTTGTCACATAAATGACTTCAAAGGTTAGAATTGCACCATGGAGCGCTAGGGCGCCATTATCACCAAAGGCAAAAGCAATATTTTGCAGGCGGCATGTCTCAACTGTGTTGTTGAGATTGGGATTAGCGTAGAAAACCTCCTCAACTTCCCATGCTAATTGGTCAACAAAGCGTGCACCATCTTCACATGTCGCATAACATTCAACATCTAGCGTTAAAACACGCCGCCTTATTCCATAATCATAGCCATCTTCAATCGTTTCACTTTGTGTGAAAATGTTAATTGCAGGCGTGTTTTCAGGGGAGAAGTTGAAATCACGCATATTGAAAACATTGTCACCAGCTGCTGTTTTTGCTGCCTTTATCAAAGCAACAAAGCTTTCCCTTATCGTTTCTCTCGGATGCATGGGGGCTCCTGTT
>NZ_JAQITD010000056.1 GCF_028618555.1 Bartonella sp. CM31XJBT | reverse complement strand
TTGATCATGTCACTTTCTTCTAAGAAAGGACCAGATTTAGCGAGATTTTGCTCTTCATTTTCGCACATCACTAAGAGAATTTCATCAGAATTTATAAACACTGGTTTATTCACAAATGCCTCCATACAGCCTATTGGCAAAAGTTATTTTCTAAGATATGGGATATCTTGATACCAAAATGGTAATTTAAAGTCAATACCAAAATGGTTATTTTTTATTTTTTATTTTTTATGAGTAGAACAAATGGATGAAAAATGGTCAATTAATACGCAAATATTGGAACTATGGAATAAATTGACAGAAGATGAAAAAAGAGAGTTTATTCTTTTTTATCTTGATAAAATGAAGAAAGGAGATCCAGAAGTTTAACCTTATTATCGTAGCTTAGATGCTCTAACATATCTTCAATTTGTTCATCTAAGCTATTAGGCTTATTTCCTGAAAACAACAATTGTTTGGGAGTAATTTTTAAGTGTGGTGCCAAACGTATAGCCCACTCTTTTGTTAATTTTCGTTGCCCATTTTCTAAACGAAAAATTTGTGGCTGACTAGTTCCCACCAATTCGGCTAATTCTTTTGGAGTTAAACCGACTTTTTGTCTGAAAAATTTCAAATTATTCATGATTCTTATCCTAATTAAAAAAAAAATCCTTTCAAATGCCAATATGGTAAAATTTCCTTGTTTTAATAATACCGATATGGTATAAAAAGGAATGTCTAAACTAAAACTGTATTTATCAAAGAATAATATTACTTATGCCGAGTTTGCGATTTTGGTAGGTGTTACGCAAGCATCTGTAGCACGCTATGTAAATAAGAAGCGATTTCCGCATCCTAAGATAATAAAAAAGATAGCAGAAGTTACCGATAATTACATAAGCCCTAGCGATTGGTATCAAGAGAATTTTCCTTCAATTGCAAAAAGTTCCGGCGTTGATAGCGCGCGTGAGACTTTGCAGCCTTAAGGAGGTGATGATGGCTGTAGAAAAGAAATACGAACTTACTGATGAAACAATTGAGTTTGATGGCAGAACACTTCACCGCATTCGTGCACTGAGAGACTTTGGTGATGTTAAAGCAGGTGATTTAGGAGGCTATATAGAGAAAGAAGACAACCTAAGTCATGAAGGTGATTGTTGGGTTGGGAATAGGGCATGGGTTTATGGTGATGCACGTGTTTTTGGCAATGCCAAGGTTCTTGGTTTTTCTCATGTTTATGACAATGCCCGTGTTTATGAGAATGCCAATGTTCTTTTAGCAGCTGCGATTTATGGCAACGCCAAGGTTTGTGGTAATGCGCATGTATTTGGCAATGCCAAGGTTTGTGATGAAGCTGCGGTTTTTGGTAATGCTTACGTTTACGATAATATCCATGTTTATGGCAACGCCAAGGTTTATGGCAACGCCAAGGTTTGTGGTTATGCCAAGGTTTGTGATGCTGCTAAGGTGTTCGGTCATGCCGTGGTTTATGGTAAGTCCAAGATTTATGGAAATGCATATGTTTGCGGCACTGAAGAATATGGTGGCGACAGAGTTTATATGTGTTCACATAATGCAAATGAAGCGCATAAGAATGATGATGGTAAGCCTCGTGTAGAGCTTATACCGCCGTTGGCACTGCGTGAAATTGGTAAAGTTTTAGAGTTTGGGGCAAAGAAGTACGGAGCAAACAATTGGCGTAATGGCATGCACTGGAGCAGGTTTCACGGTGCTGCTTTACGTCATTTATTAGCATGGTTTGGTGGAGAGCATAAGGATGCTGAGAGTGATTTATCACACTTGGCACATGCGGCTTGTTGCATTCTTTTTTTAATGGAATGCGAAGCACAACAGATTGGTCATGATGACCGCCCTCATAAAAATTAAAGGAGATAAAGATGAGTTCGAATGAAATTTTATGGATAGCAGTGGTTTCAGTTTTGCTCTTAAGCGGAGTGATGTTTCGTATTGCATTGCATTATCGCAACCAAGTTAAAGCACTTAAAGAGCAGGTTCAAGATATTAAGAAAAAAATGAAAGAGAATGAGTTTAGGTATTTAATGGAAAGCAAGCAAACAATTGATGAATGTGATGCAGATCTTGAAGAACGTGACAAGGAAATTAAACAACTGAAGCAAGAGATTGAAGAACGTGACGAGGAAATTGAAGAACTTAAGCAAAAGATAGATGCGTACCGAGAAGAGTTTAAACGGAAAAGTGAAAAGATACAGGCACTAAAAGCAGATGTTCAATCACGTGATACGGAAATTAAAGAATTGAAGCAAGAGATTAAAGAACGCGACGAGAAAATTGAAGAATTGAAACAAAAGATAGAAGAATGTGACGACGAGGAAATGGAAGAACTGAAGCAAGAGATTAAAGAACGTGAGGAGGAAATTAAAGAACTCGAAGCAGATGTTCAATTACGCGACGAGGAAATTAAAGAATTGAAGCAAGAGATTGAAGAACGCGACGAGGAAATTGATGAATTGAAACAAAAGATGGAAGAATGTGACGACGAGGAAATTGATGAACTGAAGCAAGAGATTGAAGAACGTGACGAGGAAATTGATGAACTAAAACAAAAGATAGATGCGTACCGAGAAGACTTTAAACGGAAAAGTGAAACGATAGAGGCACTAAAAGCAGATGTGCAATCACGTGATGCGGAAATTCAAAGACTAACACAAAAGCTTAAGCCGCGTGATGAAGCAGTAAAAGCGCCGGCTCATAAGAATAAGAAGAGTAAGAAGAAGGGTAAGTGAGGAGAGAAAGATGAGTCCAGAAGAAATTAAGTATTTATCTAAATATATCACATTAATAATTTGTAACGTAGTGGCACTTTATCACGTTTATTACTTCTATAAAAAGACACAAAATTTAAGAGATGAGATAATGGAAAAAGATAAAATAATACACGAGCAAGAAAAGATAATTCAAAAATTATCTCCTTCTAACATTTTCTATTCTTCAAAAGATAGAAAAAAGCTAGGCCAAAACTTAGTTTGAACCACTCTTTCTGGGTGATTTGATGAAGTGTGTTCAATGATAAAGATTGGTACAGTTTCGATATTTGGTTTGAGGTGGCGAACTGTGAGAGTAAATAGTGCTTTTTCATGTCTTTTTAGACTAAAATAGCCGCATATGTCCTGAGAGTTTAAGTCTGCTCTAAAAGGGCTTTCAAACCCCATGTATTTTTCATTCTCAGGGGTAAAAGCTATTACATGATCTATAGAACCACCCTCAACAAATGCAAACGGACTTTTTTTATCTATCTGAAAATTATTCATTTTTATTGAATATTTTGTAGGATTTTTTATGATTACATTTATGTCAATAAGGAAATCTTTACCGCTCCTATATGCGTATGGTTTCCCATCTATAACAACCTTTAGATTTGGACCTAAGTCTCGTATTCTTTTTTCTTCCCATAAAATGGAAACATGTTCTTTTGCTGTTTCAGCTTGGCTTTCAAGATGTTTGATTTGTTCATCTATTTTTTTCATGTCTTGTTTTCTAAACCAAAAAAGGAAAACTCCATTAAGAATAGCAATGACAGTAGTGTCCAATGCACTTATCCATTTAAGTATTGTTTCCATATTCTATACATCTTTCTCCCCTCGCTTATGGGAAAACAGCAATTTTATAAAACACATTATGTATTGAGTGGCGTGGTGAATAACACGATTCTTTGTTTTGATCTAGGTACCAAAACGGGGTGGGCGATACGTGGTGCAAGTGGTGACATGTTCAGTGGTACCGTGAATTTTCAATCGCGCCGTTTTGAAGGCGGTGGAATGCGTTAC
>NZ_JAQITD010000055.1 GCF_028618555.1 Bartonella sp. CM31XJBT | reverse complement strand
GCATCTGTAGAGGGCGTGGTCAAAAAGTGAGAAACTGAAAGCGTCTCACTCAATTGTGGAGAAGGCTGTTCTTTATGAACTGGACGCACAATCATCTGATCGGCTAAAGAGTGAGAAGATTCTGAAATAGCAGTTTGTTGCTCTTCAGCAGAAAGAGGATGAGAACTCGCTGGACCTGAGACTTCAATAACGTGACTTCCAAGAGAGGAAACAGTTGGAGAAACAAAAGCTGGAGATCTTTGACTCAAGTTTTGGCGGTTTTTTCTTCGACGTGGCAATTTAATAGCATGCTCTTGTGATGCTGCAATCGTTGAAAGAGAAGAAACTGATTGATTTTGATTTAAATGCCGCACAGATCTGCTTCTACTACGTGGTAAACTGTTGAGAAATGAAACATTATCAATAAATACTGCAGATAAATACCAAACTTTTTCACCCCCATCCTCATCAATTCTCTGTTTTAAACCATACGTATAGGTTCCGCCATCAATAGTTTTAACATTTGCACCAGAAAAGCTTCTCAGGGTAAAATGTGCGCCACCACTTTGATCAAAAATTAAATCAAGTCCTGCTGAAGAAGGATCAACAATTTCAATACCAGAATCTACGATACTTATTGTATGAAAACCACTCCCATTCTCAATAAAGAGGTAATCACCTTTTTCTTCTGCAAGGCTAACATTAAAGTTAAAATGTAGACTCCCTGCTAGATTATCAATGTAAAGCTGAGAGTAATATAAATCATCTTCAAAAGAGGTAAAAATGACTTTTCCTACACCGCTTAACTGCTGAATGCGTGTACTTTTGTCGTCAAACCCACGAGCAACGGAGTATAATTGAGCGTCTTCTCCATTTAATTCAATGTTTTCTACTATAGTTTGTTGACCATCGTCTCCAGCATCAAGATGGAGCCCACCAAAATCCTGAACTTTTATTTCTCCTCCTAATATTGCACCAGGAGAAATCCATGAATTAGCATTACCTTCAATCGTTAGATTCTTTACAATTCCACCTGCATAGACTTCTTGAACACCACCAGTGCGTAAAATGACTGTATTTGCTTCACCTCCTGCTAAAACACGCTGCACACCCTCTGAAAAAATTTCAGCATTTACAGCTAAATCGCCGGCTTTTTCTGCAAAGTTATCATCATTAGGAAACCACTTAGCAAGAGTTTGTACTCCTCCACTCATCACTTTTGTTCCCACAGCCATCCCATCATCATATACATTCTGCTGTCCCAGCGTATCACCTTGACCATAAAGTGTCGTGTTATAAGCACTGCTCCCCACAATTCCACCATTTACATAACCATTTCCGAAAACAAGCTGCTCCCCACCATAAATTTCAGCTCTCAATGCGGTTCCTCCTCCCTCCACTCTTTGTTTTCCACCCTCGTAAATAATCGTAAATTCTGAGATCCCCTGTTCCCCTACAATCTCTGAACCACCATTTTCAATTGTTGTATTCTTACTAAAACCACCAGTCTCAACATAGAGTGTTGCAGTTTCTGGAACCGTATTATTAATGGATAATTTAAAATCATCCGCTTCTCCATCACCAGCAATATAAACTATGCTATTGTCATCAAGTACGGAGCTTTGCAAAATTTTTTCACGTGTACCAGTAATGAAATCCTCTGCATAAAAACTGAAATCACCTTTATAAGAATTGGTTATAGAATCTTCCAAAGGAGAACCATACTTTTCTTGCTCAAAAGATTCAGCTATAGGCAACTTCGTATGAGAGGGAGGAAAGATCGGAGTAGAAATTTTTCCGATGTAGATGGTGTCGATAAAGACCAAATCTTTCCACCGTTATGATCTCTTTTCTTAAGAGCGTACATGTAGACTCCATTGTCAACAGTAGCTATTTCTTCACCCCAAAAATCTATCAGAGTAAAATGTGCATTTCCGCTTTGAACATGAATTAAATCAAGCTCCAAAATTAAATTCTGATTTTGTAGAAGAGAATCGGTCATTTCAACACCAGAATCGATAACGCTTATGGTGTGATGACCTGCTCCTCTTTTTATCAGAAGATAATCACCGCGCTGTTCTACAAAATTAGTATTAAACCTAAAATGTAAATTACCTGAAAGATTACCGACCTCAAATTTAGAGTAATGTGGATTAAACACGGTAGAAGTAAAAATAACACGACCATTCCCACTCAGATTCTCAATCAAAGAACTTTCACCATCTATATTAGAGGCAATCGCATACAATTTTGTATCTCTGCCATTTAAGACAATTTTTTTCTACTTCAGTACGAGATCGCTCAGCACCAGCATAAAGATAAATCCGTCCAGAATCATGAATCATAGTGCTTCCTTCTAATGTTGCACCAAAATGTAACCACGATTGTGCTTGATCTCTAATTATTAAATCCTTTACATAGCCTCCTAAATCTATTGCTTGGAAAGCATTCCCTTGTAAAAGAACGCCAATCGCGATTCCCCCCGCTAAAATGTGTTGCTCTCCACCAGAAAAGACCTTCGTATCAAATGCAAAACTGCTATAATCGTTTAGATCCTCTTCTACATAAAGATTTTGTATCCCTCCTTCCATGATCTTTGTGTTAAAAAACCTCTCCATAATCGTACAATACATTGATTTATAATGATAATTCACTGTTTTGTATGTTGAGTGAGAGTCCCGAATAACGTAAGATTCTCTCATTTCAAATCTGTTTATCTTGAATCAATCAAAACCACTATTTGCACATAACAAGTGGGATGAGTGTGTGGATCAAATTTGTATAAGAAAGGACTAAAAATGGCTCTTATGAACCGTCTTAATGCAAGGGCTGTCGCAACATTGGGGGCTGGCAAATATAATGATGGTGCTGGCTTGCTTCTTCACAAACGTAAAGATGGAGGTGCTCAATGGATTTACCGTTTTACCATTCATGGTCGGCGCCGTGAAATGGGCTTGGGAGCGTTGCAAAATGTTTCTTTAAAAAAAGCCCGTGAATTAGCAAATTAATGGCGTTCTGTTTTGCATGAGGGTCGTGACCCTATTAAAGAACGCGATAAACAAAAGCGTGAAGCAATAAGCAATCTCCATTATTTAAAAGATATCGCGTTGGATGCTTTTGAAAGTCGTAAAGCTGAATTAAAAAATGATGGTAAAGATGGGGATTGGTTTTTACCATTACGCCTTCATATTCTGCCCAAATTAGGCTGTCTGCCCGTTTCTGAGATTACACAAACAGAGATACGCAATGTTCTTGCCCCTATTTGGCATACAAAAGCTGGAACTGCTCGAACAGCACTGATGCGTCTTAATCTTTGTCTCAAACATGCGGCTGCCTTGGGTTTGAATGTTGATTTACAAGCAACAGAAAAAGCACGCGCGCTCTTAGGTAAACAACGTCATAAAACACAAAATTTACCAGCCATGGATTGGAGAGATGTGCCTACTTTTTATAAAACACTTTGCGAAGCATCAACCTTAACACAATTGGCTTTGCGTTTGCTTATTCTGACAGGGGTTCGTACCAATCCTTTGTGTCATATTCATAAAGACCAAGTTGATGGCGATATCTGGACAATCCCTGCTGAAAATATGAAAGGTCGACGTGATACTACAGAAGAGTTTCGCGTGCCTCTATCATCAGAGGCATTAGAAATCTTAAAACAAGCGCGCTTGTTCTCTCGCAATGATTTCTTTTTTTCTGCTAGAGGTCGTGGTCCCCTCGCTGAGAAATGTATGGCTACGTATATGAGAAAAAATAAAATTGAAGCCTGCCCCCATGGATTTCGCTCTAGTTTACGCAATTGGCTCGCTGAAACAACCGATGCTCCCTATGAAGTCGCTGAAACTATTCTAAGTCATA
>NZ_JAQITD010000054.1 GCF_028618555.1 Bartonella sp. CM31XJBT | reverse complement strand
AAAGAAGAGATGATTAAGGCGGTGCGTGCAAAAGGGCACAATCCGAAAGATGATAACGAAGCAGATGCTTTAGCAATTTTATATTTAGTTAAAGAAAGGGAATTGGGGTATGTCCATTAAATTACCATGGACGAGGCTTTTTGCAGACAAATGGCTTCTTACTCTTGGTTGTTTGTCGCCGACCGAGAAATGTATCTATGTCATGTTGCGACTTCTAATGCTCCATACTGGTGAACCTATTTTAAAGGACTTAACGGTATTAGCTTTTTGGGTTGGTTATCCAGTAGAAGAGTTTGAAGCAGCTTTGAATTCCTTGATTGAAGGTGGATTCATCATACGTTTAGACAATGGTGGGTTGTGGAATTCAGAAGTTGAAAAAGAACTCAACAACGTCACTGAAGAGCTAGATAATTTCACTTGCAATAATAATAATGAAGAAAGGGAGGTGAAGTATGTCAACTAAGTTGCCATGGACGAGGCTTTTTGCAGACAAGTGGCTTCTTGATCTCGCTTGTTTACCCGCAATTGAAGGCAATGTTTATATGCGATTGCGATTGCAAATGTTGCGCACTAGAGAGCCTCTTGTAAATGATGCGCAAATATTATCTCATTTTACGTGTTGTTCAGTAAAAAGATTTCAGAAGGCATTAGATTACTTATTTAGATCTGGACATATTGTTCTTTCAGAAGATGGTTATTTGTGGTGTCCAGATGTTGAAGAAGAATTAAAAAATTCAGACGAAACTTTAAATAAGTTTGCAGAAAGAGCAGCAAAAGCCGCCAATACGAGGAAACATAAAAATCAAGAAGATTCTTTAAGAAAGCCTCAAGATTCTTTAAGAAGTCTTGAAGATTCTTCAAGATGTCTTCAAGATTCTTCAAGAGGGTACAATAACAATAACATTAACATATATAAAAAAAATAAAACTAACGTTTTATTAAAAAAAGAAATTGATTTTGAAGATTTAGAAACAATCGATTTAGTTGACGAGCCAATCGAGTGTGATGTTGAAAGCCAATCAGAGCAAACCAACCAACCTCCCATTCACGAGCAGACAAGCGTTCCTAAGAAAGCCAAGCGAAGTAAGGGGAAAAAAGAACTTGGAAGCGTACCAGAAGATTTTGAACCCGATTTGCAATACGCAATCGATAAAGGCTTAACGCATGATGAGGCGTTATTAGAATTCGAAAGATTTAAACTTCATTGGAAAGCCAACCCATATCGAAATGCAAACAATCGCGATTGGCAAAGTGCTTGGTGTGGTTGGATTATTAACCAGAATGGAACGCTAGCCAAGAAATTAGAACAGGAGAAACGATATGCAAACGAACGCTATAAGCTCTCAACAAATAACTTCACAAACAGCCTTTCACAAAGCTTCAGTACACTCAAAGCAGCAATCACCACTAGCGATTCTTATGGATCAGAATGCATCAGAGATACAGAGGCTATCAGTTCATTTGCAAGCACTTTCCAAGAGAGTGGATCGGAGTGTGTATCCTCCAATCTCTATGCATGGAAAGCCATTGACACTGGAGGAGAGATCGCAAGTTTTGCAAGACTGTAATCGCTTACAAGCACTGCTCTCACGGAAAGTTACGGTTGAACATATCGAGGCGGCTGCTTATTTGCTTTCTGGTCTAAAAATACCAGCCAATATAGACCCTAATGTTATCGCTTTGAACTATAGCATAGCCTTATCAGATGCTTCAGAACATACCCTTAAACAGGCTGTTAAGGATATCATATGCGGAAAAGCAAACGGCTTTTCGAAAACCTTTATGCCAACAGGAGCAGAGCTTGCAGAGTATTGCAGAAATTTGAAAGCAGAGCTTTTTTCGGGAGCATCAGTCATGAAATCGTATTTAAAAGGATCCGAAAAAACAGCAAAGTAGTGAAATTTGCTGATGATTTTGAGAATAGAGATGCGTTTAAATTGACAGAAAGGCACCGTACAGATCGATTTAAAGATTTTGTGATAAAAACCACATTGAAATTAAAAACGCTTCTGTACGGTCCATTTTGAGGCAAATAAACCCATTGGTAAAGTTATGGATTTAGATAGGGGATATTAAACCAGATGTTTTTAAAAAAACGTAAACAGAAAGGGCAAAAAAAGTGGGTTGCAACGGCGGTGGGGCATGCACCATGGGGATTAGGGGTAGCAGAATATTTTTATAACCTTTACGAATATGATGATGGCACAAGAGAATACGAAGAATTTGATGGTGGTCAGTATCATGAGATGCCTTGTAAAGTTGATATTCGATATCATATCAAAAAAACACAATAAAGTCAATAGGTTGTGTGAAATTATTTTATATGAATCCACTTAAGAATCCACACTTTTATACGTGATTCATTTGACTATTTTTTATATAAGATTGCCATGTATGAATAGACCATAAAAAGCAAATCATGATGTAAATATTATAACGCATGTGTGCATTCAAATGAAATGAAAAGCCGATATCATTCATAACAGTTCATAAATTTTATGATACGTTTTTATCACAGCACAAATCACATTGTTTTAAATTTAGTCGTTTGAAAATATCGATAACATACGTTTAAAGATCACATCTTGTTTTAAAGATTGGATTGTTAATCACATAAAAGAGCAAATTAACATTCGCCAAAATTGGCGAGCGCAAAATAGAGAGCTGTCATAACAGCATCATCATAACAGCGAACATTTTAAAGATTGCATAAAAGGATTAAGGACAAGATCGCTTTTAAAACGCTGTCTAAAAGTTTAGAAAACGATAAAGAGGTCTTTTATATCTTATGAAATGAAAAGCCTTTTAATGAATAGATTGCAGGCTAGTCTTTAAGAATGGAACTATTCGCTTCCACAAAAAAATGGAGGCAAATAATGCCATGGCAGTAGAATTACTATCTACTTTAGATTTGGTACTAAAAACGTTTTAAAAGTTATAGTTTAAAAATACGAAACCAAAAGAGCTCTTTCCAAATTTGGGGGCAGCTATTTAGACAAGATAAGCAAGTAAAATTTAAAATCGTTGTAACATCATAAGGTATCGGTTTTTACTTAATTTTGAGTCAAAAGCTGTAATGTTTAAAGAATGCTCTATTCTAAGATAACGCCCCCAAAAATGGACCGGCTAATTTTTAAAGAAATTAGGTTTTAATGAAAAGTACAAATACGCTTATGAGAACCTCTTTAAATGCACGTTTAAACGTTTGAAACATAAAATGAGATCTTTATAAGAAACGTTAAAACTTTTTTTTATTACAGTTATAACTTAGTTATCATTTGCTCTTAAGAACGTTTCATTTATGAAAAATGAAGATCTAGATTTCACAGCAGAGCAAAATCTTAAAAACCTTACACTTTATAAAAGCGTTTGTTTATTTATCTTATGAAAAGCTGCTTTTGAAACCTAACGCTCGTAAATGTAAAAAGAACGTTTTTACAAGACATTCACTTAATATGCATTTGCTTTTGATTGGATTGATAAAGCTACCGAGCGTTTTGATTTGTTTGATACGTTTGATAGCCATAACAAGCGTTTTATAGGCTCTCTCATTCAAATGAGTGATTAAAGATCATACGCACATTTACGTTTCTTTTGATAAGTTTTCATATCTCTAATAGAGAACTTGCAATATGATACGTTTTGTATATATGCATTCATTACTCCATTGTGGATGATTCATTTTAATCAATAAAAAACGCTATTTGAAAGCCGCGTCATATCATTTGGCACGGCTTTTTTTTTTATTTTACTCTCTCTTTTATGATATGTTTATAGCAATGCATTTTATATGCGTTTATAACCATAAAGAATGCACGCCCCCCATACCTGTTTTTATTCTGTTTTATCAGTTATATTGATAAGCTTATCCCTTTCATAAACCTCACAATTTTTTGGAACTAACCTTACTTTGCTTTTTTTATTGATTTTTGCATTGCCATAAGCACGCCCCCAGATTGTTGCACAATATGAGATTTTAGCATTGCCATAAACAGAGCCATAAATCTCACAAGAGCCACTCACACAAGCATTCCCATAAACCTTGCCATAAAT
>NZ_JAQITD010000053.1 GCF_028618555.1 Bartonella sp. CM31XJBT | reverse complement strand
CAGAAAGTGATATGGCTTTTGCTGCACGCCTTGCAGAAGAATATGATGCGGTAGCAAAGCCCGTTGATGGCAAACTGGTGCTCGCCAAACGGGGTGAAGGCAAAGCCATCACCGGTGAAACACTCCCTATTGTTGTTATTCATGAGAAACATTGTACCTCTTGGGATTTTAAATACAGCGCACGGGATGAAGCAGGAGCAGCAAATGGCTTAGAAACAGATGTGGGAGACGACCAAAAAGCCGCTGCTGATGCACGAGAACCAGAAGAGATTGATGATGATGAAAACTTTATCCATATGGATGACAGTGGCAGAACAGCACCATTATCATCTGAATCGGAAAAAGCAGAAAAAGAATCGGAAAAACAAGAAGAAGACAAAGAGAAAAAAGGCGGTGTTCTCGCAACCTATCATGATTTACGCAGTGGTGAAAAAAAAGAAGTCAAAGTTGGTAATCCGCCGTTTCATGAACTCAAATACACCTACCATAACCAATCAGAGGCTGTTGCAGCCATTGCTGCTTATCGCAATAAATCATCACACGGTAAGTCTTCTTTCTCATGTGATATCGGTGGTGATCCGTTTGTACAAGCAGAAGCAAAACTTGTTCAAGAGCCCCCTTTCCGCCCCTATATTCCAGCAGAATGGCGCATCAAAAGTGTTAAGCACAAACTTGATAAAACAGGTGGTTACACAACAAAAATAGAGTGCGAACTTTTTGATGAAGCCCAAGAAGACACAGCTGGAAACGTTGCAAACACCACACCAGACAAGGACGATACCCTTGATCCAAACGCACCACAAAACGCATGCGACGAAGGCGAAGGCGTCATCCATATGGACGAAGAGGATACATGATAGGTTATAAACCAGATGTAGAGCCCCTCATTTAAAAGATTGCTTAAATACCTCCCTTCCCCATCTTTAAAGGTGGGGAGTGAACACTAAAGTTACACGTGTGGAACTGGTCGTTCAAGAGGCTGTACAGCCAAACGAAACCCCATGGTACGCAGTAAAGCATTCAAGCTGCGGAACTCTGGATTACCTTTCTCTGAAAGTGTACGGTAAAGTTGTGTTGGGTTCAAGTTGGCTGCTTTAGCTACAGCTTGAACACCACCATAAGCTTTGGCCATTTGGCGTAGAGTTACAAGCAGTTCACCCTGATCACCATCTGCTAGGATTGCATCAAGGGTAGCCGCTGCCAACTCAGGATCATCACGGAATATTTCTGCCATTGCATCATCATGGTTACGGTCTTTCATTTTTGCACTCCTTTAATCTTCACGGTTTTGCCAATCACGCCAGCAAGCACATGCACGAGTGATATCAGTCTCTTGTGTTTTTTTGCTGCCACCGCATAATAGCAACAATACGGTCTTTCCAGATTGGACATAATAAACTCGGTAGCCAGGACCAACATTAATACGCAATTCATGGACACCCTCACGAAGCGGCTTGAAATCGCCAAAGTTCCCCTGCTCTAAACGATTAAGGCGGCGAATAATTGCAGTTTTAGCCTGCATGTCACGGAGCTTTCGCAGCCAATCAGCTATCAAGTCTTTGCCATCAGAAGTAAGGTAGTGACGTATTTCAAACATGATGTTATATTCGTTTATAAACGAATGTTTGTCAAGAGAGAAATTAAAAGTTGAGAAAAAATCTTCTTTTGTTCCAATGAAAAAGCGACATGAAGCTTAACCAAGCTATCTTTCCGAATGAGAAAGATGTCAATTTTTTTAATCCAGCTCTGCTTTTTGCGGAGCTTTTTTTTATGGAGAAGCATATGCGAAAAATATCATCAGAAGGACTTGCACTTATCAAACAATGGGAAGGTTTGCGTTTAAACGCCTATAAAGATGCCATTGGGGTGTGGACAATAGGTTATGGACATACAAACAGTGCTGGAAAACCTTTTATTTACGAAGGCATGACAATCACTGAAAAGCAAGCAGAAGAACTTCTTTGTCAAGACTTAAGACAATTTGAAAATGCTGTTGAACGCGCTGTTACAGTTTCATTAACAGATGAACAATTCGCGGCGTTAGTGTCCTTTTGCTATAATGTAGGAACAGGAGCCTTTTGTAACTCGACACTGTTAAAAAAGCTCAATCAAGGTGAATATGAAGCTGTACCAACCGAATTGCAGAAATGGACCAAAGCAGGCGGGAAGCGTCTTGAAGGTCTCGCACACCGGCGTGCGGCAGAAACAGGCTTATGGGCGAAAGGGGCTTTTGTTTCCTCCAATTATCAAACAGTAGAAACGCAAGCATCAACGGGGGTTTTCAAAGCCGAAGCCCTTGCACCGATTATTGGTTCTTTTTCTGGGCTTGGAGGCTTATTAGCAGGAAATGGACCAATCCAATGGGCTTTGGCCACCATTATGATTTTAGCCGCATGTGCTGGTATTTTCTTTGTTGCTAAACGCTTTCAGGAGCATCGTCTATGATCTTATGGATGAAAAGAAATCTGATGGTAACAGGTGCGGCTTTAGCCGCTTTTTTTATTGCCTTGGCAAGAGCTTTTACTCTTGGGAAAAAAGCAGAGCAACAAAAGCAAACAGAAAAAGCTTTAAAAGCAGCCACAACACGTCTGGAGGTGGAAAGTGAAGTTAATCAAAAAAGTGATGCTGATGTGCGTGCTGCTCTCTCTGACTGGTTGCACGACAAATAAATATGCTTCTTCTTGTGTTGGCTGGTTGCCAATTTATTTAGATAAGCAAGATCTGAACGCCATCAGTTCAAACTTAGCAAGAGAGATCTTAAAGCACAATAATCTAGGTGAACGCGTGTGTGGGTGGAAACATGGCTAGAAAAAAAACACAAGACGATACAGAGCTTACAGAAGCAGAAAAAGAAACCCTTCAAGAAATCATCATGACCTACAAAAGTGTAAAAGTGATGTCGCGTTATACGAAATGGATTGTACTCATTATACTCTTATTAGCGCTTGATTTTTCACGTATTATGGATGCGTTTGTAAGTATTTTTACACAAAAACCAAATATCCGACTCTAAACATACTCTGAGACGCGCGAAATTCTTTAGAAAATGGTTTCTTAATTTTGCTCGTCTCATGGAGACTATCAATAATAGCTTTACACATTTAAAACTGTTATTTTCACAGAATTGGACATATCAAATTTCTCTCCAAAATAGCTAAAAACACTGCAGAGGTAATTGTAAAAATTCTATCCTGTTATAAATGAAGCCCACTGTTCCAAGAGAACATGTCGTTGTTCTAAAAAATCCGTTCGCATATAAGCTTTTGTCACTGAACTCCCAACTGAATGGGCAAGAACAGTTTCGGCAATCTCGAACGGTGTTGACGTTGTCTCTGCTATCCAATCCCGTAAACTTGAACGAAAACCATGGGGACGATAAGTCAAACCACAAACTGTCATATATTTTGCCATGGTGGCATCAGAAATGGGGTTACCTTTAAGACCAGAAAAGAGAAAACCATTCTTTTCAAAGGGGAGAGTTTTTTCAATAACTCTCAAAGCTTCACCACTTAGTGGCACGCGAAAGTCTGAAACTTTCCCTACAATACCTTTCATGTTTTCTTTTGGTATCGTCCATATATTTTTATCAATTTGTTCAAGGCGCAAATAGCGCAATGGATATGACCGTGCTCCCGTCAAAATGAGTAACTTCAGTGCTAAATTTGAAAGGATCTTATCATCCAAGCTTTGATAAAATGCCGGAACCTCTTGCCATGGCATAGCAGGAATATTTGTTGATGTCGCACGTGGTTTTCCTAAAAGAGCGCGTGCCTTCATACAAGCCTGTAGATCAACATCTAAACCAAGAGCCGCTGCATATTTCAAACAAATATTGATACGGTTAAGTGCTTTTCGCGCTGTGTCTGCTTTTTCATGCCAAAGGGGTGAGAGAACATTGCGGATGATATTGGCTGTTAATTTTTCTATAGGTAATTTGCCTATGTGTGGAATCACGTGCAACTCTAGAGGAGAAAACCAGCGGCCGTTTTTACCTTCATTTTTCAACTCTGCTTTTTTGCTTTCAAAAGCCGCTTTTGCAATTTCTTGAAAAATATTGCTTTGCTGTTTTAAAATAGTCTGTTCTCGAAAGACAATAGGATCATTGCCTTCTTTAAGAATATCACTATAATATCTTGTAAGCTCACGCGCTTCTTTTAAAGAGAGTTTTGTAACAGGACCAAGTCCCATTTCACGGCGCTTATTGTG
>NZ_JAQITD010000052.1 GCF_028618555.1 Bartonella sp. CM31XJBT | reverse complement strand
GGATTAGTGTTTTGATCACTTAAGTATTTATATAGCAAAATACCCATTTATTGTCAACTGTTTTTTGTCTTTTTTTGGTATTTTTTATAATATTTTCAAATATTTATCTCATAAAATAGCTTATAATATTTATCTCTTTCTTTTGAAGTATATGCCCCTAAAAGCTCACCCTTTTAATCATGATTTCGGAGCCGCGTGAGAGGGACGAAACAAGCCGTTAGGTTCTTTGTCAAGGACGCCGTTAGGCGCCATGTAATGGTTTCCTTGACACTAAGAACCAAGGATTGTTAGTCCTCTCATTAAACGCGGATCTGATGTCATGATTTTGGTGAGCGTTCCAGAGAGTTTGAGAGGCAGATAGCCTCTCATTAAAAAAGTATAAAAGATCTAATAAAATAATTGCTAAATAAAAATATCTTGTATATATCTTTTTTTGGAGGAAGAGGTTCTAAAAAGTTATCCCCGCTGGATAAGTTGATCATTTATCTCTTTCTCTTTTTTCAAAATCAAAAATTTTTCTCATTTTCGACCTTCTTTACGCCTTTTAAAAATAAGGATTAATGTCCCTAAAGATAAATAATTAAAATATTTATTTCTATAAATTATTATTTATATAACCTTTGACATTGTTAGATTTTTTAACGTTTTATTGAGTTCAAACTCAAACAAAGATCTTTTTTCTTCGTTTAGCTTTATTTTCTGATTTTTTTCTAAGTTTAAACTATTTATTTTTTCTTGATCATCTTGTTTCAATAAAGCAAATAAAGAACGCTCTAGATATAATTCCCCCTTTTTTTCTTTATCAATCATGCCGCGGAGATATCCTCCTGGTGATTTTACAAGTCCTCTAGCATATTTTTCAAAAATGATGGCAATTGCCAGAGCTGTTTTTTTAAGCCCCATGATTTTTGTAGCTTGTTCAGCGGCATGTTCTGAAACTTTAATCATTCTGTACATAGGATACATAGAATGTATCAAATCGCTTTCTGTTTGGAAACTACATTCAGAAAACAAGATGGCATTTGGTAAAGCCTTTTCTAGTATCTCCAGCTTAATTTGAGGCAATGTACTACCTTTTGAAGGAAGTGATGTTTCGGTTTTGCCGTTCTCTATATTTTCATAAGCCATTTTATTGTGACCGGAGGTCACATTAACGATTTGAGTGTGTTCAGAGTTATCTGAACACTCCTTTTTGTTACAATTACAATTATAGTTAGGGGTTGTATGTTCTATGTGTATCTTGCCAGCAAGGTCTGTGTATCTTGTTTTTGATGTTTTTTGCCCAAAAAAACGTTGTAAAATCCACTCAAAAAGACGAATTGCTTTGTATAATTTTTCAAGAGATGCTTTAGCCGGACGACCAATAATATGGATAATTTTTTGCATTCTAGAAAAAAGCAGTGAGATAAACGGAGTTGCTTCCATTTCTGTATAACAGGTTTTAATTTGACGCACCAATCCTCTAAAATAATGCAAAGCTTCATTCTTTTTATCATAACATTCCAGAGCTTCGTCTGCTTTTTGCTTAAGTTCATGATATCGCGCAACAAGAATCCGTAAATCAATACCGCAAGCTGTTACGATATCATCGCTATGGTTACGTATAGGATAGCGTTTAAAGTTACCAGAGTCGCGCATAACAATAAGACCACAGTCATAAAGGCATGAAAGTAAAAAACTAACGCGCGATTCACTCCGTTTAATGTCATAACTAAGTTGTCGATTGCTTTTGAAAACAATAGGAACCCCGCCTTTTTCAAATGAATCTTTTGGAGCTGTCCTTAACAAATTCAAAAGAAGTTTAGCTTCACTCTCTTTAATGAAATCAGTCTGTTCCAGTTGATGAACCAATCCAATCAATTGACCACGACTTACAGAACCAATCTCAGCAGTTTCTGCTAATTTTCTAAATTCTATATGATGTGCATTTATCTTTCTTCCAGATGTTTTTTTAACCATAATTTTTAAAACCTCTCTATTGGAGGCAAAAAATGCTAAAAATATCCCTTTTCTACAAAATTTCTCTTGCAGAATGCTTCACGATAAATTAAATTAGGAATTACTTTGTGGAATTTAATTTACCGTATATGTAGTACGGGCTTTTTAGAAACCCTTCTGTTAACGCAGTTGGGTTTTTATTTTTTTGCCATTATATTTCCCTCTATTTGAAACGACTCCTAGCTTGAAAAAAGCGTGTCAAGGTCAAAGCTATATTAAAAAAAAAAGATTTTCAATATGGTAAAGCTTTCCAACAACTGTTTTTTATGGCAATACAATCTAATACAACCTACAACAACAGCAAAGCGAAATGACATATAACCAAGAAAACGCGCTCTTATATAGCGCTGTATAAAACAACCTATACGAGTAAATGAATTCTAAACACAATAATTTTTCTTTGCAAGAATTGTCCACCAAGGACTGTGTGTATAATGATTAACTTTTTTCTGATAAAATTCGTAGTGGAATATTGCCTTGATTTTTTAGTAGCGCTTGAGAGAACGTTTTATCGATAATAGTCAATGGGAATATAACTTCCGTGATCTCAAAGTATCCAAAAATAATAATATAAATTAAGACAATATATTTATTGTCGCTGCTCTAAGAGATTTTAAAAGTATCATTTTGAATATTGCTGTATTTTATTGTTCATTAAATAATAAAAGATTAAATATTATTAATTTATCGATAGAAAAAAATATTTTTTCATTTATATGATTCCCGATTAATATTTTGAATATTAATTTTATGATCAACTTAAACATAAAGCGGGGGAATTTTCATGAAAAACATGAATAATTCGTTCATTAATGAACATACCTTACAAAAAACTATTCTATCCAACACCCAAAAGAAATGGTTAACAGCAGCATTGATGCTGTTTATTGCCTTCATCGCACTGAGTGAACCAGCATTTGCCGCAGGTGACTTTGGAAAAATTGAAGGCGCTCTTGATAAATTAGTCAAAGCTTTAACAGGAAACATTGCAAAATCGATTGCGACGATTGCGGTTGCTGGTATTGGGCTTGCATGGATTGCTGGTTATGTTGAAATGCGTAAAGCTTTCTTTGTTTGTATTGGCATCGGCATTGTTTTTGGTGCACCACAAATCGCATCAATGTTTATGTCTTAATTCGCTTAACTTTAGCCTTTCAAAGCCATGAAAGAGCACGACAAGCTAACAGAAGATACGTTATTTCTTGCTTGCACGCGCCCTGCAATGATCGCAGGCGTGACGGTGGAAGCTATGGGATTAAATGCGATAGGAACGATGATGTTGTTTATTATGACAGGCAATATTTTTCTTATCACCTTTGGTGTGATGCTGCATTTCATATTCAAGGAAATCCTAAAGCATGACCATAACAAATTTCGTATTCTTCTGACATGGCAAAAGACATCTATTTTTGCCAGAAATTCGAGTCTATGGGGTGGGGGAAGTATTTCTCCATTACGATTAATTCGTAATTATGAGGAATTACAATGAATAGAACAGAGCGCAAACGTGAAAAGCAGCCAGAGGCGATCATTCCTTATGTGCGCCATGTCAATAAACACATCATTGCGCTGGATTCACGCGCTCTCATGAGCGTTATTAAACTTGAAGGGATTAACTTTGAGACAGCGGATATTATTGATCTGAATGTGCTTCACGAACAGCTCAATAATCTGTTTAAAAACATAGCGGATGAACGGATAGCGCTTTATAGCCATATCATCAGAAAGCGTGAAACCGTTTATCCGGATGGGACTTTTAGATCGGCATTTGCCAAGCAATTAGATGATAAATATCGCGAGCGGATGATTTCACAGGAGCTTTATCGCAATGAGCTTTATCTTTCAATTTTGTGGAATCCACACGTTGATAAGACGGATAAATTAGCGGAGTTTTTCAAACGTTTAGGCAAAGCCAAGCAAGAAAAGACAGAAGTTGATGCAGAATCAGTTCGCAAGCTTGAAGATATTACGACAGATCTTATTCAAAATTTAGAGCGTTATGGTGCAAAAAGACTGAGCCTTTATGAACATGAAGGCAATATTTATTCGCAGCAAAGTGAGTTTATCCACCAATTGGTGGGAGGTCGTCGTGAACGCATACCGTTGACATGGGGGACGATAGCGTCGACTGTTTATTCAGACCGTCTCATTTTTGGGAAAGAGATCATAGAAATACGCACCGAGGCGGGACAGCGTTTTGCGGGCATGTTTGGTTGGAAAGAATATCCAGCAAAAACCAGGGTAGGCATGGCGGATGGTTTGCTCACCCTTCCCTTTGAATTTATTTTCACCCAATCTTTTATTTTCAAGAGCAAAAACATTGCCAAGCAGATTATGGGGCGCAAACAAAACCAAATGGTCAATGCAGGAGACCGTGCGGGCTCACAAATTATGGAACTTGATGATGCGCTTGATGATCTTGAATCCAATCGTTTTGTTTTAGGCGAGCATCATTTATCATTGGCAGTTTTTGCTGATACACCACAAGAGCTTGCTGATAATCTTGCGAAAGCGCGTTCTCATCTTACAAATGGTGGAGCTGTCATTGCGCGGGAAGATTTAGGGTTAGCGGCGGCTTGGTGGGCACAATTGCCTGGCAATTATGCTTATCGCACCCGCTCTGGGGCGATAACCAGCCGCAATTATGCAGCGCTTTCTCCATTTCATTCTTTTCCGGTTGGGAAAATAGATGGCAATGTGTGGGGACCAGCGGTAGCCTTGATGA
>NZ_JAQITD010000051.1 GCF_028618555.1 Bartonella sp. CM31XJBT | reverse complement strand
TGGCAGGGATTTCTTGGTTGTCTGGAAATGTAAATGTTGTGGTTTTGCCATTGTCGTAAACGGAGGAGGGTTCGAGTACGCTTGAGCCTTGAGCGGTGTAAGCCCAATTGCGTGGTCCGTAGGTTTCATATGCGTTGAAGACATTATCAATCCGTTGGGATTGTTTTTTTTCTTGTTGCATAAGGGCTGCGAGCCTTCTTTGTGCTTCTTCTTCTTGTGGGTAGCGAAATTTCACAAGGAAATATGTTTCTTGTCCAGAGGAAATTTCCCCATCTTTGATCATGAGTTCAAATTGATAGGAGCGCTTTGAGCCATCAAGCTTTGTGGTGACGACTTGGAGATTGGTAATGGGTTGGACTTCTCTTGCTTTGAGGAAAAGAATATTGCCAGCGGGGGCAACTTCCCATGCAACGCTGTTGCCAATGGCCACATGGGCAATTTCTTCATTGGGAGAAAATTCTATTTGTACCGATGAGCGTATGGAGCCAATAATTTTTGTGACATTATAGGCATCATAGTTGATAAAGCGAATGCGGCTATCGCTTGGCGCACGGGTGGGAAAAACACTTGCGTAGCTTATATTCGTCAAAGAAAAGGCAACAGCAATCCTAAGAATGAGAAAAAGAATTTTTTTTGTCATGATCAGTTGACCACTTCCGGATCGGTTCTATATTCATTAACAATAAACCCTAGAGGATTTATCAAACGGTTTTGGACAGAGATAGGGGCATTGGTATATTCAAAGGTAAGTGTTGCAACCCAGTGGGTGATGAATTCTTTGTTTGTGTCGTTGTTACGCACAGTTCTGTAGTAACGCACTTGTGCAACTTTATCGTTGATAAAGGAAATTGATTTTATAGTGATTGTTGCAATGGCATTTTTGTAGATGATTTGTGGGCTCTGGGGATTTTTTGCTCCGTACCATCCAGCAAATCTTTCTCGTTCTTCAGGAGAGGAGAGGAGAGAGACAGTTTCGAAGTTATTTTGCGTTTCTTCTACGGCAAAACCTTCACGAGAGCGGACATATTTTGCGGCAAAATAGCGTGTGATTGCTTCGTCGACATTGGTGGGACCTTCTTTTAAGGCTTCCACAACTTCAGTGATTCCGGTTGAATTGTCCACACGGATGACAAAAGGTTCCACGGTTTTAAGGGGCGTGAGGGTGATGACCGCCAGAGAAGACATTATTGCAACAGCAACGGCTATGCCAGCAATGGCAAGCGAGATGCGGGTGGTGCGGCGTGAGGCGAGTATGCGATCTTGATCGAATGAGCGTGCTTCAGCAATGTATTGTTCTACGGCGTTTTCTTTCATGCTTTTTGCCCGCAATTTTTGTAAGACTTCATTTCTTCATTCGTTAGTTTTTTTGCCAGAAGCGTTTCAAGTTTGCTCTCTTTTACGGATGATTGTGTATTGCCACTTATGATAATAGATCTTGTGGTGGGCTTCTTCCCTTCCCAATTCCACATTGATCTGTTGAGTGGACGTTTAGAATATCCATCACACTTTGGGAGTGATTTCAGCGTGTTTGATGAAGACATACAGCCACTAAGAAAAAGAAATGGCAAGATAATCCCAATTTTTTTAACTACCCGCATTTGTAGTACTACCCCCTCTAAATTTCGATGCCAAACCTCTTAGACCGCTAACACCAGAACGAGCGGCTGCAAGAGCACCACGCCCAGCTGCTCTACTAGAATGGTGAGCTAAGTGTGTTGAACCTGTAAGAGCTGCTCCTCCAGAAGCTAAAGCAGAGGCAATTCCGGGTAAATGGATAAAAAGATAAATGCCACCAATGCCAATAACCAAAAATTGAAGTACAGAAAACATGATATCTGTAAGGTCACCTGAAAGGATGTCCATTGCAAGACTTACATACACGTTACCAAGCAACACGACTAATACTTGCAGAATAATGAAGTTTGCTAATTGACCTAACCACGCTTCTGTAAAACGCCTTGTTGTTGAAAATAGAGAAAAACTTATAAATATTGGTCCCACTGATATGACAAGAAATGATCCAAATTTAGCAAATATTGTGACGATAAAACCAATGGTGCAAAAAATCCCAGAAATAATTAAGCAAATAAGACCAGCAATCCAGTTAACAATAAACGTACCAACTTCAGTCCATCCGTTGTATTTATTTGCTGCATCGAAGGCGTGTGCATAAGCATTTTGTATCATATTGTCCCAGACATTCTTATCAGAAACTGCACCTTGTGTAGCATTTGAAATCGCATTAGGCAGATCAGTGAAAAATATATTTGTAATCCATGTGTTATAGTTAGCGGCTTGTGTGGTGAGTGTAACGATGATGCCAAGTTTGAAAGTTGTTGCTATAAAATCCCATAAGGGCATAGAAGAACGCCCATACATAATGTTGTAACCTATAAATGCTATATAGATTATACAAGCTGTTTGAAGAGGAACAGATAAAGCGCCTGAAAGATTGCTAATAGTTTTATCCATTATATCTGTAAGAGCATTCATTAAACGCTGATCTATCATGGTAAATATATCTTTTCTTACCATTGAATATCCATTTCATAAAATTTTTGTAAATACTATTATTCCTAATTGTTATAATAATTTTTATGGATCAAAATTATTATCGCGTTTTTGTTGTGCTCTCCTTTTTTCATATTCAGCTTTTCTCTTAGCTTCTTCTTCTTGTTGTTTTTTCTCAAATTCTTCTCTACGTTTACGATTTTCTTCGTCAATTTTTGCCCGACGTTCTTCATGAATTTGGTGATCGGCTAATCGTGCATTTTGACAGTTTTTCGAATTTCCTGTAAATCCACATCTCACCGCCCATTCTTTAAGTAAATTTTCATTTTTTTTAAATTCTTCTACGCTGTAGGTTTTTTCACAACCAGCTGTGATGAGCCCTGTGCAAAGTAGCAATGTTGTTATGATGATCTTGTTCATGTTCAAGCCCCTCTTTAATTTTTAATGACCGCGAAGTTGTTTTGCATAATCTTGGTATCGTTTACTAGTTTCTTCTCTGATCCGTATTGCTTCAGCTTCAGATTGAGCTTGTTGAATCATAGAAGTGGCTTGTGTTTGTAAAGCCTCTGCTTGTAATATTGCTTGTATAGCTGCTAATTGTGTTTGAGCGTCTTGAACTTCAGCAGCGGTTTTAGCATTTTTGAGTTTTTCAATAATCTTACTAATGGCTTCTTTCTTTTTATTAGCATCTTCGTAAACAGCTTGCCCTGTTGCTGCTTGTCCTACATTGCGATTGTGCAATTTTTCCACTTCTTGCTTGTAAAAGGCATCAACGGCTTCTTTTGATCCACTACCACCCGAAGGTTCTTTATATAAAAGTTTTTCTTTCCATTTTTCAGTGTTTCCGCTACCACCACCGGTGCCATCTATGGATTGTTCTAAATGATTAAAATCAGAAGGAGGGGCGCCACTGCTCCCTTGCTTGTTGAGCAACTCCTGCAATGCGGATAAATCAGGTTTTCCATTTAAGGAACTATATAATTGTTTTGCTTGATCGAGTTGATCTTTTAATTTTTCAAGTTGTTGTTTGCCTTGTTGAATTTGCTGTTCTGCTTTTGCAACTTGTTCTCTCAATTTTTTGGCTTGCTCTATATTTTCCAGCAGTATTTTATAATCAAAAGGACCTCCTCCAAATGCATTTGCTTGAGGTCCAAAAGAAATTGCACAGACGGCTGTTGCCAATAAAAGTTTTTTCATTGTTTTGACCTTTCTTGAAAAATAGGAAGCCATTTTTCTGGAGATTCACCAACTTCATCCATAATGGTCTCTAGGAGTTCAATGTTCTTGGTGGTGCCACTTAAAATGGCTATTTCATCATCAAAGCCGCGTAAATTCAGCTCTGCTACAACTGAACTTTGCCCTTGTTTGATGAGAAAACGCCGTGACTCACGGCTTAATTCTGATTGTATCAGGTTAAATTCTCTGTCCGATAATTTAAAACCTTCTACATAATCCCCATGATTGCCCTTTTGATTGGGAAAATAAATCTGTGTTGGACATTGCTCTATAATGGTGTGGGCAATGGTCGAATTAATCGCATCTTTGGGGGATTGTGTCGCAAACAACATTAAACCATTTTGTTTCCGAATGGTCTTCAGCCTGTCTTGCGCAAAGGCTTTAAAGGAATCGTCTTCTAAGGCTTTCCAAAACTCATCAATGACAATGATAATACGACGCCCATCAATCAGAGACAGAATTCTATGAAAAAGATACATCATGAGCGGTGGACGAATTTCATTATTGTCTAAAAAATCCGTCATGTCATAACCAATAAATTTTGCATCAATGCCAATGTCGTCATCAGGATTGTCAAAAACCCACCCTAAGGCATTGCCTTTACACCATCTTTCTAAACGCCCCGCTATCCCCTCCCTGTGTGTGGTGTCAAAAAACATTTGTAAGGCGGAGATCGTCCGTTGTTCTTTTGGCAACAAGGCAAGCTGCTCAACTGCCGCCGTGATGTCTTGTCTTTCTGATTCACTGATCTTTTGATCTTCAGAAGAAACAAGCTTTATAATCCATTGGCGTAAAAAAACTCTATCTGCTGGATTGTTATAGTCTAAGCCTTTTAAGGGGGCTATGCCTGTTGGTCTACCATTTTTCAAAGGCATATAAGTGCCGCCACCCGCTCTGACAAAAAGTTCTGCACCCCGATCTTTGTCAAAAAAGACCATATTGGGATCATGCTTTTGAAGTTGTGCTAAAAGAAAATTGACAATAACCGTTTTCCCAGAACCAGAAGGACCACAAACAAACGTATTGCCTAAATCACCAAAGTGAAAGTTAAAATAAAATGGTGAACCAGCAGAGGTTTTCATCAAGGCTACCGCTGGTCCCCACACATTGCCATCTATTTTCCCAACCGGAAAAGAATGAAATGGAGAAAGCGCTGCATAATTGCGGCTGGTTATCGCCCCAGAGCGGGTGCGATAAGCATAATT
>NZ_JAQITD010000050.1 GCF_028618555.1 Bartonella sp. CM31XJBT | reverse complement strand
GGGAGTGTTTCACCGGTGATGGCTTTGCCTTCACCCCGTTTGGCGAGCACCAGTTTGCCATCAACGGGCTTTGCTACCGCATCATATTCTTCTGCAAGGCGTGCAGCAAAAGCCATATCACTTTCTGATGTTTGATCAATGTGACGCACAACGATTTTTGCAAGAGAAGGATCAACCTTTGGCGTATAGCCATTACGCTGTGCTATCTCTTGAACAATACTGCCAAGGGTTTGCTGGTGATAGGATTGGCTTTTTGGGGTTCTATAAGACGTGTTCATTGATGCGGCGCGCCCTGTCACGCTTAAGCTTTGTGGTGGGCTGCTTACAGAGATTTCGTCTATCAGATAGGATCCCATATCGCGGTTTTTCCCGCCTTCATAGCCAAGTGTTATGGAAATGATTGTTCCGATAAGAGGAATATCAAGAAAGCCGTTATCACTGTCACGTGCGCGGTCATCAAGCTCTATAGTGATACGATCACTTTTGTTTTCTGCTTCATCGGTAATTTCAATCGACAAAACATAATCCATAAGAGTTTTTGTGATGTCTTCTCCATTTGCCAGAACCATGCAAAAAGGTTTCATGATTTGCTACCCCAAATTCTGATTACTGGTGTGGCTTTCGGATAGGGGAGGGTTGGTAAGAGTATCGTGATGCCTGCTTTTAAGATGGGTCCATAGTCTGCAAGCCCAAAATTAGCTGCATAGACGCGTTCAACAGCAAGCGCTTGCTGACCTTTGGCATAGTATTTCCAGCAAATGGCATCAACCATATCGCCATCTTTGGTCATGTAAAGATCACTCATAGGTCTTCACCATATTCTCTCAACTTTATTGTAAATTCTTGTTTTTTTGGGGTGCCGTTATGATGAAAAACGCTTTGTTTTTCCTCTACAGAAAGAATGACAAACTTACCTAAGATTTTGCCTTGACCGGTCACAAGAATGTGAGGTCCTTCATGTGCCATTTGCCGTAAATATTCGAGCTGTCTGTGACCACCTTTGAAATCTGGATAAATCACGCCTGCTAAAGAAAATTCCGCATTTGCAACAGCAGGCAATTGAAGAGCAGTCTTTCGCCCCAATCGCCCTTGCTCTACCCATGGAACACCATAAGACATATCAAGTGTTTGGTAAGCTGCTGTTTCAATCGAAAAAATAAAACCACCCAAAGCTAACATCATGGTATTTAATCCGAAAGGCTAGAGGCTATGGCTAAACGTTGCTGTTTTGCATAGCGTTCAAGTGCTTGATTGACAGCGTCTCTGATTTCGTCCTTGAGACCATTTGGTACTGAAATATTGAGATTTGTAATGGTTACACGGGCGTCTACTTCAACAGGTTTGTGAATCGTAATGGGTTCTGGAACTTCAAAGGAACCCACTTTTGTATTTGGAGTTTCTATGTATTCTGTTTCGACTGTCCCTGTATTAAAACCACTCTTGCGTTTTTCAGATGGAGCATTGGGTACAATTGCTGTATCAACCATTTTTTTTGCGCGTGCATTGGTTTCATCGGTAAAGGTTTTTAAAGTCTGGGTTGAAGTTTTGTTGATTGAAACATTAAAGCCTAGCTGTTCTTTCATCCAATTAGGCATCCAGCTGGTTAATGTGCTTATCATGCCGCTAAACCATTCAGACAGAGCACTCCATTGGTTTTTGATACCTTCCCAAAGCCCGTTAATCAGATTGATTCCTGCTTCCATGAGATTGACCCCAAACAGCCACTCAATCAATGCATTGATTTTTTTCGAAATCCAAGAGAGTGGTGAAAAGTTTTTAAAGAGCGTCAAGAGGTTATTGAAAACGTTACTACATAAGCTCGCAAAAGAATTCCACAAGTTGCTTATGAAGCTTACTACCGTATCCCAATTTTTGTAGAGCAGATATCCAACTCCAACAAGGGCTGCTATGCCGCCAGCGATCCAGCCGATAGGAGTGGTCATGATTGCGATACCAAGCGATATAAAAGCAGAACTAACGGCAGTTATTGCTGGAATAAGTGAAGCTATAAGAGTTACAGCAAGACCAGCAATTGCGGAAGCAGCTGGTGCTATTGCCGCAATGAATGCTCCGGTAAGAACTGCTCCAACCGCGGCTAAAGATGCAGCTACCCAGCCATTGAGTTCATCCCAATATTTATAGAGTAAAACAAGAGCTGCGATGCCGCCAATTAGCCATCCTATGGGCGTTGTCATTATAGTATAGCCAAGTGTGACAAACGCTGCTCCCGCTGCGGCTAATGCGGCAATGAATGGACCAAAAATGAACGAACCAAGTGCCACAAGTCCTACCTTAAAGAGGGTTATTTCACCAATCAGAGGTTCTAGCCATTGGAACCAACCTTTAATCCTCTCTGTGAGATCACTGATGCCTTTTCTTAAATCAGAGGTAGGATTAAGCAAATCATTAAGGACTTTTTTTAAGGTTTTTGCCCAGCTCGCAACAGTTGTTTGAATGAGGTCGCGGTTTTCATCAATCAACTTTGAAAAACCGTCAATCATATCATTAATCACGGGCATGAAACGGGCGCCAATAAAGCTCGCGATACCGCCTATTTTTTTCTTAAAAGCACCAAGCTTGTCACTTAAATCTGCTGCATAGCGTGCAACATCGGCACCTATCAGCCATTTTCCTTTTCGCGCCTTTGCAAACAGCTCTTTAATGGGTGCCATGCCTTGTGCAAGCATTGTCGCCATTTCTTTACCATCGCCCCCAAACAGCAGAGCGGCAATATGCTGTCTTTGTGCTTGGCTTTTCATCTTACTCATCTTGTCGGTAATTTCTTCTAACAAGACAGAAGTGGATTTGAGTTTTCCAGAAGTGTTTTTGACAGAAATGCCAAGCGCTTCAAAGCCCATCATGCCTCTTTTTTGTCCGGCATATGCTTGTGCTGAACGCCTATTTAAAACCGCTAAGGATTGTTGAAAAAGTTCGGCAGAAGTGCCTGAATTATCGGCTGCATCACCCCATAATTGAAGTGATGCAACACTCATTCCCAAATGCTGTGATGCATGGTGAAGACTATCCCCAAGATGCATGGTTTGCATGGTAACGGAGATCAAGCTTGCCACAAGACCATCACCAGTAAGCCCTAAAGCACCGGTAAATACCGAAGCACGACTTGCCGCTGTACCAAGGGCTCTTTGAACGCCTTTAAGGCATGCTGTCATATTTTTTAGTGCAGCAGAAAAGTGGGGAATATTTAATGTATGCGACAAATTCTTAAAAGATTCTTGTACACGTTTGAGAGGTGCGGTGAGTTTGTCCTCAAGAGACAATTTTACCTTTGCATCGGCACCCTTAGTTGTTTTACTCATTTTGTCTTATACCTTTCTGCTGCTTGTTTTCGCCAGAATATTAATTCTTGTGGTTCCATTTCCATCATGTCTGAAAGGGACCAATGGAACACAATGGTAATATCGGCTATGAGTTTAGCGGCGGTTTCCCAGTCGAGGTATCCCGCCGTTTGATAAAAGACTCTAAGATTTCTCCAATGCTCGATAAGTCATTGATGTCGAGTTCACCAACAGCTTCATGTGGCCATGCAGAAAGGCGAGAAACCATAGCGATTGTTTGTTCAACGCCTTCCTTCTTATCTATTGCTTGCACATCTTTTGTTTTGGGGCGCCGTAAGGTGATTTCGGTATGCTCTTTTCCTTCAAAGGTAATCGGTACAAGTAATTTATGTGTAATGCTTGTTTGGACTGTCATTTTATAATCCTATATTTTCTCTATGGTCTGCGAGTTGATTGACGCCATTGAATTTTCTCACCATGTTGAGGACGTCTATCTCAACGATTTCAACGTCCTTCTGGACATATTTGAAATACTGCAATGTGAAGGTAGTTGTGGATGTTGCTTTGCTGCCCGGTTGCCATTCTGCCATTTCAAAGCCTTTGCATAGTCCTCTCATGGTAATGACAACACCTTCTGCGGGTGTGCCTTGCGCTTGCATTGAACTTCGTAATGAGATATCGACATCTGTGCGCCCCAACAGTGCCATCAATTCTGGAGAGCAATCAGAAATGGTCATGCTAAGTGTGAGGGTTTCAAGACCAAGGTCAACTTCAATAGAGCTATCCATGCCTCCACCACGATAACTTTCAACAACCAAATTCAAATTCGGTAATGTTACGCTTTCACATTTTGCTTGATAGGGAATGCCGTCGACAAAAATGTTAAAATATTTCAAAACTCTTGGTAAAATAGGTATGGTCATTAAAAGATCTCCTCTAAGTAATCATTCACAATGCGTGAACGGAATGTGATGTGTTCTGCTGGTGTTGTTGGTGTGAATTCGACATTGAAATAGACTCTGCCGCTTTCAATAGCGCTTGCTGTATTCAACTCTGGATCAGGCGTACAACGTCCACCAAGAATGGCGCCTTGTGCTTTTAAATCACGCAAATAGGCATTGACGCTTTCACTGACATCATTCATGTAGGTTTTTTTGATATTGCGGTCGACAGCCCATAGATGCCCGCGCAAAATGGCATCATTGATCATATCTGCGGTGCGTACCACCGATAAGAAAGCAAATTTTGTATCACTTGAAAGGGTGCGATTACCCCAAAGGCGATAGCCATTTTCCCGAATGATAGTTGTGATATTTTGTTCATTGAGAAGGTTGGCGCGGCTTGATCTGTCCCCAATGGAAAAATCAATGGGGCGCGTAATACCAACAATGCCATTGATCACTTTATTAGAAGGGGAATGCCAAAAACCATGGGCAAAATCCGTTTTGGCAATGACACCAGCAACCGCTGCACTTGCCGGCTGTTCTATAATCTTTCCATCACGATTTACCTTTACAAACGGGTCAATGAGAATGGCGCGTTTTGAATCAAAATCCTTTGCTGTGCTAAGAGCAGCTTCATCTGTTGTGTTGGGTGCATCAAGCACCACAATAGCACGCAGACGCTCTGCAATGCCAATCAGTTCTGCTGCGACGGGGTTGGCAGTTGCACCAGTTCCATTCTCTTCACTATTCACACTGGAAGGGCGTTGATGTGTAAAGCCTGGAGCGATGAGAATGCGTGGTGTTTGTCCCACAATGGATTGCGCTCCAATCAAAGCATG
>NZ_JAQITD010000005.1 GCF_028618555.1 Bartonella sp. CM31XJBT | reverse complement strand
CTCAGCCAATTCAACATGTTTCAAAGCCTTCAGCTCAACCGCTTCTTCTGAAAAAAGCAGATCTTTCACGTGCACACTATCGTGGTGGGAACGCGCTTTTACTGCTCCTTTGGCACGTGCTTTGGCACCCTCAGAGAGCTTTTCGCGAGCAAAAAAGCTTCCAAACCAGCCCCAAAAGTTGGAAAGGCTTTGTTTAAAGCCCTTCCACACATTGCCAAACCACCTGAAAACAACGCGCCAAGCCCCTGTTTGAACTTTTGCCAAGCTTGAGAGGAATCAAAAGCATTAGCGATTATGTTTTTCTAATGCGTAATGGTGGCGGTATCAGCACCCAAAAAACGCATGATAGCTTCAAAGGCACGCCCAAAAGCGCGGGCTATCCCCCGTGCAAAGCCTTTGACAAAAGAAGAGAAACGATCCCAATATTTCCACAAAGCAAAACAGCTAGCCATAATGACAGCCACAACAGCAGCAATGAGTGCCCCTATCGGGCTAAAAACAGCTCCCCACAACAGAGGCTTTGTATAATATATAGCCTTTCGGAAATTGTGGCTTATCAGCAGATTCTGTATATTTTTATATTTCATTTGTTCAAAGAAGACACTGAGCACTCAAAGAACCTTCAAAGCTCTGTCAAAGTCTTCTCTCATTTTTGCTGTCAAAAACTCATTTGATACACAATGTAGGCAACAACAATCAATTATCGCATCTCTACCCTAATTTCACCTTTTCCCACTCAGTATAAAATATAAAGTCAAATTACACACAAAAAGATTTATTCTTTATTTACTTTAAAACCTCTCCTTTTTTTGAAAATATACAACTTTAAAGGCACTGCTCTTCTCTTTTACATTACGTTTTTACTGTCTTTTTATTCCTGTATTTCTTTAATCATACACCAATGAATATTGGAATAAAAGAATATCTACGATCAATAAAAATATTATTAATGCAACTATCAACGCCTAATAATATTTCCATGAATATTAAAAATTATTTTTAAAATATAATTAGATAAAAATACATTATGAAATAAATTTAATGTTACATAATTAAACATAAATACAACTTTAATTTTGACAAAAAAAGCAAAACAAAATATCAAAGTGCTGTGTTATTAAAATAAAAGCAATATCTATTTTCACTTCTTCTTATGAAGTTAGCGGGAAAATGAATGTTTGGGGCTTTAAAAGGAGTAGACTGATGCCTAAAAAATTTCTTCTATCCTGCACAGCAATTGTGGCAGTTGTACTTTCTGGTATCAATCTTAATGCACAAGCTAAAAATCTTGAAATTTCAGAAAGTAAAAAAGAAGTTTCCAACGAAACCTACGAAATTATTCACGCAAAAAAAGGTGGTCAAATTATCGGCAAGCATTTGACGATAATCGGAAACAAAAAAACAAACACCAACATAGGCACAAATGCGCACGCTATAACAGCTGAAGGTTCTAACACTGCGATTGAATTACTGGATGGAACAACCATTAAAGGAACTGGTTCTAGCATTTTCTTCGGTCTTGAAGCAAAGGATGGTGCTACACTGAAAATGACCGGGGGAACTATCACAGTTTCCAACACTGGCGCTAAATTCTTGAACAGTAAGAATGCTGAAAACAAGCTAAAAGATATAATAATATCAAGTGGCAAAGGCAAAGCTCCACTAACTTTTGCAATATTTGCAGACAAAGACAGTGAAGTCACTTTAGAAAATGTAAAAGTGACTAAGGCAACGAATAGCGTTACAGCAAATAATAAATCTGAAATCACGATATTGGGAGGATCATTTGATACCACAAAGGCAGCAATATCTGCTTACAATGGCAGTCGCGTAACTCTAACTAACAATGTTCAAACTACATCATCTCATGGCACTGGACTCCATGCAACAGATTCAGAAACCACAATCGAAATGACGGGAGGAAGCGTAACCACAGAAAAAATGGCGTTGGTTGCAGAAAACGGTGGACATATCAAGGTCACGGATGTTGCGTTAACTGCGACGAATGATAAAATAGGAACAGTTGTCGCCGGCGGTCCAAACAGCGTGATTGAATTGCATGGGAATACAACAATTAAGAATGCTGTAATCGGTCTTCATGCACAAAACAGTGGAATGATTAAAATGATCGGAGGGACCATTACAGCTTCTGCAACCGGTGCTGGTTTCTATAATAGTAAGAGCAATGGAAACAAGCTAGAAAATGTGAAAATATCGGGCAGTAACAATAAAGAGCCTAAAATCACAGGAATAGGTGCCGACAAGGAAAGCAACGTCACTTTAGAAAATGTAACAGTTACGCGGGCAAAAAGTGGCATAGTTGCAAATAATCATTCTAAAGTAACGGTTTCTGGAGGATCATTTGAGGGAAAAAACGTAGGGGTATACGCTGGAAACGGCAGCAACATTACTTTAACCAGCAATAAAAAAGGTAACGTTCAAGTTACATCAACATCATCGAATAGCAAAGGACTCTACACAAATGGTTTACATTCTACCATCACAATGACGGGAGGAACAGTAACCGGAGAATTAGCGTTGGTCGCAGAAAACGGTGGACATATTAAGGTCACGGATGTTGCTCTAACAACAAATGAACATGGGGGCCAGGTCACCGATGTTCCTATAATAGGCGCAGGAGTCAATAGCGCTAATAGTATGATTGAATTATATGGCAATACAACGATTAAGAATGCTGGTGTTGGGCTTGTGGCAAGTAACGGTGGCGTAATTAAAATGATTGGGGGGACTATTACAACTTCTAAAACTGGTGTTGGCTTCGTGAACAGTAAGAGCACCGAAAGTAAACTAGAAAATGTAATAATATCAACCGGTAAAGATAAAAATTCAGGCAAAGGAATTCTTCTAGAGAAAGAAAGTGGTCTCACTTTAAAAAATGTAAAAGTGACTCAAACAGGCAACAGCGTAATTGCAAATAATCGTTCTAACATAACAATCTCTGGAGGATCATTTGATTCAAGCTATGCAACAATATGTGCTCAAAACGGTAGCAGCATCACCTTAACGGACAATGCTCAAATTACGTCACATGATGAAGCAGGCCTCTATGCACAAGACTCAAAATCCACAATTACAATGACAACAGGAAACGTGACAGGAAAATATACAGCCTTAGAAGCAGACATAGGTGGCCATATTACGGTTACAAATGTTGCTTTAAAAGCAACTAATAATGGCAGTGGTGTAGCTGCTGGTGCAGCTGCCTCTGGCTCTAACAGTGTGATTGAATTACTTGGAAATACAACGATCAGTGACGTTAAAATCGGAATTGATGCGCAAAACGATAGCACAATCAAAATGATCGGAGGAACCATTACTGCTTCCGAAGCAGGCGTTCACTTGTTAAAAAACAAGAGCAATAACAAACTGAAAGATGTAACGATATTAAATCGTAAGGATAATGCACTACTAATCAATGCAATAATTGCAAGAAGAAGTGCCATTACTTTAGAAAATGTAACCGTTCCGCAAGCAATCAATAGCATAATTTCAGATAATGGTTCTCAAATAACAGTTTCTGGAGGATCATTTAACGCAAAAGGTGCAGCAGTATCTGCCATAAACGGCAGCACTATTACTTTAACTGACAATGCTCAAATTACATCATCTGATGACAGTGGGCTCTATGCAAAAGACTCAAAATCCACCATCACCATAACGGGAGGAACAGTACAAGGTAAAACTACTGCATTATTTGCCGGAAACGGCGGACATATTAAAGCCACGAATGTTACTCTAATAACAGCAGATAGTAATGGATTCGGTGCGGAAAGCCAAGATGTTGGCAGTTTAGTTGAATTATATGGCCACACAACGATTAAAAATGCTGAGATCGGACTTTATTCAGAAAATGGCAGCACAATCAAAATGAGTGGAGGGACAATAATTGCCGAAAATAGTGCATTTGTTGTCAATAATAATGGACATATTGATGTAACAAATGTTTCTGCCACAGCAGAAGATAGAGGTATCGCATTTGAAAAGTCTAAGAACAATAAAACATCAGAAATCAATTTAACCAATACAAAACTTCATATTAAAAACGGTACTGGAATTAATGCAAATGAATCAATTGGTAAAGCCAATCTCAAAAATTCAGAAATCCGTGCCAATGTTTTATTAGTAACCGAAGCTTCAACGAAAAAAAATGATTTCACTTTTACACTAAACGCCGATCACTCCATCTTAGACGGCAAAGTGAGCACTGAAAAAAAATTCAAAACAGTCTTTGATTTGCAAAACAATACGAAATGGACATTGAAAACAAGCACAAATAAAAAAATCCAGAATGAAAAACTGTTTGATATTGCTCAAAGAGCACGTTCTGATATTTCTGTCCTTAACATCAATAACAGCTCTATTGTTTTTGAAGAGCCAACTGAAAATCATTATCACACGTTGCACATAGGATCTGGCAGACCAAATACTAAAAAAGTCTACAATGCTACAGGAAAAGCAGAAATTCATTTCAACGTCGAATGGAGTGATAGTGCTGCCATAAACAAACAAAAAGCTGACCATCTTCTGATTCACGGTGATGTTTCAGGTACTACACTGGTTTATATCACTGGACATTTAGAAAAGAACAATATTAAAGCAGATGCTTCTGCTCTTACCAGTGCACGTGGTCTTTCACTCATTCAAGTTTCTGGGAAAGTAAATCAAAACTCTTTCAAACTTGCACAGGACTATATCACAATAAGTGGTTCACCTTATAAATATATACTGAAAGCTTATGGACCAAAATCAAACCACAGTAAAACAAATGCTGAACAAAACCTTTTAGGAGAAAATAAAAATTTCTGGGATTTTCGCTTACAACCAGTACTGCTTGATAGCAACTCAAAAGTAAAAACCATCGTGCCATAAATACAAGCTATTTTTTCATGCCCTGTGCTCTCTTGTATGCTGGATTGACCGATATGGATAAGCAAAGTGCAACTGTTAGCCAATATGCGACATCTGTCTTAAGGAAAGAATAAGACAAACGGAATGGCTTCTTCTTATACGCCTATGGAGAAACAGGAAGCTTATTTTCTGATAAGTAGTGCTCCTAGTAAATATGGTTATAGCAGTGCTCATCTTCGTTATGCTGCTCTACAAGGAGCTATTAACCTTGTCGCGCAGAAGGGAAAAATATCTACAATACATTTTAGTCTTGTCGGAACCTACGGGCAACTCTCCTTCACTCCAAAGAATATGCAAGACAGCAAGTAAGAGCATATTGAATAAATGGTCATTTCAACTCACCGCCTATGGCAGTAAACAGCGTGACAGTGGTTTCTATCTTGATACGCTGTTATCCTATGGCTTCCTAAAGGGAAAGATCACCAATGCCCTCATTAATACAACCGCAAAATTGAAAAATACAAAAATGTTGGCGATCTCCACAAATGTTGGCAAACAATTTGCAACGGGTATTCAAGGCGTAACATTCAAACCGCAGGCACAGCTTGCCTATCAACATTTGATGTTTGATACCATTAAAGATGCTGATAATCTGACCATTGACATGCAAAATCCTTCTCAATGGATAATCCGTGTTGGTGGACGTTTGACAAAAACCATTGCCACTGAAAACAGCCGTCCTATGTCTTTCTATGGAAAAGTAAACTTGATCAAAACCTTTGGTGATGATCAGACACTCCATATCGATAAGGATTATAAACGTGACCCCTCGAGAAGTTCCGTTGAAGGTGGGCTTGGTATTAGTGCACAATTGTCCGCTAACCTCTCCCTTCATGGTGATGTCAGCTATCAACAAAAGCTTCAAAAACTGGTATAAGTGGTGCAAGCTTTTCAGGAAGAATACGCTATCAGTTTTAAATAACGACTGTAAAAAACAGCCCATTCAATTTAACAAAAAGGCAGCATATTGCTGCCTTTTTGGCTTATTATAAGCTGTTTTTAAGCGCTTTTTTAAATAGAGAACAGCGAAATATTTGAAGACTGTCATTGACCATTGAATGTTTTTTACAAAAAATTCTTTTTATAAAGAATAAAACTGTAAAAAGAGAACAACCAAAAACAAAATAATATTGAAAAATAATGTGAAGCTTTTCTAGAAAATACAGTATTACTATCTTTTGTTATTTCTCACAAATTTAATGCTTTAAATGCCAAAATAAAACTTTTGAACATAAAATGATAAGTAAAAATAATGTAACAATATTAAACAAAGGGATGTATGTTATAAGTCACTCGTATATTTCAAAATGGGAGTTCTAGTAGGATTTAAAATATTATAGCTCAAACACTGCCCAGCAAATTCATACTGGAAAAATCCTATTATGCCCTTCCCTCTTAACAATACCGCCAAACATCACCAGAAACTTCAAAACAAATAAAATTGCATTTTCTCTTCTGTAAAATGGATCATGCTCTTTGCTCTCTATGGACAATAGGCTCTATACTTGCTTCAAAAAACTCCTTTGTATAATCGTGTTGCGCATGTAGATTACGCAATTCATCATTGCTAAGCTCTTCAAGAATAATCCCTTTATGCATAATTCCAACACGTTCACAAATATGTGCAACAACAGCAAGATCATGGGATACCATTAAATAAGTAAGTTTTTTTCTCACGCGCAATGATTTCAACAAGTTTAAAATTTCAGCCTGTACCGACACATCCAATGCAGATGTTGGCTCATCAAGCAATAACACCTCTGGCTCAATAATTAAAGCACGTGCAAGAGCAATACGCTGACGCTGCCCTCCAGACAACTCATGAGGATAACGATAAAGAAATGAAGAATCTAAACCAACGGAATCTAAAGCATCCTCTACCCGCTCTCTTTGATTATCCATCCCATGGATTTTGAGCGATTCAGAAAGAACCGTATGGACCATTTTTCTTGGATGCAGCGAAGCATAAGGATCTTGAAAAACCATTTGAATACAGCGTAAAAAATCCTTACTTCTTTTCTTTTCAACTTCTTGTCCAGCAAAAAGAAACTTTCCACTATAATCTGGAATAAGCCCCACCAATGTATTCAAAATAGTTGACTTTCCACATCCGGATTCACCAATCAAACCATAAGCTTCACCACGCTTAATATGAAAATTAACATTTTTAACAACTGTTACTGCCTTATGCCTATGACCAAAAGTTACAGATAAATTAGAAACATCAATAATATTCTCACAATTTGTCATGAGGAACCTCCTCAACACCATTAACAATCGTAGGATTATACAACCAATCAGGATCACGCTCAGGAACAGCCAAAATATCAACTGGATTATCAAGCCGTGGTAAACTCGCGAGCAACGCCTTTGTATAAGGATGACAAGCGTGAGACAAATCAGAAGCAGGCAACTCTTCTAGCACACGGCCCGCATACATCACTAAAATACGATCACAAAAATCAGCAATCATATTTAAATCATGACTAATGAAAATAAGTCCCGTTCCAGACTTTGTAACAAGTTCATCTAATACGGATAAAACTTGCCGTCTGACCGTAATATCAAGCGCAGATGTTGGTTCATCGGCAATAATTAAATCAGGTTTTGGAATGAGCATCATTGCAATCATCACACGCTGCCCCATCCCCCCAGATATTTCATGAGGAAAGAGACGCATCACATGTTCAGGATCACGAATATGAACAGATTCTAACATAGATATGGTGCGCTCCCGCGCTTCAGCTTTTGAAACACGATAATGAATACGATAAGCCTCCATAATCTGTTCCCCGATCCGTATTAATGGATTAAGTGAATATTTGGGGTCCTGTAAAATCATTGAAATACGTTTCCCACGGATTTTTCGCATCTGAGGTTCACTTGCGGCCAATAAATCAACATCCTCAAAGCGCATTTTTTTAGCTTTAACAATGGCTGCTTTTGGACTTAACCTTAGTATTGCGCGCCCAGTCATCGATTTTCCAGATCCGGATTCACCAACAATTCCAATTTTTTCTTTTCCAACAGAAAAACTAACGCCACGCACAACTTCTGAAATGCCGCGCGTTGTAGGAAAAGAAATACGTAAATCTTCTACTTCTAATAATTTATTACCCATTGCGTGGATCCAATACATCACGAAGACCATCACCTAAAAGGTTGAAAGCAAGACTTGCAAATAATATTGCACAGCCTGGTATTGCCGCCAACCACCAATTTGTCATCATAAATTCCCGCCCTGAAGAAAGCATCGCACCCCATTCAGGACTTGGAAGTTGAGCTCCTAACCCTAAAAAACCAAGACCAGCAGCCGTTAAAATAATTCCAGACATATCCAAAGTTAATCGTACAATCACTGAAGGAATACACATGGGCGCAACATGAAACAAAATAATTCGCCAAGCAGAGGCCCCTTGCAAGCGAACTACAGAAACATAATCAGAAGAACGTATTGTCAAAGTCTCAGCACGTGCTAAACGTGCAATTGGCGGCCATGCTGCAATTGAAATTGCAATAGAAGCATTTTCAATCCCTGGTCCCAATGCAGCTGAAAATGCAAGAGCTAAAATCAAACCTGGAAAAGCAAGAAAAATATCGACAATACGCATGAGCACAGTATCAACCCATCCGCCCATATAACCAGATACAGTTCCTACAATAAGCCCTATTGGACCTACAATAACTGTTGTAAGAAAAACAACATAAAGAGTAATACGGGAACCAAAAACAAGGCGACTAAAAATGTCACGTCCCAATTCATCTGTTCCAAAATAATGTGCCATAGAGGGTGGCTGCAACCGATGCCCTAGATCATTGCTAAGAAAATCATGCGTAGCAATCCAAGGAGCAAAAAATGCACATATGATAATAATACAAATAATAAGCAGACCGAATACAGCCGAAAAGTTATGAAAAAACTTAGCCAGTGCGTGATAAATTCTTTGTATGTTCGCTTGAATTATGGAGTTTGGAACAGGATCGTTTAACCAACTACCCAAAGAAGATGATGATTGCGATTTATGATGATTACTTACTGTCATATTCAACGTGTCCTTGGATCAAAAATGCGATAAAGCAAATCAGAAAATAAATTAATGGCGACAAAGATAAATCCTACAAGTAAAGTACATCCTACAACTGCATTCATATCTCCGGCTAAAAGAGCATTTGTCAAGTAATGTCCAAAACCAGGCCAAGCAAAAACTGTCTCCGTTAAAACAGCCCCTTCTAATAAAAAAGCATAAGAAAGCGCAACAACAGTAATAATTTGAACAGCAGCATTTCGAAAGGCATGCCCCCAAACGGTTCGCGCCCACGATAATCCCTTTACACGTGCAGTAATGATATATTCCTGATTAAGCTGCTCAATCATAAACCCACGAGTCATACGGCTAATATAAGCCATAGCACCGAAAGCCAAGATCAAAGCAGGCATAATAATGTGACTAAAAACATTACCAAAAGCCTCCCATTGTCCTTGGCTTGCCGTATCCCAAAGGAAAAATCCTGTTTTTGGTTCAAAAGAATATTCATAAAGAAAATCAATACGTCCTGGGCCACCAACCCAGCCAAGCTTGGCGTAAAATATTAACAACGCCATTAATCCGAGCCAAAACGTTGGAGTAGAATAACTTACAAGTGTAAAAACACGGACAACATAATCAATAAATGAATCGCGATACATTGCTGCAAAAACACCAAATGGAATTCCAAGAGTTGTGCCAATAACAATAGCAACGGTTGCAAGCTCTAATGTTGCAGGAAATACACGCATAATATCGGCTAGAACAGGTCGCCCAGAAGTTAAAGCATCTCCAAAGTCAAACAAAAATACATTATGAAGATACTTCCAATATTGGACAATCAACGGCTTATCAAGACCCAGCTTATAATACATTGCATCATAAGCTTCCTGACTGATATTATCACCAAGAATAGACAGAACCGGATCTAGAGGAAGAAGATGACCAAGAAAAAAAGTGATCGTCACCAACCCAAGCAATGTGATAAAAACTGAAATAAGAAGTTTCAATCCTTTGCATAAAAAATCCCATAAAAATAATTTTTTCTGCTTTTCTGATACAGCTCTTTCAGTCTCTGAAAGTGGCAAAACCATTATAAAAATCCCCTCTGTAGCGACAAAACATAAAGCAAATACCTCTTTTTATATAACGAAACAACCTCTTATGAAGCATGTTCTACAATCCTTCTCTATAACATGCTTCTTTTATTTTTCTGCTTCATTGTAATAAAGTCTATAACTGTTCCAAATCCATTTTTTGACATCAGGTCCCATACCAACGGTATAATATGTCTGAAATAAATAAACCATAGGACCATGCTCTAACACATAATGCTGTAAAGTACGATATTGCACAATGCGCTTATTGGGGTCTTGCTCAAACAAAGCATCCATCACCATGTTATTAATATTTTCATCATAATACCCAGCGCGCCAAGCTAAATACATATTGTGCTTTTTTGTAAATGTTGGATCAGGGTTAAACACGTGATTTAATGAAGCAGGATGTCCATCAGGATCAGCACTCCCCCACCCCATAAGTGCAGTATCATAATTTCCACCACGTACACGGCTCAACAATTGATTTTGTGCCATTTTTTCAATTGTAAGCTCAACACCAATTTTGCGTGCATTGGCTTGAATAGACTGTGCAACAGACGACATATAACTAAGGCTTCCAACTAAAAGATTAGCTTTAAACCCATTAGGATAACCAGCTTCAGTAATCAGTTGTTTTGCTTTTTTCAAATCTAACTGAAAAGGCAAACCTTCTTTTTCATCTAAAGCACCTGGAACACCTAAAGACATATAAGTTGCCCTAGGAATAGCAATTCCTTTCAAAACAGTTTTTCCAAGACCTTCATAATCAACCAAATAACGAAGTGCCAGTCTGACCTTTTCATTCGCAAAAATTGCATTCTTATTATTTAACGATAGGTAAATAATCTGCGGACGCAAAACACGACTAATTTTGACTGGTTCTCCCTTTTTTTCAAGATCTAAAATATCCTCTGAAGAAAGATCACGCACTATATCCACATCACCTTTTTCCAAAAGAAGTCTTTGACTTGATGAATCCGCTACATGCTGCACAACAATCTGCTTAATTTTAGGCACATCGCCCCAATAATGCTGTGTCGCCTCTAACACAACTTTATCTCCTGGAGACCAGCTCACCAATTTATAAGGTCCAACACAAGCTGAATGTGTTGCTAAATATTTATTCCCCATATCACCGTTAATACTCTGTGCTTCAATTGTTTCCCGATCAAGCAAAGCAGAAGCATAAGATTGTCCAATAACAGTCAATATGAGCTGAATAGGATAGGGTTTATCTAATTTTAATTGTAAAGTCTTATCATCAAGTGCCTGAATATTTGTTTCAACATTGTTTTTGGTAAACCCATAATCCATTAAAGATTGAGCATAGCTTAATCCTAATTTAATAATCCGTCGCATCGACCATACCAGATCTTGCGCTGTAGCCGTCCTTCCGTCATTAAACTTTAAATCATCACGAAGATGAAAAACTATTCTTTTGCCATTATCTAAAACGTCCCAAGATTTTGCCATAGCAGGGCGAATTTTTGTAGGATCATGCTCGTCATATTGCACTAACGCGCTGCAAATATTCGTCAATAACTCACTCGTCACAACCTCAACAGTTTGCGCTGGATCAAAACTACTAATTGAATCAATATTCCACGCCATTACCAATATATCTTTAGATGAAGCGCTGAATGCCGATGTTACAGCCCCATTAAAAAAAACGATTGAGCTTAATAAAATAGAAAAATTTTTCAATATTCTTTGTTTTCCCATTTTATCTCTTCCTTTTGTATTCTTCTACCTTTTCACACAAAGTGATTTTGATTTTGCTCTTTCATCTTTTAAATAGCATAGCATTAGACATCAATTTCATTTCATCAAACTAAGCATCTATAAAATAATTTTCTTATACATCAGTCTATATTCTGGATGCAGAGAATCTATAACTATAAACAAAGATCCTCCCCAATATAACTTTCTATATTTATCGCTCCCTATAAACGATCTTAATTATATACTGCTACTGCACAAACATCCCTCACAATTTCATCCTTAAAAACTGAAGAGCTTTTATATGGGAGAATATTTTCATCATACAATTATGATTAAGCTCTTTTTAGCTTTGACAACATTAAAAAGACACTCTTATTTTTCAATTGCACTATAAAAAATACGCGGTGCACTATTCCAAACCCACTTTTTGACATCAGGCGTCATCGCGACAACGCTATATTGTTGAAAGATAAACGCATAAGGTCCTTTTTGCATAAGTTCACGTTGTAAATCAGCATAGAGTTGTGCCCGTTTTTGCGGATCTTTTTGAAACAGCGCCTCTTCAACTTTTTGATTCATCTTGGCATCAAAATACCCATGCTTCCAACTAGGATAGGCTGTATTTCTAGCCTCAAACCGATTATCTGGATTGAAAATAAGACGTGAAGCCATTGTATGAGGATCCACAGAATCATTATTCCATCCGATAAAAGCCGTATCAAAAGCCCGTGCATTCACTTTTGAAAACAACTGTGTACCTGCTACACGTTCAATTTTAAGACGCACGCCCGCCTGTGCAGCACTATCTTGAAGTGATTGAGCAAGTAACAAAGTATAAGGAGTGTTTGAGACAATAAAATTTGCCTCAAATCCGTTCGGATAACCGGCCTCTGCTAAAAGCTGTTTTGCTTTTTGAATATCAAGCTTAAAGGGTTGCCCCTCTTTTTCATCTAAAGCCCCAAAATTACCAAGAGGAATAAAACTGGCCCGTGGAACACCAATCCCTTTAAGAAGCTTCTTGCCTAGACCTTCATAATCTATAAGATAACGCATCGCCAAGCGTACTTTTTCCTTAGCAAAAATAGGATTCGTCGTATTGAATCCCCAGTACATCATAGTTGGCACTAACACTCTTTCAACTTTAACATCTGTTGTTTTTTGCAGATCTGCAAGATCTTCAGGTGTCAAATTACGAGCAACATCAATATCATGTTTTTGCAACAACAAGCGTTGTGTTCCGGGCTCTGCAACATGGCGAATTAAAATCTGCTTCAGTTTAGGTGCTTGTCCCCAATAGTGAGAGCTTGCACGCAACAAAAGAGCTTCTCTAGGGCGCCAACTTTTTAACTGATAAGGACCAACACAAGCAGCATGACTCTTCAAATACTGATTTCCAAAATCGCCATCTTTTTCGTGTTTCATAATCGTCTTACGATCAAGCAAAGCTGTTGCACGACTCGCAACAATATTATTAAGAATAAGCTCTGCTGGATAAGGCTTATCAAATTTCATCACAACTGTTTTCTTATCAGGAGCTTGCAAAGCATCATCAACATTTTGTTCTGTAATTCCATATTCATTAAAAATTGCCGCATTACCCATCTTCAATTTGACAATCCGCTTCATACCCCAAACAAGATCATTGGCATTGGCTGATCTGCCATCATTAAACTTCAAACCATCACGCAAATGAAAAGTAATCACCGTACTGTGATCATCACCTGAAACATCCCAATGCGTTGCTAAAGCAGGAACTATTTTAGCAGGATCATCTGTCGCAGTACTCACCAAGTTATCACAAATATTGTAAATAATTTCACTTGCATAAACATCATTGCTTTGGGCGGGATCAAACGTACTGATTGCATCAAGATTCCAAGCCATCACAAGGGTATTAGCCGGTGTTTTTGCTGAAACCTGTTGTACAACTACCCCCAAAGCCATAAGAGCAGCAACAAGAGAGCTGCTACTTTTCAATATTGTTTTCTTCAAGTTCATAAACTTTTCCCTTTATTTATTTTTTATCAATTAATGACGCTGAAATAATATAGCAAATTTATAATTATAACATTGAATAAATACGTTCTAATCGCTTATATTTTTAATCACCTACACAGAGTCATCTACTTGATAAATTCATTGACTTACGTCTCAATAAACCATAGCGAACATACAATATATGTTTTACTAACCAGTATTACATTCTTTTCATAACCTTTCTTTGCATATGATAATGCACTATATCAGTTCCCTATTAATCATCAATAAGCCTTATCGCCCCAAAAAATAGTGAGCTTTAAAAAATCATTACGCAAAAATTTATGAATTCATTATTCTATTCCTTTAGGCGATATTTAAAATAAAATATGCAAACTTTAAAAATAGTTATCCCCCTCAAACACTCAGTTTCAAGATGCGGCGCATCTTTACTACATGACAAAAACGACACTGGAATAGCAGAAAGACATAAGAAAATATCTTTTCTAAAACGCTATCCCCCACAAAAAGCTGCTTAATCTTTTGAAAAATAAGTGTCAAAAGTTTTACGTTTTTACCAACAAAACCAAACGCGTTAACAAAGATAAAGGAAAAATGAGAAGAATCATTCCTTCCACGCTTTATCTTTTGAAAAATAAAGCTTACAATAAAAGAATACACACTAAAATGCATTCCCCCATTGATAAAAACAAAATTCATTAGACGCTTCCCCCCTAAAGACATAACGAATATAAACCCTTCTAAACTTTAGTGTGCATCATTGCTTTGCCACTATAAAAATAGAGCATAAAACAACATACAGCAACAGAACTCTCGTTTCCAGCGGAAACATACAGAGATTCAACGAAGCAATGTAGTGGATACAAGCCTGCATGAGCTTAATCATCTTCCAAAAAATTGGAGCGCACACGCGGCAAGATCACTCTACTAATAGAGGAAAGCTATCAGATAATAAAACCCAACACAAGCAGCTTGAGTCATTTAACTTCAATTTTTCATCGCTGTATTTTATTTTTATTACCTAGGTAAGCATTGAGCAATCGACCTACATATAAATAAACCGACAGTCATACAAGCAAAGAAAAACAATGCAACAACAGCACCCCATCTAAAAACCACTTTGCATTCGTCAATAAGCATGAATAAAATATTCATTAATTATAACGGTCATGTCATTAACAGAAATAAAAAAAACTCTTCTCAACCATTACAAATGCCAAAGACTGTTGCACAACATTGAGAGCTAGTAAAGTGTGTGATGGTGCCGATTTGCTCCTTCATAAGCGTAAAGATGGAGGTGCTCAATGGATTTACCGTTGTACCATTCACAGGCGCCACCGCGAAATGGGTTTTGGTGTACTAAATGTTTCTTTAAAACATACAAGATATTACCATTATCTCACTTCAGATACATAACAGTTAAGGTATCACTCCTTTTGGCGTCTGTTTTTTCATCCTCAAAATTATACCTTTATCGTTTTTAGTGCCAACAACAGTAGAAAATCATTAATATTGTATAGTTTGTATATTTCAATTATCTTATACAGTGGAATTGTATAATCTATACATTTATTAAATAATTCAATTATTATCCTATTGATCATTACTCTTACAAAAGACAGTTTGCCAATTTATCGACAAAAACATCCTTCAAGATGATCATTAACAATCCCTACGGACTGCATAAAAGCATAACAAATTGTGGGACCAACGAATGTCCAGCCACGTTTCTTCAAGTCTTGAGAAAGACGAAGAGAAGCAGGTGTCATAGGGTTAGCCAACAGTGTTTGAAAATCTACTTTTTCATAACGCTCTGATGGTGGTGGCTGAAAAGACCAAAAATAGTGGGACAAACTTCCCCACTCTGTTATAATTTCTTGTGCTCTCAATGCGTTATTAAGCACTGATTGAATTTTTCCTTGATGGCGAACAATGTCTTTATTCTGCATTAACATTTGCACCTTTAGCTCATCATAATGAGCAATCTTTTCAAAGTCAAAGTGATCAAATGCAATGCGAAAAAAAAAGCGTTTTTTTAAAATTGTAAACCAAGAAAGTCCCGCTTGGAAACCTTCAAGACAAATTTTCTCAAACAAACGAATATTCTCAAAAATAGGCTTTCCCCATTCGGTATCATGATAAGCACAATAAAGTGGATCCGTTCCAGCCCATGCGCAACGAACTTTTCCATCCACTCCCTTAAGAAGACCTTCCGCAAGCATGGCATTAACCCCCGTATTAAAAGAGCATTCCTTGATCATCGCTAGGCGACTTTATTTGCTTGTGTTTTGAACGTTTAGCGGAAATAGGCTCTTGTGTTGCAACACTGATATCTCCATCAAAAAAACGTAAATTTATGTGCCCCGTTTCTGGAAACTGAGCCAAGCGTTTAATGGGCTTATTCTCTTTCCCCAAAGCCAAAACAAAACCGCGCTCCAAAATATTCTGATATGAAGTGCTTTTTAAAAGCCTAGATACTACCTCTAACCCAGCACGTTGTTTTTCCACACTACGCACAAAAGCACGCTGAAGACGTGCCGTATATTCCTTTGTATTGCGTTGTGCTTTTTCACTATTTAACAAACGCGGTGAAAGACGCACACCAAGTGCATGAAAAGAAAAACGTTTTTTATCGTAGCTCACACAAAGAGCACGCTGCAATCGACTTGAAGTTTCATCCAAACCACGCCGTGGTAGAGCAAAAAGTTGATCGGCAGTCGGAAGAGCTCGTAGAGTAGCTCGCAATTTTTGTCGATAAAAATCCAAATAACGCGCTAGTCCCTTGCGCAAACGTGCACCAAGCGATGCCACCAGCACCTCAAGATCAAGCTTAACAGGAACAGCCCGTTCTGCTGCGGCGGTGGGAGTTGGAGCACGCCAATCAGCCACATAATCAATCAAGGTCCAGTCCGTTTCATGCCCAACAGCAGAAATAACAGGAAGAGAAGATTCATAAACAGCACGAACAACAGCTTCGTCATTAAACCCCCACAAATCTTCTAAACTTCCCCCTCCCCGTGCAACAATAATAAGATCAGGCTTAGGAACAACTCCTCCTAAAGGCAACGCATTAAAACCTTCAACAGCAACAGCCACTTCTTTCCCACTTGTTTCCCCCTGAACACGTACAGGCCAAACCAAAATATGCAACGGAAAACGATCGGATATACGATGAATAATATCACGAATAACAGCACCTGTTGGTGATGTTACAACGCCTATAATTCGAGGCATATAAGGCAAAGTTTTTTTCTTAGCTTCATCAAACAAGCCTTCTTCTAAAAACTTTTTCTTACGATTTTCAAGGAGTGTCATCAAAGCACCAATCCCTGTTGGTTCAAGAGCCTCAATGACAATTTGATATTTCGATGATCCTGGATACGTCGTAAGTTTACCAACAGCAATCACTTCCATCCCTTCTTCAGGAGGAAATTTGAGCTTTTCCATCATTCCACGCCAAATAACAGCTTCCAACCGTGCCTTATCATCTTTTAAAGCAAAATAAGCATGTCCCGAAGCATGAGTACCACGGTAACCTGATATCTCCCCACGTACCCGTACATAACCAAACTTTTCTTCAACAACACGCTTTAGGGCCCCTGCTATTTCGGAAACAGTGAATTCTGCCACATTTGTTACACCTGTTTTTTCACTAAACAAACTTACCATTTTTCAATTCTTTACGCCCGTTTCTGTGAATCTTTTTGAAACAATACATCTTTAAACTTTTGATTTATAGCTTCATCAAAATACCCATAACACCGGCTAGAGTAGTTTATATTTTTAATTTCAAATCGATTATCAGGGTTGTAAAAAAACTTGAAGCCGTTTTATGGGGATATCTAAAGTCATTATTTTATTCGAAAATTGTATCAATAGAAGTTTAAATATTCAATCTTAACATTCACACAAACACATCTTTCATAAGAATTCCTGAAATAAAATTCTCTACACAACATAGAAATCCATTCCCGATAAAATTCAACGTATTGCAAAGTGTTAAAGAGCTTTGCAATACATCAAATATATCATGATCATGTTTTTTATATTTTATAAACCTGATCCTTCTTATTTTTCAATTGCACTATAAAAAATACGTGGTGCACTATTCCAAACCCATTTTTTAACATCAGGTGTCATCGCTATCGTGTGATACGTCTGATAGATAAAAGCATAAGGTCCTTTCTGCATAAATTCACGTTGCAAATCAGCATACATTTGCGCCCGTTTTTTTGGATCTTTTTGAAACAACGCATCTTGAACCTTTTGATTCATAGTTTCATCCAAATACCCATGGCACCAACTCGCATAGCCTGTATTTTTAGCCTCAAACCGATTATCAGGATTGTAAATAAGACGTGAAGCCATTGTATGGGGATCCGCAGAATCATTATTCCATCCGAAAAAAATCGTATCAAAAGTACGTGCAGATAGTTTTGAAAATAACTGCGTGCCTACGAAACGTTCAATTTTAAAACGCACCCCCACCTTTTTTGCATTGTCTTGGAGGGACTGAGCAATAGGCAAAGCAAAAGGATAAGGAGAGGCACCAGCAAAAATACTGGCCTCAAAACCATCAGGATAACCTGCCTCTGTTAAAAGTTGCTTTGCTTTTGGGAGATCAAGTTTAAAGGGTTGTCCTTCTTTTTCATCCAAAGCCCCAAGATTACCAAGAGGAATAAAACTTGCACGTGGAATACCAACATCTTTGAGAAGAGTCTTACCGAGTCCTTCATAGTCAATAAGATAGCGCATCGCTAAACGTACTTTTTCATTGGCAAAAATTGGATTTGTCACATTGAACCCCCATATGATCACGGATGGCTCTAACACTCTTTCAACTTTAATATCCGTTGTTGCTTGGAGATCTGCCAAATCCTCTGGCATCAGATTACGTGCAACATCGATATCGTGTTTTTGCAACAATAAACGTTGTGTTCCAGGTTCCGCAACATGGCGAATTAAAATCTTCTTCAATTTAGGCGCCTCCCCCCAATAATTGGAGCTTGCACGCAACAAAATCCCTTCTCCAGGACGCCAACTCTCTAGCTGATAAGGACCAACACAAGCAGAATGACTTGCCAAATAACGGTTTCCCATATCACCATTTTTTTCGTGTTTCATGAGTGTCTCACGATCAAGCAAAGCAAGAGTACGACTAGTGGCAAAATGGCTAAGAATAAGCTCTGCTGGATAAGGTTTATCAAATTTCATCACCACCGTTTTGTCATCCGGTGCTTGAAAAGCCTCATCAACGTTTTGTTCTGTAATCCCATATTCATTAAATGTCGCCGCAGTAGCCATCTTCAATTGAACAACCCGCTTCATGCTCCAAATCAGATCATTAGCATTCGCAGGACGACCATCGTTGAACTTCAAACCATCACGCAAATGAAAAGTAATCACAGTACTCTGATCATCACTTGAAACATCCCAACTCTTTGCTAACGAAGGAACCATTTTAGCAGCATCATCTGTAGCAGAAACGACTAAATTATCACAAACATTGACAAGAACTTCATTACCATAACGATCATTGATTTGTGCGGGATCAAATGTACTTATTGTATCAAGATTCCAAGCCATCACAAGCGTATCAGCAGGTGTTTTCGCTGAAACTTGTTGCACAAACATCCCCATTGCAAGAACAGCAGAAACAAAAGAACTGCCATTTTTCAATATTTTTCTTTTCACGTTCATAGAATTTTCCTTTTAAGATTTAAGGTTATTATATAACTTCCCCATGTGACAACATGCAAAAATGATAAGATCATGCTTAGAAAACACGCCTCCTAGAGGTAAAACATCAAAACTTCCAAGAGCAGCAACCACTTTTCAAAAGCTCATCCCCCCGAACACGTATAGGACAAATGAACATATGCAACGCAAAACGATCTGATTAAAATAAAGCTATCACGCACGATAGCACGCGACATCACGGCACTTACAATTCAGAGCATATCAGGCCAAAATTCTTCTTTGCTTCATCAAAAAGATTTCTTCTTCAAGTTTCTTCTTGCTATTTTCTAAAAAGTATCATCAAAGCGCTACTCTAATTGCTTCAAAAACCTCAAGACAATTTAATATTTTGATGATTCTGAATAAATTTTTTAGTAACCACTTTCACCCTTTTTCAGAAGAAAATTCGAACTTTATTATAACTCCGTATCAAATAACAGCTTCGAACCTATAGATTATCATATTTTAAGTCATAAGGAGTGTACTGAGGTATAAGAAGAGTAGCGTGATGTTTCCCCACGTATCTGCATAAAATAGTTTTTTTCACTAAAACATTTTAAAGTCCCCCATTTTTTCAGAAACACTAAATTTTGCTTTATTCGTTACACCTGTCTTTTGCAACAAACAAATTTATTACTTTTTTATACACATAAATTGAAATATAAAATATTAATATCTATACACGTAGAATTTATCGAGATAAATAACCTTTCTTCCCAATAGAATGTTTTGAAATAAAATTCTCTACACAACATAGAAATCCATTCCCGATAAAATTCAACGTATTGCAAAGTGTTAAAGAGCTTTGCAATACATCAAATATATCATGATCATGTTTTTTATATTTTATAAACCTGATCCTTCTTATTTTTCAATTGCACTATAAAAAATACGTGGTGCACTATTCCAAACCCATTTTTTGACATCAGGTGTCATCGCTACAGAAACATATGTCTGATAGATAAAAGCATAAGGTCCTTTCTGCATAAATTCACGTTGCAAATCAGCATACATTTGCGACCGTTTTTTTGGATCTTTTTGAAACAACGCATCTTGAACCTTTTGATTCATAGTTTCATCCAAATACCCATGGCACCAACTCGCATAGCCTGTATTTTTAGCCTCAAACCGATTATCAGGATTGTAAATAAGACGTGAAGCCATTGTATGGGGATCCGCAGAGCCATTATTCCATCCGAAAAAAATCGTATCAAAACCACGCGCATAAAATTTTGAAAATAACTGCGTGCCTACGAAACGTTCAATTTTAAAACGTACCCCCACCTTTTTTGCATTGTCTTGGAGAGACTGAGCAATAGGCAAAGCAAAAGGATAAGGAGAGGCACCGGCAAAAATACTGGCCTCAAAACCATCAGGATAACCTGCCTCTGTTAAAAGTTGCTTTGCTTTTGGGAGATCAAGTTTAAAGGGTTGTCCTTCTTTTTCATCCAAAGCCCCAAGATTACCAAGAGGAATAAAACTTGCACGTGGAATACCAACATCTTTGAGAAGAGTCTTACCGAGTCCTTCATAGTCAATAAGATAGCGCATCGCTAAACGCACTTTTTCATTGGCAAAAATAGGGTTCGTCGTATTAAACCCCCATATGATCATGGAGGGCGCCAACACTTTTTCAACTTTAATATCCGTTGTTGCTTGAAGATCTGCCAAATCCTCTGGCATCAGATTACGTGCAACATCGATATCGTGTTTTTCCAATAATAAACGTTGCGTTCCAGGTTCCGCAACATGGCGAATTAAAATCTTCTTTAATTTAGGCACCTCCCCCCAATAATTGGAGCTTGCACGCAACAAAATCCCTTCTCCAGGACGCCAACTCTCTAGCTGATAAGGACCAACACAAGCAGAATGACTTGCCAAATACCGGTTTCCCATATCACCATCTTGTTCGTTTTTCATGAGTGTCTCACGATCCAGCAAGGCAGCAGTGCGATTAGTGGAAATATTGCTAAGAATGAGCTCTGCTGGATAAGGTTTATCAAATTTCATCACCACCGATTTGTCATCCGGTGCTTGAAAAGCCTCATCAACGTTTTGTTCTGTAATTCCATATTCATTAAATGTTGCCGCATTAGACAATTTCAATTTGACAACCCGCTTCATACCCCAAACAAGATCATTGGCATTCGCAGGACGACCATCGTTGAACTTCAAACCATCACGCAAATGAAAAGTAATCACCGTACTCTGATCATCACTTGAAACATCCCAACTCTTCGCTAACGAGGGAACCATTTTAGTAGCATCATCTGTAGCAGAAACGACTAAATTATCACAAATATTGTTAACCAATTCAATTCCATAACGGTCATTGAGTTGTGCAGGGTCAAATGTACTTATTGGATCGAGATTCCAAGCCATCACAAGCGTATCGGCAGGTGTTTTTGCTGAAACTTGTTGCACAAACATCCCCATTGCAAGAACAGCAGAAATAAAAGAACCGCCCTTTTTCAATATTTTTCTTTTCACGTTCATAGAACCTTTCACGTTCATAGAATTTTCCTTTTAACGTTTATTGTATAAATTCCCCATGCAGCAAAACGTGCTTAATAATTAAGTTTAGACGAACGATAGGCTCCTAAAGATCAAACTTTAAAACCTTCAAGAACAAGCACCTCTTGTCAATGACTCCTCCTGTCTACACTTATAAGCCAAACTAAAACATACAAAGGAAAACACTCTGATATACAATGAACGCTCACCAACAACAGAGCTTATTCACGATATCATAACGCCTACTATTGAAGACTATAAAACCTGTATTTTTTCTATCTTGTTAAGCAAGCTTGTCTCGTATTTCTTCCGGCGTGTTCTATACCATCAAAGCACTACCCCTTTTGGCTCAAGTACCTTAATAACAAAGAGCCTTCATAATAATTTGACGATTTGATAAAACAGGAAAATTTGTCAGTTTGCCAAGTGCAACGACTTTTATTCCTTCTTCAAAAGAAAATTTAATTTTTTCATCACTCCCCGTAAAATAACACCCTCCAAATGACATCTCATCATCTTTCAAAGCAAAAGAAAATATGAACACTATAAAAAACTGATATCCCTTGTGTACCCACCCATAACAAAACTTTCCTTCAACACAGCAAAACCTTTGCACCTTTAGCACCACTAAATTCCGCGATATTTGTTACACTTAGTTTCTTTATGTTATACTCAGTTTTTTAACAAATAAATTGACCACTTTCTAATTCAGAGAAATTGAAATATCGATCTTAACATCCACTTAAATACACCTCTAATGAGAATGAAAAATATCTTTAAACGAATGTCTTGAAAAGACATTCAACAATATATCACGCATTACCTATGATCTTCGACGCATTGCAAAACTTGAAAATTTATACAATACGCCGAATATATCATGACGATGCCCTTTATCTATTGAACAGCATTGAAGACACTCTTATTTTTCAATTTTACTATAAAAAATATGTGGCGCACTATTCCAAACCCACTTTTTGACATCAGGCGTCATCGCAATAACAGTATATTTCTGATAGATAAACGCATAAGGTCCTTTTTGCATAAGTTCACGTTGTAAATCAGCATATATTTGTGCCCGTTTTTGCGGATCTTTTTGAAACAACGCCTCTTCAACTTTTTTATTCATTTTGGCATCAAAATACCCATGCTGCCAACTAGGATAGGCTGTATTTTTTGCCTCAAGCCGATTATCTGGATTATAAACAAGACGTGAAGCCATTGTATGAGGATCCGCAGAATCATTATTCCATCCGATAAAAGCCGTATCAAAAGCCCGTGCATTCACTTTTGAAAACAACTGTGTACCTGCTACACGTTCAATTTTAAGACGCACGCCCGCCTGTGCAGCACTATCTTGAAGTGACTGAGCAAGTAACAAAGTATAAGGAGCATTTGAGACAATAAAATTTGCTTCAAATCCGTTCGGATAACCGGCCTCTGCTAAAAGCTGTTTTGCTTTTTGAATATCAAGCTTAAAGGGTTGCCCCTCTTTTTCATCCAAAGCTCCAAGATTACCAAGAGGAATAAAACTGGCCCGTGGAACACCAATCCCTTTAAGAAGCTTCTTGCCAAGACCTTCATAATCTATAAGATAACGCATCGCCAAGCGTACTTTTTCCTTAGCAAAAATGGGATTTGTCATATTGAATCCCCAGTACATCATGGATGGTTCTAACACTTCCTTGATTTTAACATCTGTTGTTTTTTGCAGATCTGCAAGATCTTCAGGTGTCAAATTACGAGCAACATCAATATCATGTTTTTGCAACAACAAGCGTTGTGTTCCGGGCTCTGCAACATGGCGAATTAAAATCTGCTTCAGTTTAGGCTCTTGTCCCCAATAGTGAGAGCTTGCACGCAACAAAAGAGCTTCTCCAGGGCGCCAACTTTTTAACTGATAAGGACCAACACAAGCAGCATGACTCTTCAAATACTGATTTCCCAAATCACCATCTTTTTCGTGTTTCATAATCGCGTTACGATCAAGCAAAGCTGTTGCAGGACTTGCAACAATATTATTAAGAATAAGTTCTGCTGGATAAGGTTTATCAAATTTCATCACAACTGTTTTCTTATCAGGAGCTTGCAAAGCATCATCAACATTTTGTTCTACAATTCCATATTCATTAAAAATTGCCGCATTACCCATCTTCAATTTGACAACCCGCTTCATACCCCAAACAAGATCATTGGCATTGGCTGATCTGCCATTATTAAACTTCAAACCATCACGCAAATGAAAAGTAATCATCGTACTGTGATCATCACCTGAAACATCCCAATGCGTTGCTAAAGCAGGAACCATTTTAGCAGGATCATCTGTCGCAGTACTCACCAAGTTATCACAAACATTGCGAACAATTTCACTTCCATAAACATCATTGAGCTGCGCAGGATCAAACGTACTGATTGCATCAAGATTCCAAGCCATCACAAGGGTATCAGCCGGTGTTTTTGCTAAAACCTGTTGTCCAACTACCCCCAGTGCAATAAAAGCAGAAACAAGAAAGCTGCTCCCTTTCAATATTTTTTTCTTCAAGTTCATAACTTTTCCTTTTAAATAAAGTTTATTATATAAATTTCCCACGCAACAAGAACATGCTTAATCATAAGGTTAGACGATCCATAGGCCCCTAAAACAAAGTATTAAAACTTTCAAACAGCACCACTTTCCAACCTTTTCTCCTGTCCATACTTAACAAGCCCCCAATATGCACCGAAAAGCAATTTAATATATGATGAATGACATAACCCATCACAAATCTATTGATAATATTACAACGTCTACCATTGAACGCGATAAGACAAAGACTTCTTCTCTATTATCAGGCAAGCTTGTCACTTCTTTCTTCTAGCGTTTTTATGCCATCAAAGGGCTCTCCCCTGTTAACTCAAGCGCCTTAATAACGAAGAACCCTAATAATAATTTGATATTTTAACAAAACAGAAAAATTCACCCATCGGCTAACATGAAACACCTCTACCCCTTCTGCAAGAGGAATTTTGAATTTTTCCATAATTCCCCACTAAATAACGGCTTCTAATTATATCTTATTTCCAAATAAAAGGAGCACGGGCACCACAAACCTCTTACATTCCCTCACGCGGATATACATAACAAAACTTTTTTCAACATCGTATTTTTAATATCTTTGCTCCTTTAACAACACTCAATTCATTGCTTATCATTGCTTACATTTTTTCAGAAAAAAAGATCTTTTCAATGCACCAAGGTTGAAATATCTAAATATAATACTTATATAAGCACACCCTTATTAGAATAGATAGTCTTTTTTTAAGTAAACTGTCTTGAAATATTATTTCTATACACGACAATAATAAGTTCGTTACAAAATCTTCAATATACTAGAACTCTCACTCTGATGTGAAATATCGAAACGTTATAAAATTTCTCTACAAATTCTCAGAAACGAAAGGATATCCCTTTATTTAATAAAAAAGGGCCATGAAAATATCGCAAAAAATGCAATAAAACATGTGTATATTTCAAAAACCAGCACCGTTAACCAGACTAAGGTGATAAACTCAAAAAAGTAAGAAAAAATAAAAAAATGTTTTTCCTTTATGATAATAACATCGCTGTACCATGATAATACAATAAAAAACACGATCTTTGAAAGTATATTAAAATGAAGCGAAAAAAAAAATTATTAGATTCTTTTCATGCGTTTCTTGGAGAAAAATCAAGCCGCGTTAGTCTAAAATTGCTTATCCTTTCATTCTTCATTGGTATCGTAATGAATTTTTTGGGATGGACACCTCGAAACCTCATACAAAAAATAGTCGATTTTTTTCAATCACTATGGGAAGCAGGATTTATAACGCTTACAAATTTCTTCCATATAACTATGACAGGAGCTATTGTTGTTGTGCCTATTTTTCTTATCTTACGAATTTTTCATAAAAAATAAAAGCCTTAACATTTTCCTTGCGTTAATCTTTTCGAAAAATCAAACGACACAAAAATCCTGTAGTAATAGCAATAATCACTGCAACAATACCATATAAAAAACGATACTTGTGCGCTGCATAAAAAATTGTATAGGTGATATGTGCTTTAACAATTTCAAGAGTCGTTGTTGCACTATCAATAAACTGTCCATCACGAAAAAGATAAGCACGAACTTTATAATGTCCAACCGGGATATTTGCTGGCAAACGAAAATGCGCTGTGAAAAGTGTGTCAGAACCAAAACGAACCCCACCCACTTCCTCATAATAAAGGCTTTTAGCTTTTTGCAATTTTATAAGTTCATCGCGAAAGATTTGTATTTTTTTCTGATCTTGTTCATCCGTCTGCAATGGCAAATAGAGTAATCCTAACCCTAAGCGTTTATAATCTTCAATGCTCGTAATATCGTCAATTTCACGTGTTGTGACCATAGAGTAAAAAAGAGGAACCTTTTTAAAAATAAGAGAATCTGTATTGACCCATACACCGGCATTGCGTTTTTTTTCTCGCATCACCATTGTCCGATCTTGTCCCTCCAAGCTTACAACAATATCATAACGGTTCTGTCGAGAATATAACGGATCAATATTTTCCAAAACACCAGCAATATAAAGATCACGACCAGCAAAATTTGCATCCACAGTAATCGTATTCGTTGTTACAATAATTTGGACAGTTTCGTGGTCAACTTGATCAATGAATGTAGCTGGCGTCCCAACATGTGACCATGTAGAAAAAGAAATAAAACAAAAGCAACCTGTAATGATGTATAAAGAAAATAATCTACCCATTTTTATCTCATAAGAATATCCAGAGAGAAAAGATTATCAGGGCGTATAAATAATTGAAAAGCAAGACGCATACACACAATCAACACTAAAAATGCAAGTGCCATACGCAATTGTTCAGCCTTTAACTTCCGTCCAACCCGTGTTCCATATTGCGCACCAATACTTCCTCCAAGCATTAACAAAAAAGCCAAGACAATATCAACGGACTGATTAGTCATACTTTGCAAAACTGTCGTGAAAGAAGACACAAATGTAATCTGAAAAAGTGAAGTCCCAATCACCACACTGGTTGGAACACGCAGAAGATAAATCAATGCTGGTATCATAAAGAACCCCCCACCAATTCCCATAATAGAAGACAACAACCCCACAATGAGACCAATCCCTAAAACTGGAATAATGCTAACATATATCATAGATGTCCGAAAACGCATTTTTAAGGGTAAGCGATGAATCCAATTATGTCGACCAGCAAGACGAATATTGGCTTTTCCTGCCTTACGCTTGCGCATCATATCATACCAACTTTCAACGATCATCAAGCTTCCTACACTTCCAAGAAGAATCACATAAAGAAGCGAAATCATTAAGTCTAATTGACCTAACTTTTTCAAAACAGAGAAAACCTGAATCCCGATTAAAGAACCAATCCCTCCTCCAATCGCCAAAAGAATACCAAGTTTAATATCGAGCGTACGTCTTCTAAAATGTGTAATTGCTCCTGTTACAGATGACGCAATCATCTGGTTAGCACCTGTTCCAACAGCAATAGCAGGAGGAATATTATAAAAAATCAATAACGGCGTGATGAGAAACCCACCACCGATTCCAAAAAGTCCTGAAAAAAAACCAGCAATGACTCCCATACCAATCAAGATCAGCATATTGAGTGACATTTCAGCAATTGGTAAATAAATACTCACTTACAGAACCTTCAAGATAATTTGAGGTTTTTTTTACAATTAGAGAATCCTTCTCCAATTATCCTCTTTTCCAATAATCTCTGTTGCGTGTTTAAAAGGATAATTTTAGTTGCTATAGCTTCCGCACAAACACGAATGCGCAATACATTTCACATCTATTAACATCAACATCATAAAAATTAAAAAAAACGAGCTCCTTTTAAAAAGCTATAAAAACATAACGTTATCGCTACCATAAATGCAACGGTTAAAAAACAAAGAACACCTTTTTTTAGCAAATAAGATAAAAACGACACATGTTCCCGAGACTGCGTCCTTAAAGAAGAAAAATCATTCTCAATACAATGATTAGATGCCTGAGCACCCATCATACCTTTTTCTTCTATCACAGCATGCTCCACTACCCCCTCAACCTTTTTAAAAGAAGATTTCAGAGCATCACTGGGCAAAGGGCTTCTATCTTCTTGCTGCACCGTATTTTCAACATTTGTTTGGAGTGAAATTATGCTGTTTTCTTTCGAAAAATTTTGCACCTTTTGAAGTAATAAGCGTTCTTGATTTCCCTCACATTCCATGTGAGCAAGTTTTTGTACAACAGAATCAGGTGATTTTGAACGAGACACCCGTCGTGTTACCGCTGCTTCTTCTAAGCTTTTTTTTTCACTCTGCAAACTTTGAACAATTGTTTTAATCTGCTCTAAAGACTGGAAAAGCTTTTTTTCTCTTTGACGACGTATATAATGTTCAGCCAAAATGGCCCGACTAATATCATCTAAGTAAGATTTAAAATGCTCTTCTACCGAACTCTGCTGCATTAAAGAACGAGGCGAATGCTTCATTTGCATTTGCGCATAAACGGTGCGTAATTTTTGAGCAATATCCGACATCGTTACTTCTACAGAAGTATCCATGCTCTCTTTCTGTTCAACAAAAGAAAAGACTTTATCGTTCCTAACCTGTTTGGTCGCCTGGCCGATCGTATGACCCTTCGTATTCACAAACGCCTACCCCTCATTAACCTTTTTGAAAAGAATCGCAACAAATGATAAGAAAGTGTGCTCTATTTTAGTAAATAGAGCTTTAAGAACTCCCAAAAACTTTTTTGTTAGAAATATTTTCCCCAATCTTTATCTAAAATATTTGAAAGAAAGATCTTTAATTTTTCTGTATTCAAGATTTGAAGAGAAAAATCATTCCCCCATTTTTATCTTTTTTACTTAATTTTTCATTGCATAAAGGACCTATTGCACCATCATAAACAAAGCATAAGGAACTAAAAAAATATTCTCACAAGACAAATTGATTTTTTTACTTTTTATTCAAGCAAATAGGGCAATTATGGCAATGCAAAAATATGAAGATTGAAAATGACGACGAGAAAGTACAAGTAAACGTAAAAAAAGCTTATATGAAAGAGAACACAAGTTATAAATTGAGACTTCATTCTAAACAATTTGGTTTCTTATGAGTATTGCTATAAACTTATGACGTACAAACAAAGAGGATCATTATGAAGATAATTGTCGCTGTCAAACGTGTTGTTGATTATAACATCAAGATACGCGTCAAACCTGATAATACAGGCGTTGATCTGTCTCACGTAAAAATGTCTATGAATCCTTTTGATGAGATAGCCGTGGAGGAGGCCATTCGCCAAAAAGAATCCGGTAAAATTTCAGAAGTTCTTCTTGTTTCAATTGGCCCAGAAGCAGCCAAAGAAACTCTACGAACAGGACTTGCAATGGGAGCTGATCGCGCACTTCTTGTCACAACGGATCAAACACTTGAACCCTTAGCAATTGCTAAGGTTCTCAAAACCATTGTTGATGAAGAAAAACCTAATATGGTCTTTTTAGGAAAACAAGCAATTGATGACGATAGCAACCAAACAGGACAAATGCTCGCTGCTCTTCTTGGGTGGGGACAAGCAACTTTTGCCTCACATCTTAACATAGAAAATGGGCATGCTACAGTTACTCGTGAAGTTGATAATGGAACACAAACCCTTTGTCTTCCCCTTCCCATTGTTATGACCGCCGATCTACGGCTCAATGAACCGCGTTACACCTCTCTCCCCAATATCATGAAAGCAAAAAAGAAAATCATTGAACAAAAATCTCTTACTGATCTTGGCGTCGATACGAAAGCACGCTTAACAATTTTAAGCGTTGAAGAGCCAAAACCCCGTCAATCCGGTATAAAAGTGGCAAATGTAGTAGAACTTGTTAGAGCCTTAAAACAGAAGAACTGCATTTAATATTCTCACCACTAGAGTAAAAGCAACACTCACATAAAAGGGCAAAAACTTATGGCAATTCTTTTATTGGCCGATCATAATACAGAAGAAACAGCAAAAGCACTCACCGCTGCACGCGTACTCAGTAATGATATCGATATTCTGGTTTGCGGAGAAAAAATTCAAACGATAGCGGAAAATAGTGCTAAACTTAATGGTGTGCGGCAAGTTCTTATTGCAAAAGCAGACTATTTAGCCCATCAACTTGCCGAGCCTATGGCAGATACAATCCTCACGTTAGCAAATGATTATGATGTGATCATGGCAGCATCCAGCAGTACTGGGAAAAATGTGATGCCGCGCGTAGCAGCTCTTCTTGATCTTATGCAAATTTCAGATATTACCGCCATTCTTTCACCCAATACCTTCAAACGACCAATTTATGCAGGCAATGCATTTGAAACTGTACGCACCAATGATTATAAAAAGATTATAACAGTTCGCACCGCTTCTTTCACCCCAACGCCTTCCCAAAATAATTCTGCTCCCATTAAAACAATAACACCAGCTCCCAATCCAAATCTTTCTTCTTTCGTAAAAGCAGAGACAAACAAAAGTGATCGTCCTGAGCTCACCTCAGCACGTGTTATTATATCAGGCGGGCGTGGTCTTGGTTCTCAAGAGAAATTTATGGCCCTGCTTCTTCCTCTTGCAAACAAATTAAATGCTGCTTTAGGTGCCAGCCGCGCAGCAGTGGATGCAGGCTATGCTCCCAATGATTGGCAAATTGGACAAACAGGAAAAGTCGTTGCCCCTGAACTCTATATCGCCGTTGGCATTTCCGGTGCAATCCAGCATGTAGCCGGTATAATGGATGCACAAATTATTGTTGCCATTAATAAAGATGAAGAAGCTCCCATCATGCAAATTGCCGATTACACCCTTGTAGGTGATCTCCACCAAATTATTCCAGAATTGGAGAAAGCTTTATAAGCCATGAAAGCACCTCTGCATGACCAACGTGAAAGTATGGAGTTTGATATAGTCATTGTCGGAGCAGGACCTGCAGGGCTTTCTGCCGCAATTCGTTTTAAACAAATTAATCCTGAGCTTTCTGTCACAATTGTTGAAAAAGGGACCGAAGTTGGTGCACATATTCTCTCTGGCGCAGTTGTTGACCCCATTGGTATCGATACACTCTTACCAGAATGGCGAAATGATAACGACCATCCCTTCACAACCCCTGTCACACAGGACCAATTTTTTTTTCTAAAGCCTCAAAAGTCCACAGTATTTCCCAATATTTTGCACCCTAAAATCTTATCAAATAACGGATGTTATATCGTTTCGCTTGGGAGCGTCTGCCGCTGGCTAAGCAAAAAAGCTGAAGCGTTGGGTGTTGAAATCTATCCTGGTTTTGCAGCAACAGAACCCATCATCCAAAAAGATAACGGAGCTATTATTGGTGTTCTCACCGGAGATATGGGGCTTAACAAAGATGGAACCCCTGGAAAAAATTATATGCCTGGGATGGCTTTATTGGCAAAATATACTCTGATTGCGGAAGGAGCACGCGGCTCAATTGCAAAACAACTGATACAACATTTTAATCTTAGCAAAAATCGAGAACCACAAAAATTTGGTCTTGGTCTCAAGGAGCTCTGGGAAATTGCCCCCAACAAACACCAACGCGGTTTAGTACAACATTTCACTGGTTGGCCCTTAGACAATAATACCGGTGGCGGTGGCTTTATTTATCACCAAGAAAACAATATCATTTCTGTCGGTTTTGTTGTGCACTTAGATTACAAAAATCCTTACCTTTCTCCCTTTGAAGAATTTCAACGTTTTAAAACACATCCAAAATTCTATAAAATCTTTAAAGGCGCAAAGCGTCTTTCCTATGGTGCACGTGTTATCAGCGAAGGAGGTTGGCAATCTGTACCAAAACTCACCTTTCCTGGTGGGGCGCTTATTGGCTGCTCTGCTGGATTTGTCAATGTTCCTCGTATCAAAGGATCACACAATGCCATCTTATCTGGCATATTAGCTGCCGATAAAATTGCTACCGCTCTTGCACAAGGGCGTGCCCATGATGAGGTTAAAGAAATCGAAGAACAATGGCGAAAAGGGCTCATTGGAAAAGATCTTTATAAAGTGCGAAATGCCAAACCGCTTTGGGCAAAATATGGGACAAAATATGGAATTAAACTTGCTGGTTTTGATATGTGGTGGCAACAACTGTTCGGATTTTCCTTATTTAAAACACTCTCCCATGGAAAGGAAGATTATGCATGCCTTGAACCAGCAGAAAAATTTCAACCCATTTCTTACCCAAAACCAGATGGCGTTGTAACCTTTGATCGCCTTTCAAGTGTTGCCCTTTCCAATACGCATCATGAAGAAAATCAACCTTGTCATTTAAAAATAGCCTCATTAAAAAAACAAAAAGACTCTGAATATACGATCTATGGAGGACCCTCTACACGCTATTGTCCCGCCGCTGTCTACGAGTGGCTAGAGGATAATGATCATCTGACTTATATGATCAACGCTTCAAATTGCATACATTGTAAAACATGCGATATCAAAGATCCAAACCAAAATATCACTTGGATCTGTCCGCAAGGTAATGAGGGCCCCTTCTATCCCAATATGTAATCATTGTTCATTTTCCTAAAATTGAAATATACAAAACACATTGAATAAAAATATTTCCCAGATCAGAAATCTATCAATCACCTTCCTTCATACGTTCTTTCACAATGTAAAAAGAACTCTATTCTCATATAATATACTCTCTTCACCGCATGACTTTTTTCAATAGAAAAACATAACATATTTTTATCAAAATTTTTTTATCTAAATAACAAAACAATAATGAATATATTCTTGAAAATTCTGCAATAAAGGAAAAACCGCGGTTCTCGAAAATCTGAAAGAAAATAAGCCCGTTCTACTTTACCCCCTCTCCCACATGATCCAAAATGCTTTTAGCCATCTCATAAGAAACATCAATCGTTTTAACTAGCCAAGAGCAAAACCTACGGAGGTACACTTCAAGTTTATTTTTTCTCCTACACTTGGCAAGTAATGCTCACTCAAGAAAACCACAAACAAATGTAGAAAAAACATTGCGAGATAAAGAGATAAAGAGCATGCTTGCTCAAGCCCTTTTTATGTTTCTAATGATAATGACACGAAAAAATCTTACATTAACCTTTTATTTTTGCATTAAAGATAATCGCCTTGCATCTAACCTTTACCAATATACTGCCCTTTACCAATATACTGCAATGAATGTATGCAAATACCGTAAGAATAAGCAGATACCAAGCCATGGAGACTATCGCTATTAGCAAAACATCTGATAAAAACCAAAATAGCTTTCATAACCACTCTATGACGCGTTTTATAGAGTTGTTTGTTTATAAAGCTTGTGCTTTCGCTGTTGCTTGTAAATCAACATCCAAATTGAACATAGTGGTATATTTAAAAGAAAGATTAAGATGAATGAAAGCTCTGCACGCCGTTCCAGATTTTGTAGCTAGAGCAAAAATATTGCATATTCTATTTGAGTAATCTCTGAAACGAAAATACAGTTTCATTTAGCAAGAATATGAAACCTGAAAGGAAAAAACCTGTTTTCCTCTTTACTATCATCTGTCCATTTGGTTTTAAAACTTTCAAAAGCATCACAATATCCTCTAAAAAGAAGAGATAACGTATTGTCCCCGCTTTTATTACTTAAGTTTTTTTATAGGAGCATATCCTTCAAAAAAATAAGGTATCCAAAATTAAAGCAGACTTGTGTTGTTCAATCATGGGCTTGTTTTTAAGAGATAGCTCTCATATCAAACAATTATTTCGCGACACTATCCGAAAAAGGTATAACACACTCCTGTGAACGAACAGTTCTATATTTACGAAATAAAAAGTACAAGCTAGCAGCATCATTTTCTCTGCGATCCCCAATGATGCGATAATCTTTGCTTTGAGAAAGTTTCAAGATGCACGAAAATAATTTTGATTAATGACTATAAGAAGAGCTGAGATAATGTTACGATATTTAAAGCTCCTCATTAATAGGCAAAATAATAAATTTTCCATTACAAATCAAATCTTTAAGATAAAAATTAGCCTTAAACGTTTCTAAGGTACTCATTATACTGTTAAAGCTATAGAGAATATGAAAAAATAAAGTATTTTGCTGATAAGAGCTTATATTTAATCAATAACAATACAGTCAGCTGCCAGTTAACTGTTTGTGCTTCAAAAGAGGCTGTTTATATTTGCTCAGAAAAACAGTTTGGATATCAATAGAATATTTGAAAAATCGGCATTATGAAAATAATCTAAAAAGCTTAGCTTTTAAAAGAGCATAACCAAGCATGAGATGATAACATGGGTAAAATTGTTTTTTGGTTCTCGAAGGAAAAACTTTATAGAAAATCATGGGGCTGATAGAATATTGGTTACATTTGGAATTTGTTTTACTGGAAAAAATAATGCGGACCAAAATAGATAATAATGTTAAATTAAGACGTTAAATATGAAATTATCTTATTGTAGTGTAATCGATTATTCGAGTAAGGTAAGCCTTTGTAATGATAAAAAATGTGCTGGTAAAAAATAAGCCAAAATGGCTTATGAGTATGGATAAAAATCTTGTGGTGAGGAGAATTTAATGAAAAGAAAAGAGCATGTGTGAAAAAGCATATTTTATAGGTGCGCATGCTTATTCTGCACCCGTTATAGAATCAGGGCTTTATCTTGTGGCAACACCTATCGGAAATCTTGCAGATATTACGCTTCGTGCTTTGCAAGTGCTTGCAGGAATTGATATTTTAGCGTGTGAGGATACGCGAGTAACACGTGTTTTGTTAGAACGTTACGGTATTCAAAAAAAAACTTTTCTCTATCATGAATATAATGCGCAAAAAGCGGGTCCAAAGCTCTTAGCGGCTTTAGCAGAAAACAAAACAGTAGCACTTGTTTCAGATGCCGGAACACCACTTATTTCTGATCCCGGATTTCGATTGGTGGAAGAGGCCCGTAAAGCTGGTCATAAAATCATTCCTATTCCTGGAGCATCCGCTCTTTTAGCCGCTCTTATACCGACAGGGCTTCCTACTGATAGCTTTTTTTTTGCAGGTTTTTTGAGTGCACGAAAGCTACAACGCCGAAAACGGTTGGAACAATTAAAAGAGATTCCAGCAACTTTGATTTTTTATGAATCACCGCATCGTCTTGTTGAAACTTTACAGGATATGGTCACACTTTTTTCGGCTGATCGACCTGCTGCCATTTGTCGTGAATTAACAAAAAAGTTTGAAACAGTAGATGTTTCCAATTTGGGGAACTTGTTGGAAAATTACAGAAAACAAGCACATATTCGTGGGGAAATTGTTGTAGTTGTAGGAGAATCATCTTCTTCTTTAAATGTGATAAGTGATCAAGAAATTGATGAAATGCTACTAGAACGCGCACGGACATATTCTGCTGCTCAAGCGGCAGCTTTTGTTGCAAAAAAAACCGGTTTAAAAAAGCAGGAACTTTTTCAGCGATTAATCTTTTTAAAAAATGCATAAAATGATGCAAAAAAAACGCAGACAAAAGTCTTTTTATCGAGGGGTACGTGCAGAAAAATTGGCAGCTTGGTGGCTACGTTGCAAAGGGTTTCACATTGCCGAAAGGCGTTTTAAAACAAAATGTGGGGAAATTGATTTAATTGCACGACGCGGAAATCTTGTGTTAATCGTTGAAGTTAAAGCACGTTCAACGTTGGCTGAAGCAATGGAAGCGGTTTCCCGAATGAATGAAAGGCGAATTGAAGCAGCTGCCGATATTTGGCTCGCACGGCAAAAAGATTATGCCCTTTTGTCTGTGCGCTTTGATTTGGTTGCAATTTTACCTTGGCGTTGGCCACAGCATATCCCTGCATTTTTTACATCTGATCAATAAAAGACACCCCCCGTTTTAACCATATTCAATAAAAAACATTTCGTTTTTATGTGCATATGCGTTAAAAAGTGTGTAATAATTGAGCGCTATAAGGAGCAAAATATGGATGATTATGAAAAGTTTGCAACAGGTTTACTCATTATTTTTGGAGCGCTCATTATTGGTGGTTTAATGGCAATGCATATTGTGCTTATGAATAAACCAGGTTTTTTATTTGCATTAGCCGCAGCTGTTGTTGGTTGGTTTTCTGCTTTTGCCGTTCTCTTTGACAAGCCTAAAATCTATTTGGGCTTGATTATTCTTGCTATGTTATGTGTTGCTTCTTCAATTAGCGTTTATGTTAGTTAAAACACCTGAAATGTTGATTGAGATTCCTTTAAAAATATAAAACTGAGAAATAGAAATGAAACTTGGCTTTTTAGGAACGGGTACAATCAGTGCTTCAATGGTGAATGGCTTAATGACAAGCACCTTTGATGTTTCCTCCATTATTGTTTCGCCTCGCAATGCACAAACAGCAGAGCGCCTTTCACGCACCTATGATACGGTTATGATTGCTGAAAATAACCAAGCGTTGCTCGATATTAGTGATTGTGTTTTTCTTTGCTTGCCCAATCAAATTGCAGAAGACGTTTTGCGCTCTCTTTGTTTTCGTCCAGAACAGCTGGTTATTTCCGTACTTGCTATGGCAAAAGCAGCAGAAATAGAAGAGTGGATTAATCATAAAGTTTATCGTGCTGTTCCATTACCTTTTGTTGCAGAATGCAAAAATTTGACACCAATCTATCCCGATCATCCCTTTTTACGCACTTTATTTGATGCATTGGGGGGCACATTAGTGCTGGATAAGGAAGAGCAGTTTAATCTTTTTATGACAGCAGGTTCACTTATGGGAGTATATTTTAATTTTATAGAAACTGCCCATCAATGGTTTATAACACAAGGGTTAAAAAAACAGCAATCAGCAGAATTCCTTACTATGATGTTTGGAAATCTTACGGATGAAATGCGTAAAATTACAGCAACGGATCATTCTGCATTTCTCGATTTTGCACTGCTTGAAAAAGAGTTTTCAACAAAGGGTGGAACAAATGAATTTTTGTCAGATTACTTTTCTCATCAAGGGGGAAGGAATGCTTTAACAACCGCTCTTGAGGCTACTTTGCAAAAAATGAATGCTTCTAAAAAGACTTGACCAATATTTTTATCATCTCAATAAGAAAAAACTAAATGTTGAAGATGTATATCAAGAAAACTCACATCGAAAAATGCTTTTTTACACCTGAAAAAATACTATTTTATGAAAAAAATGATTATTAAAATATTTTTTACAACCTTTTACAATTTTTCTAAATTATTTTTATTTTCTGTCTTCTTTTAGCCTCAAGTCCAATATTTTTTTCTACCTCACGGCTCCAACTCTTCAATTTGTGTCCCCTTCAGGTTATCCAAACGCATGAATAATTTTTTATTTATTTAACCTAATATACTCCATTCTCGCATTAAAACTTCTCCTTACAAAGAAGAAACTATTTTTATGTCTTTCATGATTGTGTTTTAATAAACTCTCTTAAAAAAACATTCAAAAGAGTTGATTTTTTATTTGATCAACAATTTTACGATATAGTTTAGCATGCTCTTCACTAGGCTTAGCAACAAAAATAGGGACCCCCTCATCTGAAGAAAATCTTAAAGCCGCATCAAGCGGTATTTCCGCTAAGAAAGGGACTTCTCGACGTTCCGCTTCTGCCCGTGCACCACCATAGCCAAAAATATCATAGCGTTTTCCTGTATCAGGAGCGATAAAATAACTCATATTCTCAATGAGTCCTAAAATAGGAACATTGACTTTCATGAACATTTCTATTGCTTTACGCGCATCCACTAAAGCAAGATCTTGGGGCGTAGAGACAACCAACGCACCTGTTAATTGTACCTGTTGAGCAAGCGTTAATTGTGCATCCCCTGTACCGGGCGGCATATCAACGACCAAAATGTCCAGAGGTCCCCATACAACATCTCGTAACAATTGCGTTACAGCTGCCATAACCATAGGACCACGCCATACTACCGGCTTTTCTTCCTCAACCAAAAATCCCATCGACATCAATTTAAGTCCGAATTTTTCAAGAGGTTGAATCTTTTTTTCTCCAATAAGCTGTGGTTTTTGATTAACAAGTCCTGTCAAACGTGGTAACGAAGGACCATAAATATCAGCATCCATCACCCCCGTCTTGAAACCAGAATCTTGTAAAGCTAAGGCGATATTTACTGCCATCGTAGATTTTCCTACCCCTCCTTTTCCAGAAGCAACAGCAATCACATGCCGCACACCTTCTATGGGCATTTTGATCGGTAAGAGATTTGCTCTCCGTCTAGGTACTGCATTTGTTGTTTTTTCTGCTGTAAGTGTGACAACAACAGATTTCACTCCTTCCAAGGCACATACCATCTTTTCAGCAGAACGACGCAATGATTCCCATTCTTGCACACCTCCATCAGGAACTGTAATAGAAAAGAAAACCTTACCATCAGCAATCAATATTTCTGAAAGAAGACCCAACGACACAATATCGCTTTCAAGATCTGGTCCTTTGATTGTACGTAATACGTTGCGGACAGCTTCACTTGTGATAGGATCCACGTTCTTTCCTCTCTATAAAAATACCAGCAAATACAAGCATAAGAACAAAAAATACTTACAGGCTTATCACCTGATAATTTTCTACTTTACTCAGCATTATAAAGTATACATTACTTATATCTTATTCTCTTTAAAAATATGAAACCATCCTTAAATAAAGAAGCTCAAACATAGAATCTGATATAAATCCTATTAATCATGTTTGTGCTACAACCACTTTAATGAATATTCTGATAAAAATTTTGTAAAAAAAACTCTTAATATTAAAGGATATTTTAAATTGAGCATACAGTAATCAGTCACACTTTCTTTAATTCTTTAACGCCCTAGCCATTTACGTTCTGTAGATTCAATTGTTATTTTCTAACACTCTTACAGTATTGTAAAAAAGTGTCACAGACAGTTATAAGGTGTTTTGTATTCTTTCAAGAGAGAGAAAAACAATCTAAGATTGACTTTTTTTATATTTTTCCTTATGGGTTAACAGCCGTATGATAGGATAAAATTATCCCTCTCGCGCATAACTGCTCGTAAAACGAAGATTAAGAAGGGCCGCACTCCGCGGTATTTAAATAAATGAAACGTACTTACCAACCCTCTAAACTTGTCCGTAAACGCCGCCATGGGTTTCGTGCACGCATGGCTACAGCTGGAGGACGTAAAGTTATTGCTGCAAGACGTGCTCGTGGACGTAAGCGGCTCTCTGCCTAACCATTTAAATTTTCACAACCGTTGAGGATTGCTCATCATTTCTTCGTTGTGAAACTTTCATTATGAACCTCTAATGCCTGCTTGCAGGCATTTAGTGAAATTGCGAAATGTTCTTTTATGAAGAAAAAACATCCCTGCCGTATTCGCAAAAGAGCAGATTTTTTGGCTGCCCGTACAGGAGAAAAACGACGTGGTCCTTTATTTTTGCTCGAAGTTAAATCTCGTGAACAAACAACAGAAAGAAAAGATTCTCTTTTTGCACGTGTAGGCTTCACTGTTACTCGTAAAAACGGTAATGCTGTGAAACGTAATCGTATTAAAAGGCGCTTGCGTGAAGCCGTGAGAGTTGGTGTAACAAACCACATGGAAGCAGGAACAGATTATGTCATTGTAGCGTACCGTGATGTGTTACATGCGCCTTTTACATCCTTGATTAGTGAATTAAATCGGCGAATAAAACCAAAAATAAAACATCAGCAACAACAACAAGGGTGTACGGATGGAATATAACCGCAATTTCTTTATCGCTATTGGCTTATCTTTCGTAGTGCTCATCGCATGGCAATTTCTTCATGTTGCTCCCAAACAAGCAAAGTTACAAAAACAACATGTCATCACACAGCAATTGTCAAAACAACAATCAGCCCTTTCTACTACCACGACGGATTTTTCTGACGATACCTCAACGCATCAAGCAACATCTATCATCGAACAGCCAATGACACCTGAAATCCGGAAAGCTGTATTGGCCAAAACAGAGCGTATTGCGATCCAAACCAATGAACTGGAAGGCTCTATTAATCTTGTTGGTGCACAATTTGATGATCTTCACCTCAAAAAATATCGTTTAACAGTCGATAAAAAATCACCGGAAATCGATTTGCTAAACCCTAAAGGTTTCAAAACGACCTACCTTGCTGAATTTGGTTTTGCAAGTGCGTCTTTGCCAGCAAAAGCCTTGCCACAATCGGATACAAAATGGCAAGTAGAGGGAAACAATACAATCCTGACTCCTTCAACACCTATCACTTTAATTTATAATAATGGACAGGGACAAATCTTCCGACGGACCCTTTCTGTTGATGATCATTTCATGTTTACCATTGAGGATTCTATCAGCAATGAAAGTGATCAACCAATACATCTCTCGTCCTATGCCCGCGTTGCACGTGCTGCACCACCAGAACATACAAATGCAACCTATTTACTTCATGAAGGTATGATAGGTATTGCTGGAGATTCGCTCAAAACTGAAAAATATAAAACCTTAGCAGAGCTTGACCCAAATCCTGATAATGGGCAAAAGAGCGTGACTTTTTCCAAAGTAACAGGAGGTTGGATTGGTATTACCGATAAATATTGGGCTGTAGCAGTTATTCCCCCGCAAAATAAAGAATATACAAGCCGTTTTATTTATTTTGATCGTTTGCAAACACATTATCAGTCTGACTTGCTAGGGTCGCTTTTAACGATTGCCCCAAATGAAACAAAAACTGTTACAAATCGTCTTTTTGCTGGTGCAAAACAAGTTGAAATTATTAATAGTTATCAAAATGACCTAAAAATCAAAAAGTTTGCTCTTTTAATTGATTGGGGCTGGTTTGATTTCATCACCAAACCAATGTTTTCCCTCATTGATATTCTTTATAAACAAACAGGGAATTTTGGTATAGCCATCCTTCTTGTCACAGTGCTCTTAAAAACTCTTCTTTTCCCTCTAGCCAATAAATCTTATAAATCTATGGCACGCATGAAGCTTTTACAACCGCGGTTGCTAGAAATAAAAGAAAAGTATCCCGATGACCAAACCAAACAACAAAAGGCAATAATAGAACTATATAAAACCGAAAAAATAAATCCCCTTGCAGGCTGTTGGCCGATGTTGGTTCAATTCCCAATATTCTTTGCTCTTTATAAAGTTCTCTATATCACCATTGAAATGCGCCATGCCCCTTTCTTTGGCTGGATTAAAGATTTAGCGGCACCCGATCCAACTTCTCTTTTTAACTTGTTTGGTCTCTTGCCATATACAACGCCGACATTTCTTATGATTGGTGCATGGCCTTTGATTATGGGAATAACGATGTTTTTACAAATGCGTATGAATCCCGCTCCTCAAGACCAAACCCAAGCGATGATATTCACATGGATGCCTGTTGTCTTTACTTTTATGCTCGCCTCTTTCCCTGTTGGTCTCGTCATCTATTGGGCATGGAACAATATATTATCAATCATTCAGCAAGGTATCATGATGAAGCGCCAAGGAGTTAAAATTGAGCTTTTTGATAATCTGAAAGCCATCTGGAGAAGATCGCCCAAAAAAGAAGTGCGTGAATGACAAGAGATTCTTCCCTTTCTGGAATTTTTTCTCGCAATTGGATTTTTATTCGTGGTGTACCAGCAATACGCTTTCTCCCCCCCGAAGGACCACCAGAAATTGCATTTGCAGGACGTTCCAATGTTGGAAAATCATCTTTAATCAACGCACTCGTTCAACAAAAAAGCTTAGCACGTACCTCAAATACACCAGGACGGACTCAAGAGCTTAATTATTTTGTCCCCGATGGCTTCAGTGGGCAACTAGGAGACCTTCCCCCTCTAGCATTAGTAGATATGCCTGGTTATGGTTTTGCTGCTGCTCCTAAAAATCTTGTTGATGAGTGGAAAAATTTGATTTTTAGCTATTTACGGGGGCGCACAACGTTAAAACGTGTATATATCTTGATTGATTCACGGCACGGAATCAAAAATAATGATGAAGATGTTCTTGCTCTCCTTGATAAAGCAGCCGTTTCTTATCAAATTGTTTTGACAAAAAGCGATAAAATCAAATCAAATGCCTTGGAAAAATTAATTATGAGCACACAAACAAAGCTTCTTAAACGCCCAGCAGCTTATCCTGAGCTTCTTGTAACCTCTTCAGAAAAAGCTATCGGTTTAGAAGAATTACGTGCTGCCATTTTGCAAACCATCGCATAAGAGAACAATTCTTGGTCATTAACAATTTATTAATTATAATTACTAGCAGCTGCTAATGATCTTGTACTTCTAGTCAAGCATCTTTATAAAAATGATTACTTGAAAGAATTCTCTTCAACTCTATTTGATAGTGTAAATTATGCTGACACTTTTTCACTCTCCCCTATCCGCTGCCTCGCGCTTCATACGCCTCATTCTTGGGGAATATGGTGTAACCACTCAACTGATTGAAGAATATGAATGGGCAAGAAGACACGAATTTCTAGCCCTCAATCCCGCTGGTCATGTTCCTGTTTTTCTCGATGAACACGAGGTTCCATTATCAGGTCCTCTTGTTATCTGCGAATATTTAGACGAAACACATGGAAGTTTACGACAAGAAAATAAGCTCTTTCCGGAAAATCCTTTAGATCGTGCAGAAGTACGCCGTCTCAATGACTGGTTCTTAAATAAATTCGAAAATGAAGCAACGCGCCATATCGTACGAGAACGAATCCATAAACGTGAAATGCCACTTGCCATTGGCGGTGGTGCTCCTAATTCACAAATTTTACGCAATGCACGTGCCAATATTTTACCACATATGAACTATCTCAATTGGCTCTGTGCCTCTCGCGATAGCTTAGTCGGTTCTGCCTTGTCCTATGCAGATCTAGCAGCAGCAGCTTCTATTTCTGTACTTGACTTTCTAGGGGAAATTGACTGGGAACAATCTCCTGCTGCCAAAGACTGGTATATGAGAATAAAATCACGCCCTTCTTTTCGTTCTCTTTTAACAGATCGCGTCCGCGGAATTGTTGCAAGTGCTCACTATGCAGATCTTGATTTCTAGCCTTCTCTCACAAACAAAAATAAAAGTGATATTTTATCTAAAGGATATTTATAGGTTTATGAATTTTTATGCATGCGTATAAACGATATAATGATTTATAATCGTATTCAACAGGGAATAAGACCCATTATAATTAAATCAAAAAAAAACACTTTCTTATCGTGTCACAAAAAAAGATTAGCACAGGGATAAAAAATATTTAAGAAAGCATTTTAACGACTCTCTTTAAATACAAGAGCTGTAGCATCATTAGAAGCTAGGCAAATAAAATAACAATACTTAACGCATGTTATCCTCAAGTCTCCCCAATATATGAAAAAACGCATTGCATAACATATATACTATTTGCTCTATAATAAAAAAAATCCTCATCATGCGTTTTTACAACATAACAATTTTTTCAACTGACTTTCCTAAAAGATGAAGAATCCGACCAACTCTCGTGTGTAAACAATCCAACTTCTTGTTAGCCCCTTGTTTTACCCCCTTTTTACGTGATTGTATTTATGGATAACATATTTATATACAATGATAAATAATCGTTTTTTTACTTTAATCATCAATTCCAAATACCTTTTTCTCATTACCTTCATCACATTTAAAACAATCAAAATCGCTTTCTTATGCGTCACAAATAGAATTGGTAAATGAAAGAATATTAAAGAAAAGAATGAAAATGCCTAAGTGCCAAGAATTATTAAAACATTAAAGGCTAACAAAACGTGATAATGCTAATTTTCTCTATTTATGAAGCATAAAGATAGTGGTGCAGAATAGATGTTATATTATTCATGGATACTCTCTCGTGATACCACTCACGAGCACTATCATAAAATAAGTTTAGAAGAATTGATAAATATTTCTTTAAGAAAAGCGCATGAATTGACAACATAGGTGTATTTTGTTTGGGAGATCTTGTTTTGCATGAAGAACGCTCCCCCCTTAAAGAACGAAAGAAACAAAAGCGTAAAGTAATACACAATCTCCTTTAGGTGACATAAGCAAACCTTACTTAGGAATATTCATCACACACTCTAACGAAAAACATCTCTATTTAAATTTGCAGATCTTATATCACTTGCTCTAAACAACAGTATTTTACAGCACAACAAGATAAATTAAAGCAGGAAAAAAAATTTTCTATAAAGAAAAAGAACCATTGGAAAGAAGGCAAGAATTTGCCTATACTGCACAGTAAAGTATTATAAGGAGATAAAAATGCGCCTTACAGTTGTTGGTGCAAATGGAAGAATGGGACGTGAACTCATTACAGCAATCCAGCAGAGGAGAGATGTAGAACTTTGTGCTGTTCTTGTACGCAAAGGCTCACCGTTTGTAGGAAAAGATGCCAGTGCCTTAATTGGTTCAGATTCTCTTGGGATTGGTATCACTGACGATCCCAAAAATGCCTTTTCTAATACAGAAGGTATTTTAGATTTTTCACAACCAGAAGCCAGTATTCTTTATGCTAACTACGCTGCTCAAAAAAGCCTTGTCCATATTATTGGCACCACAGGATTTAGCAAAACAGAAGAAGAAAAAATTGCAGATTTTGCGAAATATACAACAATTGTCAAATCCGGAAATATGAGCCTTGGAATAAATCTTTTAGCCAACCTTGTAAAGAAAGCCGCTAAAGCATTAGAAGCCGATGATTTTGATATCGAAGTTTATGAAATGCATCACGCTGACAAAGTTGACGCCCCTTCTGGAACAGCCCTTCTTCTTGGCCAAGCAGCAGCTGAAGGGCGCAATGTTATGCTTAAAAATGTGCGTGTCAACGAACGCAATGGTCATATAGGTAAACGCAAAAAAGGCACCATTGGCTTTTCCTGTTCACGTGGTGGGACAGTTGTTGGAGAACACAGTGTCATTTTTGCCGGCTCCAATGAGCGCATTGTTCTTTCACATACAGCGCAAGAACGCTCTATCTTTGCCAATGGCGCATTAAAAGCAGCTTTATGGGCACAAAATCATGAAAGCGGTCTTTATTCAATGTTCGATGTTTTGGGATTGAACAATGAATTTTAAACAATCAATAGAATAGAGGCAATTCATAATGGGACGCATACTTACACTAATTCGTCATGGACAAAGTGAATGGAATCTCAAAAACCTTTTTACCGGTTGGAAAGATCCTGATTTAACAGAAAAAGGTCATGCCGAAGCGATAGCAGCAGGAAAAAAACTGAAAGAATATGGTTTGAAGTTTGATATCGCTTATACATCAGCCTTACAGCGTGCTCAAAAAACCGCTCAGCACATTTTAGAGCAAATGGGACAATCAGATTTAGAAGTGATAAAAAATCCTGCATTAAATGAACGTAATTATGGTGATCTTTCTGGTTTAAATAAAGATGAAGTACGCCAACAATGGGGGCAAGAGCAAGTGCAAATGTGGCGCCGCTCCTACACAATTGCACCCCCGAATGGAGAAAGCCTACGCGACACCGGTGCACGCATCTGGCCTTATTATCTTTACCATATCCAGCCTCATATTTTGCGCTCCCAAACTGTTTTAATCGCAGCGCATGGAAATTCTCTTCGTGCTCTTATTATGGCACTTGAAGGTCTCTCCGGTGAGGAAATTATATCTCAAGAATTAGCGACCGGTATTCCTATTATTTACACATTTAATCCGGATTCAACAATTTTATCAAAGAAAGTCCTCACACCTTAAACTTCTAAAATCATGATCTCCCCAAAAATTCAATTCAATCGTTTTAAGCTGAAAAAATAAATTCTATAATTTTATTGACAGAATTGCGTCATGCGCTTAGATGAATTTTATGAGCCCAGATGGCGGAATTGGTAGACGCGCAGGTTTCAGGTACCTGTGCCGTAAGGCGTGGAGGTTCGAGTCCTCTTTTGGGCACCATTTTGTATCTTTAATATATTGAAATATATAGATTTTTTTCTTTAAATAGCCATTTTTAGACCACCTTCTACAGTTTATATAATTTTATCTAATTTGTTCTTATTTGCTCCTTATTTTTCTTTGGAGTGAAGGTTAAGATCTCTTTCTTTTCTCCACCTCACTGCTCTCCCTAGCTTATATGGCTCCGAGAAACACCCCCTTGGAAGCACCAAATTGCGAATCGTTGTTGTGGATACACTAAAAAGCTGTACACACTCACGTGTCGTTACATAATAATTATATTCTTAAAATAATATAAGAACTTTATCTTATATTATTTTAAAATTCCCATCTATCTCCATCATCAAATATCATCTCATTACCTTTCTCTTTTTTATATTAATTAAATGGGTGGGGATGCTTAGGAAAGAGGAGAAGGAGAGAGCACCCCCATAGGTTTAAGCGGCTTTTGTCAAAATCTTTTGCATCTCTTGTTCTATTTCCCCTAAAAAGATTTCGACCGCTTTATTAATCTCTTCAATGTGTTTCTCATCACGGAGAATGCGTTTTATTTTCATTCTCAAACCAGTAGATTTGCCTACAAAGTTTGGATTATAGCTCATGAAATCACACCACTTTCGTCCAGTGCATGCCATTTGGAATTGCAGTTGTGCGTGATATTCTGGTTTGATTTCGTCATACATAAAAAAACGCAAATGCGTGGTTGATTGTGGACATTTGACTTCGATTAAACCGTCCTCTCCAATCAACCCATCAGGACTAGCCCCCGCCATTTCCATTTTTGGGTGTGGGATAAACCCGCATCTTGTGACTTCTGCGTCATAAATGAATTCATATTCTCTTAAGGCATTCTCTTCATGTTCAATGCCCCATTGCATAGCAGGTGTTGTATAAGATTGACTTATTTCCTCTATTAAGCGTTCTGTCATGAGTTTCGTTTTGTAGTCTTCATATTTGCTTGTAGGCAAACCTTTTGCTGTCTTACTGAGTACGTTGTAGACATTAGATGCGGTGACTTTCCCTAACCTTGCTTGAAAACATTCTGCTGTTCTTTGTCCATCTCACACCGCCGTTTGTTGCTCTTATTGTGCTTGATTCATTTGCGAGCATTGCTTTTTTTTCAAAGAAAACAAAGCGATTTTGGCTTGTTTATAAGACATATCTGTGAAATTTTTTACTCCTATGAAGGCATCCTCTAATAAAATCTTAAAATCTTTAGGTGTATTAAAATATTCACTTGCATCAAATTTAGTAATTTCCATGTTTTATTTTCTTTACTAATTGAAGAGCTTTTTCGATATCCTTTTGTTGTATAGATTTATCACCAACATTCAGTAATAAGATAATCTCTTTTCTTTATTTGAAAAAATAAACACGATAGCCTGGTTCGTGATTTAGTTTTAATTCTCCAATTTCACGAAAATATTTCATATCACCTAAAAGACCATATTCAAGGCGAAAAATACGTGCAGCAACCTTCTTTTGCGCTTGTCTGTCTTTTAATGAATCTAACCACTTTATAAAATATAGTGTTTTTTTGACAACAAACATCTGTAGTTTATATGCTACATAGATTTTAACAAGCTATCCTTTCGAATGAGAAAGATGTCAATTTTTTAATCCAGCTCTGCTTTTCGCGGAGCTTTTTTTATGGAGAATCACATGCAAAAAATATCATCAGAAGGACTAGCACTTATTAAACAATGGGAAGGTTTGCGTTTGAACGCCTATAAAAATGCCATTGGGGTGTGGACAATAGGTTATGGACATACAAACAGTGCTGGAAAACCTTTTGTTCACAAAAGCATGACAATCACTGAAAAGCAAGCAGAAGAACTTCTTTGCCAAGACTTAAGACAATTTGATAATGCTGTTGAACGCGCTGTTACAGTTTCATTAACGGATGAACAATTCGCGGCGTTAGTGTCCTTTTGCTATAATGTAGGAACAGGAGCCTTTTGTAACTCGACACTGTTAAAAAAGCTCAATCAAGGTAAATATGAAGCTGTCCCTGCCGAGCTACAGAAATGGACCAAAGCAGGCGGGAAGCGTCTTGAAGGTCTCGCACACCGGCGTGCGGCAGAAACAGGCTTATGGGCAAAAGGGGCTTATGTTTCCTCCAATTATCAAACAGTAGAAACGCAAGCACCAACGGGGGTTTTCAAAGCCGAAGCCCTTGCACCGATTATTGGTTCTTTTTCTGGGCTTGGAGGCTTATTAGCAGGAAATGGACCAATCCAATGGGCTTTGGCCACCATTATGATTTTAGCCGCATGTGCTGGTATTTTCTTTGTTGCTAAACGCTTTCAGGAGCATCGTCTATGATCTTATGGATGAAAAGAAATCTGATGGTAACAGGTGCGGCTTTAGCCGCTTTTTTTATTGCCTTGGCAAGAGCTTTTACTCTTGGGAAAAAAGCAGAGCAACAAAAGCAAACAGAAAAAGCTTTAAAAGCAGCCACAACACGTCTGGAGGTGGAAAGTGAAGTTAATCAAAAAAGTGATGCTGATGTGCGTGCTGCTCTCTCTGACTGGTTGCGCGACAAATAAATATGTTTCTTCTTGTGTTGGCTGGTTGCCAATTTATTTAAGCCAGCAAGATCTGAACGCCTTCAGTTCAAACTTAGCAAGAGAGATCTTAAAGCACAATAATCTAGGTGAACGCGTGTGTGGTTGGAAACATGGTTAGAAAAAAAACACAAGACGATATAGAAATTACAGAAGCAGAAAAAGAAATCCTTCAAGAAATCATCATGACCTACAAAAGTGTAAAAGTGATGTCACGTTATACAAAATGGATTGTATTCATCCTCTTTTTGCTTATCCTTGATTTTGCTCGTCTTATGGATGTGATAGACAATGTCTGTGCACGTTTAAAACAGTGACTAACCAAAAACTGAAAGCTTTACCCTTCCCCGCTTTTAACACAAGGAATGAGAGATTATATCGTAATCTATCCGCTAATCGCTTAAGTGTTTCTTAGACACCTGACTTGATAATAGACATATTATCAAGCCTCTCCTGATATAAAAGACGCCCATTGTTCTAAGGGGACACGGCGCTGTTCTAAAAAATCCGTCCGCATGTAAGCCTTTGTCACTGACTTTTCAACTGAATACGCAAGAACAGATTCTGCAATTTCAAATGATGTTGACGTTGTCTCTGCTATCCAGTCCCGCAGAATCGATCTGAAACCATGAAGTCTATAATCAAAACCTTTGTCTTTCATGAAGTTAGAAAGTGCTACATCCGATATAGGCTTTCCAGAACTCTCAGCAAATAAAAAAACATTTTTTTGCTTTTTCAATAACAGCAAGCGCTTCAGCTGTAAGCGGCACATGAAAGTCAGAAACCTTTCCAACAATTCTCTTCATATTTTCTTTTGGGATAATCCATATTGATCTATAAATCTCTTCTGACCTGAATATGCCTGATTGGAATAGAACGCCCTCCCCCCGTCAAAATAAGAAGTGTTAAGGCTAGATTTGATACAAGCTCATCATTTTAAGATTGAAAAAACTTAGGCATTTTTTCCATGGCATTGCTGGATATTTTTGGTATTTTGAATAAACTTTTCTAATAAAGCTTTTGCTTTTAATTGCATATCCACATCTATACCAAGTGCCACCGCATGTTTTATAGCTATATTCAAGTGGGATAGAGTTTTACTTGCTGTTTCGTTTTTTGTCTTCCAAATGGGAGAAATGCATCCTTTTATATCAATTTGCGTCAGTTCAGTAATTGGCGTATCATCAAATTTAGGAAAAACATGTTACTCAAGAGGTATTAGCCACCTTGCTGCTTTTCCTTCATTTTTCAATTCGTTTTTTTGCTTAAAACGCACTGGAGGCAATTTCTCGTAAAGAAATACCACCCCTGCCCGACGCAAATTTTCTTTTTGTTTTCGGCAAATTGGGTCAATTCCTTGATCCAAAAGATCACAACAAGCTGAAGTTTTGAACCATGCTTCTTTTAAAGGTATCTTGCTACAAGAGCCTAATCCCATTTCTCGTCGTCTTTTATTGAGGTAAAATCTAAAAAACTATCATCCTTGATCTGGTGTAGTTTTGATAAGCCATAAACCAGCTTTGTCAGCATATTTGCCTTTAGATAGATACAGATAAGACAGACAGTCTATCACGTGTTCTTGTTCTTCGAACCACCTTTTAAAAACCATCTTTTGAATCGCACTTAGAGCACTTTCATCTGGTACAAAGATTATATATAAAAGGCAATTTAATAAATAAATAAAAACAATTAGTTATTAAATAGAACAAAGATAAACCGCGCTATCAGATGATATTGCAGAGAGTTCTAAGAGAAGAAAAAATTGGTGCACAAACGTGCACGCCGCCCGCATCGCTCTATGTGAATTTTCTTTATTTTCTCATTACTTAGATAGTAAAAACTCTCTTTAAATTTACTGTTTGTAACTCTATAACGATATTATAAAATGATAACTGTAATAATATGAAAGACGAATTAATCCTTCTTTGCTAACAAATATTTCAACCACACCTCGTGAACTAAAAATTTTTCATTCTTAACAATTAAGAATCTGAGTAACTCTTCCTTACCTCCTCATTCTCACTCAAAGTCAAAGCTCCCTTTTTTCACCATAAAATAGTATTTGCAATGCATAAAATTAAAAAATAAAGGCCCTATCAAAGAAATAGGACCTCTTAAATTTAAGCTCCTTTATCCTACAAAACTAGAATTTGTAAGCTATTCCTGCGCGAAAATCATTCGTCTTATACTTAACTTCAATCTCGTCTTTAAATTTCTTTTTACCAAAATCTGAGTAACGGTATTCCGCACGCACAACAAAATGGTCTGTCATTGCAAAATCAACACCACCACCGAGAGTATAACCAATCATCGTTTTTGTTACATCCGATGTCCTATTAAATGGCTCACTTCCCGTAATTACTGTCGACAAAATATCTTGAAACTGTCCATAAGAAACACCACCAGCAATATAAGGCATCACACGCCCTGCAGAAAACCCAACACGCACCCGTGTAGCACCTGTCCATTTTTGTTTTAACGTATGATTAAAAGTTAAACTGTCTTTCTCTTCTTTAGCCTCTGTAGCAGAACGAGAAAAGCCTCTACCCTGTCTCCTGACAAGTTTTGCCCTTTTTTGACTTTTTTTTTCTGTACTTGCATCAGTATCACTACCCGATTCTTTAGTACCCAATCCTTCAGTGTCCTTTCCATCAGTATCAGTCCCACCAGCACTCGATTCATCAGCCTGAAATTTTGTTTTTGTATCCTTTTTTTCCGTTAAAACGATATCCGTATCAATCCCCATAATAAAATTATTACCGAGATCAAAATTAACACCCGCATAAAAACCACCTATAAATCCAGAAAGATCGGGCAGATACTGTTTCTCGATGGGGATCCATGGTTTACTTTTACTCTCCTCAGTATGATGGAGAGGAATATCAACATGAGGCGTTATTGCAGAAATTTTACTTGAAAAGCCCCCAACTTGCCCCCCAAAATAAAAACCTGCCCAAGAAAAAGGTGAAGAAGCAACAACTTCTGAGGCAACATGTACTGGCTCTTCGTGAGTCACCACATCTGCAGCCTGTACTATAGAAGGTGAAATCAAAGAAAAAACAGATGCTGTTATAAATTTTGTATTCATAAAATTATACCCCATTGCTAAATTTAAATATAATCAAAAATCACATTTAGAAAAACAAAGTTTTATAAAATCTTATGCCGCAAAATCGCATGTACTCCTTTATAGTTACATTTAAATCTATCACTATACTAATATATCATTACATCAAAATTTAATATTATCAAATAAATTTTAAAATATTATAATAATCAATACTTCAAATAATAAATATTTAATAAAAAAACCTATTATATTTTTAAAAGGAAAAAATATAAAACATTTTGTACCAATAATACTGCAAAAAAATCACAAAATAGTACATTTTATGCATTTTTTATGAGAAAAAATTCTAAAAATGATGTAATAATTTTTAGAAAATTGATATCCATTAAAAATATTATAAATACCTCAATAATCTTACATCAAAAATGCATAACTGTAGATTCTACATAGTATAAAAAATCACACCTATTTTATACTAAAATCATACCTTTTTTCTACCATTTTCTAAAGGATGAGATTATTAATTACGCACAATATCATTATCCTTCTAAATCTTGTCCCCAAACAAAAATTCTCAATTATTTTATTTAAAAATTGCTCTTCCCCTATTGATTTCTATATTATCATCTGCCTTTATTGCAAAACGGTCTTTATTAGGAAAAGTTATAAAACATCCCTTCATACAAATTGTAATTGTTTGATGAGTATTTAAAGAAATTTTTGAAGGTATACTTCCTTCAACAACAATGAGAGATTGTATCTTTAAATCAGTATTCTTCACTGTTGCAGCAAAAGCTGTTATGGTAAAAATACTTAACAGAATAACTGTAATCAAAACATAAGTATATTTCAGCATTCTAAGATTCCTTCCTCAGCAAAACGCTTATATAGGCTAAATCGAAGAGCGTTGGTTATATGAGAAGGTGAAATAATATTAGGCACATAAATAGCTAAATTAAAGGAAAAACTCTTACGATCAAATGCCGTAAAACTCACCTGTGGGATAGGATTTTTTAAAACGCCTTCTGTCGAAGAAGCAATCTCTAACAAAATTTCAACAACATGCTCTGGAGTAACCTTAGATGATACAATAACTGGTATATCAATTCGTCCTACTTTATTGCGTCGTGTCCAATTACTAACATTATTATTAATAAGGCTTGAATTGGGAATAATAATCGTCTTACGCTGAATAGTCTCAAGTTCCGTTGCACGCACACTAATACGCTTAACAATACCAGCTACTGATCCAGATTCTATATAGTCTCCTATTTTAAATGGTCTTCCAACTAAAATAATAAGTCCAGAGACAAAGTTTTGGACAATATTCTGTAAACCAAAACCTATACCCAGTGAAAGTCCTCCAGCAATAAGAGCGAAATTTCTAAGATCCAAACCTGCCATTGATAATCCCGTCAAAGCAGATACAACAATGCCTCCATAACTTATCACTGTTTTGATAGAATTACGTATACCAGAATCGAACTCTCCATGAACCAACACCACACTATCTAACCAACCAATAAATCGGCGAATAAGAAACCAGCAAACACAAAAAGAAATCATTCCTGTTACAAGAGAAATCAAAGAAAGAGTAATATTTCCAATCTGAAAACCGGTCACCGATTGCCACAAAACTGCTTTTAAATCAGAATAGGAAAATCCAAACTGTACAGCAATTGGTATTGCACAAAATATAACAACAAATAAATTGAGAAAAACGCTCACAAAAACTCCCAATTGATTCATCGTTTTTTCTTCTAAATGAAACCTCTGCATCAAAAGGTGACCAACCGTTGTTTTCATAAATTGGTCTTTAGTTCCAAGTGCTTGAGCGCTTTGTATTCCTAAATACATGAGAACTAAAAATGCTCCATCAATCATAATTTGCTGCATAATAAAACGCGCAAGACCAACATAACCTAAAAAATTCAATACAAAGAGCAGTAATCCCAAGCCAATAAGAGGAATGCGTATGTAAAATGGACAAAAGTATGGCTCTTTTTTTTCTCCTTGAAAAGGCCTACGTCTAAACCGCAAAGGTACAAATGATATTATAAACAGCAATATTGCTACAAGAAAAACAGCAATAAAACTTTTAGCAATTGTCAAAGATAGAGGCGCTGAAATGATTTCATAAATACTATCAAGAACAGCGTCAAATGCCAAAACACCCCCTAAAGAAGTGAGTAAAATCACTAATTGATAAGCAGATGATGGTGCAATACTGAGAAGACGCACATGGGGCATATTCGATGATAAAAGAACAATCGCTAAGCGATTGATTAAAAATACTAAAATAATTTGACAACCTATCATATCAAAAACTGTTGTAAGCTTACCTAGATCTAAGTTAAAACTACGAAACAAAAACAACACAAGATAAACGCAAAGAATACATACAAGTGAAGGTAAGAGAACTGAAATAAAGGCAATCAATAAGCGTTGTAAATAAGATATTTCCTCATTAGACTTCGTAAAGTGGCAATACACATGAACAAGAACTTTTTGAGAAAAATACGAAAGACCCAAAGTAATAAAAAGTGGAATTAAAAAGCAAAGAAATAGTTGTAAAAACTTGAAATAAAATATAAAATTCCACCAAGAATCTAACAACAAAAGAAAATCTGATGAAGCCTCTTTTGTTTTTTGGGCGAGATTTTTAACCATCGGAATCGAAAACTCAAGCCTATACGTAAGCGTGCGTTTAAAAAGCTCCCGAGATTGAGAAATAGAAAGTTCAGCTATTCTATTTGCTGCTAAGAAAATTGCTTCAAAACGAAGCATGATACTGTTAATTTTAGCTTTTTGCTCTATCAAGTAAGAATATTCCTTCACTGAGCTTTTCAGTTTTTTCACGTCACGATGGAGCTCCGTTAATTGATCAAGAAGTGTATTAACCTCATTAAGAGGAGGACGCAAAACAAATGCTGCCTCAATAGCACGTTCACTGATATCTTGTGCACGTAACCGCAATTCTTCTAAAGCACGCTCATCTTCTGGCTTTCTGTCAAAATCTCTTTTTAAAGTTTCAGTATTTTCTTCAAGAGTTTCAATAATCAACAGTTGTTGTTGAATAATTTCATCAACTGAATAAGAAGCTATCGTTTGTTCGACAATTGTACTTTGTGCCCCCCGATTCCCCCATGCACCAGAATTAAATACAAAGATAATCCCCAAAAGAAGGAAAAGTATGTGGATGTTTTTTCTACAAAATGAATACATATCTACCTTACAAGCACAAAAAGGATTTTATTCCTCTCTTTTAAATATGGTATAAAGCAGCTATTTTCAACTTTTATAGAATAATCTTATAAAAGCTTTCCCTTATCCTATAATACTGATAATAAGATAAAAGAATGATAAATAATATGAACTCAATAAGATTAACGAAGGCACTCTAGCATGTTTTTTTTGCACCTTTATTGCAAAAAAGAAGATTTTCTTCCTTTGACAACCTGGATTTTTCTATCCAGTTTAGGTGTATTCTTGACGAGTACCTTAGGAACGCGTGCTTACTTAATCAAACAATCACACACCAATAATATCATTAAAACGAATAGATTTGATTTACAAAATAAGTGTGATCAGTTGAATGCTACCACAACTGAAAACAAAAAACTTGTAACACCCCATGCAGAATCTATTTTTATGAGAACCGTTCAAAGAATCCTAACATTGGATTTCTTTTTAATAAAGGTTCCAGCTGTTGACACACGATTTCGTAACGTTAAAACGCAATATTTCTCAAATAAACGCGCTCCTCCCAATGAACATACTTAATTCTCTTCCTTGAATTATAAAAACGATCATCTTATTTTACTTGTGCTTTTAACTTTGAATAACTGTTAGATTGCCTATTAGCGGAATATATCATGCGTACACCTGGTTGGTTAACTACCCTTTATTGTTTTATTCTTTTAAGCAGCATTTATGTTGCTTTACCCAATTTATTTTCACACGAACAAGTTAAAAACTCGAAATTCTTACCCGACACCCGCGTAGCACTTGGTCTTGACCTTCAAGGAGGCTCTTCTCTCCTGCTCGAGGTTGATAGCAAAACGTTAAAACGCGATCAGTTACATATAGTTTTAAGCAATGTGCGCAATGTATTGCGTGAAAAACAAATCCGCACCTCAAGTGTGCGTATCGTTGAAGATAGCGTTATTGCCCTTATTTCTGACCCATCGCAAACTGAAAAAGCACTCTCTGCTTTGAAAACATTAATAACCCCCATACACAGTAGCTTTGGCACAACAGAACATAACATCACGATCAGTGCTCAAAATGAAACTCTCCGCGTCACATTAACGGAAGCTGGTATAAAAGACCGTGTAAGCAATGCTATTGAACAAAGCTTAGAAATCATCCGTCGTCGTATAGATCAAGTTGGTGTTTCAGAACCAGCCATCCAAAAGGTTGGAAATGATCGTATTATGGTCCAATTGCCTGGCCTACAAGATCCAAAACAACTGCGTGATCTTTTAGGAACAACCGCTAAGATGAGTTTTCATCTTGTTCCTTCTAATGTGGATCCCAATAATCCCCCTATAGGTGTTTCTATTCTCCCTGGATACACTGATGCAACACAACATTATGCAATTTATGATCAAATTGCTTTAGATGGAAATGTCCTGAAAGATGCCCGTGCAGGTTTTGACCCCCAAATACCAGGACGTTCCATTATTTCATTTACTCTAGATTCTGCTGGCGCAAAAATATTTGCCGATATAACACGACAAAATATTAACCGTCCTTTTGCCATTGTTCTGGATAATAAGGTTTTAACCGCTCCGACCATCAATAGTGTCATTCCCAATGGACAAGGTCAAATTACAGGAAACTTTGACCCCAAAGAAGCCTCAACTCTGGCTGCTCTGCTTCGTGCTGGTTCCCTCCCCGCACCACTCACGGTCATTGAAGAGAGAACCGTAGGTCCAAATCTTGGTGCTGATGCCATCCAAATGGGACTTTACACCGGCATAATTGGCTTTATTCTTGTTGCAATTTTTATTTTTCTTCTCTACCGTATTTGGGGATTAATTGCCAATATAGCACTAGCTCTGCACACGATTTTAACATTTGCTGCACTGAGTCTTTTGGGAGCTACGCTTACGCTGCCTGGTATTGCTGGTATTATTTTAGGCATCGGTATTGCCGTTGATGCTAATATCCTTATCAATGAACGTATCCGTGAAGAAAGTCGAAAAGGTGTGGGTGCTTTTGCAGCCCTAGATCGTGGATTTAAACACGCTTTTGCAACCATTGTTGATGCAAATGTTACGGCAATTATAGCGACTGTCTTACTATTTTGGTTCGGCACCGGTCCCGTTCGTGGTTTTGCCGTAACAATGTTGCTTGGTATTATCATCTCCATGTTTACAAATATCACCATTGTACGCATCATCATGATTTGGATCGTTCGTAAATGGAAAATTAAAAAGTTGCATATTCACTCTGCTTTCAACATCATGCCACAAAACACAACTTTCCACTTTATGAAAGCACGCTTCATTGGTATTGGCGTCTCAATTGTTTTATCAATGGCTTCAGTTTTTCTCTTTTTTAAGCCTGGATTGAATTTTGGTATTGATTTCATTGGCGGAAGCCAAATGAGTATTACCACGAAAGCACCAGCAGATCTAGCAACTCTGCGTTCCAAGCTTTCTACTCTTAATGTTGGTGAAGTTTCCTTGCAAAATATTGATAACGAAAACACCGTATTAATTCGCATGCAGAAACAAAGCGGTAGCGAAGCACAACAAACCATCGCCATTGATAAGGTTAAAACAGCTGTACAAAATATCTATCCCGATACCACATTCGATCAAATAGAAGTTGTGGGTCCCAAAATTTCAGGCGAGCTTGCCACAGCTGCTTTTACTGCTGTTATTCTTGCGGCTATTGCCATGTCTCTCTATATATGGTTACGCTTCGAGTGGTTCTTTGCAGTTGGAGCAATTATCACTCTCATTCTAGACACCACAAAAATGATTGGCTTTTTTGCTTTATTTCAATTTGATTTTAATTTAACGGCTATCGCTGCGCTCTTAACAATTGTTGGATATTCTATAAATGATAAAGTTGTCGTCTATGATAGGATGCGCGAAAATATGCGTCTTTATAAAAAAATGCCGTTGCGCGAGCTGATTGATCTGTCAATTAATCAGGTTCTTGTACGTTGTTTTTTTACATCAGCTACAACAATTCTTGCGATGCTCCCCATGGCGATATGGGGTGGAAGTGCTGTTCATAATTTTGCATTACCCATGGTCTTTGGGATTATTATTGCAACATCATCCTCTATCTTTATTGCTGCTCCTATTTTACTCCTGCTAGGAAATTGGTGGCGTGAGCGAAATAATCGTGCAAATATCAAAGTGAAATAAAAATGCCCTTTAATGCGTATGGTACATCTCGCCTCTCTTCTCATAGAAATATAGTCGTTTTCATTCATTCGCTTTTTGATCAAGAATAGTAAATAATCCATGCTCCACGACACACCACTTATCACAACTATTGTTGCAGGCTTATGTTTAGCATTTCTCTTGGGAATGATTGCGAGCCGTTTACGTATTTCACCACTTGTAGGCTATTTGTTAGCTGGTGTTATTGTGGGACCCAATACAGGCGGATTTAAAATAGATTCCGTCATCATTAATCAACTTGCTGAAATTGGTATTATTTTGCTGATGTTTGGTGTTGGGCTCCACTTTTCATTAAAAGACCTTTTATCTGTCAAAGCTATTGCTGTCCCTGCTGCTATTGCACAAATGGCATTTTCTACTTTTCTAGGTTTGTGCCTTGGTCTGATTATGGGATGGGGCTTCAGTGGTAGTTTGATCTTCGGTCTTGCTTTATCCATAGCAAGTACTGTTATCCTGCTACGTGCTTTGCAAGAGCGTCATCTTATTGAAACAGAAAAAGGACGCATTGCCGTTGGATGGTTGATTATTGAGGATTTAGCAATGGTCCTTATACTTGTCCTCATCCCTTCCTTGGCAAGTGCTCTCAGCAATACCAAAAAAGAAGCGTTGGATCCTCTTGTTCAATGGTTGGATTTAAGTATTTGGGGTATTTTTGGTCTCACCATCCTGAAAGTAATTGTATTTATTGCACTTATGCTCGTCATTGGGCGACGCGTTATCCCATGGCTTTTAAAAATGAGCGCACAATCGGGATCACGTGAATTATTTCGTCTTAGCGTCTTTGCTATTGCATTAGGAGTAGCTTTCGGAGCCGCTCATTTATTTGGTGTTTCCCTTTCTCTTGGTGCTTTTTTTGCTGGTATGGTCATGAGCGAATCAGAATTAAGCCACCGTGCCGCGGAAGAATCTTTACCACTGCGCGATGCTTTTTCTGTTCTCTTTTTTGTTTCTGTAGGCATGTTATTTGACCCCGAGAAACTCTTAACTCATTTTTTCCCTCTCTTAGCAACCTTATTCATTATCGTAATCGGAAAATCTGCTGTTGCCTTTTTCATCGTTAAGGCTTTTCGCTATTCTAATGCAACAGCTTTGACTATTTCTGCAAGCCTTGCCCAAATCGGAGAATTTTCCTTTATCCTTGCTGGTTTAAGTTTAAGCTTAGGACTTTTAAACAATGACGCTCATGATTTAATTCTTGGAGGAGCAATTTTTTCTATTTTGCTTAATCCTCTTGTTTTCATTGCCTGTAATAAAATTAAAAAACGTCTAGAAAAAAATTCTGCATCTTCACAAAATACCCAAACAATTATTGATATTGATCCACAAGATCCTGACCAAGATTTTTTACCGATGACCTTAAAAAATAACCATATCGTAATTATTGGCTATGGTCGTATCGGTAAGTGTGTTGCATTATCTTTAATAAATAGAGGTGAACCTATAGTGATCGTAGAAGAATCAAAACGCCTCTCTGATAAAGCGATTGCAGATGGCTTTGAGGCTATTTGCGGCAATATCATTCAACAAGAAATAATGAACGCAGCAAATATAAATAATGCACATAAAGTTGTTATTACAATGCGAAGTACCATTGAAGTAGGAGAATGTATCGTGAATATCCGTGATATGAAGAAAGATATCCAAATAATCACACATGCATTATCCGACACAGAAACAACATATCTCATTGATTTAGGTGCTGATGTTGTAGTAACAGATGATGAAGAAATTGCCAATGGCATTATAGAGTATATAACAGAACGAAAATCTGTAAGGAATATGCTCAATCATGAAAATTTACAGAAAACATAAAATGGATACAGAATCGTGAAAATAAAGCAATTTATATGGCCATTGATTGGTATCTTAGCAATGCTGGTATCTATTCGAATTCTTTACATGAAGCTCTCTGCCATTTCATTTGGGGATGTATTGGAGCGCTTGAGCAATTTAAATGCACAGCACTGGTTATTAGCCTGTTTATGTTCTCTCCTAGCTTATGCTGCTCTTGCTGGATATGATCGAATTGCCTTGCAACATCTAGGCCATAAAATTTCTTGGATTTTTATCGCTATATGTTCATTTACAACCTATGCTCTTTCACACAATATCGGTGCTTCAGTTTTTTCTGGTGCCGTTGTACGCTATCGCGCCTATAAAATGAAAGGGTTAAACGGAACAGAAATCGCAATATTAGTAGGTTTTTGCTCTTTTACTTTTGTAATCGGTACAATCTTACTTTTGGGAATCGTTTTGGTGCTGCAACCCGAAATTATCACCCTCATTCATAAAGAACTTCCTGAATGGCTAGGAACAGCAGCTGGAGCAATTTTACTCAGCTGTATAGCACTTTATACGTTTGGCAGCTGGCTTCAGTTAAAACCCTTACGCTTGGGTAAGAAAATTCAACTTTCCTATCCACGGCTGAAAATTGTTATTCAACAGCTTCTCATTAGCCCTCTAGAACTTTTAGGAGCAGCAGGAATTATATATGCTGTTCTCCCACACAACGCAGATATTCATTTTATCTCTGTTCTTGGTGTTTTCCTAGCATCTTTTACGATAACTCTTCTCTCTAATGCTCCAGCAGGAGGAGTAGGAGTTCTTGAAGCTCTCTTCATCACAGGCATGCCCAATATAAATCCAACCGATGTTATTGCAGCACTTATTGTCTTTAGAATGTTTTATTTGATTATACCGCTCATCATTTCATTATTTGTGGTCGCCATTTTTGAAGCGCAACAATATTGGAAAAGAGCCCCCAAAACACCACCTGAATAAATAAAAGGTTATCAATTACTTCTTTTTGTGTGCCTATATAAGAACAGGACACCATCGTGTTACCAATTTACATATTTTTTTTAAGAAAACTCTCTCAGTGCTCTTCCCCATTACACAACAATACCCGTGAATGGTATAATAATAAATTCATTGTTGCAACATCATCTTTATACTTAATAAAAGAGTAAGCCTGCACCATTATACTATTTTCCCAATGTTGTGATAACTTTTGGCGCCTAAGAACGTTAATAAGAATCATTTTTATGCTTTTCTTCAATAGTCTTTATCCGCACGTTAATCCCATTTATAATGCAAAAATAATAATTTTAATTGATTCATTATAAGAGGGATTGAAACAAAAGAAGTTTATGATAGTAAAGTTTAAAAAAATAATAATTAATCATTATAAATCAATATATTATAATGATTCTGAGCGGCTTTCTTAATATTTATATTTTTAGAGGTTAAGCTAACGGAAAGACAGCATAGCATAACTTCATAGTTTAATATTTTTAAACTTGAAGCCTCATTAAAGCCTATTGTCTTTCGTTTAACAGGTACTAGTTTTAAACAATTAAACTGATCTAATTTTATTCCTGTTATGTCCGCTAAATACTTTATTTTATCTTGATTTATCCTCTTGGAATACTGATGATTATTACAGAAGTTTTTTGTTTAAGCGGGAGAGTTATCAAAAAATATCCACGCTGCTAATACAACTAAAGTGCAAAGTTTCTTCTGTCTTTAAACAATATGCTAAAAATCCAAAAAAAATTTAATCAATTTATATTAAAAGAAGTGAAAACTGTTGATTTTTATACCCCTTTAAATAAGATAATTGTCGGTAAGAAGCTTCTCCTTACCAATTGCGACTTTAAAAAAAGAAACAATACGCATTAAAAGATCTTTAAATGTCCTTTGGAAGTTTTTTGTGTCCCCTAAAAAGTACAAAAACCGATGACTAAGCTATATCAACAATCTTCACTTTTAAACAAACAGATATGGGGAAATCCTACTGCCCAATTTTATTTAGAAACTCGTATCTTAAAAAAAATTTACGCAATCAATGAGTTATTTACGGTATAAAATAGAATGGTGGGTGATGAGGGGATCGAACCCACGACCCGCTGATTAAGAGTCAGCTGCTCTACCGACTGAGCTAATCACCCATAAGCTTCTCAAAAGACGAGAATGAGCGTTTCTATAACGCTCCTAAGGATGGATGTCCAGATATTTTGTTGTTTGTTATATAAACTCATTGTCTGTAAGGTTAAAAATATGATATTCACCACTTGATCTTATATAAAAATAAACCCATTATAAGAAGCTTTATAAATAAATGTTCTGATTGTTACACAGAACCTATAGTTAGAGGATTATCGAGCATAATGCCCGAGCAAAATTTAGAGGGACCTTCTTGTGATTGTAAGCGGGATGGGGCATCATTTTGTTTTATCAGCAATCACATGCATTCAAGCAATATTGTGTTGTTTTTTTCTTTGAATATAAGTTTTCTTACATACAATGTTCATGATCCAATATACGAATAAAAGCCTATGAATTTTTTTTGTCAATCGCGCGCTTTTAAGCTTATAAAAGGTAAGGAATGATGGAATGGATCACTGATCCCCATGCGTGGTTTGGTTTGATCACGCTGGTTTTTCTCGAAATTGTTTTAGGAATAGATAACCTTATCTTTATTGCAATTTTAGCTGAAAAATTGCCACTGCATTTGCGTGACCGCGCACGCTTTATAGGTCTTACTTTAGCATTAATTATGCGGCTTTTCCTTCTTACAGTTATTGGATGGGTTATGAGACTCGATAGGGTCATTCTTTCACTTTCATCTTTTGTATTTAGTTGGCATAGCTTTATTTTAATCGGTGGTGGAGCCTTTTTGCTAGCAAAGGGAACGCTAGAATTACATGAAAGGTTAGAAGGGGTATCACATGAAAGAAAAACAGGCCTTGGTTATGCTGTTTTTTGGCAAGTAATCGTCCAAGTCGTGGTGCTGGATGCCGTTTTTTCACTAGACAGTATTATTACCGCAACAGGTATGATTGCAAAAGAGCAGGCAGCAGTTATGTATATTGCAGTCATAGCTGCTATGGGAGTAATGATGTGCGGATCTGGTGCTCTTATGCGTTTTATTAATCGTCATCCCACCATTGTAATCCTTTGTCTTGGTTTTTTGATGATGATTGGTTTTACTCTCATTGTTGAAGGATTTGGTTTTCATATTCCAAAAGGGTATTTGTATGCTGCTATTGGTTTTTCTGTTCTCATCGAAGTTTTTAATCAAATTGGACGTCGTAACCGTGAAAAAATGATTAAAACGAATGATCTACGCAGTAGAACAGCTGATGCTGTTTTGAGGCTCTTAGGAGGAGGAAGCAAAGATAGTCACCTTGCTGAGACTGTAGATGTTATTGCTGAACAGGCCGCAGCATCTGAGTTGTTTAGACCAGAAGAAAAGGAGATGATTCGTGGTGTTCTCGATTTAGCTGATCGCCCTGTTCGCTCTATCATGTCGCCGCGTAATGAAATTGAATGGTTAGATTTAAATGCTGATGAAAATGAAATGCGTGAAGAATTACAAAAGGTTAAACATAGCCGCTTAATTCTTGCGCGTGAAAAAGTGGATGAATTTGTTGGCGTTGCGTTGACAAAAGATCTTCTTTTGAATTTGGCTGAGGGGAAAAAGATTAATTGGAAAAAAGCTATGCGAGAACCCCTCGTTGTTCATGAAAACACAAGTGTTTTACGATTGATGGAGCAATTACGTCATTCTTCGATTCAGCTTGCAATTATTGTTGATGAGCATGGATCTTTTGAAGGAATTGCAACACCAACCGATATTCTTGAAGCTATTGCAGGAGACTTTCCTGATGACGATGAAGAACTCATGATCGCAGAACAACTTGAAAATGGCAGTCTTCTTGTTGAGGGATATGCTGATATCCGCCGTTTAAGTGGTTATCTTGGGCGTAACCTTGTGGATGAAGCAGATCGTTATACGACTCTGGCAGGCTTTATGCTTTGGCAGTTTGGTCATTTACCAAATGAGGGAGAAAGCTTTGAAACTGATGGTTTACACTTTAAAGTGATTGAAATGGAACGCCGAAACATATCTAAAATCCTTATTTCTCCACTTGTATCACCAGAAAAAAACTAATTCTTTTTATAAGCAAAACGAATAAAAAGATTTTTTTATGATTAAAAATTGAAAAAAATAAGAAGTTGATAACTCAATTGCATTTCATTATTTTTATATTTTTTTAAGCGTAAAATAATGAACATACAAAAGTTATGTTATCAATGAACTTTCCATTACAAAAAATTTTCATTGATGATTGACAAAAAGCTGGAAGAGAGAAAATGATGCAAAATTATTTGTCAATGGTCATTAATCTAAAAAACAATGAATATATACAACATATTGATTTATAATAATTATTTATTACAATATTACCTTTATATCAAGAAAGCCTCTTTCAAACATCAGATTTCCGCCAATGGATAAAACTCCACCATTGTTGAGTTCACTCAACTGATGATGGCAGCTTTAAACCAGACTCTGGCTCCTATAATCTTTTTAGATCTTCTTGATATTTCTTAAGGAGCTATTCCTTATCTTTTGTTTCGATAAATTTAGCTATTTTTTTCCTTCCAAGAATGAGACTCAACCTCTCTGGAAAGTCCCTTATTAAGAACTTTGTTTTTCTTCTAGATAGCTCATATTTTTGCTACTTTTTAATTAAAGCGTAGCTGAGCTGCTTAGATTTCACCACTTCTTTGACTAAAGCCAATGCACGTTCAGATGAATCTGTTGGGTATTTTCATGAAAGCCTAAATGATCCTCTGCACTGAAACTTTGATAATAAGATTGTAAGGTTGCAACATCACCCAATAAAGACAGTGCACCAATATGAAGTAAGCTATAATCTGCATCATATACCTTGATAACCTTTATGTGCCTCCAACTTCACTCTATCGCCAAGGTGGTGCTCCATATCTGGAATAAAAGCATTTATGAAGATCAATTTTTTCTATCGCCTATTTCAAGACATAATCAAGCTTAATTCCAACCAATCTGCATTATATTTCTTCTTCACAAACTCTCCACCCCTTTTTATCAAAATCAAGCTGTAGATCTTGTAAGTGCTGAGAATTGATAGGGATCAATTACCACGCAGGCAGCAGCTAAAATACCAGTCGTAATCGAAACTCCAAAATCAAATTGCGGATAACCTTTGATAATTGCGTCATTATAAAGAATTTGTACTTCACAATCTGGTAGTTGGTAACGTGCTGAATAATTATCTACCTCTTTAATTTTTCAACAGACCAATCAAGATTTTTGAAGAGCACTGTTGTACTCTCCATGATTAAAAAATTCTTTGCTCTACCTCAAAAGAGGTTGTATCCATATCAAAAGTCAAAAGCGAAGCAGATTTTTGCAAACAAAAGTGATAACGCCGTGTAAGAGAAGAATCTTATCAATAAGGTCTTTGGTGATTTCTTTTGCAACGTCTAAACGAGATGGAATCTTATTCATAAAAAAACACAATAAAGTCAATAGGTTTTGTGCAATTATTTTATATAAATCCCATTTAAAATCTATACTTTTATACGTGATTTAATTGACCATTTTTTATAAACAATTACCATGTATGAATAGACCACAAAAAGCAAATCATGATGCAAATGTTATAACGCATGTAAACATTCAAATGAAGTGAAAAGCAGCTATCATTCATAACAGTTCATAAATTTTATGATACGTTTTTATCACACACAAATCGTATTGTTAAAAACGTAATCGTTTGAAATTATCGATAAACATAAATTGCATACGTTTAAAGAATGGTATGGGGTTTACTCTTTTTTTGAGCTAAACCTTAAAAAAATAATCATTTGAAACTATCATAAGATAGGTTTTAATTCATTAAGGGCACATAAAAGGATTTAAAGACAAGTCAATTTTAAAGCACCACTTACTAAAAAGTTAGTAAATGATAGGCAGACATTATGGAGATACTATCATCACAACAAGTCTTGCATTGCCATATACATTACCTCTAATCACGATATAATCAGGAGATCTTGACATTGCCATAAACAGAGCCGTAGACCTTAGTATGACACCCCACACTAGCATTGCCCTAAACCTTGCCTAAACAACCGCATGATCATAAACCGCTGCATTGCTATAAATACGTACACTACCGGATAATTTTTCATTCCCATAACCCCACGCATAATGATAAACTCAACCGTTATAAAAAAGATGAGCATTGTCATAAACATGAGCACCAAAATACACATAGGTTTTATCACATATAAGGGTATTGCCATAGACATAGCCCCCAATGGCAGTATTGCCATAGCCCCTTGTATTTTCATAAACACGACTAGATTTTACAACACGGCATTATCAGCAACCCAGTAATTGCCATCATGAGAGAGGTTGCTTTCAATTTCAATAAAAGCATCTAGACCGCCTTTCTTACATCACCAAAATCTTTTAAAGCACGAATGCGATATAATGCCAGTCACGAAATCCATTTGATTGATCTATTCATATTTTGGATGGTTTTTTCTGATTAACAGGAGCGGTTTCATTTGCAATGAAAGAAATAACGGAGGTGTTTTTTGATATAGTTGTTATAATTAAACCTATATGTTTTTAAAAATTTTGAACAGACATTAAGCTAACTCCAAACCAAATGTTTGTTGAATCAAGTGCTCTGTTCAAACTAATAATAACATATTCATTACCTAGTAGTAGAATATCAACTCCTACACCTGCATAAAGCGAAGCAATAATCCGCCCATATGGCTATGCTGTATGACTATAATAGAACCAAAAACCATCATTGCTACACTCGCAACACCAGCAGCAAAACGGATCAAAAGGACTAAGTATTAACGCCATGGAAATAATTAAGTGCACTCATTACTATAACTGTATAAGATCGCATGCGAGGAGCAAGAGATATATTCCCAATTCTGCCAAACGTAAAGAACATACTCCCAACTAAATAACCATCATAATTAGCGCTCGGTATATAAGAACGTTGATTAAAGGTAAACAATCCCTCATCCAACATAACTGGCAATATTGGTGTATAGAGAAATCACCAGATACCCATATCAAAACCATACCGAATACAGCATTTTGAAACAATTCAAATCTTGAAGGTTGTTTTTCCTCCTTATTGTTCCTTTAACTGGTGATATTTCTCATCCGCGTTCCATCTCACCATAACAGCCTTTAGCTCCAAAAATAGAATAAAAGAAAATTTAGCTATCTATTTTAATGCTCAAAACAATATATTTAGCGATCTACTATCAACATCGCCAGATCAGTTGTACAATAACATATTGAATTAATATGTATTTTTATGTTATAAATGTTTATAGTTAAATTGAAAGCATATTTAGATAATCTTGTTTTTTATCTCGATATTCAAAATGACTAACCGAAGAATTATATACGCAGCCGTAAATTTTGCTTCTCTTAAAATCATTTGCTTATTCGCTAAAAAACTTAATAAACAACTCAAATAACCATTTTCATAAAAGAGGAAATTGGCTTCTTTTTAGGTAATATTGTTATTTAGGATAATATGAAGTTGAAAAATTTGGTGCACCCGACAGAATTCGAATCTGTGACCTCTGCCTTCGGAGGGCAGCGCTCTATCCAGCTGAGCTACGGGTGCTTCACACTGATTATTAAAATCAGTTATGGTCTTTTAACTAATCATACTCTTAGCTTCAATGCTAAATTATCATTCTAATAAAAAAATTACTTGTTTGTGATTTATCTAACGACGCACTCCTTTTACTTTTTAATGATACTTTACCTTGAAATAACTTCTCTTTATTCAATGCTCTTTTTATTATAAAAAGAGCTTTTATTACAACTTCAAAACTCTCATAAATAAGTTACAACATAAATTATAAGTATCAGGACAATTTTTAAATGGCTACATTACCAAGTCGCTTTCATTTTATTTCCGCAGAAACTGAGGAGGCTATCAAAGCTACCCATAAATTAATTTCCGTTTATGGTCATTCTTCTCTGGAAGAAACTGATATTGTTGTTGCAATCGGTGGTGATGGGACAATGTTACAAACCGTACGAGACGTCATGAACACAGGCAAACCTATTTATGGCATGAATCAAGGTTCTGTAGGATTTCTTATGAATGAATTTCATGAAAAAAAATTGCCCAATCGTATTGCTGCCGCACATAAAAAAGAAATCCATCCCCTGCGCATGATTGCAAAATCTGAATGTCAAGATTCTATCGAGGCGCTTGCAATTAATGAAGTATCCCTCTTTCGGCAATCTTATCAAGCTGCAAAAATTCGCATCACCATTGATAACAACGTACGCATGGAACAATTAAGTTGTGATGGTGTCCTCGTCGCTACACCAGCTGGATCAACCGCCTATAATTTATCAGCACAAGGACCTATCTTACCTCTTATGGCTCCCCTTATGGCCCTCACTCCTGTTAGCCCTTTTCGCCCTCGGCGTTGGCATGGAGCTTTGCTTCCCAATACAGTAACAGTGCGCTTTGATATGCTTGAACCTGACAAACGCCCTGTAAATGCTGCTGCAGATAATATTGAAGTTAAATCTGTCCATTCAGTTACTATTTCAATGGCAACAGAAGTAACAGCTTCAATCCTTTTTGACTCAAATCATTCATGGGATGAGCGCATTTTATCAGAACAATTTCGCTATTAATGATTGTATTATGCGTTTTATGTGTATATGATTGTTATAGTTAATTTTTTGTAAAAACATCTTAACACTTTTAAAGAGTGTAGAATATTGATTATAATTATCATTTAGATAACGCAGTTAAAATCACAGAGCAGTTGATAAAAAAATGATACCATCTTTAAACAGTTTTGATGATTTAGGTCTTTCCGCAAAGGTTATTAATGCGGTGAAATCAGCGGGGTATACAGCTCCAACACCTATTCAAAGCGAAACAATTCCGCATGTCCTTCAAAGAAAAGACGTTTTAGGAATCGCCCAAACGGGAACAGGTAAAACTGCCTCTTTCGTATTGCCTATGCTCACTCTCCTTGAAAAAGGTCGTGCAAGAGCACGAATGCCCCGTACGCTCATCTTAGAACCAACAAGAGAAATTGCAGCTCAAGTTGAAGAAAATTTTGATAAATACGGAATAAATCATCGTTTAAATGTTGCTCTTTTGATTGGTGGAGTTTCTTTTGAACTCCAAGATCGCAAACTTGAACGGGGAGCTGATGTTCTTATAGCAACACCAGGGCGCCTTCTTGATCATTGCGAGCGCGGTAAACTGCTCCTGATGGGCGTTGAAATCCTTGTGATTGATGAAGCTGATCGCATGTTGGATATGGGCTTTATTCCTGATATTGAACGCATCTGTAAGCTAACTCCTTTTACGCGTCAAACTTTGTTCTTTTCTGCAACAATGGCGCCAGAAATTACAAAACTAACGAAACAATTTTTACATTCTCCTGTATCTGTTGAAGTTACAAAAGCATCCTCAACTGCAACCACAATTACACAGCGGCTTGTCAAATCTGGAAATAAATCATGGGATAAAAGAGCGGTTTTACGAGAGCTTATCCAAAATGAAGGTGCAGAGCTTCAAAATGCAATCATTTTCTGTAATCGAAAGAGAGATATCTCTGAACTTTTTAGATCGCTCATCAAACATAACTTTAATGTAGGGGCACTTCATGGAGATATGGACCAATATTCGCGCATGAACACCCTAGCTGATTTTAAAAATAATAAACTTACACTTCTTGTTGCTTCTGATGTTGCTGCCCGTGGACTCGATATTCCAGCTGTAAGTCATGTATTTAACTATGATGTTCCTACACATGCTGAAGACTATATCCATCGAATTGGTCGTACAGGGCGTGCAAATCGTAGCGGAAAAGCTTTTACAATTGTCACAAAAGCTGATCAAAAATATATCAATGCCATCGAAGAAATGAGTAATGAAAAAATTGAATGGCTCAATGGAGATCTCTCAACTTTAATAGCTGATGATCAAACAGAAGATATTGTTGTAAAGAAAAAATCTTCAAAACCATCAAAGAAAACTGCTCCAAAAGAGCCTGTTGTTCACACTAAAAAATCTGTAGAAGAGAATAAAACAGAATATATCAAAAATGCAAATAATAAGGAGAAACCATCTGAGCAACAACGCTCACGAAAAAATAAGAATTACACACCCATTGGATTTGGTGATGATATTCCTGCTTTCATGCTTATAAAAACGTGTAAATAAACCCGTTCTTTACTCTCTTTAAGAGTGAAATGAACGAAATACTTTTAAAAAATCCGCTCTTATTTCCTAGAGAGCCTTTCCGTTACCTTTTCACGCCCTAAAAGCTGCAAAATTTTTCCCATTTCAGGTCCATGATCCATGCCCGTAAGTGCCTGACGTAATGGCATAAATAAAGCTTTTCCTTTTCGACCTGTTTTTTCTTTTAATGCTGTTGTCCAAATTTTCCAACTTTCCTCATTCAAAGCACCTTCAGGTAAGAAATCGAGTGATTGGTGCACAAAAGCACGATCCTCTAGTGCTACTGTATCAAAATTCTGTTCATCATGAATGATTTTCCACCAAAAAACAGCATCATTGACTTTATTAATATTGCTTCTTATCGCGTTCCAGAAATATTCCGCCTTATCTCCCTCAATAGAAAGTTTTTTAAGGCGCATTTTTACTTCCTCATAGGTTAACTCATGGACAAGATGACTATTCAAAGCAAGAAGATCAGCAATATCAAATTTTGCAACGGATCTTGACGTATCTTGGAGATTAAAATGCTCTAAAAGCGCAGCTTGATTGGGATAGGGATGCACATTTTGCGATGTCCCAATCAAAACGGCAAGGCATTGAACAGCTATAGATTCAAATCCTTCTTCCCGTAGAGAACGAATAGAAAGATCATTATTACGTTTTGAAAATCCTTTTCCTAAAACTGTCGCCAATAAATTGGTATGAGCAAAAACCGGTAATTCTGCATTAAGAGCTTTAAAAAGAGCAATTTGAGCGCCTGTATTTGTAATATGATCATCCCCACGAATAATATGCGTAATAGCCATATCTACATCATCAACAATAGACGGCAATGTATAAAGATAGGTTCCATCTTCACGAATAAGAACAGGATCTGAAAGAGAAGCTAAATCAATCGTCTGCTTTCCCTTTATTGCATCATTCCAGCAAACTTCTGTTCGCTTTGTGTGTAAAGGATCACTTTCAAAATTAGGAAGAAGAAAACGCCAATGGGGTTTACGACCTTGTGATTCAAAGTTTTTTCTCTCTTCTGTTGTCAACTTCAATGCTGCACGGTCATAAACAGGAGGCAATTTGCGTGAAAGCTGGATTTTACGACGCCGCTCTAATTCCTCTGTTGTCTCATAACAAGGATAAAGAAGACCACGTTGTTTGAGAATTTCTGCCACTTCATCATATCGATTAAATCGCTTGGATTGGTAATAAATTGCATCTGGTTGAATACCAAGCCATTCAAGGTCAACAGCAATAGCATCGATATATTCTTGTTTAGAACGTTCAATATCTGTATCATCATAGCGTAAAATAAATTCTCCCTTATACGCTTGCGCATAAAGCCAGTTGAAAAGCGCAATACGGATATTGCCAATATGAATATAACCTGTTGGAGAGGGAGCAAAACGAACTTTAACCATAAAATAATACTCAATTTTTATCGCGAAAATGATTGACTATGGGATAGCGACGATCGCGTCCGAAATTTTTGTAACTGATTTTTACACCAGGCGCAGATTGACGCCTTTTATATTCGGCACCATAAAGAAGCTGTTCAACTTTTGCAACAGTTTCTCGTGAGTGTCCACGTTTAACAATATCACAAATACTCATGTCATTTTCTACAAGAGATTGTAAGATATCATCTAGAATAGGATAAGGCGGAAGAGAATCTTCATCTTTTTGATTTTCTCGCAGCTCTGCAGAAGGCGCTTTTTCTATAATATTGGATGGAATGACAATCCCTTCTGGTCCTCTTAAATTATGCAAGTGATTTTTATTGCGCCACTCAGCTAATGCATAAACCTGCATTTTATAAATATCTTTTATAGGATTAAACCCGCCATTCATATCCCCATACAGTGTTGCATATCCCACAGCCATTTCTGACTTATTGCCTGTCGTTACCACCATTGAACCGAATTTATTTGAAAGAGCCATTAAAACTGTACCGCGTATACGACTTTGAAGATTTTCCTCTGTGACGTCAGAGGGTAACCCTGAAAAAACAGGTGCCATTGTTTCAAGAAAAGCTTCAACAGCTTGCTCAATCGGTATGATTTCATAACGACATCCCAAAAGATCAGCACATTCTTTAGCATCTTTTAATGATTCTTGCGAAGTATAATGATAGGGCATCATAATGGTGCGAACCCTCTCAGCACCAAGAGCATCCACCGCCATTGCCGTACACAGGGCTGAATCAATTCCTCCTGAAAGACCAAGAATAACATCCTTAAAGCCGTTTTTATTAACGTAATCTTTCAACCCCAAAACACAAGCTTGATAATCAGCCGCTAATCCATTGAGAAGACTTTCATTAGGACCTGAAACACAGTGCCATCCCGTCGTTGTTTTTTGCCAATGGCTTAAAGCAATATGGCTATCAAAGTGTTTCATTTGAAATATCTTTTTGCCTTGTCCATTCAAGGCAAAAGACCCGCCATCAAAAACGAGCTCATCTTGACCACCAACTTGATTAGCATAAATAATTGGTATCCCAGATCGTAGAGCTTGCGTATGGATAACATCTATACGTTTTAAAGTTTTATTACGATAGTAGGGAGATCCGTTAAGGACAAGAATAATTTCCGCTCCTTTATCTTTAAGCTCTGTACTAAGAGAGGAATCATTCCAAAGATCCTCACAAATGACTATTCCTAATTTGTTTCCATGATAGACAATAGGCTGAGGACGTGGACCTGAAGAAAATAAACGCTTTTCATCAAATTCAGCATAATTAGGTAAATCAAACTTCAAACTTTCGGCTATGACTCTCCCTTCATCAAGAACCATGACAGCGCTGTAAATATTACCATTGCGCCTTAATGGAAGACCAATGACAATTCCTGGTCCGCCTACGGTTATCTTTGCTAATTTCTCAACAGTCTCTTCACATGTTTTTGTAAAAGCAGGTTTTAGAACAAGATCTTCCGGCGGATAAGCGCTTATAAAAAGTTCCGTGAATAAAACAAGATCAGCCCCCTCTTCTTTGGCCTTTTGATGCGCCATGACAGCTAAAGAAAAATTCCCCTCAATATCACCGACAATAGGATTTAATTGGGCAATTGATACCCGAAAATCATTTTTCATAAGCCTTTGTATCATTTCATCAGTTTAGCAACCACAACTTTATTCCTCATCATCGGAAATATCACTTTTTTAAAAATTCTCTTCTGCCATAATGACCTAAAAAAAATATTAAGTAAATTTTTGCCTACCCCTCAGCAGCAATTGCTAACGAGTCAGTCGCACGATTTTTTTTAAGGAGTTCAGCAACAAGAAAAGCCAATTCTAACGCTTGATCTGCATTTAGCCGAGGATCACATTGCGTATGATAACGATCAGATAGATCGTCCACAGAAATGGCATGCGCCCCTCCTGTACATTCAGTAACATCACGACCTGTCATCTCAATATGAATGCCCCCTGGATAAGTTCCTTCTCCACGATGCACTGCAAAAAAATTCTCTACTTCTTTTAAAACATAATCAAAGGGACGCGTCTTATAACCATTGGCAGTAATTGTATTGCCATGCATTGGATCACATGACCATATAACCGCACGCTTCTCGCGTTCAACGGCACGGATGAGTTTAGGCAGATAACGTTCAACTTTATCATAACCAAAGCGCGTAATGAGAGTAAGCCGCCCCAACTCGTTTTCAGGATTTAAAATATCAATTAATTTTAAAAGCTCATCAGACTCAATGGAAGGACCACATTTTAATCCTATAGGATTTTTAATGCCGCGACAATATTCAACGTGAGCATGGTCAATCTGACGCGTACGGTCACCAATCCATAGCATATGACCAGATGTTGCATACCAATTTCCTGAAGTTGAATCAATCCGAGTCAAAGCCTCTTCATAACCAAGCAACAGTGCTTCATGACTGGTATAAAAAGATGTTTCACGCAATGAAGAATGTGTTTTGGATGTAATCCCTATAGAACGCATAAAATCAATTGCTTCAGAAATACGCTCTGCCAATAATTCATAACGTTCCCCCTGCGGACTGTTAGAAACAAAACTCAACATCCATGTGTGAACATTTTCTAAATTAGCATAGCCACCTTGTGAAAAAGCACGCAATAGATTAAGTGTTGCCGCAGATTGGCGATAAGCCATAGACATCCGTTGCGGATCTGGAATACGAGAACCGGCTTCAAATTCAATGCCATTAATAATATCCCCACGATAAGCAGGAAATTCAACCCCCTCTTTTCTTTCTATATCAGAAGAGCGAGGCTTTGCAAATTGACCAGCAATACGACCAATCTTAACAACCGGTTTAGAACTACCAAAGGTTAAAACAATCGCCATTTGCAAAAATACGCGAAAAAAATCACGGATATTATCAGCTTCATGTTCTGCAAAGCTTTCGGCACAATCACCACCTTGTAATAAAAAAGCTTGGCCTTTCGCAACGGCTGCTAATTCATTTTTTAAATCACGTGCTTCACCGGCAAAAACTAAAGGAGGATAGCTTCTCAGTTTTCGCTCAACATCTTCTAACATAGACTTATCCGGATAAGTCGGAACTTGTTTAATTGGCCTTGTTCTCCAAGTGTCAGGCGCCCATTCTTTTATCATTACACTCTCTCTAAAGATTAAGCTTAAAGATTAGCATATCAAAAACTTTTTACCATAATATATGCTGTTTAACTTTCTATTTTCTTCCCATTTTCATATATATAACTTGGTTTATACATTGTTACCAATTCTTCTGCCATCGTTGGATGCACTGCCATCGTCTCGTCAAAAATATCCTTCGTCAGCTTACCCTTGAGAGATATCCCTATAAGCTGTGCCATCTCACCAGCATTTTCCCCTAAAATATGAGCGCCCACAACAATACGGCTTTCACCATCAACAATGAGTTTCATAAGCATTTTCTCTGAACTACCAGAAAGAACATTACGCATAGGACGAAAAACTGTACGATAAATTTCAAGACGCTTATAACGCTTTACCGCCTCTTCTTCTGAAAGACCCACCGTTCCAATCTCTGGCTGTGAAAAAACTGCTGTTGTAATTAAATCATAATCAGGTGTTGTGGGAATATTCTCAAATGCTGTCTTAACAAAACACATTGCATCATGAATCGCAACAGGTGTTAATTGAATATGACCTGTTACATCACCAACAGCCCAAATATGGGGGATATTTGTTGTCATTTTCTCATCAACAACAACTGCACCAAATTCATCCACTTGAACACCTGCCCTATCAAGTCTTAAACCCGTTGTATTTGGTACACGCCCCGTAGCCAACATAATCTGATCGGCACTGATTATTTTCCCATTTGATAAAACAACTTCATAACAATTTTCTGCAGCCTGCACTTTAGAAATTGTTATTCCGTAGAGAATAGAAATCCCTTTTTCAATCATTGCATCGCTGAGCAATTGCCGCAAATCATGATCAAAATTACGAAGGATTAAATCACTCCGATGGAGGAGTGTTGTTTTTACACCTAATTCATGAAAAATATTAGCAAATTCAACACCAATATACCCTCCACCAACAATGACTATTGATTTTGGGAGTTGATCAAGGTCAAAAATCTCATTAGAAGTAAGGCAAAATTCACCACCTTCTATGGGAGTATTTTGTGCAAATTTTGCTCCCGTTGCAATCAAAATTTTTTCTGCACTTACCCGCTCACCCGTGGCAGAAAGCTCTAATGTGTGATCATCTATAAAAGTAGCACGACTTTCATAAATATGCACATTGTTATTTTCTAATCCCTTACGATACAGCCCTTCTAACCTTGATATTTCTTTATTTTTAGCTGCAACCAACTTTTCCCAGCTAAAAATTGGATCCGCATATTCCCACCCAAAACCAACACTTTTCTTAAATTCTTTTACATATTGTGATGCATAAACATAAAGTTTTTTGGGAACGCAACCACGAATAACACAAGTGCCCCCTATACGATATTCCTCTGCTATAGCGACCCGCTTGCCAAGACCTCCAGCAAGCCGTGCTGCACGCACTCCACCAGAACCACTTCCAATAACAAATAAATCAAAATCAAAAGAGCCCACGAATTATTCCTTCTTATATAGCTGCAAGAGTAGGCTAAGGTCTTTTATTATCAAATGAAAGTCTTTTTTTCTTTTGAAGAAGCATTTTTTATAAAGCAGTATTCTAAAAAGACCTACTCTCATTAAAATATTAAAAACGGCGGGAAAACCGCCGCTATAAAAAAAAATCAGAAATTGCCCATTGTTGTCATGATATCGATCAAGCTATTTTTTATTTTCTGAAGATTCTGATTTTATTGGCATATTTGTAGGCATAGTAGAATTATTCAAATTAAGTGTTTCAGACATCTCTTTTTTCACATTTTCTACAAGATCCCGCATAAGAGCAGTACGCCATATATCAAATGCTGAATAAGAATCACGTGCAATATTGGGGACTTCTGTCAAAAACTTTTTACCGGTATCAGAATTATAAAATGTTGTTATCGCATCAAGCTCTTTTTGAGTAAAATATTTTGCATATACATGAGCAATCTCTTTTTCTAGATCAGAGCGCCTTTTAATTAAAGCAAGCGCCTGCTTATCAACAATATCAGAAATAGCTGTTGCTAAATTCGGATCATCGCTGATCAGTTCATTTTTGAAATCATGGACCGCATTTGGTAAAAAACTATCAAATTGATCCGTTGCATGAATAGCTCTGATTGCCTTTCGCGCTGAATCCAAATGTTGATCACTCACACCTTGTGCATAAACCGTTCCAACATTTACAAAAAAAATAGCAATTACACCAAAATATACGACAAAACGCTGAAAAGAAAATATTATTTTCATTTAATGATTACCCCGATAGCTAATTATAATTTTAATTCGTTATTCTACCTAAAATCTTTAAGACCCTTTATTTACTGTGCTAACATATCATCATGTAAATGCCTTTTCTAAAAATCAAACGGTTCTAAAACTTTTATTTGACCATCAGCCATAGCGACAATTGCACGTGAAGCCAACCCCAAAAAAAGGCCATGCTCAACAACACCAGGAATAGCAAGAAGTGCATCCGATAATGGTTTTGGTTGCAAAATGCAGCCCCAAAATGCATCAAGAATAAAATGGCCACCATCTGTTTCAAAAGGATCTTTTCCATTCATTCGCAATGAAATTTTTCCAGAAAGCCCTAAATCATCAGCGACTTTTTCAATGGCTCTGCATGTTGTGTGGATACCAAATGGATTAACTTCAATTGGTAGTGCAAAAGCACCAAGTCTTTTTACCACCTTTGTTTCATCCGCAATGACAAGCATTGCACGAGATGCCGATGCTACAATTTTTTCATACAACAATGCTCCCCCTCCCCCTTTAATGAGCATCATCTCAGGACCAATTTCATCTGCTCCGTCAATATCAAGGTCCAGCTCAGGTATTTGTTCTAAAGTGCTAACAGGCACTCCAAACTTATGACAGAGTTGTTCAGAATATCTTGAAGTAGCAACACCAGTCACACGCAAACCATCCGCAACACGCTCACCTAGAAGACGAATAAATTCATTGACTGTCGAACCAGATCCGATACCAAGCCGCATACCATCTTCAACAAACTCAAGCGCTTTAATAGCTGCCATTTTTTTTAACTGCTGAACATTCATGAATGACTTTGCCTTCTATCCGCATAAGCAGCATTTATCACCCCTATTACCACCGATAATAATGATAATAAAAGATAACCTCTTGACGCAATCTATTTAAATTTACCATCATCTTTTGCTTGAAGAGATGTTACCCGTTATAGAAATATATGATAAGAATAAAATAGAATAATCAACAATTATCTTTTTTATTTCTTTGAGAAGATTTGTTAGCATTTTTTTCATTCAATAAGAATTTTTGATTTATCTTGTGCTATCAATAGGATGCACAAAGATGCACATATCAATTTTTTTGAAAAAATTAAAATGATCAGATATAAAAAATCATCTATTTCTAGAAAACTGTAGATTATTATCTCGTTTCAATGACATTGATAAAATTACCAATCTAAATACCGTAAAATATTATGAGAAAAGTCTTCTGTTATTTTTTGTTTTGTCATTATCCAAATGTGAAGCAAAATATGACCGATTATATGTTTTTATGAATGCTGTCTGTGCATATTCCATGGTCTATGAAACCCTAGAGAAGACCAAATAATATCTCCACCTTTGGTCATCATAACGCTTCCTCGTGATAACAATTGTTGAGGCATAAATATTATTTTTGCCTTCTTGTAACAAGTTGGATTATGCATCACAAATGTCTGAATGAGAATATCTGCCTCTACACATTGATCTGTTTCTCTCTGTAAAACGATCACTTTTAATCCATTATCCAATAAAGATGTACATACATGATAATCACAAATAAATTGTCCGTGCAACGAAGGACCATATTTTGTTGGTTTAATCGTTTCATTCACACGAAATGACTTTTTCCATATGGATGTCGTGAACTTAGAAATATGGTAACGATCAATATATAATTTTTTATCATGGATAACGCCCACGAGACGCATATTATCTGCTATAATCAGTTGTACAGGTGAATGCATTACACAAATAGAAATACCTGCCAAAATAAACAAACTAAAAAAGAGCCGGATGGGTGTTTTGCAAAAAGTCAGTCCAACCAAGCCTATACTCAATAAAACTAACGCTGATAACGGCATAAAACCAGGATTCAAATCAGGAGAAATAGCCTTGATAGCATGTGCAATCTTTATTACAAGATCAACTCCAAAACCCATAATTTGAAGAGGAAGCCATTCGAATCCTCCTAACATTGCAAGAACTGCGATTAATCCAAAGGGAATGACAAAAATTGAGATGACAGGCAAAGCAAAAGCATTACTAATAATGCTCAAAGATGCCATATTAGAAAAATGATAAGCAGCATAAATTCCACTTGCACTCCCTGCAACAAAGGAAGAAGCACATGTTGAAAGCATCGATGAGAAAACAAAATTTATCACTCCTCCTCCAACATAAGAGGGAGTTGTTTTTCTTTTACGAAAAAATGACCTTCCACTCCACCAATCAAAAAAAGCGATCAAAGCAGCAGTCGCAGAAAAGGACATTTGAAAGCTAGGACCTAATATTTCATGGGGTGTCATCGCTAGAGTTATCAACCCTGCAATGGAAAAATTACGCATTGTTATAGCAGAGCGATTACACAATATAGCAACCAACATAACAGCAATCATCACAAAACTTCTTTGCGCTGATATTGCTAAGCCCGACAATAACAAATAAAAAGCTGTTATCATAAAAGCAACGATAGCAGCAAATTTTTTACTGGAATAATAGGAAGAAAAAACTGGAAAAAATGCTAAAAAACTACGGATACTCAAAAGAACTATGCCGCTTAACAACGCCATATGTAAACCTGATATTGATAAAATATGAGCTAATCCAGCTGTACGTAATGCTTCATTTGTCTCATTTGAAATACCAGCACGCTGCCCTGTTATGAGGGCAGCTGCAACACTCCCCTTTTCTCCTTCAAGGGCTATATGGATTCTTTGTGTCATCTTCGTGCGTAAATTTTCAATTTTCTGTAGAATGATAGCGAATATTCCATCAGGCTGCGAAACGAATATTTTTCTTGGTTTTTCTAAATAAACGCCTTGTGCTCCAATTCTTTTAAAATAATTATGAAAACTAAAATCGTAGCCTCCTGGACGCACAGGCCCAGAGAATGCACGAATCTTAACTTTTCCATGCAGTCCATCACCAATCGCTAAGCCAGATGGCAAATATCTTGCCGATAAACGAACACGATGAAGACTATGTCGTAATACAGGATTTTCTGTATTCAAAATCTCCAAAACTAAACGAAATCCTCCTTTGGCACCTGACTCAATAGAAACAATTCTTCCCGTCAATGTAGTGACAATGTCACTGCTTAGCATGGGTGTTGCAATACGCCACGTTTCTATTTTTGCCGCTAAAGCACCCAATATAATACAAAACAGAAACCCCACGGGAATCCATATTTTTCGATAAAAACGTGCAACATAGAATATTCCCAGAAAAATACTGACCAACGCCCCCAATTGTCCCCAACTTGGTTCCCACTCTAAATGAAAATAGAAAATGATTCCTAGGGCAAAAAAGACTAAAATCAGCGAAAAAAGGATACCAAAAGAAACTTCTTTATTGATACAATCTTCTAACCATTTGCGAAAAAAAATGATTACTTCTTTTAAGAGTGTCAATAAAAAAAGTTTTTGTTGGTTATAGCTACCGTTCTTTGCATCATCATATCTAGAAAAAACACTCTGCCCTATCTGACATGGCTTTTTTCCTTCTGTAACAGATTTTTCGGATAAACCCTCTTTACTTTTATAAAACATCAGTCCCCCACTTTAACTCGCAATACGGCTATTGCACGCCCCATCACTTATGCTAACATGACTTTTCTATAAAATTCCATAAGTAATATCTTAGTTTAAAGGAAAATATTCGTGTCTGTTATTACTCGTTTTGCCCCTTCACCCACTGGCTTCCTTCATATTGGTGGTGCTCGTACTGCTCTTTTTAATTGGCTTTATGCAAAACATACCGGTGGAAAAATGCTTTTACGAATTGAAGATACAGACCGAGAGCGTTCAACAGAAGCAGCTGTAAAAGCCATTATAGATGGCTTGCACTGGATGGGTCTTAGTTACGATGGCGCCCCTATTTCGCAATTCGAACGTGCAGAACGTCACCGCCAAATCGCTGAACAGTTGGTCAAGAATGGTAAAGCATATTATTGTTATGCTTCACCTGAAGAGTTAGCTGAAATGCGTGAAAAAGCCCGTGCAGAAGGGCGCCCACCACGTTATGATGGACGTTGGCGCGACCGTGATAGTTCTGAAGCTCCTAAAGGTGTTAAGCCTGTTATTCGCATCAAAGCCCCTCAAGATGGAGAAACGATTGTACATGATCGCGTTCAAGGTGATATCCGTTTTCCCAATAAAGATCTCGATGACTTCATTATTTTGCGTTCTGATGGTTCGCCTACCTATATGCATGCTGTTGTCGTTGATGATCATGATATGGGCATCACACATATTATACGTGGTGACGATCATCTTACCAACGCAGCCCGACAAACGATTATCTTTAAAGCAATGGGATGGGACATTCCTGTTATGGCCCATATTCCTCTTATCCATGGTGAAAACGGTGCAAAATTATCAAAGCGACATGGCGCGCTCGGTGTTGATGCCTACCGAACAATGGGATATCTTCCTGCTGCTTTGCGCAATTACCTTGTCCGTTTAGGTTGGAGTCATGGTGATGACGAACTGATGTCACTTAAAGATATGATTTCTTGGTTTGATATTGAGGATATTAACAAAGGTGCTGCTCGTTTTGATCTCAAAAAGCTCGATTCCATCAACGGACACTATATGCGTATGAGTAATGATCAAGAACTTTTTGATGCCGCTCTTAATATTCTACCAGAAACCGATAGGGGAGCACAAATTATTGAAAAACTTGATGAAAAACGCCGTGTTCAATTTTTAAAAGCAATCCCGCATTTGAAAGAACGTTCAAAAACACTGTGCGAACTGATTGACAATGCCTCCTTCATTTTTACGCAACGACCTTTACAACTTGATGAAAAAGCTCAAATGCTCTTAGATAAAAATGGACGAACCATTTTAAACGATCTTTATCTTGCTCTGAAAGCGTGCCCCTCTTGGGATACAAAAACTCTAGATGAAACACTTCGCTCTTTTGTCCAAACACAGAATCTCAAATTTGGATCTATCGCCCAACCACTTCGCGCAGCTCTTACAGGATGTGCAACATCACCAGGTGTTTTGGATATTCTTATTTTATTAGGACGCGATGAATCCCTTCATCGCATCAAGGACCAACTTATCACAACAATATGCCCATGATGTGCACTGAGTATATTTCCTCAAATAAGGATCTATACAGATATCTCAACGCGCCTTAAAAGAGTTTTTTATGTTATATCATTGAAATACATTTCTTATTGAGTAATAATGATCAATAAGGAAATATTTTTAGATTGCATGTACTCACTTTTAGAGGCAATCTACCCTTAATATAAGTAAGAAAAGCTTCAGTTATACATCCCCCACTCTGATGAAGCAGAGTCTTAATTTTTAGAAGTGAAGGATCTGAAAGGAATACCGAATGTCTGAGAATAACGCATATATTATTGTGAATGATAAAAAAGTAGAGCTTCCCTTGCGTAAAGGCACGAGTGGACCTGAAGTCATTGAAATTGCTTCTCTCTACAAAAAAACCGATATTTTTACTTATGATCCTGGTTTTACTTCAACAGCTTCTTGTGAATCAAAAATTACTTATATCGATGGTGATAAAGGTATATTGCTTTATCGTGGTTATCCTATTGATCAATTGGCTGAAAAAGGAGACTTTCTCGAAAGTTGTTATCTTTTACTTTATGGTGAACTCCCAACACAGCAAGAAAAAAATGAATTTGATCGATGTATTATGCAGCATACCATGGTACACGAACAGTTTGCACGCTTCTTCCATGGCTTCCGTCGTGATTCTCATCCTATGGCCGTCATGGTTGCCTGCCTTGGCGCTATGTCTGCGTTCTATCACGACTCTATTGATATTACAGATCCTCACCAGAGAATGATTGCTTCTGTTCGTCTTATCTCAAAAGTTCCAACGCTTGCTGCTATGGCCTATAAATACAGTATCGGACAAGCATTTGTTTATCCACGTAATGATCTTAATTATGCTGCAAATTTCCTCCATATGTGCTTTGCAGTTCCTTGTGAAGAATATAAAACAAACCCTGTGCTTGCTCGGGCGATGGATCAAATCTTTATCCTTCATGCAGATCATGAACAAAATGCTTCTACATCTACGGTACGTCTTGCTGGATCCTCGGGTGCTAATCCGTTTGCCTGTATTGCAGCAGGAGTTGCATGCCTTTGGGGACCAGCACATGGTGGTGCCAATGAAGCATGTCTAAAAATGCTACAAGAAATAGGTTCTATTAAAAGAATTCCTGAATTTATTGCACGTGCAAAAGATAAAAATGATCCTTTCCGCCTTATGGGCTTTGGGCACCGTGTCTATAAAAATTATGATCCACGTGCAAAAATCATGCAAAAAACCTGTCATAAAGTTTTAAAAGAACTCAACATTCAAGATGACCCTCTTCTTGATATTGCAATAGAGCTTGAAAAAATTGCCTTAAGTGATGAATATTTTATTGAAAAAAAGCTTTATCCCAATGTTGATTTCTATTCCGGCATTACATTAAAAGCTCTAGGTTTTCCAACTGAAATGTTTACTGTCCTTTTTGCATTGGCGCGCAGTGTCGGGTGGGTGGCACAATGGAAAGAAATGATTGAAGACCCTGCACAAAAAATTGGTCGTCCTCGACAACTCTACACAGGCTATGCTATGCGTGACTATGTTCCTATAGATGAACGTGCAAATTAAAAAAGAGATCAATAAAGCTTCAGTTTACTGAAGCTTTATTGAGAGTAATCAAAAAACATCCTTTAAGAATTTTTATAAAACGTGATTTTAAAACTCTTTCTACAGAGATAACATCATCATAAAAATTTACTAAAAAATTCTAAGTTTTAGCTCTGTAAAGAAATTGAGAATACTCTTCTGCGAATTAGCCAAACATTTAGCAAAAAGAAATTGAAAATTTTACCTTATAATCCTCATTATCTTTAATGGAAATGTATTCCCTATCATTCCCCCATGTTTAAAAGCCCTATTACATATTAAAATCTAGCAATGTCAGAATTTTTCTTTCTATCTTCTTCAGATAAAATTGCAAAAGACTTACATTAAGTGCTTCTCTAAGATGCCAAAACTTCTTATCCCTCTTCAAATAGATTCGAATAAAAATACTTTACATTTTGTCCTGTTAAGAGCTGAAATTTTCTTTGTATTTAAGTTAATAGTTTTTCTTTTAAAGATAAATTATTGATTTTTTAAGTAAAATCATTAAATCATATAATCAATAGAGGTGTCCTTCTTTCCTGTATTTTTTATTCCCATACTTGATAAAAAGAAATTATTTTTTGACAATGATATTCAGCATAATGATAGCAAAATGACCACAGATAAATTTTTTACATTGCTCCAAAAGAGCTTACAGATTATAAAAATTCATGATGGTTTCATATTTGCCAGCTTATCTAATAGGAGAACATAATGAAATTATTAGCAGGAGTTCTTATAATAAGCGCGACACTATTTACCCTATCGGCCAATTCTCAAACGCTGAAAATTGCAAGTGATGCTTCTTATCCGCCATTTAGTTATATTGACTCAAATAACGAACTTCAAGGGTTTGATATTGATATATCTTATGCTCTTTGCAAAAAAATGAATGTTGAATGTACTATTGTCACACAAGACTTCGAGGGGATGATTCCCGGTCTTCTTGCCAAAAAATACGATGCTATTGTTTCTTCCCTTTCTCCTACAAAAGAGCGCTTACAAAAAATTGATTTTACAGATCCTTACTACAATACAGCACTCGCTGTTATTGTTACCAAAAATTCGGAAATTAAAGAAATCTCAACACAAGCCTTTAGAGGTAAAAACCTTGGTGTACAATCAAATACAACACAAGCTGCATATGCGGAAGATCATTATGCCTCTGAAGGAGTTAATATCAAACTTTATCCTACAGCAGCAGAAGTTAATCGTGATCTTTTAAGCCATCGGCTTGATATCATCATCTTTGATAAATTAAAAGCATTAAATTGGCTTGAAAATGAAGGAAAAGACTGCTGTCTCCTCTTGGGAACTCTAGAAAAAACAAATTTTCCTATTGCAATTGCACTCCGTCAAAATAATAATGATCTTAAAAACAGTTTTAATAAAGCAATAGAAGAAATCCGCGCCGATGGAACCTATGAGAAAATTATGAGAAAATATTTTACTTTCGATATCGATTAGATCTCACTATGAATTAAAATTCAATCTGTATATTTAAGGAGTATCTTTAACTCTTTATTGGACATGCAGGTATAATTGGAAATTCGGCATTTCTATAAGAAAATTTACATTTATCAAAATAATTTTTAATTGTTCCTCAATATTTAAACACTTTATAGAATCTAATGACAACGATAAAGTTGTATTTTTATCGTATCAAAATCTAATTTTTTGATAATAATGCCCAACATAATGATCTAAAATAAGCATCAATAAATTTTTGAATTGCTCCCAAAAAGCTTACAGATTATAAAAACATAATGATTTCATATTTGCCCGCTTATCCAATAGGAGAACATCATGAAATTATTAGCAGGAGCTCTTATAATAAGCGCCGTACTATTCACCCAATTGGCTGATGCGAAAACATTAAAAATTGCGAGTGAAGGCACCTACCCTCCCTTTAGTTATATTGACTCAAATAATAAATTGCAGGGACTTGATATTGATATATCTTATGCACTTTGTAAAAAAATGAATGTTGAGTGTACTATTGTTACACAAGACTTCGAGGGAATGATCCCTGGACTTATTGCAAAAAAATATGATGCTATCATTGCTTCCCTCTCTCTCACACAAGAGCGCTTACAAAAAATTGACTTCACAGATCCTTACTACGATACAGCACTGGCTGTTATCGTTACCAAAGCTTCGGGAATTAAAGAAATCTCGACACAAGACTTTAGAGGTAAAAATCTTGGTGTGCAATCAAATACAACACAAGCTTTCTATGCAGAAGATCATTATGTTTCTAAAGAGGTGAAAATCAAACTCTACCCTTCCACAATAGAAGTGAATCGTGACCTTTTAAATCATCGACTTGATGTGATTATTGTTGATAAATTACAAGCATTAAATTGGCTTAAAAATGAAGGAAAAGATTGCTGTCTCCTCTTGGGAACTCTAGAAGAAACAAGATTTCCTATTGCAATTGCAGTCCGTCAAAATAATAATGAACTTAAAAATAAGTTCAATAAGGCGCTAAAAGAAATCCGTTTGGATGGAACTTATGAAAAAATTATGAGAAAGTATTTTACAGGTGATGTTTATTAAATATCGATATGATATTTAAATGAAACCTACTGGTTATTGCTAAAAAATATTATCGAACTCTTTCATGAGGAACACAGGAATGATTGAAAATTTAGCATTGCTATCATTTAGCAATGGTGGATGGGGAGTGGTTATACTTTCCAGTGCAGGAATGACTTTGTCATTGGCATTATGTTGTGGCTTTCTAGGATTTCCTCTAGGACTTCTCAATGCAGTGATGATTCGATCCAATATTAAGATGGCCAAAGCTATGGCACGCCTCTTTTCAACAGTATTCCGTGGGCTACCAGAGCTTTTAACTTTGTTTTTAGTTTACTACGGATTACAAAGCCTTATTCAAAATTTATTTGACTATTTTAATTTTGAAATCATGTTCAGTATCAATGCATTTGTTGCTGGTGTTCTTGCCCTTAGTATGGTTCTTGCAGCTTTTTCTTGTGAAGTTTGGCTTGGAGCATTTAATATTTTTGATAAAGGTCAATATGAAGCGGCTAAAGCTTTAGGACTTTCACGGTCAACCACATTTTTTCGTATTGTCTTCCCTCAGCTCATCCGAAATGCCTTGCCAGGACTTTCTAATAATTGGCTTACTTTACTGAAAGATACATCCCTTGTTTCTACCATCGCGCTTGTTGACCTCATGCGACAAACGAATTTAGCTGTCGCTGCTACCAATAAACCCATGCTATTTTATTTTGTAGCATGCTTACTCTATTTGTTATTTTCAGCGGTTTTTACTGCAATCTTACGCCATTTGGAAACATACACTCAAATAGGCTATAAAAAGGTGCTAGGTCAATGATTCCTGAGTGGCTTTATTTCCTTTTTAATCCTGATCTTTTAAGCCATTATGGACCCAAATTTATTAATGGCTTTATTGTTACTGTTGAGCTTGTTTCTATTTCTTGTTCTCTAGGTCTTTTTCTTGGTATGCTTATCGCTTTTGCTCGTCTATCAAAGAATACATTTTTACAATATTTTGCAAATGCTTATGTCTATTTTTTCCGTGGCTCTCCTTTATTAGCTCAACTCTTTCTTTTTTATTATGGGCTTGGTTCAATGAATAGTTTTTGGCAACAGGTGGGACTATGGTGGTTTTTTCAAAATGCGTGGTATTGTTGTCTTTTTATTTTTACACTCAATTCTGCTGCCTATCAATCTGAGATCTTTAAAGGAAGTTTTTTATCCGTAACAACTGGACAGCGTGAAGCATCAAAAGCTTTAGGTTTAAGCAACTCTGTCACATTTTTTAGAGTTATTCTTCCACAAGCAATGATTGTAGCATTACGCCCCCTAGGAAATGAGTTGATTTTAATGATTAAATCCAGTGCTGTTGCCTCACTTATTACTGTTTATGATTTAATGGGAGTTGCTAAACTCACTTATTCACGGACTTTTGATTTTCAAGTTTACGTTTGGGCTGCTCTTATCTATCTCTTTATCGTTGAACTCATTCATCGTTTTATTGTTTTTATCGAACAGCGCCTCACTCGATATTTACGTTAAATAAAATGATCATAAAAAACTTTACCAAACCAAAATGTTGAATTAATCACGTTATTCATCAATGAAAGAATAAAATAAGATGAATTTGAAAAATAATAAATCGATCTCTCCCAATAAAAAACCAGTGATCTCTATTCAAAATCTAAATAAATGGTATGGAAACTTTCAGGTCCTACATGATATCAACTTTAATGTTCAAGCTGGTGAACATATCGTTATTTGTGGACCATCCGGATCAGGAAAATCAACGTTAATTCGTTGTATTAATCAATTAGAACAAGCACAAAAAGGTTCAATCTGTATCCATAACGTTGATATCCATACCGCTCCTATACAACAGCAAAAAAAAGTTCTTCGTAAGATAGGAATGGTCTTTCAGAATTTTAATTTATTTCCCCACATGAGCGTTATACAAAATTGTATTTTAGCACCTATGACCGTTCAAGGGCTTTCCAAACAACAAGCACAAGAACGGGCAATTCGTTACTTAACACATGTTGGTATTGAAAAACACTGTGAAAAATATCCTTTACAACTTTCTGGTGGGCAACAACAACGTGTTGCGATTGCCCGTGCACTTTGTATGGAACCTGAAGTCATGCTTTTTGATGAACCAACCTCTGCTCTTGATCCAGAAAGTGTGGGAGAAGTTTTGGAAGTGATGGCTCGATTGTCCGATACAGGGATCACAATGCTTTGTGTTACCCATGAAATGGGCTTCGCACGTAAAGTCTCAGAAAGAATACTCTTTCTAGAAAATGGAAAAATTGTTGAAGATACAGCCTCTGAAGAATTTTTTACCAATCCTAAAAGCCAACGTGCTTGTAATTTTCTTGCTAAAATTAAATATTAATCATTAAAATATTGCTTTATTTATACAATTTTATTCTTGTTTTTTAAAAGAGCGATAATTGTTTGTGCGCCAACAACCCCCGATGGTACTTCAGTTTTCATTTTCTGTTCTACCATCTCAAAGGCATCAAGTTGTGCCTGTCGCAATAAAGGATTAGCCAAAAGTTGTTCTACTTGTCTTGCTAACATACCAGGACGGATTAATTCATTCAAATATTCCGAAACAATAGGCTTATCAGCAATAATATTTGGAAGAGCAGCACTCCATAACATCATTTTAGGAAAAATAAATAATTTAGAAAAACGATCAAGTTTATAGCAAAGAACCATAGGAATTTTTGCTAAGGCTAATTCAAGTGAAACAGTTCCATGTGCCGCAAGAGCAACATCTGCTTGTGCAAAAGCACGCCATTTTTCATCTTCACCAACGACAATTTCTATCTTGCTTTTCCAGCCTTGCACAAAATCACGGATTCTATCTACCAAATGAGGTAAGGTTGGTAAAATAATACGTAAATGAGGAATACGTTGTACAAGAATCTCTACTGTTTCTCGAAAAATAGGCATTAAGGAACGAATTTCTAAATTGCGTGATCCTGGCAAAATAACTAATGTAGGCGATGATATTTGTGTATCGATCAAATTTCTTTGTTCTAATTGGCTTTTTTTTTCTGACTGAACTCTCAAAAGGGGAGGATATGTCAAAAGACGATGTCCAACATAGGTCGTGGCAGGGCCTCCCAAATCTTGCATAATCTTTTCTTCAAAAGGAAAAACCGCTAAAACATGATCAACAAATCCACGCATAGCTTTTGCACGCTCTGGCCTCCATGCCCAAACGGTTGGTGCAATATATTTAATAATAGGAATAGAAGGCGCTAAAGCACGTACCTTTTTTGCAATACGATGTGTGAAATCAGGACTATCAATAATAATTAAACAATCAGGTTGTTCTTGTGCAATAAATTTGGATAAATTGCGAATATGTAGCAACAACAATGGTAGTTTTTTCAATACTTCCTTTAAACCTATTAAAGCAATATCATGGGAATCAAAAAAGCTTTTTAAACCTAATGCCTTTAAATGCCTCCCCCCAACACCAATCAAATGAATATTGCATCCTATCTGTTGTGATAAACAAGTAATTAAATCGGCCCCAAGTAAATCACCAGATTCCTCACCTGAAACCACAGCAATCTTTAAGAAACAATTATTCATGACCAAACCTTTCAAATGTCTCTATAAATAGAGAATATTTGTTGGCTTTTTCTATTGTTGTTTTCACCGATAATATTAGACTTCTATTTGCCTCCACCGCAACACCAGATAAACCACTCTTTGCAATATTTATTATTGTCGCTGGCCCAATTGATGGCAAATCAACGCGATTATCCTGTTGTGGTTTTGCACATTTTACAAGAATGCCACCTTTAAGGGGAATTTGCCCTCTTTCTCGCATTTCACAAACACGCCACAGCATATTATCAGTTCCCTCAGCACCCTCCAGAGCAACCACCCTTCCTTGGACAACGACAACGGCTTGCCCGATATCTAATTGACCTAAAAGCTTTGCTGCTTCTACTGCTAAAAAAATATCTTTTTTCTCTTTTGGAGTAGCGCGCCGTACTGTTAAATTAAATTCTATGGGAGCTAAAAGATCTGGGACTATTTCGTGAGCACCGATAACACAAAAACCGTGTGCTTCAATAACCCGTATAAAAGCTTTTAATAACGCATCGTCTCCCCTCTTCAAAGCTCCGATTAACTTAGGAAGAGCTAAAAATGTTGTCCAGTCCAGTCGCAATTGTTTAAGAAGTGGACGCTTTTTCACACCACCTGCCAAAACAACATTATATACACCAGCCTCTTTTAAAATTTTAACGAGTCGCGCTAACTCTACAATTGATAGCTCGCAATGCTCATAGCGATAAAGAACAGAATCTGCCTCACCATGCAAAAGCACAAGAAAAGGATTTTCTCCATTCTTCTCAAGAGTCTGCGCAACAGTAATCGGTAGAACACCATTTCCTGCTATAATAGCAGTACGGCCGGAAAGAAAACTTCTGGCTCCCCAAATAGGCATTTTTAATCCTTATGTTCTTTTATTTTATCACCTTCAAATTTTGGTGTACAATAAAAACGCTTTCCTTCTTCTTTAATAAAATTAACAACTTCAGAAACAGACTGAGAAGAAGAATAAAAAGAAGCAACATCACTAACACGCTCTTTAAATGGTTTGCTATGATCAAAAAGCATGGCAACTGCATGACGGAGTGCATGAATATCTTGACGCTCAAGTCCTGCACGCTTCATGCCAATAATATTGAGGCCGGCAAGTTTTGCCTGCACACCAACAGCTGTTCCATAAGGTATCAGATCACCAACCAGTGCAGATACGCCGCCGATAAATGCATGATGTCCAACACGAACAAATTGATGAACAGCAGCACCACCACCAATAATCACATAATCACCAACAGTGACATGACCAGCAATCATTGCGTTATTGGCAAATGTTACATGATTGCCTACATAACAATCGTGAGCGATATGCGCATAACAAAAAAATTGGCAATTATCACCAACAACTGTCATTCCTACACTCGAATCGGAACCCCTATGCATTGTTACACCTTCACGAATCGTACAATTCTTACCAATAAAAAGAGTTGTAGCTCCTCCTTTATGTTTATTATTTTGCGGATCTGCCCCCAAAACAGCATGAGAAAATACTTTACTCTTGGCTCCTAATGTTGTCTTTCCCATTATTACAACATGACTTGTCAAACTACATTCATCACCAATAACAGCCTCTGAACTAATATGGCAAAATGGTCCAACGCGTACATTCTCACCAAGCTGCGCTCCCTTCTCCACAAGAGCAGTTGGATGGATTTTCGTACCGGACATTTTTAAATTCCCATCAAATATCGTTTATTCTTCTTCGACAATCATTGCAGCAATTTCTGCTTCAGCGACGCGGACATCTTCTACTTTTGCAACACATGAAAAACGTCTCATACCAGATCTTTTTTTCAAAAGCTGAACATGAATCTTGAGCTGATCACCAGGCATAACCGGCTTACGAAATTTCGCATTATCAACCGTCATAAGGTAAACTAAATTTGTTTGCTTATTGCCTAAATTTAAAAGTGCTATTGCTCCTGCCGTTTGTGCCATAGCTTCTAAAATCAAAACTCCAGGCATAACAGGCTTTGCGGGAAAATGTCCCGTAAAATGTGGCTCATTAATCGTTATATTTTTAATACCAATCGCTTCTTGTTCACCATCAATATCAACGATACGATCAATCAATAAAAATGGATAACGGTGCGGTAATATTGATAATAGTTTTTCAATATCGACAGCCTCTAAGTTTTTAGTTTTTTCACTGCTGATCATATCAGCGTTTCTCCTTTTTAACTTTTCCCATACTGCGCAACGCCGCTACTTCACGAAACCATTGTTTAAATGGTCGCGCTGGACTACCTCCCCATTTTTCGCCATCCGGAATGTCATTCATAACACCACTACGAGCAGCAATCTGAACAGATTTACCTATTATGATGTGATCAGCTACTCCCACACTTCCGCCAAGCTGAGACATATCCCCTATAGATGTACTTCCCGCAATGCCACATTGAGCGGCAATAAGACAATAGCGGCCAATTTTTACATTGTGGGCAATTTGTACAAGATTATCAATCTTGCTTCCTTCACCAATAACAGTATCTTGAAATGTCCCACGATCAATAGTCGTGTTCGCACCAACTTCTACACCATCCTCAATAATAACACGACCAAGCTGTGGAATTTTCTCGATCCCAACTCCGCCTCCAACATAACCAAAACCATCTTGTCCAATGCAAACGCCAGGATAAAGCTGAACCTTATCACCTATTATAGAACACTGAACTGTTACCTTAGGAGCAATATAGCAGTCACATCCAATACGGCAATTTTCACCGATAACAGCTGTGGATGAAATAAGAGTTCCTGCACCAATCTCAACATTTTTACCAATAACAGCTCCAGCTTCAATACACACATCATGTGCCAACTTAGCCGTTGGATGAATATGCGCATGTAATGAAATCCCCTTCTGCCCCAACCAAGGCATTGGCTTGACAGAATCTGGAAACAAAATACGACCAATCTGAGCAAAGTCACGCTGTGGTGTGGATGTCACCAAAATTGCCATAGTTTCGGGAACTTTAAAAACAATCTCATTCGTACACAAAACAGCAACAGCAGAACTGTCCAGTAAAGCATCAGAAAACTTCCGATGCTCTACAAAAACAAGCGAACCTTCCACCGCACTCTCAAGTGAAGAAAGAGTATTGATAACTTTATGAGAAAACTCTGGATTAAGAAGCTTTGCACCCGTCAACTCAGCAGCATTTGCAACTGTCAATCGTCGGGACGGCGTAAAAAAAAATGTATCCGCCATCAAAACACTTTCTCTCCCAGCTTAAGCTATTCTCTTCAAATTTTTCCTTCTTAAAATCGCTCAAATCAGAACTTCGTAGAAATACCAAAATTCAATTGTTGCAAACGATCACCTTCCTGCTTCGTTATTGGCCAAGCATAATCAAAACGCAAAGGACCAAACGGAGAATCCCACATCAAACTCACACCTGCAGATGAACGCCAAGCACTTTTGGTATTGGTAACAGACGGTTCACCCTGAAAAACGGCTTTATAATTATTGCCATAAAGCGTGGCAATATCCGCAAATAAAGCACCGCGCAACCCGAATCCTTCAGGCACAACAGGGATAGGAAACTGTACTTCAGCAGTCGCATTCATATATGTCGTTCCCCCCAAGAAATAAACCTCACCCTTACTGGAAACCTGGCGCGGACCTATTCCATTATATTTGAACCCTCGAATCATATCAGAATTTACTTTAAACATATCGAAAATACGAACACCTTCTTTGCCTACTTCATGGATATAACCACCCCCAAAGGAAAGCAAACCAACGATATCCTTCTGGTCAGAAAGAGTCTTGTACATCATCGCCTTACCCGTGGTCTTCAAGAACTTTGCACTCCCACCAAGCCCTGCATATTCCTGAAGCAGATGCACGTACCACCCATCATGGGGGGATCTCATATCATCAATCGTATTATAGGTGAAACCATAACTAATTGATGAACGTTTCCAAGGGCTGTGTTTTGCAGCTTGAACAATCGCACCAGAATATTTCCCATATAATTCTATTATGTCACCCTCTTTGTCAAAATCATACTCTCCGCCAAAATCATATTCTTCCTGCACATAAGAATAAGCTACATTAGCAGATAATTGATTATTAATAGGTAACGAAAACCGCAACGATCCACCTGTCTGCCGTACATCATAGGCTTTATCAGCACGATAAGTACTACGAAAAACATCAACGCCAGCAGATAAACGATATCCTAAGAAATAAGGATCAACAAAGGATAAATTATAATTACGAGATTTTTCTTGCCCCGCACCTAATCCTAAACGAACATATTGACCACGTCCCCCAAGATTACGTTCAGTAACAGAAACTTCAAGTGACATACCAGGACTTGTTCCCCCTGTTGTATACCCTCCAGAAAGAGAGAGATCTCCTGTTGAAGCTTCAACGACATCTATTACCAAAACAACTTGGTCAGATTGATCTGTGGGAACCATTGAAATATTAACGGCTTTGAAGAAACCTAAACTTTCTAGACGACGTTTCGCCCGCTGTAGTAAAGTTTGATTGTAAGCATCTCCTTCATTTAAATCAATCTCACGGCGAATGACGTAATCACGCGTTTTCTCATTGCCACGTATATCAATACGTTGAATATAAGCACGTGTACCCTGTTCAATATTATATAAAATTGAAATTGTATGATTTGCTAAATTACGATTTCCCCGCGGTTCAACTTTAGCAAAAGCATATCCCGAATCAGCAACTTTGTTATTAATAGTTGCAACAGACTGCTCAATATCTTCTGCACTATAAACATTACCTGGCTGGGTTTTAAGCACCCTTTTCACAGATTGAACGTCAATTCCATCAACATCACTTTCAACCTGAATATCGCTAATTTTATAGAGCGCACCCTCATCAAGAACGAAAGAAATTTTATACGTATTGCTTGCTGCATCAAAAGTTGCTTTAGAAGAGACTACACGAAAATCTGCATAACCACGGTTATAATAAAAGCGACGTAAAGCTTCTTCATCAACAGCGAGGCGCTCTTCACTGTAAACATCACCTCCCAACAACTTCGAAAAAATTCCTGAAGTTTTTGTTGAAATCACATCACGCAAACGGCGACTTCCAAAGACACTATTGCCCTTAAAAGTGATATCACCAATCTTTGTTTTTTTCCCTTCAACGACATTAAATACCACATTAACCCGCCCTTTTCCAAGGTTAATCGTTTGAACGTTAACAGTGATATTATTACGACCAAGAGTTTTATAAGCCTCACGAATTGTATTTATATCAGCAGAAAGCTTAGCAGAATTAAAAGGCTCATTCGGTTTTAAAGAAATAAACCGCTTAAGATCTGGGTCTTTAAAAGATTTATTTCCTTGAAACAATATTTGATTGACAACCTCATATTCTTTTACGAATACAACCAATTTATCACCCACCGGATTTATTTTAACATCATAAAATAAACCCAATTCGAAAAGGTTCTTCACAGCACTATCAACATCACCACTGGAAACACCTTGCCCAACCTTAATCCCCATATTGTCTCGAATCGCCTGAGAACTTACAAACTTATTCCCACGAACCTCAATAGAGCGGACTACAGACGCTTGTATTTCTCCGACCGCAGCAATTGACATAAAAACCGTTGCTGGGGCAATCATCCCCATCTTTAACACCAATACAGATGCTGCATTTAAAAACTTTGAATTCGTAGTCATTGGCTTTTTTACCTTACTCTCGTTCCTTGGACATGATGCCTTAAAAAGCTAACTGCCATAACAACCTTTTTACAGCTTTACAGCGAGACTTTTCATTCCTTAATTACTCATTATAACCTACAACGCCACAACATTTTGTAGACATGGTAAACAACCTTAAATTTGTTTTTGCTATTATTACTTAATTTATAAAGCGTTTTCCATAATTTAATTAGCTAAACCAACAAAAATAATCATTAAAAAAGACAAAGATCATAAAAAGGAGAAGAATGGAAAAACCTAAACGAAAAACAATTCCCTGAATTTTGGTAGATATTCTCCTCCCAGTAATGACCTCAATGACATGCAATAAAAGATGCCCACCGTCAAGCGGTAGAATCGGAAAAAGGTTAATAAGCCCAACACTTATTGAAAGAAAAGCTGCCAAATTCAACAAAGAGATAAAACCTGTCTCGCTCACTTTCCAAGCAATTTTAACGGTTTTAGAAGGTCCACTTAGCCGACAACGATCCTCTTTTCCTCCTATTAAACGACTCATAAAAAGAACAGTTTGAGTGGCGATAAACACAGTACGGTCTGACGCTTCTCTTACAGCTGTTACAAAACCATAGCGAATATGTTTTATATAAGTTGGATCTAAATGTGCTGGATTATTTAAATCAACAGGAACACCTACACCTATCATAGCACTTCGTGTTCGATTACCAAATCCATCATCTCGCTCAACGACTTTCGGGGTAATCATCGTTGTAAAGACTCGCCCCATGCGTTCTATTTTAAACTCTATGGGTTCTCTTCCATGAAAAGCTACATAATTCATCAAATCTTCAAAGCTTTCAACCCGTCGTCCATCCATTTCAACAAAACGATCACCTAATTCCAAACCGGATTGAAGAGCAGGGCTATCTTTTACCAAAGAACCAACAACGGGCTCAATGGCTACACGACCATAGATAAAGAAAAAAAATGTTAGAATAACAACAGTAAAAAGGGCATTGAAGAAAGGACCGGCAAAAACAGTTGCTGCTTTTTTCCAAGCATGCGCACTAGCAAATGAACCATCAACAATCAGAGATGATTGGGATGATTCCGTATCGATTTTTTCCTCATCCCCAACAAATTTTACATAACCTCCTAAGGGGATAAGTGCTAAACGCCACTTTGTGCCATGCTTATCTGTATAACTCGCTATTTCTGGTCCAAATCCAAGCGAAAAAATTAACGCCTTAATACCACACCACCGACCAATGAGATAATGCCCAAATTCGTGCACAAAAATGATAATCATAATGATGAAAAGAATACTCAAACTTCTTAAAAGAAAATCACCCATAGTGACGATATGATTTAAAAGTTCCAAACGATCTTCTCCCAATTAGATCATACTAAAAAGATTAAAAGGCGCATCCATATCAGACATAAATGAACCAATTAAATAAAGAAGAAAAGCTGCCCCTACCAATCCATCTATACGATCCATAAAACCACCATGTCCAGGCAATAAAGAACTAGAATCTTTAACAGAAAACCGTCTTTTGAGCCACGATTGCCCTAAATCACTCAATTGTGAAACAATTGATAAAACAAGTGTAAGGAGTGGCACAAAAAAACTAGCTAAATTTATATCAAAAAATCCAAAAGCAACCCATATACCACCGAAAACTCCGACAAATGTACCACCAAGTGCTCCTGACCATGTTTTATTAGGAGAAAATTGTGGTGCTAATTTAGGGCCCCCTAATGCACGTCCGATAAAATAACCACCAATATCTGTTCCCCACACTATCGTAAATAAGAAAATAACAACTTGGAACCCCAACATTTCATGATCCCGTAGAAAGCATAAAGCAACAACAGGAAAAGATGCATATAAAAAACCACAAAAAACCCAACCACTCTTTTTTATAGATATAATAGCCAACACCGCAGCCAAAACGATTAAAACACAAAAAATCAACGGAGCAGATACACTCAACACTAAAAAAAAGCCAAAGATCAAGTAAAAGATACTTGCTAATATTTTTTGTAAAACACACCACTTCTCTTTAGTAATACTCATCCACTCATAAAGAACAAAACCGCCAATACACCATACAAATAAAAAAAAGAAGTTTCCTCCCAACCATGTTAGATACAACGCAATAACGCCAAAAACAAAAGCTGTCAGAATACGATAAACCAAATTAGACAAAACAACATCCAAACAATAAAAATAGAAAATACAAGCCCTGAAATTAACGCAAGAAAAATTCCCCTACGCAGTGTTTTTATCTCATACCTGTATAATTTCTCTTATAATTTATCATAAATAATTCAGTCTACTAAGATAGCGCTTATGAGACTAATAATCAATGAAAACAGCTTCAAAAATCTCAGTCAAGATTAATCCTAAATATTTTTTTAATATTTTCTCAAATATAAAATGAAAAAGCAGCTACCTCTACCCCATACAAATTAACTAATATAGGTTTCGTATAAAAACACTTTTCTATCAACTATTCGTCATTAAAAAACGAATTACGCCACATAACATCTGCTTGATCGATCATACCCACATGTTTTATAATGAGAAATAAGAGAAAGGTTAGGCTTAATATTCTTTCCCCAACCTTCATCTTAGAATATTTGAATAATTTCTAATAATGCTTTCATTATGCAGTTTAACAAAGACGTACTCAACTAAAAGCCCACACTATGCTGTTAAATAGTGTCTTCCAGCAAAGGGCATGATTTACCACGCAGATTAAAAAATTTAAACATCTGCCCTTTCAAATCAGTCTCTCCCATATCAAAATGATAGAATACCTTCCTGCATCACACCTTGCTATCACAGAACACACCACCCCTCCTATTATCCCTAGAAACAATTTACAGGCTTGGGAGTGTAACATCTTTTTTCTAGCGACAAAACCGTCTTAAACGTGCATAATTTCAGATTCTTTTACGGCTAAAATTTTATCAATATCAGCAATAGTTTCATCTGTGAGTTTTTGAACTTTTTCAGACAAACTATGGGCTTCATCTTGTCCAATTTCACCATCTTTTTCTAACTTTTTCAAATTGTCCAGACCATCCCGACGGACATGACGTGTAGCAACACGCGCTTGCTCTGCATAGTGATGCGCAATTTTTACAAGTTCTTTACGGCGCTCTTCATTCAACTCAGGCAAAGGAATACGTAGATTCGTACCATCAGTTATGGGATTTAAACCAAGACCAGAATCGCGAATAGCGCGCTCTACAGCTCCGACCATCGTTTTATCCCATACAGAAACAGAAAGCATCCGAGGTTCGGGAACAGAAATATTAGCAACCTGATTTATATGCACAACAGAACCATAAGATTCAACGGTCAACGGCTCTAATAAACTGGCCGATGCACGTCCAGTCCGCAAACCACCTAATTCATGTTTAAAAGCCGTAATGGCACCATCCATGCGACGTTTCAGATCATCCATAATTGATGTAACATTCATATTCCTGTCTCCTTCAATTGTCCTTTGAAGCTTACCCTTATTCCGATACTATTGTAAAGCGTCCTGTTCCATTCAAGACCTTAGCCAAACCGCCTTTTTCATGAATGGAATACACAATAATCGGTACATTGTTCTCACGTGCTAAAGTGACCGCCGTTGAATCCATAACAGATAATCCCCATTGCAAAACTTCAACATGTGTTAATTGGTCAAAACGCTTAGCCGTAGGGTCTATTTTTGGATCTGCTGAATAAATACCATCAACTTGTGTTCCTTTAAGAAGGACATCCGCACCAATTTCTGCTGCACGTAAAGTAGCAGCAGAATCAGTGGTAAAAAATGGATTTCCTGTACCACCTGCAAAAATAACAACTTTTCCCTGATTCATATAAGCTATTGCTTTACGTTGCGAGAAACTTTCACAAATTTGTGGCATAGCAATCGCAGAGAGTACAACAGTTTCAACCCCTAATTTTGTCAAAGATGTTCGCAATGCTAAAGAGTTAATAGCAGTTGCAAGCATTCCCATATGATCACCTGTCACTCGGTCCCCACCATGCGAAGCAACAGCAACGCCACGAAAAATATTTCCCCCACCGATAACAACCGCAACTTCTATCCCCATTGTGCGCACTTCTGCAATATCAGCGGCAATACGGTCTACAACAGAAACATCAATGCCAAAATTCTGCCCTCCCATAAGAGCTTCACCAGAAGCCTTTAAAAGAATACGTTTATACGGAAGTGCTAATGCCATTAATAATCTCCCCAAAAGCCCATTTACTTTTTGCTTTTGACATCACGAAGGGCACCACTTTTTTCACGTGACGCCCTCTCAACAATTACATTGTTCCCCTCAGAGATTCTACAACCAACGATATGACTTTAAATCTCTGTTCAAGAGTTTGCAATAACTAGCCTTTTACAGCAGCAGCAACCTCTGCAGCAAAATCAGACTCCTCTTTTTCCACACCTTCACCTAATGCAAAACGAATAAAGCCTGTAATTTTTGCTGGAGCACCAATTGATTTCTCAGCATCCTTTAAAGCGGCCTCAACAGTTATATCAGGATTCATAACAAAAGCTTGAGAAAGCAAAACAACCTCTTCAAAAAACTTACGCATACGTCCTTCTACCATTTTTTCAATGATATTTTCAGGTTTTCCAGACTGACGTGCTTGATCTGAAAAAATTGCTTTTTCACGCTCAACAGCAGCAGCATCAACATCTTGTGCTGTAAGTGCTAATGGATTGGTTGCCGCAATATGCATCGCGACCTGCCGACCAAAAGCAAGAGCAGCTTCCTTATTTCCTGTTGTTTCAATCGCAACCAAAACACCAAGTTTTCCAAGCCCATCAGCCACACTATTGTGTATATAAGTCGCAACAACACCATTCTCAACAGACAATTTAGCGGAACGACGAAATGTCATATTTTCGCCAATTGTACCAATTGCATCTTTAATCGTAAGCTCTACAGTCTTCTCAGAGCCTGGATAAAGAGAAACAGAAACAGATTCAACATCCCCTAGCGTATCTAAGGCAGCAGTTGCTACTTTACGCACAATGTCTTGGAATCCATCATTGCGTGCAACAAAATCTGTTTCAGAATTAATCTCAACCAAAACTGCATGTGAATCTTTTGATACGACTCCGATTAATCCCTCAGCTGCTGTACGACCAGCCTTTTTATCTGCTTTAGCTATTCCTTTTTTACGAAGCCAATCAACAGCAGCTTCCATATCACCATTGGTCTCTGCTAGAGCGGCTTTACAGTCCATCATACCAGCGCCAGATAATTCTCGAAGTTCTTTTACTTGTGCAGCAGTAATGCTCATATTTGCCTCTTTATTTTGTAACAGTGAAAGCGTGCAAAATCCCTCTGCACGCCTATAACTTCTTCTTTAGACAATAAAAGTACCTTAATTAGGCGTTTTATATTATTCAGAAACTTCTGAAACTGCATTTTCTTCCAAAATAGGCTCCACAGGTGCATCAACTTGAGCTCCTAAATCGATACCCATTGCTCCTTGCTGGCGTGCAATACCATCAAGAGCAGCACGGGCAAAAAGATCGCAATAAAGAGAAATTGCACGTGAAGCATCGTCATTACCTGGTATTGGATGTGTTACGTCATCGGGATCACAATTGGTATCAATAATAGCAATCACTGGAATACCTAAACGTTTTGCTTCTTGGAGTGCAATATTTTCTTTATTCGTATCGATAACAAAAATAAGATCTGGAACAGAACCCATATCTTTAATACCACCAAGCGCACGATTAAGCTTTTCACGATCACGTTCAAGATTTAAACGTTCCTTTTTGGTAAAGCCTTGCGCTTCAGCAGCAAGAATTTTATCAAGCTTCCGCAAACGATGGATCGAATTGGAAATCGTTTTCCAGTTTGTGAGCATGCCGCCAAGCCAACGTGCATTAACGTAATACTGGGCGGAACGATTCGCCGCATCTGCGATAATGTCAGATGCTTGCCGTTTCGTACCAACAAAGAGAATACGACCACCACGCGCTACAGTATCTGAAACAAGTTTAAGCGCTTGGTGTAAAAGTGGAACGGTCTGAGCAAGGTCAATAATATGGATATTATTACGCTGACCATAAATATAGGGAGTCATTTTGGGATTCCAGCGATGAGTCTGGTGACCAAAATGCACACCGGCTTCTAAAAGCTGGTGCATAGTAAAATCGGGTAGTGCCATAAATCTTATCCTTTCCGGTTCAACCTCCGCGGAAAAAGCAGAAAGACCTGCTACCGGCGGATGCTTGCTAGAATTTTCTCACAGATCATTTGCAAACACCCAGACTCCGCGTGTGGAATAGCGCAAACATACTAATATTTGATTCTTTTTCAAGTTATTTTCTTTAATCATTTAATATTTGCATTTTCACATTGATTAAGATCTTTTCCAAGTTCCAAGAATTCGAGACTGTTCAATTTTGCACGCACTGAAAAAGTTCCATAATCTATATGAAGATCACGCATGACACCATTCTCATGTAAGAGAAAACTGCTACGATAAACCGGCAAACCATCTTTATTTTCTCCATCATCAAAATAAGAAATTGTAACAGGCCAATATTCTTCTTCATCCAATTTTCTTACTTTTTCCGTTTCGCTATCAGATAAAAGCGTCTTCTTTTCCCCGATGACGATACTTTCTTTTATAACTTTATCTGCTTTATTTGTCCCATCAAATACAGTAACATTGTAAAAATGATCTCCTGCTTTTGCATGGCGGATAATATTTTTTAGTTGCATTATTGGAAATTCAGCCATTGCAAGCTTATACTCTTTTTCCTTTGGCTTTTTTAAGGTAACTGTAATACCATCTTGAGTACGCTCCGCAACCCCCTCGGCACGATGCACAACCTCTTCTCCCTCTTGATCTGTGATATTAAAACGAAATGTACGGCTGTCTCCTGTCTCATAACTCGTCGTCTGTTGATCCGTCAAACGTACTGGCATATCTTCAATGTGAACACGGCTAATGAAACGAAAACGTGTGCTATAGCCTTGGCATGCCGAACCAGTAAGCTCGTAAACCATTCGTCCTGACATCGCAGAAATTGTCATTTCATGAGAAACACTATCGAGATGAAAATCATAAATTGCTCGATGAGGCACAATAAAAATGGGCTCTTCAGCTCTCGCAGTACATAAAAAAACAATATATAAAATTATTATAAATAATGATCTAATCATTCCCAACTTCCGAACTTTATCCCCGTTGCATAACATCATACAATAAGGCAAAAAAGGCTAATTTCTCAATTAACCACACATTTTCTTAAATCAAAAAATAGATTATGCAATGAATATATTATAGAGCAGCTATGGAGTTAACATTATGACCAATATGATTGAAAAAAACTTAGAGAAGTTCGGAATCACTCTTCCTGAAGTAATCTCCCCCCTTGCCAATTACATCACCACTTCACAAAGTGGCAATCAACTCTTTATTTCTGGACAACTCCCTCTTATTAATGGAAAACCAATAGCCATCGGTAAAGCTGGTGCAACTGTGAATACCGAACAAGCCCAAAAAGCATCCGAAGCTTGCGCTCTCAATATTCTCGCGCAACTCAAGGCAACTCTGGGTGACTTAAATAAAATAAAACGTGTGGTAAAAATTACTGTTTTTGTGGCTGTAGATTCTCATTTTACCGATATTCCTTTTGTTGCCAATGGAGCTTCTAATTTATTCGTCAATATCCTTGGTGAAATTGGAAAACACGCCCGTTCTGCTATTGGTGTTGCCTCTCTTCCTATGGATGTTCCTGTAGAAGTTGAAGCTATCATAGAAATCTAAACCTTCATTAAGACAGTGCACCATCCTAAATATAACTGAAGTCAAAATACTTCTTTGTCTTACACTCTGATAAACCTTGCATTTTTTCGTTTTTAAATTAGAATCTTAAACTTACAATAAAAGGAAATATTTGTATGAAACAAGCTTACGACAATAACAATATTTTTGCTAAATTGATTCGCAATGAAATCCCTTCTGTTCGTGTCTACGAAGATGATGATGTTATTGGATTTATGGATATCATGCCACAGGCACCAGGTCATACGCTGGTCATTCCTAAAAAAGGCTCGAGAAACTTACTTGATGCAGATACTGAAACATTATTTCCTGTTATTAAAGCTGTTCAAAAAATTGCAAATGCCGTCAAAAAAGCCTTTCAGGCAGATGGCATAACTGTCATGCAATTTAATGAAGCAGCTAGTCAACAAACCGTTTATCACCTCCATTTTCATATTATACCACGTATGAAGGGAATAGAACTTACCCCTCATAATGATATGATAACACCTACAGAAATACTTGAAGAGAATGCAAAAAAAATCCGTGCTGCCTTATAACACACTCTTAAGTTGTTGAGCTTTTTTTTCCTACACGTTTTTTTGTAAAATTTTCCATTTTACTTTTCTTTGAACTTACAGATATATCGGAAGATGAAATTTCTAACTGTAAGCTTTCTTTTTTACCATTTGATTTTTGTGTCAATACGCGAACGGTACCACCATTGCGTAACTTTCCAAATAAAATTTCATCAGCTAATGGCTTTTTAATATATTCTTGTATAACACGCCCTAATGGGCGTGCTCCCATCTGAGAATCATATCCTTTATTGGAAAGCCATAAAGTTGCAGAAGGGCTTAATTCAAAACAAATTCCCCGATCAGCTAATTGTGCTTCAAGCTGAAAAATAAATTTTTGCACTATCTGATTGATGATTAAATGAGATAAAGGTGCAAACGGAATAATTGCATCTAACCGATTACGAAATTCTGGTGTAAATAACCGATTGATTGCTTCTATATCCTCACCATCACGATGTACTTTCCCAAATCCAATAGCTGATTTTGCCATATCTGAAGCACCCGCATTGGTCGTCATAATCAAAATAACATTGCGGAAATCAATTTTCTTACCATTATGGTCTGTTAATCTACCATAATCCATTACCTGCAATAAAATATTAAATAACTCTGGATGCGCTTTCTCAATCTCATCTAGCAATAGAACTGCGTGAGGTTTCTGATCAACGGCATCTGTAAGGAGACCTCCTTGATCAAACCCTATATAACCTGGAGGTGCTCCGATTAAACGTGCTATCGTATGCCGTTCCATATATTCTGACATATCAAAACGCAATAATTCAATGCCTAAAGATGATGCAAGCTGTTTTGCAACTTCAGTTTTTCCTACACCTGTTGGTCCTGAAAATAAATAACTTCCTATTGGTTTATCAGGTTCGCGTAAACCTGCTCGCGCCAATTTTATGGATGAAACTAAGATGGAAATTGCCTGATCTTGACCATAAACAACATGTTTGAGTTCTCTTTCAAGCTTACTCAGTATCTTCTGATCATTCCGGGAAACTGTTTTTGGTGGAATTCTTGCAATTGTAGCAACAGTCGCTTCAATTTCTTTAACACCTATACTCTTCTTGCGTTGTTTTTGTGGCAAAAGCTTTTGCGCTGCGCCACTTTCATCAATAATATCAATTGCTTTGTCAGGTAACCTACGATCAATTATATAACGTGAAGATAATTCTACAGATGCCTTCATCGCCTGATCTGTATATTTAATCTGATGAAAATCTTCAAAGTAAGGCTTCATCCCTTGCAAAATCTTAATCGCATCTGTAACAGAAGGTTCATTAATATCAATCTTCTGAAAACGACGTTCTAAAGCACGATCTTGTTCAAAGAATTTGCGATATTCTCTATAAGTCGTCGAACCAATACATCGCATAGTTCCAGAAGATAATACAGGTTTCAAAAGATTTGCTGCATCCATATTTCCCCCTAATGTCGCTCCTGCTCCAATTAAGGTATGAATTTCATCAATAAATAAAATAGCATCTGGATACAGCTCAAACTCTTTAATAACTTGCTTTAAGCGTTCTTCAAAATCACCGCGATAACGTGTACCTGCAACAAGTCCCCCCATATCAAGAGAAAATATTGTTGCATTTGATAAAACTTCAGGTACTTGCCCATCAACAATGCGTTTTGCCAATCCCTCAATTATAGCGGTTTTCCCCACTCCAGGATCACCAACCAAAAGCGGATTGTTTTTCGACCTTCGACATAAAATCTGAATCATGCGTGAAATTTCCATTTCACGGCCAATTAATAAATCAATTTTTCCATTACGTGCTTTACAATTGAGATCAACACAATAATTCGTTAAAGCACTTGTTCCTCTTTCACCATTATCCGAAATCTGCTGATCTAATTGCTCTTCAAGTCCTTCAAGTAACATGGATAACCCATCATCACGCGTGACACCCTGTGAAATAAAACGTACAGCATCATAGCGTGTCATTCCCATCTCTTGAAGAAAATATGCTGCATGGCTTTCACGTTCAGAAAAAATTGCAACAAGAACATTTGCCCCCGATACTTCATCTTTTCCAGCCGATTGTGCATGAATCACCGCACGTTGGATAACACGCTGGAAAAAAGCTGTAGGCTTTGTATCCTCATCAGCTCTAATCTGTTCATCTAACTCTGAGCGAAGATAATTGGTTAAGCGCTCTCGCAATTCCTCCACATCTACTTGGCAAGCCTGAATAACGGAATTTGCATCGGCATCATCTAACAGCGCAAGTAGAAGATGCTCTAATGTTGCATATTCATGCCGTGCTTGAGTAGCAATTGTTAATGCACGATGTAAAACCTCTTCAAGACTAGGTGTAAAAGATGGCATAGCTCCTCACTTCCATTCCATTACACATTGTAACGGATGTTCATTTTGACGCGCACATTCTCTCACTTGTAATATTTTCATTTCAGCGACTTCATAAGTATAAGTCCCACATTCTCCTATCCCATTGTGATGAACATTTAACATTATCCGCGTTGCCTCTTCGAAACTTTTTTTAAAAAAGTTCTTCAAAACAAAAACAACAAAATCCATAGGTGTGTAATCATCATTAAGCAAAAAAACTCGACATAATTTAGGTTTTTCGAGTTTTTCTCTAGCCTTAGGCATTATAACCGCACCATGCCTACCTTCATCCCAATTCTTGCCCTTTTCATTATGCATAATATGAGCTATAGAGTTTATTATGAGCGTCTGTCCCATTATCGTTTTCCATGCAGCACATTTTTTATTAATTTTAAATTCTTTCATAACTATTGCAATACCTGTTTGTATTAGAAAAAAATTTCCCTCTATGGTTAGACTTCAATCACTCACTCATAAAATAACTTCTGTAAACAAATTAGTAATACCATTCGTCTAAATTGCATCAACAAATTACAGAAAAGGAAGCTTTATAGAAGTTTTTCAGGATAAATGGAGAAATAGGATACTGCAAGTGTATATTAATTATCAAAAAATTATGCGCTACTGTAAAACAATAGCAATTTCTTTTGTTGTGTTAGCTTTTTCTTACTGTTGGGCATCAGCCACACCTCAAGGCGCCTATCCTGATAAGTATGCAGCTATTGTTATAGATGCTACTACGGGAAAAACTCTATTTCAAGCCAATGCAACACTGAAACGTTATCCTGCTTCTTTAACAAAAATGATGACATTGTACTTACTCTTTGAAGCTATGCAGATGCGTCGTGTGACACCCAATACACCAATTCCTGTTTCACATTATGCAGCAATGCGTCCACCGACAAAAATTGGGTTTAAAGCAGGCCAAACAATTTCTGCAGAATCAGCAGCTAAAGCACTCATTACAAGATCTGCAAATGATGTTGCTGCTGCCATTGCAGAATATCTTGGAGGTAGTGAAAAAAAATTCGCTCAAATGATGACAGCAAAAGCTCATAAACTTGGCATGAAACATACACATTTCGCAAATGCTTCAGGACTTCCGGATGTGCGCAATTATTCTACAGCACGAGATATAGCGACTTTGTCCTTAGCTTTACGTAAACATTTTCCCAAACAATATAAATTGTTCAAAACAAAAAGTTTTAATTTCCGTGGACATAAAATTAACAGCCACAATAAACTTGTTAAAATAATGAAAGGTGTCGATGGAATTAAAACAGGATACACACAAATGTCAGGTTCTAATTTAGCAACTTCGATGCGTCTTGAGGGGCGCTCTATTGTCGCTGTTGTTATGGGAGGAAAATCATCTACTGCACGTGACGAGCATATGGCTAGCTTATTGAATCAATATTTGCCCAAAGCAAGCCAAATGAAAAGTGGTGAACGTTTAATAGCTTCTGTACGCTATCACTTACCCACTGGCGCCAATACTCCTATACCAACCATTAAAGATGATTTAAGTAATTTTGACGATGAAATTTCGACTATGTTGACAGCATTTGCAGAACAACCTAAAAACTCCAACATCGCAATAACGGCTGTAAATAAGGTAATTATACCAATACCGAACCCTCAAAAAACTATACCGGTTGAGACTCATAAAATTGTAACAGCCTCTTTGTCCGAAAATGCCGGATGGGCTATCCAAATAGGTTCTCTTCCTAGTGAAGAACAAGCAAAAACTCTACTTTTAAAAGCAAAAAATATAGCTTTTTCTACTTTAAAGCACGCATCTTCACATATGCAACTGTTTGAAAAGAATGGGCAGCGTTATTACCGGGCGCGCTTTACAGGGTTTCAATCAAAAAAAGCTGCATTTGATGCTTGTTCTACATTAAAGAAAGCAAATTTTAACTGCTATACTGTAGCCTACTAAAAAATTTTGAATTCTGCGTTAAGGATAGTATTATGACAGATAATGCTTTTGCTTCATTCCATAAAAAAGAAATTTTATTGAAGCAATCATCCCTCCTTTCATTGCGTTCTCTTCACGATGCTGCTGCAAAACTTACTGGTTTAAAATATAATTCGACTGCATTAGATACACAATCTCTTGTTAACCTTCTCATTTGCCAAACAATGCGCAACCGTCGTCTCATAATGCCTCCTGTACGTATTCATTTACGCGTTGCGAGCCAAACTGGTAATGTGCCTATTAAAATCCGTCTAGGAGCAACAAATATTTAATTCTACAGACCATCTCTAAAAAACTATTTTATTATTAACCATTATCTATAGCCTTAGAAAACCCTTTGATAAACATACTTTTTTCTTAAATTGTGGAATTGTTTTGACAGCTTTTCCAACTATCCAATATCTCCAAGCCTTCAATAAAACCATTGTTAAGAACATAAAAAACATCCAATATTTTTCCACTTTTGGATTTAATATAAAAAATTATCCTTGATATCTTTTTGGAAAAATGAATAGCTTCATTGGATGAAAGCTTATCATTTTAGGAATTATTCTAAACGTTCAATAAAGAAAGTCCCTCTTACTAATGCTCCCCTGACAACATAAACGCTGTAAAAAATAATCTCACTCCTCTTACTTGCATTTCTTTCAACAGACAAAGCAAATTGGAAAATAAAAATACTACCGATGAAAAAACGTAAAAGAAATTATCAGATTAAATATTATGATAACGATTTCCATAAGATTTTAATTTATAATTATAATTTATTTTTTGCATATTGAATAAGAGATTTTCGTAAAATTCTCTTATTTTCCTTCTTATATTGAATCAGTCAAAATCGTCCGCCTGCTCATCACGAGAAAGATTGGCATATAAACTATTTAAAAAAGGAATCAAATATCCCTTATGAATTATTTCAAGTACGAGGATCTTTTGTAACATTGAACGTTGAAAAAAGGATGATAGTGCTGGTTTTCTCCCTTTATAAATAAAGATGCTAATACTCTATAGATTTTATACCATCCATGGAATGACTTACATTATACTATTCATATTCAAGATGCTGATTTATAAAGATAATTCATTATTTTTCATGTTAGATGATAATCTCGAATATCGTAAGATTCTCTCATTTGAAATTTGTTTATGTTGAATTAATAAAAACCGTTCTCTTGCATGTTATGGGCGAGATTAGTGTGTGGCGTAAAACTGTACCCAAAATACTCAAAATACCTATAATGAACCATTTCAAATGCTAAGGGCTTTGATCCCTGTACGGGGGGCTTGGCAAAGTGTGCAATCATGCCCAGCGTACTCTTTTTATTAAGCATAAAGATGGAACAGCTCAATGGATTTACCGTTATTATATCATTCACGGGTGCCATCGCGAAATGAGCTTAGGAGCGTTGAGAGATATTTTTTAAACGAACTCACGAACAAGTAACACGATAATGTTCTATCGTGTGCATTCTATTCTCATGAAAATTTTTATAAATATTTCCTAATGTATACGTTATTATTTATTTTAATTTTTTTGTCGGTACAGAATTTATAAATAAAAAAGATATTCCCAATATATCTTTAATTATTGTAAATTAGTGTTTCTTTTCAAGATATTTTTTTACCATATAGGTAGCAAAAAACTTCACTTTTAAAAAATTAAAATCTTTAAAAATCTCTCTTTATCATAATTATTCAGATTTAAAATAAATTTTCCTTAGATACTCAGGTATAATCTTCCATTACTTAAAAGATATGGCTATGGAAACTTTTTAAAACCATAAAACCCAGCTAAAAAATAATGGTAAATTGATCACTAATTTTACTTTACGCTTTTTTATTTTTTCCATTTTAGGACAAATCAAACATATATCAACAATACGCTCTCTCCAAACTTGTATCAACAGCTACTATTCGTTAAGAAAGCACTGAGCCATCTCAAATTTATTTTAAGCATGCTGCTGAATTAATTTGGAGTTTTGATTTATAAGGAACAAAAAACATAAGCTTTATCAGGAAATATGATTCTTCTCCAAAACGTCCAGTTATGGATTGAAAAATGTTCTAGCTCTTAACAAGATATTGCATTGACTGCAAGACCACCTTTACTTGTCTCTTTATAGCGTTCACTCATATCATGACCAGTCTGGCGCATTGTTTCTATACAAGCATCAAGAGAAACAAAATGATCTCCATTACCATATAATGCAAGAGAAGAAGCCGTTACCGCCTTAACAGCTCCCATTGCATTACGCTCAATACAAGGAACTTGTACAAGACCTGCAACAGGATCACATGTCATTCCCAAATGATGTTCAAGCGCAATTTCTGCCGCATTTTCAATTTGAGCTGGTGTTCCACCTAATGCTGCGGTCAACCCTGCTGCGGCCATTGAAGATGCCGTTCCAACTTCACCTTGACACCCAACTTCTGCACCAGAAATAGAGGCATTATGTTTGATAACACCGCCTATAGCTGCTGCCGTTAATAGAAAATTATGTATTCCCTCTCGATCTGAATCATCATTAAATTGAAGATAATAACGCAAAACTGCTGGAACGACACCAGCTGCTCCATTTGTTGGTGCTGTAACAACACGACCACCTGCTGCATTTTCCTCATTGACTGCTATGGCATATACCGAAAGCCAATCATTTGCCCAAAGTGGATAATTGTGATTTTTCCTTTGATTTTCCAAAAGCGTTTCATGCAGCTTTTTAGCACGCCTTAGAACACGCAATCCACCAGGCAACTCACCTTCTTGTGAAAGACCTCTATCAATGCAATTTGTCATCGCTGAAAAAATTTCATCAAGCCCTACATCAAGAGAAGAACGCTCTATCTTTGTTTCTTCATTTAAGCGCTTCATTTCAGCAATTGAAAGTCCTGATTTTTCTGCCATTGATAACATTGTACAAGCAGAATCGAATGGATATGGTACCTCAAATGCTTTTGGTTGTATATTATCATTCATATGGCTTAATTCATCCTCAGTCACAACAAAGCCACCGCCGATAGAATAATAAATCTGCCGCAACAGAACATTCCCATCAGTATTAAGTCCTTCAAAGGCTAGTCCATTTGTATGTCCAGGGAGGATTTGCTTTCGTTCAAAAATAAGATCACATTGCACATCAAACTGATAAGCGGGATGGCCTTCTGGTTGCACTTTTTTTTCACGTATAACTTTTTCTAACAGAAACCCCATGCTATCAGGATCAACAGTAGAAGCTTTTTCTCCTAAAAGTCCTAATATGATAGCCCTATCTGTTGCATGACCAATACCCGTGAAAGCTAAAGAACCATAAAGATAAACACGTATACGAGAAACTTGAATATCAGACGACTGAGAAAAATCTCCTATCTTTTGCAAAAACATATTAGCAGCTGTCATCGGTCCCATCGTATGTGAGCTAGAAGGACCAATCCCAATTTTAAAAAGTTCAAAAACAGATAGAAACACGTATCACCTCAAAACTATAGTACAGTTTGAGCATATATGCTTTTTCATAACGTTTCTCCCGTTTAAAATCAAATTGCGAGATAAACTAAAAAAATAACAGCAATAAACACGAATGTCGCTCGTCTTGCTACCACCCAACACTTTCTTTCTATAGTGTTTTCCATTAGCCAACCTTCAAAACGGGCAATGCCCCTAGAGTCACCACTCCTAATGTTCCAAGCGTAGTAAAATAAGTGTTAATATGCAATATTAAAATTCAATAAGGATGAGAAATCTTATCGGAAATATTTTTCATAATGCACTAAGTTCTTCAAAACGTATGCTTAATTGTATGAAATATTTTATGGGTATGTTTCAATGAAACGTACAAAGTTTTCTAACGATTCTCGTTCTGTTTCAAACTTGTTTTCTGGAGCACTCATATCGCGATAACCAAGTGCCATACCACAGATAATATGGCGATCAGAAGGAATAGATAAAAGCGTACGAATCTGTTTATGATAATCAGCAAAAGCAGCTTGAGGACAGGTATCTAATCCAAATCCACGTGCAGCTAACATAATGGTCTGCATAAACATACCCAAATCAAGCCAACTCCCCATTTCCATGTCGTGATCCATTGTAAATAAGAGTCCTACAGGTGCATCAAAAAATAAAAAATTTCGCGCCTTTTGATGAAGTATTTTTTCTTTATCTCCTTTTTGAATTCCAAGACTCTGATAAAGATCCAAACCAACTTTTCGACGCCTTGAAATATAAGGCTCACGCCACTGACGTGGATAATAATTATATTCACGCTCTCCTTTTACACCTGAAAGCACAAGTTGTGAAAGCTCTTGCCCTACTTTCTGTAATACACTTCCTGTAAGCACAATCACTTGCCATGGCTGAATATTTGTTCCAGATGGTGCACGTGCTGCAAGTTTTAAGATTTCTTTGATTGTTTCCAAACTAACTGGCTGATCAGTAAAAGCGCGAATTGACTTTCGTGACAAAATAGATTGAAAAACACTCATAGGAGAAACTGTCATTGTTTTTACTTTCTTTATGAAAAATAATTTTTTCTTATCAAGGACAATATACTGCGAAAATACCTTTGCAGCTTTTTCAAACACTCTATTTCTTTAAATGACTTACACATTTCACGCAGTGTTAAATATCCCCCTTAGAGATAGTATAACCTATCCCTTTTAAGAGAAAGAAAATTGTCTAAAAGCAGACAAAATAAATTTTATAATCAATGACTAACCCCCAACTCCGCTAAGCTCTCAAAAAAACTCTCCTCAATTCGTTCTAAATCCTGTAGAAGATCATCAACATCATGCTGCATCTGCTTTAAATCAGCTCGTTTTTTATGAATTCCTGCAATTAATTTCTTAAGCTTTTTCTCATCATCTGGTGGTTTTCCAACTATTGTCAACATATCAGATATTTCAGACAACGAAAATTTAACTCTTTTAGCACGCAGTATTTGCTTTAACTTATGACGATCCGTTTGTGTATAAAGCCGTGTACTTCCACGCCGAAAAGGAATAAGAAGTCCCTCTTCTTCATAATAACGCAAAGTTCGAGCTGTTATTGAAAACTCACGTGTTAATTTTCCAATTGAATAATATTCGTACATTTTATCATTCTGTCTGCACAGATCACATTGTTATAAGAAATGTGTCTATTTTTATAAAACTTAGTAAGCACCCTAATCTCTACTTTCCTGCATTCTAATTTATAAGAAAATACATTCTTATCATACAAGCATTGTATAGTAGAGAATCAATTATTTTTTAGATTACAGAAAAGACTATTGACCTTTCATTATAAGTCCTTTTAAATCTTTATAGAAGATATCAATCAAAAATTTTCCTAAAATTCAAAATCAATCATTATTTGATTTGTAGATAATCAACTCTTTTCCTTGAATATGGCTTTTGAGTTTTACATATTTTGGAAAAATTCTATACTGCTTTTAGAAATTAAGAAACTTTAAAATAAAGTAACAAAAAAGATAAACATCATTACAAAATAATAAGCTACTAAAGACGTTCCCAATAACTGTCGCCTTATAATTTTTGACATTTTCAAGAAAATATGCAACTTCTGCATTTTGAGATAAAAAAACGTCTGAACTTTCTATTCAGACGTTTTTATATTATGTGATGTTGTATTTAAATTATTCAGCAACGGCCCCAGTTGTCATATTTGTCAACATAGCCTTAGCCACTTCGTTATTACTAGACTTACGCTGCTCATCTACAATCAAATCATCACGAACCGCAGCAATACGACGGATTTGAGAAATCGTACCACCTGTACCTGCTGGAATAAGACGACCGACAATAACGTTCTCTTTAAGTCCTTGCAAAGTATCAATTTTACCAGAAACTGCTGCTTCAGTAAGAACACGTGTTGTTTCCTGAAACGATGCCGCCGAAATGAAAGAAGGCGTTTGAAGAGAAGCTTTTGTAATTCCAAGAAGAATGGGATTACCAGATGCTGGTTTCTTCCCTTCTGCAATCAAATTATCATTGATTTCATCAAGTTCAATACGATCAACATTATCACCTGGAATATAACCAGAATCTCCAGATTCAGTAATTTCAACTTTTTGCAACATTTGACGAACAATCACTTCAATGTGCTTATCATTAATAAGAACTCCCTGTAAACGATAAACCTCCTGAATCTCATTAACAAGATAAGATGCCAAAGCTTCAACCCCCTTAATCGCCAAGATATCATGAGGTGCTGGATTACCATCAAGGATATAATCTCCCTTTTCAATTTGATCGCCTTCTTGGAAGTGAAACAACTTACCTTTTGGAATCAAATATTCTACTGCCTCAAGAGTTTCATCATTTGGTTCAATAATGATACGACGTTTATTCTTATAACCACGGCCGAATCGAATCGTGCCACTTACTTCAGCAATAATCGCATGATCCTTTGGACGACGCGCTTCAAAAAGCTCAGCCACACGTGGTAAACCACCCGTAATATCTTTCGTCTTGGCACTTTCCATTGGCAAACGAGCAATAACATCACCAGCCTTAACATGAGCACCAAGCTCAACAGAAAGAATAGTTTCCACTGACATCATATAACGGGCTTCACCTCCCTTATACAATTTAGCAATGGATTCACCTTCTTTATCTGTGTGAATAATAATGGCTGGTTTAAGATCCGCACCACGTGGATTAGCGCGCCAATCAATCACCAAACGCTTTGTAATACCCGTAGATTCATCAGCTGTTTCAGTGACAGATAGACCATCAACCATATCTTCAAAACCCACATATCCTTCAACTTCCGTTAAAATTGGACGTGTATAAGGATCCCATTCTGCTATACGTTGGCCACGTTTAACCACATCACCATCATCAACAAAAATATGAGCACCATAGCTAACACGATGTACAACGCGCTCTTTTCCTAACTCATCCTTGATAAGGATAGCCATATTACGCCCCATAACAACCAATTGGCCTTCAGAGTTACGAACCACATTACGATTACGAATCTCCACCTTACCTTCATAAGATGCCTCTAAATACGATGAATCAACAACCTGCGCAGTTCCTCCTAAGTGGAAAGTACGCATAGTAAGCTGTGTTCCCGGCTCACCAATGGATTGAGCAGCAATAACACCAACGGCTTCTCCCTGATTAACAGGTGTTCCACGCGCCAAATCACGACCATAGCATTTTGCACAAACACCAAGACGTGTTTCACATGTTAAAGCAGAACGAATTTGAACAGATTGAATCCCAGCTGCTTCAATCTTCGCGACATCAGCTTCCTCAATCATTGCTCCACCTTCAAGGATAACTTCTCCAGAGACAGGATGTAGAATATCAACAAGCGCTGTACGACCAAGAATTCTTTGCCCAATGGAGGCAACAATTTGTCCTGCATCAACAATCGGCTGCATGGTAAGCCCTTTTGCGGTACCACAATCAACTGCTGAAATAATAGCATCCTGTGCAACATCAACAAGACGCCGTGTTAAATAACCAGAGTTCGCCGTCTTTAAAGCAGTATCAGCAAGTCCTTTACGTGCACCATGCGTGGAATTGAAGTACTCATTAACAGTTAGACCTTCTTTAAAATTTGAAATAATGGGCGTTTCAATAATTTCACCCGATGGTTTTGCCATTAATCCACGCATACCGGCCAATTGTCTCATCTGATTAGCAGAACCACGAGCACCAGAGTGCGACATCATATAGATCGAATTCATCGGCCGTTGACGACCTGTTTTAGGATCAAAATCGACGGCTTGAATACGTTTCATCATTTCATCTGCAACGCGATCTGTACACTTACCCCAAGCATCTACAACCTTATTGTATTTTTCACCTTGTGTAATCAAACCATCATTATATTGCTGTTCGTACTCCTTAGCCAAAGCTTCTGTTTCTGCAACTAAACGCGACTTACTATCAGGAATAACCATATCGTCCTTACCGAATGAAATTCCTGCACGACAAGCATAAGAAAAGCCAAGCTGCATAATACGGTCACAAAAAATAACCGTCTCTTTTTGTCCACAGTGCCGATAAACATGATCAATCATTTTAGAAATATTCTTTTTTGTCATCTCTTGATTGACAATATCAAATGAGATATCCGCACTTCTTGGCAAAAGCTCACCGATAATCAAACGACCAGGTGTCGTATCATAAAGTTTAGAAACTTCTTTTCCATCCTTCCCAATATTCTTAACACGGCCTTTAATCTTCGTATGAAGCGTTACAACCTTATTTTCCAAGGCATAATGAAGCTCACCTATATCAGAAAAGGCCATTCCTTCACCTGGTTCTTTTTCAGAAACAATTGAAAGATAATAAAGACCAAGAACCATATCCTGTGAGGGAACAATAATGGGAGCACCATTGGCCGGATGAAGAATATTATTGGTGGACATCATCAAAACACGGGCTTCAAGCTGTGCTTCAAGAGAAAGCGGAACGTGAACCGCCATCTGATCACCATCAAAATCTGCATTAAAAGCAGTACACACCAGTGGATGAAGTTGAATAGCTTTGCCTTCAATTAAGATAGGTTCAAAAGCCTGAATCCCCAAACGGTGCAATGTTGGCGCACGGTTGAGTAAAACAGGGTGTTCACGAATAACCTCATCCAAGATATCCCAAACTTCTGGATGTTCTTTTTCAACAAGCTTCTTTGCCTGCTTTACCGTTGATGAATAGCCTTTTGCATCAAGCCGCGCATAAATAAAAGGCTTAAATAATTCAAGAGCCATTTTTTTAGGAAGACCACATTGATGCAATTTTAATTCAGGACCCGTCACGATAACAGAACGCCCCGAGTAATCAACTCGCTTCCCAAGTAAGTTCTGACGAAACCGTCCTTGCTTGCCCTTCAACATATCTGATAGAGACTTGAGAGGACGTTTATTGGCTCCAGTAATCACACGCCCACGCCGTCCATTATCAAACAATGCATCAACAGCTTCTTGTACCATACGCTTTTCATTGCGCACGATAATTCCAGGAGCACGCAATTCAATCAGCCGTTTCAAGCGGTTATTACGATTAATAACACGCCGATAAAGATCATTCAGATCGGATGTCGCAAAACGCCCACCATCAAGCGGAACCAATGGACGCAAATCCGGTGGAATAACCGGAATTGTTTTCATTATCATCCACTCTGGCTTATTCCCAGATTCAAGAAAATTTTCAACGATTTTAAGTCGTTTAATCAATTTTTTCTGCTTTAACTCTGAAGTTGTTTCAGCTAATTCGAGACGCAAATCATTAGCGATTTTATCTAACTCCATACTAGCTAAAAGCTCGTAAATAGCTTCAGCGCCAATCATAGCTGTAAATTGATCTTCTCCGAACTCATCAATAGCAAGCATATATTCTTCTTCAGAAAGAAGCTGATGGAGCTTAAGAGATGTCAATCCTGGTTCGGTTACAATATAATTCTCAAAATAAAGAACCCGCTCAATATCTTTTAAAGTTAAATCTAAAAGTGTAGAAATACGACCTGGTAATGATTTAAGAAACCATATATGTGCAACAGGTGCCGCAAGTTCAATATGCCCCATACGCTCACGACGTACGCGCGAAAGAGTAACCTCTACACCGCATTTTTCACAAATAATGCCCTTATACTTCATGCGTTTATATTTGCCACATAGACACTCATAGTCCTTAATAGGGCCAAATATACGTGCACAAAAAAGACCATCACGTTCTGGTTTAAAAGTCCGATAATTAATAGTCTCAGGCTTCTTAATCTCACCATACGACCAGGACAAAATTTTCTCAGGACTCGCAATAGAAATACGAATAGAGTCAAATGTCTGCGCTGGCGCTTGAGGATTGAAAAGATTCATGACCTCGTGGTTCATGCTGTTCTCCTTCAAAGATTCTTAGAACCTGTTGTAATATCTCATTTATTTTATAACAGATCTTTTTTAAAATACATTTACTTTTAAAAACGACCTGTATAGCCTTAATAAGGTTATTGAGCCTCTTAAAGTAATAAGAGCGCAGCCTTTTTCCAGTGCGCTCCTTGAATTATTACTCTGCCGTATCAGACAATGCCCGCTGTGCAATAAGTTCACGCGCATCATCAAGCTCCACATTAAGAGCAAGTGAGCGCATTTCTTTTACCAACACATTAAAGCTTTCGGGTATCCCTGCCTCAAATGTATCATCACCACGCACAATTGCCTCATAGACTTTTGTCCGCCCAGCCACATCATCTGATTTTACTGTTAGCATCTCCTGCAAAGTGTATGCAGCACCATAAGCTTCAAGTGCCCATACCTCCATTTCACCAAAACGCTGACCACCAAACTGTGCCTTACCTCCTAATGGCTGCTGTGTCACAAGTGAATAGGGACCTATAGAACGTGCATGAATCTTATCATCAACAAGGTGATGCAATTTCAACATGTAAATATATCCCACCGTTACTGGACGATCAAAAGGCTCCCCAGTACGACCATCATAAAGCGTAACCTGCCCTGAACTATCTAAGCCTGCGTCTTCCAGCATCATGTTAATATCAGACTCATGTGCTCCATCAAAAACAGGCGTTGCAATTGAAACCCCTTTTTTCATCTGTAATGCCAATTTGTAGAGGCTTTCATTATCATACTGACGGACTGGTTCATTATGATTATCATCAGGCATAAGATTTTCAATACGCTGACGCAGCGGCAATATATCCCCAGTCTCTTGATACAACTCTAACAAATCACCAATCTTCTTGCCCATCCCCGCACATGCCCAACCAAGGTGCGTCTCAAGAATTTGTCCAACATTCATACGACTAGGCACACCAAGCGGATTCAAGACGATATCAGCATGGGTCCCATCTTCAAGAAATGGCATATCTTCTACGGGAAGAATACGTGAAACAACACCCTTATTTCCGTGACGTCCCGCCATCTTATCACCTGGTTGGATTTTGCGCTTCACAGCCACAAAAACCTTCACCATTTTCATGACACCAGGAGGCATTTCATCACCTCTTTGGACCTTTTCAACTTTATCCATAAAGCGACGTTGTAATGCTTCCTTTGATTCATCATATTGCTTGCGCAAAGCTTCAATTTCATTTTGAAGTTTTTCATCCTCAACAGCAAATTGCCACCACTGGGATCGTGGATAATGCCCCATCACTGTACTATCAAGCTTTTTGCTGCCCGAAAAGCCTTTCGGACCTTCTACAGCAACTTTACCTGTCAACATATCGGTGAGGCGCGAATAAACATTGCGATCAAGAATAGACTGTTCATCATCACGGTCTTTTGCTAAACGCTCAATTTCTTCACGCTCAATTGCCATCGCACGTTCATCTTTTTCCACGCCATGGCGATTAAAAACGCGAACTTCAACAACAGTACCAAAAGTCCCAGGAGGCATACGCATAGAAGTATCACGAACATCGGATGCCTTTTCCCCAAAAATCGCACGCAGAAGCTTTTCTTCCGGCGTCATGGGACTTTCACCTTTTGGGGTAATCTTTCCAACTAAAATATCACCCGGTTGAACTTCAGCACCAATATAAATAATGCCAGCTTCATCAAGATTTCTTAACGCTTCTTCCGCAACATTAGGAATGTCGCGCGTAATTTCCTCAGGCCCAAGTTTTGTATCGCGTGCCGCAACTTCAAATTCCTCAATATGAATTGAAGTAAACACATCATCAGCAACAATGCGCTCGGATAACAAAATAGAATCTTCATAATTGTATCCATTCCAAGGCATAAAGGCTACGAGAACATTCCGCCCAAGAGCCAAATCACCAAGATCCGTGGATGGACCATCTGCAATGATATCACCTTTTTCTACCCTATCACCAACATTTACAAGAGGACGCTGATTAATACAAGTGGACTGATTAGAACGCTGAAATTTCTGTAAGCGGTAAATATCAACGCCTGATTTTGAAGGATCTAAATCTTCTGTTGCACGGATAACAATACGGGTAGCATCAACTTGATCAACAACACCACTACGTTTTGCACTCACAGCAGCTCCTGAATCGCGCGCAACTATGGATTCCATTCCCGTCCCAACAAATGGTGCTTCAGCGCGTACAAGAGGAACTGCCTGACGCTGCATGTTTGATCCCATAAGTGCACGATTCGCATCATCATTTTCCAAAAAAGGAATAAGCGCTGCTGCAACTGAAACCAACTGTTTTGGTGAAACATCCATCAAATCAACATGATCACGCGGCGCCATTAAAACTTCACCAGCATGACGGCAAACAACAAACTCTTCTATAAAACGACCTTCGCTATCTAATGAAGAATTAGCCTGAGCGACATAATGCTTTGCTTCTTCCATCGCTGAAAGATAAATAACTTCTTTTGTAACTTTTCCATCAATAATTTTTCGATATGGACTTTCAATAAAGCCATATTTGTTAACTCGCGCAAATGTTGCTAAGGAGTTGATTAGACCAATATTGGGGCCTTCTGGTGTTTCAATCGGACAAATACGACCATAATGCGTAGGATGTACGTCACGGACTTCAAAACCCGCACGTTCACGAGTCAAACCGCCTGGACCAAGAGCAGAAAGACGGCGCTTATGGGTAATTTCCGACAATGGATTGGTTTGATCCATAAACTGCGACAATTGTGAAGACCCAAAAAACTCACGAACTGCTGCTGCAGCAGGCTTTGCATTGATCAAATCCTGTGGCATAACTGTATCAATTTCAACCGATGACATACGCTCTTTTATCGCACGCTCCATACGAAGAAGACCAATGCGATATTGATTTTCCATCAACTCCCCAACGGAACGAACGCGACGGTTGCCAAGATTATCAATATCATCAATTTCACCACGTCCATCACGCAATTCAACCAACATCTTAACAACAGCAAGAATATCCTCTTGGCGTAAAATGCGAACTGTGTCTGGACAATCAAGATCCATACGCAAATTCATCTTAACACGCCCAACAGCAGAAAGATCATAACGCTCTGGATCAAAAAACAATGAATGGAACATTGCTTCTGCTGTATCGATTGTTGGAGGCTCACCTGGACGCATTACTCGGTAAATATCAAATAACGCATCCTGCCGACTTTCATTTTTATCCACCTTCAAAGTATTGCGAATGTAAGCGCCAATATTCATGTGATCAATATCAAGAATATTGATTTGATCAGCACTAACATCAAGCAAAATTTTTAATACTTTTTCGTCAATTTCATCACCAGCCTCAAGGTAGATTTCACCTGTTTCGTAATTGACGATATCTTCGGCTAGATAACAACCTAATAAATCATCTTCACTAACTTTAACCGCTTTAAGTCCTTTTTCTGCCAAAGACTTCGCAGTACGAACTGTTAATTTTTTACCAGCCTCCGCAACGACTTCACCACTATCTGCATCTATAAGGTCAGAAATGAGCTTCATTCCTTTAAAGCGATCAACAGAATAAGGAACTCGCCATCCTTCTCCATCACGCTCATAAGTCACTTTATCATAAAACGTTGATAAAATATCTGACGCATCCATACCTAATGCCATCAAAAGACTTGTAACAGGAATTTTGCGCCGTCGATCAATACGCGCATAAACGATGTCCTTAGCATCAAACTCAATATCAAGCCAAGAACCACGATACGGAATAACACGAGCAGCAAAAAGAAGCTTTCCTGATGAATGGGACTTTCCTTTATCATGGTCAAAAAAGACACCAGGAGAACGATGCATCTGAGAAACAATAACACGCTCCGTACCATTAACAACAAAGGTACCATTCGTCGTCATTAAAGGCATATCGCCCATATAAACGCCTTGCTCTTTAATGTCTTTGATATCTTTGGAGCCAGTATCCTCATCAACATCAAAAACAATCAAACGCAATATGACCTTTAATGGGGCAGCATAAGTTAAATCACGTTGACGGCACTCTTCAACATCAAATTTTGGTAAATCAAATTCATAACCTACAAACTCAAGCATAGCTGTACCGGAAAAATCTGAAATAGGAAAAACAGATTTAAAAACAGCTTGCAAACCTTCATCTGGTCGTCCACCTTTCGGTTCCTCAACCATGAGAAACTGATCGTATGACGCTTTTTGAACCTCAATAAGATTCGGCATTTCTGCTACTTCAGGAATCTTACCAAAAAATTTGCGTACGCGCTTACGACCATTGAATTGAGACATCATTGCGTGAGTCTGAGCCATCGTCGCTCCTTGATCTTTACTCTTCAAGGTAGACCAACCTTGAAAGCCTTATATCATTAACCTGCATATGCAGACCAGTTCACTTGACACTCAATAATGAGCATCATTAACTTTCCCCACCAACATAAGCCATTTATCTTTTTGACTCTATGATGAAGGAGTAAGTAATCTAAACCTATCCCATTCCTGTTACGAAACCATTAGGAAAAGGTTTTTTACTCATTATTTTCCCTCTTTGTATTAAGAGAAAGAAATCGGCGAACATAAATGCCCGCCGATAAAATTAAATTTACTTAAGTTCCACTTTAGCACCAGCAGCTTCAAGTTGAGATTTAATTTTTTCTGCTTCTTCTTTAGAAGCAGCCTCTTTAATAGGCTTAGGTGCACCTTCAACCAGATCTTTAGCTTCTTTAAGACCAAGTCCAGTAAGAGCACGAACTTCCTTAATAACATTAATTTTTTGTGCGCCACCTTCAACAAGAATAACATCAAATTCTGTTTTTTCTTCAGCAGCTGGAGCAGCAGCACCAGCAACAGCAGCGACAGCTACAGGAGCAGCAGCCGAAACTCCCCACTTTTCTTCAAGTAACTTAGAAAGCTCAGCGGCTTCCAAAAGGGTTAGATTAGAAAGGTCTTCTACGATCTTCTCTAGATCAGCCATTTTTAAATTCCTTCAATTAAAAGATTTGAACCATTATTAAATTTTATCCAAAAAAACAGAAAAGCATTAAAGCTCTTCCATAAACGTGAATACAAACAGCCTTAAGCCGCCTTATCCTCCTGAGCATATGCTCCAATGACACGTGCAACCTGACCAGCAGGGGCATTAACAACCTGTGCAATACGGGTCGCAGGGGTAGAAATCATACCCACAAGTTTTGCACGCAACTCGTTTAATGAAGGCAATGAAGCCAATGACTTCACAGCATCTACAGTTAAACTTGTTGCACCCATTGAACCGCCAAGTATGACAAATTTGTCATTGCTTTTCGCAAAATCAACAGCAACTTTCGGTGCTGTGATTGGATCTTCTGAATAAGCAATAAGTGTTTGTCCAGTAAACAAACCCACTATCGATTCAGATTCCGTGCCCTGAAGAGCGATTTTAGCAAGACGGTTTTTGGCGACTTTAACGGCACCGCCAGCTTCACCCATTTTCGAACGCAGATCATTCATCTGTGAAACTGTCAGACCGGAATAATGTGCAACAACAACAGAACCAGACTTCCGAAAAGCCTCGTTAAGCCATGTAACAAATTCGCGTTTTTCCGCTCTATTCACTGTCTCTCTCCATTTAACAGATTTACTTAAAACAAACCTGTTGGTTACCTTTGATAACATAAAATACTTCATGTCACCGATGAGGATCCTGTCCCCTTTTTCACGCACAGCGTTCAAAGGCAACCTTGGCTCAAACCCTTTAAGTCTTTTAACTCTCAGTTTTTACCCCAGTCTCATGCAGGTTTTTTTTGATTAAGATACTTAAAAGTATCACCTACAATCTCGGACAGGATATTCCGGAATTTCTCCCGGCACAACCTAAGCCCTATAAAGCTTAGATAGCTAAATGCTGATCAAAACCAGCACTTTAAAATACAATTTTGATATTCCCATACCCCAAAAAACAAAATCATAAATCAGCTTACATTAACTCTGAACGAACCGTTGCTGGATCAACTTTAACACCAATTCCCATAGTCGACGAAACAGCAACGCGTTTAATATATTCACCTTTTGCACCTTGCGGTTTGGCTTTAATAACTGCACTTGCAAAGGCTTTTATATTTTCTACGATTTTTTCAACACCAAAAGAAGCCTTACCAATACCAGCATGCACAATACCAGCTTTTTCCACACGAAACTCAACAGCACCACCTTTAGAAGCTTTGACAGCACCGGCGATATCAAGTGTTACAGTACCAACCTTCGGATTTGGCATCAAACTCCGTGGACCAAGAATCTTACCAAGACGACCAACAAGAGGCATCATGTCTGGCGTTGCAATACAACGATCAAAGTCTATAGTCCCTCTATTAACGCTTTCAAATAAATCTTCGGCACCCACAATATCAGCTCCTGCCGCCTTAGCTTCCTCAGCCTTATCCCCACGAGCAAAAACGGCAACACGAATATTTCTCCCTGTCCCATTAGGCAAATGAGCAACGCCTCGAACCATTTGATCAGCATGACGAGGATCAACACCCAAGTTCATTGAAATTTCGATTGTTTCATCAAACTTAGCAACAGCACGCTCCTTAACCATTGAAACGGCATCTTTTAAAGCGTAAAGTTCATTAAAATCAATATCTTTTCGGATATTTTTTATTCTTTTTGCTACTTTTGCCATAATATTAGCCCACCACTTCCAAGCCCATCGAGCGAGCAGAACCTTCAACCATACGCATTGCTGCCTCAATGTCATTCGCATTAAGATCTTTCATCTTTGATTCCGCAATCGAACGAATTTTATCGCGAGAAATGCTTCCTACAGACACTTTACCAGGCTCTTTTGAGCCAGATTTCAGGTTTGCTTCCTTCTTTAAAAAGAATGATACAGGAGGCGTCTTGAGAGAAAATGTGAAAGACTTATCTTGATAATACGTAATAACAACTGGAATCGGTGCCCCCTTTTCCATTTCTTGTGTAGCTGCATTAAACGCCTTACAAAACTCCATGATATTAATACCACGCTGCCCAAGAGCTGGACCAATCGGTGGAGATGGAGTAGCAGCTCCTGCAGGAACCTGCAACTTAAGCTGACCTATACTTTTTTTTGCCATAACAATCTGCCTTTAATTTCACTGGTATACTGACAATTCACCTTGCCCGTTACCCGCTGCAGTCACGTGGTTCGGATCATTAAGCCGACAAAAGCTATAAATCACCTCCCACTCCTTCCTTAAAGTAATTAAAACTACTCTAAGTTTAATCAGAGTTTTTCAACCTGACCAAATTCCAAATCAACAGGCGTAGGACGCCCAAAAATAAGCACTTCAACCTTAAGACGAGAGCGCTCTTCTTCAACCTCTTGAACAATTCCATTAAACGAAACAAAAGGACCATCAGCAACGCGAACTTGCTCTCCAACCTCAAACAATACAGAGGACTTTGGAGACTCAACCCTTTCCTGAACTTGTTTGAGAATTTGCTCAACCTCTCGATCAGAAATTGGAACAGGACGCGCATCCGATCCTAAAAAACCTGTCACTTTAGGCGTATTCTTAATAAGATGATAAACTTCATCTGTTAACTCAGCACGAACAAGAACATAACCAGGAAAAAATTTTCGCTCAGTATCAACTTTGCGTCCACGACGAACCTCTACAACACGCTCTGTTGGAACAAAAATCTTTTCAAAAAGATGATCAAGTCCCTTTTGCTTTGCCTCCTTATCAATAGCTTCCGCTACTTTCTTTTCAAAATTTGAATATGCCTGAACAATATACCAACGAGCTGCCACAGTCACACTTCCTTACATTCTCAACTAAAAAGATATTTCAGAAGATCAATAACCCGCCAAACACCAAAATGCATAACCTGATCCACAATAAAAAAGAAAGCTGAAGCCAATGCAGTTACCAACAAAACCATAATAGTAGAAATAACCGTCTCACGACGTGTAGGCCATTTCACTTTAATTGTTTCTGCATAAACCTGCTTCAAAAAGGTAATCGGATTGGTTTTAGATGCCATCGTCACACTATACTCTCTCTAGTCCTATTGTGTTTTATAGAACAAAATAAACAGGAAAAAATGCAAAAGCCAACTTTCAGACTTATGCAATTTCCTTACTTTCTATTCAATACCGTTTCACACACAAAAAAACAAGCCCCATATCAAAAAAAGCGAAAAAGGCAGCAAAATCCACTCCCTTATATGTAAAATCCCCCCTTTGGCAGGGGCAGCAGGACTTGAACCCGCGACCTGCGGTTTTGGAGACCGCCGCTCTACCAACTGAGCTATACCCCTAACTCTCAAAACTAAAACACTTTTAACACCCCTTTAACAAGCATTATTTATTCAATGATCTTAGAGACGATACCGGCACCAACAGTACGACCACCTTCACGAATAGCAAAACGAAGTTTCTCTTCCATCGCTATCGGAACGATCAACGAAACATCCATCGCA
>NZ_JAQITD010000049.1 GCF_028618555.1 Bartonella sp. CM31XJBT | reverse complement strand
GAAAAAAGGCTGTCTTTTCATTATCCTTCCCAAAGGAATGAAAAGCATTCCGCATTGTCTCTAATGTCTTATTTTGCGCGGTCATATCCACTAAACCAGCATGAAATAAGGCATTTGGCAAAAGAAGATAAGTTGGAACCTGTGGAACAACAGCTCTAATTTGGAGATTAGACGAGGAATCCAAAGGGTCAGAAGACCCAGAAGGCTTTGGTTCAACAGGGGCAGAAGGAGTGGGGACAGAATCTGGAGATGAAGGAGATACCGGAACAGAAGACGGTGATAGAAACTCTATGAAATGATTATTAGATGGAATTTTCTAGGAAAAAAACTGCAGTTTAGAAGGCTGCTAGTAGGCAACCTTGCTTTTTAGAGAGGGAAATCAAAAAAATTTTATTTAGGAAAATAGTGTTGAATTCCATTCTTCTGATCGTAGGAATAAATCGTTGTTTTAATGATGATATCAGCTATTTTTTGCCGAATTTTTAAGAAAAATGCTTTTGTGGAAGTATGTAGCCTATATAGATGTTGATAGGGAGTGGGGTTTTCGGTCTTAGGGGTGATGTTTTTATTCTTGTATGGGGGTAGCAATGTTAAAAGGTCAAAAAACATGTCTAAGGTATTTTCTTGTCTAAAGGGGGGGGGAAGGAAAGGAAAAGGGAAGATTTAATGATTACGAAGATTTTAGGAGACTTTGGGGGGGGGGAGATTAGGGAGATAGGATTTCTGAGAGCTCTAGAGATGCAAGGGGATAAGATTTCTGGAGGATTGTGTGGGCATTCTTTATCGGCGATGATTGCGCTTTTGGGTGCTTAATTTAATCAGTGATCTTGATTATACCACATTCACCATTTTCGCTACCGAAGGAGAGGTTTTGCCCTGCTTGATCCCAGTTAAGTGCTGAGATAGCGCTTTTCCCATAACCTTTTAGAAGGACTTCTTTTCCATCATGAAAATGTGCCGCTAAAATCATTCCATCATTGAAGCCTATTGCTACAATTTCTTTGTTTGGGTGGCATGAAACGGTGCTAACAAGCGCATTTGCTCGTGTGCCTAGTTCTAGAGGTGTTTTTCCCATGGGGCCATCTTTTGTATGAAAGGGCCAAACAATTGCGGCAGAGGCACCTGATGTTGCTAGCCATTTTCCTTTTGCGCTCCAAGACCAGCTTTTGACTTTGCTTGGGTAGCCACTCATCCGTAAATGTTGATTATCAGTGAGACGCCAACCGTGTAAAGCGTTTTCTTGCATCGTGGAAATGACATAGCGGTTGTCTGGTGAAAAGGTGACGCCACAATGAGCTCCTTTCCATACCAATGTGGTGGGAGATACTTGCGTTGATAACCAATGAAGAGTGACTCCATTGTAATGGGCAACGGCAAGTCGTAAACCCTTTGGGGCAAAAGCGAGGCCTTCTACACTGCGTTCATGTGTGAGCTCTTGTCGTTCTTTTCCAACATGCGCAAATGCGAAACGTGAGGAGGAAAAAGCAAAAGCTTTTTGTGGACCAAAAGCAACGTTGTTTATCCATTTGCGTTCTTTTTGGCTTAACACTTCCGTGTGATCTGCTGCGGTTGTTTGACAGACTTTTCCATCTTCTCCACCGGTGATGATCGCGGTATTGTCATGGGAAAAATGGCTTGAAATTATTCCTTGGTGAACTTCAACGATTTGTGGGGCTGGATTAAAAAAAACAATGAAACCTTCTACGGAAACAAAGGCTGGTTTATTGCCTATAAAACCGCAGGAAAGGCAGTAACTTTTGAGATCATAATGGGTAATGTTTGGCATTATCACTCACTTATGCGCAATTTTCAAAACCAGTTTTTAATTTTTCAGCATCAAGAGAGCGTCCTATAAAAACAAGGCGACTTTCTCGTTTTTCATCTTCACGCCATGGGCGTTGATGTTGTCCCTCAAGAAGCATATGTATTCCTTGAATGACGTAACGATCATCGTCTCTTTGAAAGGCGATAATGCCTTTAAGGCGCAATATATCAGGTCCTTGTTGCTGTGTAACCTGCTGGATCCAAGGGAAAAACTTTTCTGGTTGCAGAACATCTGTTTTTAAACTTACAGAAGTGATGGTAATATCATGAATGGGGGATGCGTGATGATGGTCATGATCATGATTACAATCGGGACCACATACATGATCTGCGTGATGATGGTCAAGAAAATGGGGATCATTATCTAAAGTGCGTTGGAGATCAAAGAAGCCACGATCGAGGAGTTTATCAACAGGGATGTTAACGCGCTCTGTTGCGTAAATTATAGCACGAGGATTAATGGCGAGAATAAGGGATTCAGCATGGCTGCGTTCTTGTTGGGTGACAAGATCAATCTTATTTAAAAGAATAATATCCGCGAAGGCAATTTGATCTTCAGCTTCACGACTTGTTTTCAGTTGAGAGGGAAAATGCTTTGCATCAACGACCGCTATGACACTATCGAGAGCTGTTTTTTCATGGATAGTATCATCCATGAAAAAGGTCTGTGCTACAGGAACAGGATCAGCAAGCCCTGTCGTTTCTATAATGATCGCGTCAAATCGATGAGAACGTTGCATCAGACTTTCCAGAATGCGAATGAGATCACCACGTACGGTGCAGCAAACACAGCCATTATTCATTTCATAAATTTCTTCGTCTGATTCAATGATCAGGTCATTATCAATACCAATTTCACCAAATTCATTGACAATGACGGCATAACGTTTGCCATGATTTTCACTGAGAATGCGGTTGAGAAGGGTGGTTTTTCCAGCACCAAGATAGCCTGTGAGAACCGTAACGGGAAGTTTTTTGGGGTGTGTCGTTTCCATGGAGAGACCTTTTATTGTTCTTTATTGCCATGTGTTTATGTTAAATCGATTGATATCATCAAGTAAATCACGAAGCTGAGACAGAACATGAGAAAAGATTGCTTCACCGGCTTGTGGTGTTGCTTTGCTTGCGTTTCCTGCCGCACCTTGCGTGTTCAGATCTCGCATTGTCCAACCAAAGGCATGAGGACCATAAGCACGTAAATATCGATAATTGGCAATCATATCCGCTTGTTTATTATGAAAATTTTTTGCCTTTTCCATATGGACTTTTTCTGGTGCTAAATAGAGCATGAGAGAGGTTTCGATAAAGCCTCCATGGATATCAAGATGTTGTTGAGACGGCTCTATGAGACCTTGTGGTAAACCAAAACGGCTCCAGCTTGTTGCTACAGCGAGCATGGAAAGGCGCCTTCGTAATTCGGTGATAACGATGCTCATTAAAGGTGAATTGCCTCCGTGAGCATTGAGAAGAAGAAGACGGTTGATCCCTTTGTGATAACAGTTTTCACCAATCTTTATCCATCGCTTAATCGCATCGGAAAAGGTAAGAGTTTGTGTACCTGTAACATCCATATGTTCTATAGAATAGCCAATCTTTTCAACCGGTAAAAGTGCGATATGAAACTGCTCTTTTGTTTGTAAAGTGAGGGCTTTTGCAAAAGCTTCAGCAATAATCCAGTCGGTTTCGAAAGGAAGGTGCTCTCCGTGATATTCGTGTGCGCCCAAAGGTAAAAGAGCGAGAAAAGGCTTGTTAGATACCATAAATTATTGCCTAAAAGAGAAGTTAACATAGACAAAGTGATCGAAGGTGCTGTCACTATTTAATCTATCTATAAGAGAAACGCAAATAGGCGTCTTTTTACATCACATATGGATGCATAAAAATGAGAGCTTTGTTAAAAATAGAGAAGCTTTTATTGAGCAATGCCAACGCAACTTTTCTGTAATATTAGGCAATCTTTCTCAAGATAGTTGTCTTTTGTAAGTATTTCTGATGTATATTATCATTTTTAATAAGTAAATATTCATACATATTAAATACTTCACATAAATAATGAAAAAATTATTTTTCATTATTTATTAAAAATGTAATTTTTTCTGTAAATTACATATTATTTTTTTATTATAGAGCGAGGATGATCAAAGTATTTCTATTATTACAATAGTACAGACTTTTGTTGCAATCAGGAACTCTATTCAATTATCTGTATATTACAAAAGAATAGAAATATTTGTTGATTGATTTTACTTTGGATAGTGTCTTAACAGATTTTAGTGTTCATGAGAAAAAATAAATATAAAGGGAAGAATTCACGTAAGATAAATTTGTAATCTCATAGAGCAGTTTATAAGATGATTCAGTAAGAAACACCGTTGGATACATAATAAACAGAACGCCATTGTGTTGCACATTGACGCTTTTGTTTTAAAGAAACCTTTCTCAAGGTATCCAAGCCTATTTCGCAACGGCGCCCGTGAATATTATAACGGTAAAGCCTTATAATATAAAACCTATTGTGTTCCACCATATTTACACTTTTAAAGTAAAAAGGGGCACCATCATTCACTTTGCTAGTTTTCAATACTGTGTTAACAGCGCTTGTTAGTTAAAATACCTCATAAGTGATATTTTCCTTTCTTTAAGTGTGTTTACACACACACACCGATCTCGTTTGTGATTTGCAAGTGAAGAAATTTGATTGATTCAATATAAACAGAGTTAAAATTAAGAGAGTTTTATAATCGTCAGCTTTCTCATTCAACATGCAAAACAATAAATTATTATTATAGATTAATATTTTGCGATTAAAGTGATCGGTTGATGAATTTATCATTCAATATCAGTTTTCATGGCGTTATTTTTTCAATGTGCTACTTAAGTTGGTATTTTAAAAATGCAATTTTTTAGTAAGTTTCTCTATTCCTTTTCTTTCAAGCATTTGATTAATTCTTTATTATTATTTATTTTGCACAGATTGAAGACAGTTATGTGAATATTGCTAAAAATTTCGTTCAAAGAGAATTATTTATTACTAATATAGAGTAAATATAATTACTCAAAATATAAATATGGCTGTGATCTACAATATTGACGAAAAATATGGAATAACTTTTATGAAAATTAAGAAAGAAAGTTTTTTCAGTATTTTGGGGATCATCTCATTTTTCATGACTCTCTTTTTATCTGGTTTTAGGTAGTGTTTTGGTGCTCTAGTGTTGCTTATAATTTTTTGTAAATCTGATAGATTTACTTATTTTATGCGTTTGTTTTATTAGGTTTGAAAGTCAATATTTTGTGTTCTTTATGCTGTATGGGATAAAGGGGGCTGAATTACCTTTTTTAAGATGCTAGCAGTATTTTTTCTTTTTATATATCAATAAAAGTTGAGAATCATTTTATTAACGTCTCTTCCATTTGAAAATAGAGATCTTAATTGCTTTTTATACTTTATACCTGTTTTATAGAAAAAGAGTACACTATTTTAAGGTTTATTTATTATGATAAACTTGTTTTAGATCAAGTTTTTTATTCGCTACCAATTTTATGTTTCAATATTACTGATGAGTTATATAATAAAAGATTCACTAACAATATTCTATTTTTGTTTTTATT